>JABSOI010000028.1:16566-73595 GCA_013216015.1 Alteromonadaceae bacterium | reverse complement strand
TTTTGTCATTTTTATTAAAAACTAGAAGAATATCGTAAGGTAAATATAGACCAAAAACTTAATCCAATTGGTATAACTTGGATAAGGCTAGTAATGTTACAGCGCCTATACCTGCCCCCCAAAAAATTACTTGTTTATCCTTACAAATATTTTGAATTTTATTGGATAGCAGCTGATTTCTTGATTGTAACCCCGTTTGATTGTGAGGCGGTGTTGGTAGGTTTTTATTGCTCCCAGTTCTGGAGAATGAAACTATTAGGTTACCTGAACTGGTAATACATTTTTTCTCTTTGAACCAGCCATAATTTTGAGCCAGGGTAACTAAGGATCTTTCAGAAAATACGTGAACATGCTCAACATGAAATGCCATAGTAGATGAATTCTCTGTTGCCCAGTCTAAGCTTGGTGTTTCAAGAATTAATTGGCTTTTGTTATGACAAACTTGAGTTGTGGCATTAAAAAAGTCTTCAAAGTCAAATATATGCTCTATGACATGTCGTGAATATATAACATCAAATTTATTCGTTAGGGTTTGGGAATATTTTGTCGTAAAAAACTCGGTGGCAACCTCAAAACCATTTTTTTGTGCGGCAATAGCTGTTTCTTCGTTTGGCTCAACGGCGCTAAATTCTGCATTTGGGTAAAGTGATTTTAGTTCTGATAATATTTCTCCACTTGAGCAACCAACTTCAAATATTTTTGCATTGTCTTTATTTATAGGTGACTGGTGTTTAATAAAATGAATAAAGTCATTTCTAAACGTTGCACCTACACCGCTCGGTGCTGGAGTATAGTAATGACATGAGTATATTTTTTCTAAAATATCTCTGTCGTAGCTTCGTTGAAAGGCATGTGCACAAGAATCACAAATTAAATACTCTAAATCAATGGTGTGTGGTAATGGGATCGTTGATGTATTCGCCATTGGATGCTGGTAAATAGGGTAGCTGTGCAAGGCTAGTAATGCAGTATTTTCCGTATGTCTGCAAACGGGACAAATTGTTTTCACATCTTTCATTTTAGCGCCTCTATTTATTTTAATTCACGGATTAACATAAATGCTTCGGCAAAACTAACTCCGACCGAGCTTCCTCTAACTTTGGCTAATGCCTCTATCGACTCTATTGATCTTGAGTGTGGGTAGTTATGCATTTCAGTTTGATAAATTTCAAGCAGTTCAATTTTATTATTTATTTGTTTTGAAATATCAATGAAACTTGTCGGTATGAAAGCGTTAGCGCTATTGGGTGTATTCCACTCTGTACTTGAGTTAACTTCGAAGGCGTAAATAGCAACTGGCTTTGTGTTGGGAAATGGGCGGAATGCAGTTAATACCGCCTGATGCACTATTCTATGATCTACGTTCAAATCACAAATATGGTGGGTATAGATAATATCAGGTGCTATTTTTTCGGTCACAGACTCAATGCTTTTAATAATATTGAGTAAAGGTGTCTGGTCCATTTGGTTGTCGGGAAAATTGAAAAAATGTTGCTTAGCGTTGAGGTAACGGCCTATTTTATCGGCCATTTTGTTACGACTGGAACTTTCTGTTGAGTTATTGCCACGAGCAGATACGCCATCAGTCATATAAATAATGGTAATTGCATCACCTTGTTGCTGATGTTTTATTAATGCTCCTCCGCACCCTATGGCCTCATCATCTGGATGAGCTACAATGGCTAAGACATTTTTTTTCATTTGACGTGCTCCCATGATAATGCCGTTCCTCTGGATATATCGGTTAAAGATTTTTTTCCTAATATTTCTTGAAAATATTGAGGAGATAAGCCAAAACCAGGACGAATGATCCGAATATTATCTGGCGTTAACTTTTCGCCTGCTTTTACATCTTTTATTATATAAATAGAACGCCCGTGTTCTTTGCCTGGACGACTAGTTTGTTCGAGTATATTTGGATTTCCTATAGCATTGAATGTATTCGAGCATGATTCTACTAAAGAACGAAGTTCGTCAGGTTCAATGGAAAATGTTGCATCGGGGCCGCCAAGATTACGGTCTAAGATAAAGTGTTTTTCAATTATTCTGCCGCCAAGACTGATCGATGAAATTGCAGGGATATTTGACAGGCTATGATCAGATAACCCAACGATGACATCTAATTCATGTAATTTTGTAATAGCACTTAAGTTCATCTGTTCAAAAGATGCAGGATATGAGCTTATACAATGTAATACCGCAATTTCGGAACTGCCATTTTCTCTTAAATATTGGATACTTTTTTTGACATCTTCAAAGGTTGAAATGCCACTTGATAAAATGACGGGTTTACCTGTCTGAGCGATTGCTTTCAATAGGGCAAAATCTTGAATTTCAAATGAAGCTACTTTGTAAGCCGGGCAATCCAGGCTATTTAACAACTTTACTGATTGCTCGTCAAAAGGGGAGCTGAATAATATAATGTTATGTTTTTTGGCAACTGAAAAAAGTTGTTCAGTCCATTCAATGGGCATAGCTATTTCTTTATATAATTCGTAATAACTACGTCCTTGCCACAAAGGATTTTTAATGATGAAATCAGGTTTATTACAGTCAATCGTTAATGAATCGGCGGTATATGTTTGTATTTTTATTGCATCTGCACCACAATTTGCAGCCACCTCAATCATTTTTTCTGCAATTGATAAATCACATAAATGATTATTGGACATTTCAGCAATAACAAAGGGTTTGCTGTCGTTTGAGATAATTCTGTTAAATATTTTCATTGTTGTTCTTTAAATAAGTAAATTGAATAAAGGGAATATTTGAATTTTTAGCAAATAGCCCATCTGTCTCAAAACAATCCCCAACCATTACCACGTTACGTAAATTGTGTTTTTTGTTCAGCAATTTAAAAGCATAATCTTCAGGTTTTAAGGTATTTGGTTTTTTAGGATCACAAATGATGATTTCTTTTGATAGAGCTTGTAGTTTTAATTTAGTCACTTTAGTTGTTTGAACTTTTGTAGGCCCATTTGTCACAATAAATATATTTTTTACTGCGAACAGTTTTGATATTTTTGGAATTAAGCTATCTGAAATTTTAATATATCGCCCATCGTGATTGTAATACTTACTTAGCATGGGGCTGATGTAGTGGTTCGGTAAATGGTATTGCGCTAAAGCATCATTAAAGAGATAACCATAGTTATTGCCCATCTTCTTTTTATGAGATGCCAGGAAGTCAGCAAAATTTACCAAAGGTGATCCACTGAGTGATTTCAGTTCTGATTCAATATCTTCAAATGCGCCAATATCAAAAGTTCCTTGATCAAATAATGTGTTATCAAGATCAAAGATTATTTCATCAAAGCCTGCCAATTGGCTAATTAATTCTTTAATTAACATATATGTTCTTGCCAGTAACGAACGAATTTTCTATTTATAATACTTTCTTTTAAGGGCAGATTGTATGGTTGCCCTAACCAGTCTTTAATTGCTAAGTCTAATATATCGAATCCGGCCAAAGTGGAAAAAATTAAACTACCAGCAAAACGAGGATTTATTTCAATCAGATGAGCTTCATTATTCTGGTCGAGTATTATTTGAATGTTGATAGGCCCTTTAAATTGAAATTTTTCAGTGCATAGTTTTGCTAATTTCAGCACTGTTGGATGCTGATCAATTTCACCTATTCTTGAAACACCTGCAGTTTCAATCCGTTTTCTCGCCACGGCAAATAGCCATTCATTATTTTGGCCCATTAATACGTCAACAGTGTATTCTAAGCCAGAAATTAATTGCTGGACCACACCTGTTTTCTTTTGGAAGTAAGGGACTAATTCTTCATCTTCAATGATAAAAATTCCTTTGCCACCACGCCCGTATTCTGGTTTGAATATGGCTGGCACAGACGTTGTTTCTGCCGCGACAGGTAAGTTATTTTGAAGACAGAAATGCTGGAATTTAATTTTACTTGTACAGTTTTCTATCGCTTTTTTATTATTTAGGATGATTCTTGGAATAATTTCGGGTAATAATTCTTCACTGTTTGTCAGGCTAAGTAATTCTTCGTCTATAAACGGAATGTAAAGATCAAACTTTTCAACCAGTGAATTTATAAATGGTATAAAGTTAGAGTCATTGCAAAGTGGAGATAGATAGAACTCATCACAATGAAACCTTGCCAGATTTTCACTATTTTCGTTTGCATCAATACCAATTACTTTATGACCTAAACTTTGCAGGTGTTTGATAATTGATATTGCGGCAGAAGAGCCAGCGGCACTCATTAATATTTTCATTTAGTAAACCATCATATTTATCATTTAAAAGCCTCTTGAGGTTAAAGAGAAACTTTTTTATGTGCTTTGATCTTCAAACAATACCGGGTAGTTGATACGGATGAAAAACCAGCTTTCTTAAATACATTTTGAGAACTTATATTATCTTTATGAATTATAGCAATAAATGTACCGTTTTTTATTAAAAAAGGAAGTTGATTCAGGGCGTTAAGAGCGAGCCCTTTGCCTTGTTTTGTTGGATCTATTAAAATTGATATTTCATATTCATTATTATGTTGTTTATCTAACCTTAAAGTTCCTACGGGTAATTTATTGCTGTGGATCATATATAAGGAACTGCTTGGGTCGGTTAGATTTTTTTCGAACCATTGTGAATGCTGCTCCCATGTGGGAGTTGCAGGATTGTTGAAGTATCTTCGTATGCTGGTGTTAGATTGCCAGAGGAATGTTTTTTCTTGATCATCAATAGTTGCAGGGATCAGTTGTACTTTATTTCTAACGTTCAGCAATTTATTTTCAACGTTGAATAATTGATTTTTTACCCTGTAAGTGCCTTCACCATCGCAGCACTTAAAGCACTTTTCACTCATTAAATGATATTTATTCTTGTCATTGATTAATGCTATTAGTTCTGTAGTTATCCCTTCGACTGTTATCTCTTCGCCAAGGCCTAAATTAATAATAGCTCCTTGTTTAGCTAAGTTAGCACTTACCAAACTTTGATTGTCTGCAAGAACGATTGATAAAGTGGGTAGCCCCAAACTACAGCGTTCCCAGGCACTAGTACCACTTGCCCCGATGGCAATGTCTGCATCCAGCATTAATTTGGCCATTTCATTTGTGTCAATGTGCAAACTAATCCATGAATGTGGTTTAATTAATTTTTTAATTTTATCTAAATGTGTTGCGGCGGAACTCATCACTAAATTTAGTTTATATTGCTTTTTTTGTTTTTGTTGCTCAGTTTGCATAGCTGGGTTTTGCAAATTGATAACACTTTTGATTGCTTTTTCAGAGATGTTATTTACGTCCATTCCACCTAAACTTATCAAAATATTTTCTATTGTGTCTGTATTGTTTCGTTTGTTAAATGCTGTTGATATTAATTTACTAAACTCACTGCGTAATAAAATGAAGGAATGACCAGTTAATAATTGGCAGGTTTGGTCGACCCAAGGGGTGTAATCTTCGGGTAACCTTCCAAAAGTTTGATCTAATAAATAGTCCGTTTTATGCTTTCTATTGGCCAGATCATCAATGACTAATAATTTTTGAATAAATGGGGATATTAATTCTTGCCACGGAGCATTTAGTCGGTAATGGTCTTGAATCAATAGGTCAGTAGTAGGTAAGCTTGATAAAATATTTATGCACTGGGCCGAATCGTTTTCCTGAGTCCAGGGCTCGTTATCACATTCTCTTTTTAGTTCGATTAGTTCAAATGATTCATTTAATATTTTTTGTTTTAAGTACTCAGGTAGTTTATGACAAATAAAAGTTATTTGAATTTTCTTTTCTGAGCTTACACTTTTCAACGAATGCACTAACGTTAAGCAGCGCATTATGTGTCCTGCTCCTATGTTAGTAGAAGCATCAGCTCTAACAACTATGTTCATCATATTTATCTTGCTTGAGTAATTGAAACATTAATTCAGCTCGTACCCAATCTTGTGCTGTATCAATGTCTACGACACGATAATTTGGTATTAGTACTACTTTTGATTGGTCACTGAAAAGAGGGTGTTTGTTCCGAAAATATTCAGCACTGCTAAAATAAAACTGTCCGGCATCGTGGTAGGTTTCTTCTAAATCTTGTGATCTTGTCATTAGGTGTTCAGGGTGAAGCATTGTTACTTTATTATTATCATCTATTGTGATTGCTCGTTGTACAGGAAATGGATAACTGCTGGCAGCAAATACAACCTCAGTATTTTTATCTTCCAGTAATTGAGCTCCTTTTTGCAAATCTGTAGATTTTAAAAATGGTGCTGTTGCGTAAATGCAGCAAACCAAGTCTTGTGGAGTTAGATCTAGTTGTTTTACCGCATCGCTCATTACATCGACGGTTGATGCATAGTCGTCAGCCAATTCAGCTGAACGTATAAAAGGAATTTCTGCCTGATATTGTTTAGCAATGTGAGCTATTTCATCGTCATCAGTTGAAACGATCACCCGATCAAATAGCTTGGATTTAATGGCTGTTTTAATTGAATACGCAATAATAGGTATGTCATCAAATAATTTAATATTTTTCCTTGGAATGCGTTTGCTGCCTCCTCTGGCTATGATGACAGCGATATTCATATTTTACCTCTTTCCAGTGCAGTTTTTAGCGCATCAATAACTTCTAGTTGTTGTTGTTTTGATAAATGAGGGTATAGAGGTAAACTGATTGTTTGCGATGCATAATTTTCCGCAACTGGAAAATCACCCCATTGAAAGCCCAGTTGTTGATAATAGGGTTGAGTATGCACAGGGATATAGTGCACATTAACACCTATACCTAAATTTCTAAGGTGTTTAAAAACCAAATTGCGATCATAATTAATATTATCAATTTGAATAGTGTATAGATGCCACGAACTTTCACAATCGATGAGTAAACTGGGGAGCTTGATAGGTAAGTTTGATAATTGAGTATTGTAGGTTTGTACAATTTCATGTCGTTTTATCAACGACTCTTTCAATCGAGATAATTGGCTTATGCCAAGTGCAGCTTGAATATCAGTCATGCGGTAATTTAAGCCGAGGTCAATTTGTTCGTAGTACCATAAATTTTCATTTGGTGTTAACTGCATATTTTGGTCTCTGGTGACACCGTGAGAACAAAAGAGTTTTAACCGCTTATATAATTTCTTATCATTAGTTAATGCAACTCCACCTTCACCAGTGGTGATGAGCTTCACCGGGTGAAAACTAAATATAGTTATATCGCTATAGCGGCAACTACCAACATGCTGATTCTTATATTTAGCGCCAACTGCGTGAGAGGCATCTTCAATAAGAGAAAATCCAAATTCAACAGATAATTGATGAATGGCTTCCATATCGCAGGATTGACCAGAAAAATGAACAGGAATAACAACATCAGGTAATTGTTTACCTAATTTTTTATGTTCGGTTAACTTTTGTTTTAGTTTTACTGGACAAAGGTTATAGGTGTTTTTATCTATGTCGACAAAATCGACAGCTGCATTACAATACCTGGCGCAATTTGCTGTGGCGACAAAGGTATTTGGTGTTGTCCATACTAATGATTTATCTGAAACGTTTAAAGCTAAACAAGCGATATGTAATGCGGATGTAGCGCTATTAGTCACGCATGAATATTCAGCATTTACATATTCACAAAGTTTATCTTCAAACTCTTCAACTTTTGGTCCTTGAGTTAAAAAGTCTGATTTTAAGGTCTCGACTACAGCATTAATATCTTGCTGTGTAATTTGTTGTCTGCCGTAAGGGATCATCAGGTACTCTGTTTATTAAATTGAATAAGTTCATCGACCGTTAAAAAGTGGTCATTTGATAAAGAGTTATACTCGAATCCGGGAGTAACCTCTTGACCAGCTTCAGATAAATTATTTGAGGTAAAATCATTAGTTCGACTTGAAAACGTAATTGCAGGAGCAATTACAAAATGATCATCATATTCATAAGTATGGTATGAATTGTCGGAAGGACACATTATTTCGTGTAATTTTTCACCGGGACGGATCCCTATAATTTTTACAGGTATCTCTGGTGCCATCGCTTTAGCTAAATCCATGATGCGCATTGAGGGGATTTTAGGAATGAATATTTCACCACCCAGCATGCGTTCAAAGTTCTTTAGAACAAAATCTACCCCGTGCTGCAGAGTGATCCAAAAACGGGTCATTTCTTTATGAGTAACAGGAATTTCACAGGCACCTTCTTTAATTAGTTTATTAAAAAAGGGTACAACAGAACCACGTGAACCAACAACATTGCCGTAACGAACTACAGAAAAAGTGGTTTTATGTCCACCTGATATATTATTGGCGGCAACAAAAAGTTTATCTGAAACTAATTTTGTTGCTCCATATAAATTTATTGGATTGGCAGCTTTATCTGTTGACAGAGCTATAACTTTTTCAACTTCATTTGCCAGTGCTGCGGAGATTACATTTTCAGCACCATGGATATTGGTTTTTATACATTCCATAGGATTGTATTCTGCGGCGGGTACTTGTTTCAATGCAGCCGCATGAATAACAAAATCAACACCATTCATTGCTTGAGTCAGACGTTCTCGATCTCGAACATCGCCAATAAAGTAACGCATGCACTCTTGGTTGTAATCTTGCTGCATTTCAAATTGTTTTAGCTCATCACGGGAATAAATAATGATTTTTTTTGGTGAATATCTTTCTAGCAGTGTTTTGACATATTTTTTGCCGAAAGACCCTGTGCCACCGGTGATCAAAACAGTTTTATTGCTAAACATAACTTATCTCCAAAGATCAAAAGATACTTACATAAAATTTAGTCCAAGTGGTTAAATTTCAGCGAAAATACGGCATCTAATGAAAAAACTTTTATTGTCGTATATTAAAGCAATAAATATGCCTAAGGGTAACTATTTTCTATAAAAATTAATTATAAACGGATATAAAATGTGGGTGGATCAATTTTGGCGTCGTAATTTTAAAAGATGAAGCTCTGTATGGGCCTGTTGCTTATTTAAGTAACAATTTTGTTGGATTAAAAGTCGAGTTAATACCTGAGTATTTACTTAGTACAATTGCTGTTAACTCAAAAGAGTCAATATATTACCAGTACTTGCATTCGCTTGTACAATCATAGCGGAAGAAGCTTGCTGCAATATTTGCAGTTTACTCAATTTAGACGTTTCTACAGCAAAATCAGCATCTCTAATTCGTGATCGACTGTTATTTGCCATCTGATTGTTATTTTCATTTACAGAAATTGTACTTGCCAGGCGGTTTGAGATGGCGCCAATATTGGCCCGTTGGTCTGAAATATACCCCAATGCTCTATCAATGAGAGAAATCGCTGCTGTTGCATCTACTTCAATATCTATTTGGTTTAGGCCCAATACATCAGAATCAACGCTGAAAAACGTTAGTTCCAGATCATCATCACTTTCTGCACCTACTTTTAAGCTGTAATTGCTGGCTAGCAAAGGGTTGACGACTCCTGAACTTGCAACTTCAACATTCTTATAACCTTCCAATGGGTTCAAGGATAAGAAAGTATTGCTATTATCAACAACTGACTCTGCTGTTTTAATAGCGCCGCCGTCAACATCTAAACCTCCGATAGCACCAGTATCCTCATTTGAAAAGTTTAATGTTTGAATAAATGCATCGGCTCCCGCGGTAAATGCTGCCTGGAGGTTGGCGTCGGAGGTAAAACTTGTTAAGCCGTCGGCATTGAGTTGTACAATAGCATCATTTAAATTGACACCTACGGCTAAATTATCTTCATTGCTCAGAAAACTCATTACATCTTTCAGACCTTCGCCGCCATTAGCAACAATGTCTTCGTGTAGAAATCTAACCGCAAGATACGCTTGAGAATAATGTTTGCCAGTGCTATCCCATCCTGTAAAAAAGGTATTGTCTGTAGCATAATTTGCTCTGTCTGTAGTGGTAAAGTGATTTGTTGAATCGCCATCTTGAGCAATTATCTGATTTAAAACACTGCTGTCTGCACCATGAATTAATTCCGCGGCACCTTCTTTAAACCAGGTCTTTAACGAGTCCATATCCATGGTGCGTCCCATGACTGCATGAACCATTTCATGAGCTATGGTACGGTCACTATAGTTGGGTGGACTACCACCATCGGGTTTTAGACCCGTTGGAAACGCTTTGGTAAAAATAGTTAATGTTTGATTTGTTGCACGACTTAAACTGTCATCGTCTGCGGTGCTGTAACTGACGGTTGCTGCAAATTTAGTGTTCGGATCGTCATCAAAGACAATCTTGAGAGATTCTGTTCCATCAGCTTTTAACCCGTAGGCGCTTTCAATCATTCGTTCTGATTCTGCTAACCAGTTACCATATAATTGATCGACATTAAATTGACGATCTTAATCAACCCAAGAAGGTAGCCTCCCCACGGTCGAATAAACTTTTACCATTAAAAGTAGTGGTTGATGCTACCCGGTCAACTTCGCTTATCAATACTTTTACTTCTTGGGCAATTGCTTTTTTATCTGAGGCTGAATTAGTATCGCTAGCGGCTTGAACGGAAAGTTCTCGAATACGTTGTAAATTCGTAACGATGGAGCTTAATGCGCTATCACTGGTTTGTAATGCTGAAATACCATCATTGATGTTACGGATCGCTTGAGATGTCCCTCTTATTTGAGAGGTAAATCCGTTTGAAATCGCAAGACCAGCAGCATCATCTTTAGCGCCATTTATTCTTAAGCCTGAGCTTAAGCGCTCCATAGCTATACTTTGACCGTTAATGGCGTTGTTTAGCATGCGCCGACCAAATAAACTGGCAATGTTGGTATTTACTGATAACGACATAATAAAATAGTAACGTTAGAATAATTAGAAACTATATCGGCAAAGAACAAGCGTACTTTAGTTTGTCTTTTGCACGAATCGCATGTTTTTAATACAGGTGAAAGGTGTCGCTTGTTTAAAGTAGGTAGCTAAGGCCTATCGGTAAGCTTTTTTAATTTTGTCTGATTTTTTAATTTTTAAAATATTTTGTTTAGTTTGTTCAAAACAATTCTCACAAAGCTCGGTAACTTCTGTTGAAATCGTTAACAACTGATCTAGCTTATCACTGACATCAAGTAGTTGCTCTTGGGAATAGTTAATGAAAAATTGATCGATCAGTTGTTGTCTAACTAATTCTTTAGTGTTTAGTAAGTCAAATTGTTCTTTTTCGATAACGCCAAAGAGCTGCTTTGTTTTAGTGATAATGAAATCTATATCGCGTTCTATGTCGGTCATGTTTATCTCTTGGCCATTATCCGTTTTTTTAACTATGTTTTAAGAGAATAAAAAGTTTTCAGAGAATAAAAATTTTTATTTTGTTGGTTTAACTCTGCTTTCAACGGGGATTGCTTCCCAGCCCTCTTTTATTTCAGTGATCAAGTTTCTTACTTCGTCTAATTTCTCAGCATTGTTTTCAAGGTTACCTTGGATCAGGCAACGGACAATATAGTCATATAAATCAAATAAATTTGAAGACAGCTCTCCGCCTTTATCCATATCAAGGCTATCTTGTAATTCACCAACCAAGGCTATTGCTTTAGTTAGACAGTTACCTTTATTTTCTATTTCGTTTCTCGATATTGCCCCTTTTGCGATGGCAATATTAGATAAAATATGCTTGAAAATAATGCTAATCAGTTGATGAGGATCGGCATCAACTACATTATCTGCATTGGCGTTTCTATATTTTTTTATCGATGCTCTCATAATTTTATTACTCAATTAATCTAAGTGTTGTGCTTTAAGTTTTGTAACGCTAGTTAATATACAATAGCAATTTATAAGCCAAGGATTTGCGTTATTTGCTTCTCATCGGCTGCTAATTAGTGATAAAAGCATTCATAATGTTGCTACTATCCGATAATCTGCTCATCAGTGCAATAATATATTACAAGTAATGTTAATGAATAGTGAAAAAATCAGGTATTTGTCTTTTATACCCATTGTAATCATTAATTGCTCATCCTCAAAAGGTTTAAATCACCATTAGCTGCGTTGCCCACATGACAGCTTTTTTCAACAGATTTGCAATCGTAATGTTGTCCACTAGAGATTAACTTTAACTGTTAACCGAACAGTAAGAGTGTAGTCTACAGCCTAATAAATAAACAGATTATAGGGGTAGAACATTGAAGTAGATTAATCTATAAAAGACGACGAGAACGTTATGATTTTCGATTTAAGTCAAAAAAATGGCATCAATGTGTCAATATTTTGTTGCTAAATAAATAATACAGGTTAAAATCAGAAAACAGGGTCAATTCCGTTATTTATAGAAGTACTAAAAGCATGCAAAATCAAAAACATATTTTGGTCATTGATAATGATGTTCAGCGTCGGCATCAAATTGAAACCGTATTATCTTTTGTTGGCGAAAATTTTAATACTTGTAGTGAAGACGATGTTATCAATTATTTCCAAAATAAGAATGATCTATTGACTGTTATCTTGCCGGGTCAATTATCTGAAGCTATGTTGAAATTGATAAAGCAAAATCCGGCCTGTCCTTTTATTCTGCATGATACTGTAGATTTAGAACAAGTTTCAAATTTTGGAAATGTCGTTGGTGAGTTATCTGTACCCCTTAATTATGCACAGTTAACTGAATTTATTCATCATAGCCATCAGTATCATAATAACTTACCCCAGCAACGTAAAAATAGTGTTTCCAATTCACTTTTTAAATCACTTGTTGGTATCAGTGATAAAATGAGTCAGGTACGATTTTTAATTGAGCAGGTGGCTGGCACGCAAGCCAGTGTTTTGATTTTAGGTGAGTCAGGTACAGGTAAAGAAGTTGTTGCCCGAAATATTCATGATTTATCTGATCGTGTTAAAGGACCATTTGTGCCACTGAATTGTGGGGCAATCCCAGCTGAATTGCTTGAAAGCGAACTATTTGGTCATGAAAAAGGCTCTTTTACCGGTGCAATTTCAACTAGAAAAGGACGTTTTGAATTGGCTGAGGGCGGAACACTATTTTTAGATGAAATTGGTGATATGCCGCAACCCATGCAAGTAAAATTGTTACGTGTTCTGCAAGAGCGTACCTTTGAACGTATCGGTGGAGTAAAGAGTATAAAAGCGAATGTTCGTATTATTGCCGCCACTCACCAAAATTTAGAAGAAATGATCAAGACCAATGAATTCAGGGAAGATCTTTATTATCGCTTAAATGTTTTTCCCATTGAAACACCCGCTTTACGTGAACGCAAAGATGATTTGCCATTATTATTAAAAGAGTTATTGTCACGTTTTGAAAGTGTTCAGGGGCAGAGTGTTCGTTTTACTGAAAAAGCCATTGAATCTTTAATGGAACATTCCTGGCCTGGAAATGTTAGAGAATTGTCTAATTTAATTGAACGCATGATTATTATGTATGCGGAACAGGTAGTAGACGTAGCAGAGTTGCCAAAAAAATATCAGCATATAGACGTTGAAAATTATCAGCCTGAATATCCTGAAGAATTACTCGAACGAGATGCCATTAATGAATTGTTTTCTGGTTTTGACTATGACGACGACGATGAAACTGATGATGTAGATTCGTTGGTAAGTAATGAATTTAATGAAACGCAAGGGTCAATAAATTATGGTCATTTACCAAGTGAAGGGTTGAACTTAAAAGAATATTTAGCAGAACTTGAAATATCATTAATTAAGCAAGCACTCACTAAACATGCATGGGTTGTTGCCAGGGCAGCGGAAACCTTGGGTATGCGTCGTACCACTTTAGTAGAGAAAATGCGTAAGTATGATCTTCAAAAAGATAATGCTTAAGTTTTACGATTGTTTTTATGCTCAGGCTTTAAATGGCAGGATGGGCTAGGCGAAGGCTTAACCCATCATAACAAAGATTTATCAGGTGGTTAACGGCTGAGTGCTTACCAAATATGATGGGTTACGCCGTTGGTTAACCCATCCTACAACTATTACAGACACACTTAACCAGTTGTTTTCTATTTATTTATCTGTCGCCTCAAGATTTCAACGCGTAGGATGGGTTAGCCGAAGGCGTAACCCATCAAAACAACAGCTTTCATTCATACTATTAGATAGTTGCGTTCTACAAAATGATGGGTTACGCCGGTGGCTAACCCATCCTACAACTTTATAGCAACATTTAACCGGGACATAGCCAATAGCATTAAATAAACCAGCACAAAAAAGTAACGAGAAATTGTAATAATTTATCAAAAGAACTCATCAACTTCAGTTTAGTCTTTCCTAGAAAAACAAAAACAAAAACAAAAACAAAAACAAAAACAAAAACAAAAAAAAGACAAATTTTTGACGTAGTGAATTCCTCTCTATCCAAATGAAAAATATACCTTTATCTGTTGGCATATTTAATGCTTTATCTTGAATAGTATTAATAATCGAGTAAAGTATTATGGCGTTTGCATTTTCTAACACCGAACAACTTTCAGCGACGAAACCGTTAGCTAACTTATCTAGTGTTGTTTTTGAGCAAAACCAAACATTTACAGGCCATGATACCAGCTTGGAGTCAGAAGCTTTTGTAGGTGAATTAGCTTTATTACGGCAAAAACACACACAATTAGATCAAGTGATTGATTCTATGCCTACTGGTATGGTGATGCTTGACGGTAACGGAATTGTGGTAAAAGTGAATAAAGTTGCCTGCTCTTTACTTGATGAACCTATTCTTGGTCAAGCTTGGTTTAATGTTATCCGACGTTCATTTAAGCCACGTGCCGATGATTGGCATGAGGTTTCTTTAAAAGACGGTCGACGGGTTAAACTGGAAATTACTGCTTTGGGAAATCAACCCGGTCAGTTAATCATGATCACTGATTTAACAGAAACCCGATTGATGCAAGACAAACTAAGTCAACTGCAACGCCTTTCTTCTTTAGGTCGAATGGTGTCAACGCTCGCACATCAAATTAGAACTCCTTTATCTGCTGCTATGTTGTACGGAGCAAATTTAGCGAATAAAAAATTGTCTACAAAAGACAGTGGAAGTTTTCAGCAGAAGTTAATGTCCCGTTTAAAAGATTTAGAGCAACAAGTAAATGATATGTTGTTATTTGCCAAAAGCGGCAAGCAGCAGGTGGTTGAACCTTTAAGTGTTAACGAACTCATTGCGGATACTGTACAAAGTATGGAAGCAATAGCAAAACAAACGAACGGAAATATTTCGTTTAGCCCTTGTAAAAATGGTTGCCAGATACTGGGAAATAAAACTGCGCTAACCGGGGCAATTCAAAATCTTATTCACAATAGTTTACAAGTAATCAAACAAGATGCTGAAATTAGTATTGTAGTAAAATGCCAAGCTGATGAGGTTATGATTCATGTGAAAGATAATGGTCAGGGTATTAGCCGGGAATTGAAGGATAAAATTTTTGAGCCTTTTTACACTTCAAGAGTACAAGGTACGGGTTTAGGATTAGCCGTAGTAAAATCGGTGGCTAATGCTCATCAAGGTGATGTTCGCCTATTAAGTAAACCGGGTGAGGCTGCACACTTTTGTATTAAATTACCTTTGTTAAATTCAATGAACCTGGACAAACAGACTGATGATCCATTAGTTGAAGAATTTAAATCATCATCACAGAGGACACATTATGAGCACAAGTAAAATATTAGTGGTTGAAGATGATGCAGGTTTACGAGAAGCATTAGTCGATACTTTATTGTTAGCCGGATACCAATGTTGTGAAGCTGACTCTGGTGAAGCGGCCTTGTTGTTACTGAAGAACAAAAAAATTGATCTGGTCGTCAGTGATGTGCAAATGGGCGGAATGTCAGGTCTTACGTTATTAAAAAGTATTAAAAACTTTAATACAAATCTGCCCGTACTTATTATGACTGCATACGGTACTATAGATGATGCTGTAACAGCGATGAGGAATGGAGCTTGTAATTACATGGCGAAACCTTTTGCACCCCAAGTGTTGCTGAATATGGTGAGTCAGTATATTCCATTGGAAATTACAGATAAACAAACCCCAATTGTTGCCGATGTGAAAAGTATTGAATTATTGGCTTTAGCTAAAAAAGTAGCTTCTACAGATGCTTCTGTGATGGTACTTGGTCCAAGTGGTTCAGGAAAAGAGGTGCTGGCACAATATGTTCATTATAATTCCCCCCGTGCAAAAAAACCTTTTGTTGCGATAAATTGTGCTGCGATCCCTGAAAATATGCTTGAAGCAACATTGTTCGGATATGAAAAAGGTGCTTTTACTGGTGCAATTCAAGCATGCCCCGGTAAATTTGAGCAAGCTCAAGGTGGAACCATTTTATTAGATGAAATTACTGAAATGGATTTAAGTTTGCAGGCTAAAATTCTGCGAGTTCTACAAGAAAGAGAAGTAGAGCGTTTAGGTGGACGAAAAATGATCAAGTTAGATGTCAGAGTAATTGCCACCAGCAACAGGGAATTGAAAAAGGCTGTGTCTGACGGTGAATTTCGAGAAGATCTTTATTACAGACTCAATGTTTTTCCATTAACCTGGCTTTCTTTAGCCGAGCGTAGAGATGATATTTTACCTTTAAGCAAACATCTTATTGAGCGTATCTGTCAAAAAAATGCCGATATGATCCCCGAATTAACCCCCGCTGCCCGCAGTAAATTAATCACATATGATTGGCCGGGAAATGTTAGGGAATTAGACAATGTTATTCAACGGGCTTTGATCCTCAACAGTGATAATATTATTGATGCCAGTGATTTATTGATTGAAAATTTTGAAACAGTATCTGTCGCTGAATTAGAAGATGAAGCACCTCAAGTTGATGAAAAACTCGGTAATGAATTAAAATTACAAGAGCATCAGATCATTTTAGATACGCTAAATGCATGCAAGGGTAGTAGAAAAGCTGTTTCTGAACGTCTGGGTATTAGTCCCCGCACTTTACGATATAAAATCGCAAGAATGCGTGATAGTGGCATTTCAATCCCAACTTGATTCATTTTGCTCAAGAGCATTTAATATTGATAGCTAACTGCATGTAAAAACAGATTTTTTGTAGGATGGGTTAACCGAAGGCGTAACCCATCAATAAAACGCACCTGTTATTTCACAAACTAAAAAACTAGCAAACAACAAAACAATTTAAGATCGCCAGTATTTGACTATATTTATTCATAAATATCCTTCTGATTAATCCATCCCACAGCCCTTACCCTACAGCCACTCTACTTTGGCATCATGCTTGCTTTATTCAAGATATATTGTTCGTTGGCAATAAATTGACATAAGAGGCTAAATTATGGATATCAAGGCAAATTCTTTGTTCGCACAAATGCAGAGTATGTCTCTGGAAGCGACTGGCAGTCGACAAATATCCCCTGCAATAAATACAGTCAGTAGTTCATCCAGTGATTTCGGCTCTTTGCTTAAAGATGCGGTCAATAAGGTCAATGAAATACAGCTTGATGCAGGGGCTAAAAAAACGGCCTTTGAACTGGGTGACCGCAGTGTCACGCTGGCAGAAACTATGATCGCAACAGCCAAAGCAGGGATAGCGTTTGATGCAACGGTTCAGGTACGAAATAAATTTGTTGAAGCGTATAAAGAGATAATGAATATGCCAGTTTAATAAACTTGATTCGCATTTCGGTAGTAAAAAATTTAGGTAAACATTTAAGTAAAACATTTATCGAATAAAAAGTAGTGGAGTAATTCAGTGGCTGATACAACAAATTCAACAGGCATGGCGTTATCAGATGGAAGTGATCTAGTGGCAACGGATAATGACAATATTTCCGAGCAAAAATCAGGCTTTGCAGCTGCATTAGGCGATACGGATGTGTTGCGTAAATTGACATTGATTTTGGCATTGACGATTTCTCTGGCTATCGCTGTATCTGTTATTCTGTGGGCTAATCAAACAGAATATAGGGCTTTAGCTAAATTACCCACAGGTCAACTGATCAAAACCATGGATTTTCTTGACGAACAGTATGTCGATTTTAAGCAAGCAAATAATGTTATTTCAGTACCCGTCGATGAATATCAAAACATTAAAATGTTGATAGCCCGTGAAGGTCTGAGCCAGGAACCATCAGACGGTGAGAATATTCTGATGCAAGACATGGGGTTTGGTGTTAGTCAACGTTTAGAAACAGAGCGTTTAAAATATGGTAGAGAGCAGCAGTTGGCCCGAACTATTGAACAATTACAATCAATAACTAAGGCAAATGTTCTGCTTGCAATCCCTCGTGATAATGTTTTTGCAAGAAAAGCTAAAAATCCTTCTGCAACGGTTGTCCTTGTTTTAAAAAGAGGTCGATTATTGTCTGAAGAAGAAGTTGATGCGGTTGTTGATATTGTTGCCTCTGCAGTGCATAGCTTAGATCCAAATAGAGTTACAGTAACTGATCAAAATGGTCGGTTACTCAATTCAGGTTCACAAAGTTCATTTTCATCCCGTTCTCGTAAAGAGTTTGAAATTGAGCAAAAACGTGAACAAGAACATATGGGAAAAATTGATTCCATTTTGATCCCTGTGGTTGGCTTAGGTAATTATACTGCCCAAGTAAGTGTTCTTATGGATTTCACAAATATTGAAGAAACATCACGAAAATATAATTCAGATTTACCTGCGTTACGCAGTGAAATGAAAGTGGAAGACAATACTATTGGTGGATTTCTAGGCGGTATTGCCGGAGCATTAAGTAATCAACCGCCTTTAGATGCAAATATTCCGGAAAATGCTGTTGCTGCAAATCAAAATAAAACATCGCCGGGTAGAAAACATTTAGAATCAACAAAAAACTATGAATTAGATGAATCAATTAGTCATGTTAAACAGCAAACCGGGGTTATTCGCAGAATTAGTGTTTCAGTAGCGTTAGATTATTTATCATCAACAGATGCTCAGGGGGCTACCTCACAAATTCCTCGTTCTGTCACCGAATTAGCAAATATTCGTCGCTTATTGCAAGGTAGTATGGGTTTTGACTTACAACGTGGTGATATTTTAGAGGTGATCACCATACCTTTTTCTCGCGCTTTGGTCGAAGTCCCAATTGAAGTGCCTATTTATCAACAACCATGGTTTCTGAAAATGTTTAAGTTGGGAATGGGCGCTCTAGTGATAATTGTGTTGATTCTTGCTGTTGTTCGTCCAATGTTGAAACGATTGATATATCCTGATCAAACGCCAAATGATTACGGTGAGAAGTCACTGGATTCTCATATTGATTTAGGTGATGAAACTATGGATATGTTAACATCAGACTTTGACGCCGGTGCTGTTGGTTTTGCTTCTGATGGTAGTTTGCAGTTGCCTGATTTGCATCGTGACGAAGATATCCTTAAAGCGGTTCGTGCACTTGTTGCAAATGAACCTGAATTGTCCTCACAAGTTGTGAAAAGTTGGTTGGTAGAAGATGAGTGATGAAAACCAAGAATTAGCCCCCGCACCAGCTGGGTTTGATGTTGATAAACTGGATGGCGCTGAAAAAGCCGCAATCTTATTGTTAAGTTTGTCTGAAGAAGACGCTGCGCAAATATTAAAACATCTTGAGCCAAAGCAAGTGCAACAGGTAGGTATGGTCATGGCCGCTATGGAAGACTTTACCCAGGAAAAAATTACTGCGGTACATAAATTATTTATCAATGAAATTCAAAATTTCAGTACCATAGGTTTCCAAAGTGAAGAATTTGTACGTAAAGCATTGACGGCTGCTTTAGGTGAAGATAAGGCTGGTAACTTAATTGACCAAATTGTTATGGGCAGCGGTGCCAAAGGTTTAGACTCATTAAAATGGATGGATTCTAAGCAAGTGGCCAATATTATCCAAAACGAGCATCCACAAATTCAAACTATTGTTTTGTCTTATCTTGAGCCTTTTCAATCTGCAGAAATTATGAGCCAATTTACTGAAAAAGTCCGTTTAGATCTAATGATGCGTATTGCTAATTTAGAAGAAGTTCAACCAGCAGCGTTACAAGAATTAAACGAAATTATGGAGAAACAATTTGCTGGCCAGGCGGGTGCACAAGCAGCCAAGATGGGTGGTTTAAAAGCTGCTGCTGATATTATGAACTTCCTTGAAACGAATGTTGAAGGGGTCTTGATGGATTCTATCCGTGAGCACGACGAAGAAATGAGTCAACAAATACAAGACTTGATGTTTGTCTTTGAAAACCTGGCTGATGTTGATGATCGTGGAATGCAGGCCATACTTAGAGATGTACAGCAAGATGCATTGATGAAAGCAATTAAAGGTGCTGATGAAGTACTTAAAGAAAAAATACTTAATAATATGTCTAAGCGTGCAGCAGAAATGATGGTTGATGATTTAGAAGCTATGGGACCTGTGCGGATCAGTGAAGTTGAAGCGGCCCAAAAAGAAATATTATCGGTTGCCCGTCGATTGTCTGATGCTGGTGAAATTATGCTTGGTGGTGCAGGTGGTGGTGATGAATTCTTATAGAATTTCCAGTTTACTGATTAAGGCAATAAGTGCCGAAAGCTTAAGGGTTCAGTATGGGTAAAGTAATAAAGCCTGAAGATAAATCAGAACATAATGTTTGGTCCTTACCCCAAGTTGAGCCTGATCAAGTATCTGACAGCGGTAAAACTAATGCTTTTGGTCACAAAAGTAATTGGAAATATGAGCCGCCTGAAGAAACAGAAATTAAGGCTCCAGCACCTTTAACCGTAGAAGAAATTGATGAAATTCGTCAAGCTGCGTTTGATGAAGGTTTTAATCAAGGGAAAGAAGAGGGCTACAGTAAAGGATACGAAGAAGGAAAAGCCTCGGGTCATGAAGAAGGTCTTAAATTGGGCCATGAAGAAGGAATTGCCAACGGGCTTGAAGAAGGTAAGGAGTCTATAGATAAATTGTCAGACGATTGGCAATCTTTAATTACTCAACTTCATCAGCCAATGGCAAATATTGAAAAAAATGTTGAAGAACAATTATTGCACTTGGTTGTGCAATTAACTGAAGCTGTCACTTTACAGGAAGCCAAAACTAATCCTGATATTTTAATAGCAGCGATCACTGCTGGTATAAAAGCTTTGCCTAGTCAGGAATTACAAACGCAAATCTTGCTTAATCCTGAAGATATCAGGCTTGTGGAAAAACAATTCGGTAGTGAACATATTCAAGAACAGGGCTGGCGATTGTTAGCCGCTCCTCAAGTTCAACCAGGCAGTTGCCAAATTGAAAATAGCATCTCGAATGTAGATCTGACCATTAAATCCAGACTTAAAGAAGTCTTGGAATCTTTTTTGCAGGAAGCATTACATCAATAAACCGTCAAAATGTTGCCATGGTCAATAGTATTCGTATTAGTGAAAGACTAAAAAATTGCCAGACCTTTATTCATCCGCACAAGGTCTCTGTTGCCGGACGTTTGGTCCGAGTAGTGGGCCTAACTTTAGAAGCTGTTGGAGTAAAAGCCAGTGTAGGTAGCCAATGTATGGTAGAAACCGCTAAAGGTAGTTTAATTGCCGAAGTGGTTGGCTTTTCACACGACAAAACATTTTTAATGCCGGAACAAAGTCTTGAAGGTGTTTTACCTGGGGCAAGTGTAATGCCACTTTCAGGCAAAGCACGTCTACCATTTTCAATGAGTTTACTTGGCCGGGTTATTGATGGCGTTGGTCAGCCCATTGATGGTAAAGGTCCAATTAAAGTTGATGAAAATTACTTTTACGAAAGCAAACCCATAAATCCTCTGGCTCGACGCGCAATTACTGAACCGCTTGATGTTGGCGTTCGTGCTATTAATAGCTTTCTTACCGTAGGGCAAGGTCAGCGTATGGGGCTTTTTGCCGGCTCGGGCGTTGGTAAAAGTGTGTTATTAGGCATGATGACCAGAGGAACTACGGCAGACGTTATTGTTGTTGGTTTAATTGGAGAACGTGGTCGGGAAGTTAAAGAATTTATAGATGAAATTTTAGGCGAAGAAGGGCGTAAGCGTGCAGTTGTTGTTGCGGCACCTGCAGATAATTCTCCGTTGATGCGCTTGAAAGGCTGTGAAACTGCGGTGAAAATTAGTGAATATTTCCGTGATCAAGGGTTAAATGTTCTACTTTTAGTAGATTCTATTACCCGATATGCACAAGCTCAACGGGAAATAGCTTTAGCGGTTGGAGAACCTCCTGCAACAAAAGGTTATCCGCCTTCTGTGTTTTCTAAGTTACCTCAGTTAGTTGAACGAGCGGGTAATGGTGGTGACGGGCAAGGATCAATTAGTGCATTTTTTACCGTATTAACGGAAGGTGATGATTTACAAGATCCTATTGCTGATGCAGCGCGGGCAATTTTAGACGGTCATATTGTTTTGTCCCGTTCTCTTGCCGATGCAGGACATTATCCCGCAGTTGATATTGAAGCTTCAATAAGCCGGGTGATGCCAATGGTGACTAGCCCGGAACATCAACAACTTGCCCAGCAATTAAAACAAGTTTATTCCCTTTATCAACAGAACAAAGATTTAATATCAATTGGTGCCTATAGTAAAGGTAGTGATCCCCGAATTGATCAAGCCATAAATATGTTGCCAGTGATAAATTTCTTTTTGCAACAAAAAATGAAGGAAGTTATTCCTTATGATCAAAGCTTGCAACAGTTACAGGAAATTATAGCTGCAGCACAAGCCTATGAGAATTCTCAGACCGCAGGATAAGTTGTTTATAGGGTAAAGTTAAAAGTATTAAAGGAAGAATCCATTGAACCAGCTAGACATTATAGTTAAATTCGAACAAGAGAAAGAACAGCAAGCGGCTTTGAAATTAAAAGCTGCCGAGCTTGACTATCAACAAAATCTAGAACGTTTGAACAACGTTGGAGAGTATCGTTTGGAATATATGAAACGGTTAAGTCAACGAGCAATAGAAGGCATTGATAGCGCCACTTACACTCATTTTCATGCATTTATCTCTAAGTTGGATAATGCTGCTGAACAAGTACAAATTGCTATTACACAATCAAAAAGTTTGGTTGAACAGTATAAATCATTTTGGTTAAAGCAAAGACAAAAAGTACAGGCAGTAGAATTACTTCGAGAGAAAAAACGTCACAAACTGGCAATAATCGCGGACAAACAAGAACAGAAAATGTTTGATGAAATTACAACACAGCGTTTTGTTCGCCGAAACTATTAGTTAGTGGTATTAACCGGAACAATTAGCCGGAACTTTTAGCCTAGGGAAAAAGAAACTAAAAGTTAGTAGTATAAATGGAACAATAATTGCTTTTCATTATTAATATATTACCTGCAAAGACCTGTACATTCATTGTATAGCTCGAATATTTATTATTAAACAGTTGGATTTAATATGGCTCAAATAAATACTCTCTTAATTAATGCACCTCAACATACTGATGTTAAAGGATATAGTTCCACCTCTAAGGAGCGGGATCAAAGTGGCGGAGATGATTTTTCAAAAATGGTCGAGCGGCATTTATTTTCAGAGAAAAGCGGCAATAATCAGACAGTAAAGGCAAATAACAGAAATGAAACTCCTGAGTCAAAAACTTATCGAACAGATGATAATAAAGTAGACGCACAAAAAGCTGATAATAAATCGGCCGAAAATGGTTCATCAACACAAGAGGAATTAAAGACAAATTCCAGTAGCGAAGCCTCGAATGAAAATTCTTCAAATAGCAAAGAATTAATTGACGATGAAACGAACTCTCAAAATAACAATTCAGATACACAAACCAATGATGAGGCAGAACAATCCCAACAGTTTATGACCTTGCTAAATGAATCGGATAAGGTTTTACAAAGTAACGGTAGTGTTATTGATAAAGATGCGGAGCTCGAAACCGCAAAAGAGTCTGCTGGAAAACCCGTTGATGAACAAGCTTCATTGAAATTATTGCTTGCGCAACAAAATAGCGGGCAAAATAAGCTTGAGGGTAATGCCTCTTCTTATCAAGGTGGCAATAAAGAAGATATTGCTAAAGCCGGGCTGAAACAAGATCAAATTGCAGGTAAAAGTAATTTACCTAAAGAAGTATCTGAAATTGGAGTCATTAACGATAAAATAGCTGAAAAAGTTACAGGTGAAGAGGAAGTCACAGAGGGCTTTCTGGCAAAGAATGTAAATACAAAAGAGAATATTGAGAATAATAAAGCTCAACAGTTAGCGGCTAAACTTCTTTCAGGAAATACGACTGAAGCTACAGAGAATGTTGGCACTAACAATAAAGCAGATCAAAGCCAGTTAGCAGCATCAATTGAATTATTAAAAGCACAATCAGCTTTGATGGATAAAGATAAGAAACCAGAGTCTAAACCAACATTATCTATGGGTTCAGAAGAAAAAGCTGCTAAGGCGATTGATGATTTGTCTAGGGCGATTAAAATAAAAAATGACGACAAGATATTAGAAAACCCCTTGAATAAATCATTAAGCAGGGTTACCGCGGAAGGTCTTGATTTTATAAAACAATCGACATTATCGAAAAATATAGCCGCAACTCCCACTTTATTACCTGAAAACACATTGTCAAAATCAAGTGATTCCGATAGTGAACTTATTGATAGCGCTAACGCTGACGGTATGCAAGATCTTGAATTTGAAAAGGTTATATCTCAACAGAATTCAGGTATAGAAAATTTTACTAAAGACCAGCAAAGTCAGGCGGCAGGAAATAAAACTTTTCTGGCTGATCCTCTTTTCAATGCTAATGCTACAACAGGTGTAAATTCCTTGTCTGGTCAAGAACGTCAGGAGCAATTGCTTAATTTTATTGATAATCAAATTACTAATGACAAAATACAAAGCGCTAAAAGTAGTGCTGCTCTTGGCCAGGAAATTATAGCCATACATAGCAAAGATTTTACGGGTGCTGTAAAAGATAAAGTAATGTTCATGATTAATCAAAAACTTCACCAGGTAGAAATTCGTTTGGATCCGTCAGAGCTGGGAAGTATGCATATACGCTTGAATTTACAAAACGAACAGGCAGTTGTTAATTTCGTCGTACAAAATCAACAAGCCAAAGATGCTTTAGATGAAAATTTAGGTAAATTAAAAGAGATGCTGGCTGAAAGTGGTGTTGATGTTGGTGAATCAAATGTAGAGCAGCAAGGACAGCAGGCTGATAATAATTCATTTTTTGGACGGGGTTCAAATTCAAAAGGTGATTCACTTGAAGATACAATGATTGATAGCCAGAATTCAATAATTCATGGGCAAGTGGTCAAAGCTTCGGCAAGTGGTGTTGATTATTACGCCTGACGTTAAGTAACTATCTAAAAATTAGAAATTGATGATTAGAAAAATTTTGCGATAAGCGTTATTATTTAGCTAGTACAAATTAAAACAAGCTAAAACAAGCTAAAACAAATTAAAAAAATTGGCTCAAGGTGCTTTCAAGGATATAGTTACACTTAAGTAATTAAGAGCCTGAAAAGGCAGTACAATGATTAATCAGTCATTGTAAATAAGCAGAATAATTAATGAGGTCAATATGGCTGCTGGCAAAGCAACAGATAATGAATTAAAACTTGATGATTCAAGTAAAAAGAAAAAGTTAATCATCATGATTGCCATTGGTGTGGTAATTATTGTCGGTGGTATAGGGAGATATTTATTGCTCTGGGAAGATGACAATACCGTTCCCACTCCGGTTTTAGAAACCAATGCTGGTGAAAGTTATAAAGAGACTGATACGTTAACAGCAGACGCAACCGCAACTGTTGGCATGGGATCGGCGTTATATGTGCCATTACCTCGTCCATTTCGTTTTAATGTTCCAGGTTCGAGCCGTGATCGGTTTGTAGAAATTAGAGTACAGTTATTGGTTCGTGGTTCAGGAAATGAAGAACATGCTAAAAAGCATATACCATTAATTGAAAGTACTTTGTTGCGAATGTTTACTCAATCTAATGCCGATGATCTGGCGACTAGCGCAGGTAAAGCTTCGCTAAAACAAAAGTCGTTAGTGGAAGTGCAGGAAACAATGAAAGATATAACGGGTGGTAAAGTTGTCGAGCAGGTGTTGTTTACTGGTTTTGTTATGCAATAAAAATGATTGGATTCTAGCTTGTACCAATACTATCAAATAGAAAAAGAGTATATCGAGTGAGTGATTTATTATCTCAAGACGAAATTGACGCGTTATTACATGGTGTTGATGAAGTTGAAGAAGAAGAAACAGTTGATAATGTGTCTGATCAGGATGGCATGTTGGATTATGATTTTTCTTCACAAGATCGTATTGTTCGTGGCCGCATGCCGACCCTTGAAATGGTCAATGAGCGTTTTGCCCGTCATATGCGGATCAGTCTATTCAATATGATGAGACGGACTGCTGAAGTTTCTATAAATGGTATTCAAATGATCAAGTTTGGTGAGTACGTACATACTTTGTTTGTACCGACCAGCTTGAATATGGTGAGATTCAGACCTTTAAAAGGCACCGCGTTAATTACTATGGAAGCGCGGCTGGTTTTTATTCTGGTAGATAACTTTTTTGGTGGTGACGGACGTTATCACGCAAAAATAGAAGGCCGCGAATTTACCCCGACCGAACGTCGAATCGTTCAAATGTTGTTAAAAATAATCTTTGAAGATTACAAAGAAGCTTGGTCTCCGGTAATGGATGTTTCGTTTGAATATCTTGATTCTGAAGTTAACCCGGCGATGGCGAATATTGTTAGTCCAACCGAAGTCGTGGTTATAAGTTCATTTCATATTGAATTAGATGGTGGTGGTGGTGATTTTCATATCGCTTTACCTTATTCAATGTTAGAGCCTATTCGGGAGTTGCTTGATGCTGGTGTGCAAAGTGATAAAGAAGATACGGACATGCGGTGGTCTAAAGCATTACGTGACGAAATTATGGATGTACCCGTTGAGATCAGCACTAAATTTTTAGAATTTGACCTGACATTACAACAAATAATGGATATGGAAGTTGGAGATATTTTGCCGATTGAAATGCCCGAAACTATTACTGTGATGATTGAAGACTTACCTACTTATAGAGCTAAGTTAGGCCGTAGCCGTGACAATATAGCAATAAAAATTGAATCTAAAATAAAACGTCCGGAATCAGTTAAAAATGAACTGACCATTTTAACAAAAGGCGGAAAACGTTTAGATAGCGATGCAGAAATTCATTTGTTAGAAGAAGATTTTGATTATTAATATCAGCAAATAAGGCAAGCAGAATGAGTACAGACAATGATGACGATCTAGGCATGTGGGATGAGGCCTTAGATGAACAAGCGGAAGCTAAAGCTGCTACAGAACAGGCTGAAAAGGTTGAGTTGGAAGAATTAAAGGAAGAGGCGCCGATCACCGCAGATGAGAAGCGTAAACTTGAAACTATTCTTGATATTCCGGTAACTATTTCAATGGAAGTAGGACGCAGTCATATCAGTATCAGAAATTTACTGCAATTAAATCAGGGGTCAGTGGTTGAACTTGATCGTGTTGCTGGTGAATCGTTAGATGTTTTAGTTAACGGAACCTTGATTGCTCACGGTGAAGTGGTTGTAGTTAACGATAAATTTGGTATTCGTTTGACTGATGTTATTAGTCAGACTGAACGAATCAAAAAGTTAAAATAGTATCAATTATAATAGTAGAAAGTGATATGCGGTTATTCCTTGTTTGTTTTACATTATTTTTTTCAACAGTCACTTTATCACAAGAAGTGGTGCAGGAAGTTGCACCACAAAAAGTAGAACAAGTTTCCCTGGAAAAAGTTATCTCAAAAACAGGAGTAAACACTGATCAAGAAACAACTCCACAGGTGGGTAAACATGTTGCGGGTAATATGGATGCTATGAGCATGATATTGTCTTTGTTGATGGTATTGGCGTTGATTGTAGTTGTTGCTGTTGTATTAAAACGTTTTCAGCCGAAGCAGCAAGGGCTGGCTGGTTTGAAGATTATCACCAGCTTGCATTTGGGTTCAAAAGAACGTTTGGTGATAGTACAAGTTGCTGATAAACAATTGCTGCTAGGAGTTACAGCACAACAAATAACACTATTGGAAAATTTAGAAGAACCGCTTGAAACCGGAGCAAATTTGACCAGCGAATTAGGACAGTCAGTTATCTCCTTTTTTCAAAAAAAGCGTTGATAAATAAGGAATACCAGTCGAATTAATTATTGTAATTGGTATAACAAGGCACAAAGACAGCAGCTAAAGTCTATTGGAATTAACAAATAAAGTGGGAATTTTAAAACATAATGAAAAATATCTTCAATAAAAGAATTAATCTATTCATTATGCGTGTTTTAACTTTGATGTGTGCCAGTGGTATGGTTTACGCAGCCGATGCTACTGCTGGTGATTTAACTATGTCTGCACTTACACTCACCACTAATCCAGACGGTTCACAAGAGTATTCGGTTACCTTACAAATTCTAATTTTTATGACTGCGCTGGGTTTCATTCCAGCGGCTATTATTATGATGACATCTTTTACTCGTATTGTGGTGATTCTTGCTATTTTACGACAGGCTTTTGGTTTGCAGCAAACACCCTCCAATCAAGTTATTATCGGTTTAACTTTGTTTATGACACTATTTATTATGACCCCGGTTTATAATGAAATTAATGCCCGTGCTATTCAGCCTTATTTACAGGAACAGTTAACGTCTGTTGAGGCCGTAAGTAAGGCAACCGTACCATTACGTACATTTATGCTGGAACAGACCCGACTTAAAGATTTAGGTACTTTGTCTGAAATGGCTGGTATTGAAAATGTTGAAAACCCAGCCGATTTACCTATGACAGTCATAGTTCCTGCATTTATTATCAGTGAATTAAAAACAGCCTTTCAAATTGGATTTATATTATTTATTCCTTTTCTGATTATCGATCTTGTAGTTGCGAGTATATTAATGGCAATGGGTATGATGATGTTGTCACCTATGATAGTTTCTTTACCTTTTAAATTGATGCTGTTTGTGATGATTGATGGCTGGAATTTAGTTATTGGTACTATAGCAACCAGCTATGGTATGGGAGCGGGTTAGCTATGGATAAAGTTAATTAATGTAAAAAAATGGTTAGACAAAGTTTGGTGCAAGCAGGTTATAACATGGGAGAAATCTAATGGGTCCTGAAGTTTTTGTTGATATTTTACGAGATGCTGCTTTTTTGGTGATTTTGCTCGTTTGTGCAGTCATAGTACCAAGTTTATGTATTGGTTTAATTGTGGCGGTATTTCAAGCGGCAACTTCAATTAATGAGCAAACATTAAGTTTCTTACCTCGTCTTATTGTTACTTTATTGTCACTTACTATTGGTGGGCATTGGCTGGTGCAAAAGTTAATGGATTATACTATTCGCCTGATAAACAGCATTCCTAGTGTGGTGAGTTAATGAAGCAGATTTTTTGGGCGTAACTATTGAGGCATAACTATTGAGGCGTACATTTTGAGGCGTAAAATTTGAGGCTTAAGAATGGAATTTACTGAGTCAGTTATTAATCAATATTTAGCTGATTTTTTATTGCCGTTATTTCGTATATCGGCTTTGATCATGAGTATGGTAGGTTTAGGTGCCCGTACTATTCCTATGCCTATTAAGTTATTTTTATCTATTGTGATAACTGCCGCGGTTATGCCGGCGATACCGCCAACACGAGTTGAAAATTTACTGTCTCTGGGGACAGCATTACTGATAGCTGAACAAACGATTATTGGTATTATGCTTGGTTTTATTACTATACTTGTGGTTAATACCTTTACCTTAGCCGGACAGATTATTGCAATGCAAACGGGTCTAGGGTTTGCGTCTTTGGTTGATCCAGCCAGCGGGATGAATGTACCAGCGGTAGGACAATTTTTTCTCATATTATCAACTTTGCTTTTTTGGGCGATGGACGGCCACCTTGCCTATTTACAATTTGTTGTTGCCAGTTTTGATACTATTCCCATCCCCGCGACTGAAGTTTTTTCCAGTGTCAAATTTAAAGAAATTGTAGAGTGGGGCAGTTGGATGTTTACTACCGCTTTATCTCTGGCAATTGCGCCTATAACAGCGATGTTATTGATCAACTTTTCATTTGGTATTATGACCCGTGCTGCGCCGCAACTTAACATTTTTGCTATTGGTTTCCCTATAACCATGACCGCAGGTTTAATTATTATGTGGTTAACTATGGGGAATTTTTATACACACTTTGAATTGCAATGGCAACGTGCGATAGATTTCAGTTGTTATCTTCTCAATTGCGGGATGAAATAAATGGCTGAAGCAGAGAGCGGCGGGGAACGCACCGAAGACCCCACGGGGAAAAAGCTCGAAGATGCCCGGAAAAAGGGACAAATAGCACGTTCTAAAGAGTTAGCCACTATGTTTGTTTTAGTGGGAAGTGCCTGTGGAATGATGGTTGTAGGCAGCTCTTTAGTTGATGCCTTGTCTACTATGATGAGTCGTTTATTCAGTATAACCCGTGAAGAAGCCATGGATCTCAGTGCTATTTTCAGCTTGTTCAGTGGCGCTGTTGGTACTGTTATACCTCCCATGTTGTGGCTTTTCGCTATTATAGCTGTTGCTGCTCTTGTGGGTAATACAATGTTGGGAGGAATAAGTATATCCTGGGAAGCTATAGGTCCTAAAGCCAGCAGAATGTCCCCTGCAGCGGGTTTCAAGCGAATGTTTGGTGTACAGGCTTATGTGGAATTACTAAAATCATTTCTGAAATTTTTTGTGGTATTTTTTGTAGCTTATTCATTGCTCAGTGGGCTGTTTCCACAAATTTTAGGCTTAAGCCTGGAAGCTGTACCCATTAATTTTGCTCATGCGGTAAATTTGCTGTTGTGGATGTTTCTGACTTTAACCGTGTCCTTGGTTGTTATCGCGCTTATTGATGCCCCTTATCAAGTATGGAAGCACAATAAAGAGTTAAAAATGACTAAACAGGAAGTAAAAGATGAAATGAAAAATACTGAGGGTAGTCCTGAAATAAAAGGTCGTATTCGTCGTACACAATACGAAATGTCACAACGGCGCATGATGCAGGATATACCAGACTCTGATGTGGTGATCACCAATCCGACCCATTACTCTATTGCCTTAAAGTATGATAATGAGCGGGGAGGGGCTCCTATGCTAACGGCTAAAGGCATAGATGAAATGGCATTGCATATTCGAAAAATAGCTAAAGAGCATAATGTTGAAATATTACAATCACCCGCTTTGGCGAGATCTCTTTATTACACTGGCGAGGTTAATGAAGAAATACCGGAAGAATTATTTGGTGCTGTAGCGCAGGTTTTAGCTTTCGTTTACCAACTAAATGAACATAAAAAAGGTCTGGCCAAGCGCCCGACTCCAGTCTCTAAAAACCTACCTATCCCAGAAAAATTTCGTTATTAAATTTGGCTATTAAATTTGTTGGTAAATTTGGTTGAATATTAGGGTTGAGGTGGTCTACTTTTTGCTTTGATCGAGTAAGTGTCAAAATATTATCGTGATGTACCAATGCAATTAACAGCTTACCTCAAGAATTTCGATAGAAGTAAACTGAGTTTTCTTACCGGTTTAGGAACTCCAATATTAGTTATGGCCGCTTTGGGCATGGTGATATTACCAATGCCGGCAATCCTGCTTGATATTTTATTCTCATTTAATATTGCTTTATCTTTGGTGGTCCTGTTGATCACTGTTTATACCTTAAAGCCATTAGACTTTGGTTCTTTTCCTGCTGTATTGCTTATTGCCACAATCCTGAGACTTGCCCTGAATGTTGCCAGTACCCGTTTAGTTTTATTGGAAGGTCACATGGGGCCTGATGCTGCGGGTAAAGTTATTGAAGCCTTTGGCTCTGTGGTTATCGGTGGTAATTATGCCGTCGGTTTAGTGGTTTTTCTTATATTAATCATCATTAATTTTATTGTTGTAACTAAAGGTGCAGGTCGAATTTCTGAAGTAACTGCACGTTTTACCTTAGATGCCATGCCTGGCAAACAAATGGCAATTGACGCTGATTTGAATGCCGGATTTATTACGGCTGATGAAGCGCGGGACCGACGTTTGGAAGTTACCAGTGAAGCCGATTTTTATGGCTCAATGGACGGTGCAAGTAAATTTGTAAAAGGTGATGCCGTTGCCGGCATATTGATTTTATTTATTAACATTATTGGTGGCTTAATCATTGGTATGGTACAGCATGATTTATCTTTTGATTCTGCTGTTGAAATTTATACATTGTTGACTATTGGTGATGGCTTAGTTGCGCAAATACCTGGTCTTCTATTATCTGTTGGTACGGCAATTGTTGTTACTCGTCAAAATACTTCTGAAGATATGGGTGCGCAAGTCAGCAGGCAATTAGGACAGGAAAAATCACTTTATATTACAGCTGCAATAATGTTTGTGATGAGTATAGTGCCGGGCATGCCGTGGGCTTTTTTGTTCTTTTCAGTATTAATTGCTGCATTGGCGTTTGTTGGCGGTAAATTAAAAAAGGCAAAAGCTGAAGAGCTTGAGAAAAAAGAACAGGAAGTGGCGGTCGAAACGCTTCAGCAAGAAGAAGAAGTTAAAGAATTGGGTTGGGATGATGTTAATCATGTTGACATTATCGGTTTAGAAATTGGTTATCGCCTGATCCCGCTAGTTGATAAAACGCAAGGGGGAGAGTTGTTGAACCGAATTAAAGGGGTAAGAAAGAAATTATCTCAAGAGTTTGGATTTCTGGTGCCAGCGGTACATATTCGTGACAATTTAGATCTGTCGCCAAATGCATATCAAATTTCTTTGATGGGTGTCATTGTTGGTAAAGCTGAGATCCGTCATGATCAAGATCTGGCTATTAACCCCGGACAAGTATTTGGTAAACTCGATGGAGTAGAAACAAAAGATCCCGCTTTTGGACTGGATGCTGTCTGGATCAATCAAAATCAAAGAGAGCAAGCTCAAGGGTTAGGCTATACCGTTGTTGACGCAGCTACTGTACTTGCTACACATCTAAGTCAAATATTAACCAATAATGCTTCACAATTATTAGGTCATGAGGAAGTTCAGAACTTACTGGATTTACTTGGTAAAAATTATCCTAAATTGGTGGAAGGTTTGATCCCAGATACATTAACACTGGGAACTGTTGTTAAAGTACTACAGAATTTAATGAATGAAGGTGTGCCTGTTCGTGATATGCGTAGCATTGTACAAACACTGGTTGAATATGGACCTAAGAGCCAGGATGCGGAAATCTTAACCGCAGCAGTTCGTATTACTCTGAGAAAATTTATTATTCAGGAACTTGTTGGTCCTGAATTGGAAGTGCCTGTCATTACTTTGGCGCCTGAGCTGGAACAGATGTTGCATAAGTCAATGCAGATGGCGGGTGACGATGGTGCAGGCATAGAGCCTGGTTTGGCGGAACGTTTACAGAAATCATTAACAGATGGAGCTCAAAAGCAAGAATTAGCTGGCGATGCACCTATCTTGTTAACCTCTGGGATTTTACGTTCAGTATTGGCGAAATTTGTCAAGTATACCATCCCCAGCTTACGGGTTATTTCTTATCAGGAAGTTCCTGATGATAAACAAATTAAGATTGTTAGTTCGATTGGTCAGTAATTTAGGTAAATAATTACTAGGTAAATAACTACTTGGTTAATAACTACCAGACTCATCAGCATTAACATTATCGTAGTAGTGGAATTGAAGTGCAAAAAGATTTAAGGGGTTTGTTGTGAAAATTAGACGATTTGTAGCCAAGGATATGAGAACTGCACTGACGAATATTAAAGAAGAACTTGGTGCCGATGCCGTTATCATGTCTAATAAAAAAATTCCTGAAGGTGTTGAATTGATGGCAGCTGTTGATTATCATCAGTCGGTGCCAGCTGCTCAAAGTAATAGTCAAAACGGTGAGCAAATTTCAACAAATCAGCCGGCAAGATCAGAATATTTAAATAGTTCAGCTGACAGACAAGTGCCCAGCCAACCGAATCAACCGAACCAATTAAAAAATGACGTAGTTTCTTTAGGGAATTACCGAAATAACGGGACTGGTTCTGCAGCCAATGCTGTAAGTCCTGATCAAAATAAATCAACTACTGTCAATTCACTAAATAGTAATTCATTAAATAGTAGCACTTCTGATAGTCCCTCTGATAGTTTAGCGGCATTGTTAGGACGTCAAATACAGCAACCTACTCCTAATGATACTGTAGCGACTAATGAATTAAATAGTGCTGACAGTAATATTGAACAAAAACTGAAGAATTTTACTGACAGATTAAAAAACTCAACTTCCACACAGCATTCAACCGAGCAACAAACGGCTCCATTCGAGTCGGGTTTTGGTGAGCAAAGTATTTCGGAGTCATATCAAAACATGCAAACCGAGCAAGCTCAACAATCTCAGTACCAGGCCAATAACCAAATTAGCAACCAAAGAGGGAATTCTGAAGAATTTGCAAATATGCAAAAAGAAATGGCTTCTATACGCCAATTGCTTGAGCATCAAATGTCCGGGTTGATGTGGCAGGACATGGCGCGAAAAAGTCCTTCACGGGCGGTACTGGTAAATCGGTTAATGGCAATGGGAATAACTGAAGAGTTATCAGATCAAATTGCGGGATATATTCCACCACATGTAAACGAACAAGATGCATGGCAACAAGCACAAGAATTAATTATTCAACAAATCAACACCACAAATAATGATATTATCCAATGTGGTGGGGTTGTTTCTTTGGTTGGACCAACAGGCGTTGGAAAAACCACAACTATCGCTAAATTAGCGGCCAGATTTGCACAAATAAATGGTGCTGATCAAGTTGTGCTGATTTCAACAGATAGTTATCGTATCGCAGGTTTTGAACAGCTTGCTACTTACGGTAAAATTATTGGTTGTCAGGTGAAGCTGGCCCCCGATGCTGAAACGTTAGACGATTTATTGCAAAAATATAGCAACAAAAAGTTAATTCTTATTGATACCGCAGGGATGGGACAAAGAGATATGAGATTAGCTGAACACTTAACTACCTTAATTGCCAATGCTCGTGTTAGAATCCGAAATTATTTGGTGTTAGCGGCAAATACGCAACAGCGCGTTATGCAAGAAAATGTTGAACGATTTAAAAAAGTGCCTTTAGTTGGTTGCATCTATACTAAATTAGATGAAAGCTTAAGTATCGGTGAAATAGTATCAACATCTATTCAAAATGGATTGCCAATAGGGTATCTTACTGATGGACAAAGGGTTCCTGAAGATATAAAAGTTGCAAATGCTGAGAAGTTAGTTAGGCTTGCAGATAAAATGTCTACAAAATATGCAAAGACAAATTCAGTTTCCTGGAGACCTTTACCAACCACAGCAGCTTAGGTTATTATTGTGTTGCTTTTTTGTAATTTTGTATAAGCGTGACTGAGCCATTCTTTTTGTTGGCGAAAATCTTATACAAAACGTTTGGGTGATAAGTTCTTTAGCAAGCAAGTCCAGTAGTAAAGAGACAAACATAAATGATTGATCAAGCGAGTGGCTTAAGAAAAATGCAAGATTTGCAAAAAGTTAAAAATTCAGGACAAATTAAAGTCATCGCCATTTCAGGTGGAAAAGGTGGTGTGGGTAAAACTAATGTATCATTAAATACCGCCATAGCATTAGCTCGGCTAGGTAAAAAAGTGCTGGTTCTTGATGCTGATCTAGGCTTGGCTAATGTTGATGTAATGTTAGGCTTACGGGTAACCCGCAATTTGTCGCATGTATTATCAGGCGAATGTGAGCTTGATGACATTATTATAGAAGGTCCTGCTGGAATAAAAGTCATTCCAGCCACTTCTGGTACACAATCAATGGTCGATTTAACCACTGCAGAACATGCAGGTTTAATCCGGGCTTTCAGTGATATGAATACACAATTTGATATGTTGCTGGTTGATACTGCAGCAGGCATATCAGATATGGTGCTTAGTTTTTGCCGGGCTGCCCAAGACGTAATGTTAGTTGTTTGTGACGAACCTACCTCAATCACTGATTGCTACGCTTTAATGAAATTGTTAAGTCGCGATCATAATATGTTTAAATTTAAAGTTGTCGCTAATATGGTGCGTAGTCAGAAAGAAGGGCAACAACTTTTTGTAAAATTAGCCAAAGTAACTGATCGTTTTCTAGATGTTGCGCTAGACTTAGTAGCAGTGATCCCTTTTGATGAGAATATTAGAAAGTCAGTACGTAAACAGCAAGCAATTGTAGAGGCTTATCCTGATTCTCCTGCTTCTAAAGCACTTAAAGCATTGGCCAAAAATATAATTGATTGGCCTGTACCTAATAAAGCTTCAGGACATTTAGAATTTTTTATTGAAAAATTACTCGATAACAATAAAAAATAGCTAAATATTTACTCAATTGTGGACTGTATTTCAAAGTTGTTGGGTATTAGTAAATAATTAATCGGAGCTATAGTTATAGTGGGAAAAGCAAATGCCTATAGTGCTCAACAGGACAAATTAGCTTTACTGGAACAACACACCGTTCTGGTAAAACGAATTGCTTACCATTTGCTGGCAAGATTACCTGCCAGTGTGCTTGTTGACGATTTGATCCAATCGGGCATGATTGGATTATTAGAAGCCTCAAATAATTTTGATAGCCGCAAAGGTGCCAGTTTTGAAACCTTTGCCGGTATACGTATTCGTGGAGCAATGCTTGATGAAATGCGGCGGGGAGACTGGACTCCACGTTCAGTCCATAGAAATAGTCGCATGGTCAGCGATGCAATTAAATCGTTGGAAGCTGAATTTGGTAGAGATGTTACAGATATTGAAGTTGCTGAAAAACTTGATATTTCGTTAAATGAGTACCATCATATTCTTAGTGAGGTTAGTTCTGGTAAAATAATAGGCCTTGATGATTTAGGTGTAAGTGAAGACGCAATTCATGTTGATAATGATGGCCGAAATGATGACCCTTACCAAAATGTTGAGCAAATAGTCTTTAAAAAAGCGCTGAGCGAGTGTATTACTACTTTACCTGAACGCGAAGCTTTAGTACTGTCACTGTATTACGATGAAGAGTTAAATTTACGAGAAATTGGACAAGTGCTGGATGTTAGTGAATCTAGGGTCAGCCAAATTCATAGTCAAGCGATGCATCGTTTGAAGGCTCGAATGCAATCTTGGCAAAGTTAAAAAAACAAGTTAAATAGAAAAATACTAAAATAGAAGTACACAGTTAATTATTCACCATGAAACCTGTTGGAGGGTGCCTTGGATAAAAATATGAAAGTTCTTGTCGTTGATGATTTTTCAACCATGAGACGTATCGTGAAAAATTTGTTACGTGATTTAGGTTTCACCAATATATCAGAAGCGGATGATGGTAGTACCGCATTGCCAATGCTGCAAGGTGGAGATTTTGATTTTGTCGTAACAGACTGGAATATGCCTGGCATGCAAGGAATAGATTTATTAAAAGCTATTCGAGCTGATGCTAATTTGGCTCATTTACCTGTTTTGCTAATTACGGCAGAAGCAAAGAAAGAGCAAATAGTGATGGCAGCTCAAGCTGGAGTAAACGGTTATATTGTTAAACCATTTACTGCTGCAACGTTGAAAACAAAGCTAGATAAAATTTTTGAACGTTTAGGTTAATTAAACCTGGCTTTGCGTAAGGGAGTTGCATGACTATAAATACCGGTGTTCATATTTCTTTGGAACAAGCTAAATTGTTGGTGAAGTATTTAGAATCTGATCAACAGGATAAAGCAGATGAGCTTGTTGCTGAAATTCAAAATCCGATTAACTCAAATTTATTTGTAGAAATTGGTAAATTGACACGGCAGTTGCACGATTCTTTAATGAATTTTCAGCTTGATTCCAGATTAAACGACTTAGCAAATGCTGATATTCCCGACGCGAAAGAGCGCTTGAATTATGTTATTGAACAAACAGAAAAAGCAGCCAATAAAACCATGGATGCGGTTGAAGCTGTTTTTCCTGTTGTTGATAAGATTCAAAAACAGGTTAAAGCTGTTGATCCTTTATGGAATAAACTTATGCATAACCAGTTAGAATTGGATGAATTTAAAAGTCTTTGTATTGATATTGATGACTTGTTAAAAACTACCAATAAAGAAACTGATATTATGCGTGTGTTAATGACAGACGTATTAATGGCACAAGATTTTCAAGATTTAACCGGGCAAGTTATTCGTAAAGTTATTGAACTAGTCCATGAAGTAGAAGAAAGTTTAATAAATATGCTGACTGTGTTTGGCATGTCAACGGCTGAAGTTAAAGGAACTATTACACCTAAAGTTGGTGATAATCTAGTGGAAGGGCCGATAGTAAATAAAGAGGCAAGAGATGATGTTGTTGTCGACCAGGATGACGTAGATGATCTTTTATCTAGTTTAGGATTTTAACGGGAGTTGCTCAATGTCATTTGAGGCAGATGAAGAAATTCTTCAGGATTTTTTAATTGAAGCGGGTGAAATACTGGAGTCGCTTTCTGAACAGTTGATAGAATTGGAAAATGATCCAGGAAATGCTGAATTATTGAATTCTATTTTTAGAGGATTTCATACAGTAAAAGGTGGAGCGGGGTTTCTTGCTTTAAACCATCTGGTTGATGTTTGCCATGGTGCGGAAAATATTTTTGATTTATTACGTACAGGGCAAAGAACGGTTAAACCATCATTAATGGATGTTATTTTACAATCGCTTGATACTGTAAATGAAATGTTTGTTTTAGTGCAGAATGGTGAAAAACTTGTAGCCGCTGATGCTGAATTATTAGTTGAATTGCATCGTTTAAGCTCTACTGAAAGTCAAGAAGCTGAAGTTGTAGAGCAAGCCGTTGTTTCCCAATCTGTTATAGTTGACGGTCAAAGCGATAGCGATGAAGAAATTACCGACGATGAATTTGAAGCTTTGCTTGATGAGTTACATGGTAGTGCCAGCCCTGCTCCTGTAGTAGCTGCACCACAAGCATCATCTGATAGTGATGAAATAACAGACGATGAATTTGAAGCCTTACTTGACGAATTACACGGCAGTGGTAGTAGTCCTTCTGCTGTATCTTCTACAGGATTGTCTAAAGGAAGCTCACAGGTAACAAAACCAACCAACAACAGTGATGAAATGACAGACGATGAGTTTGAATCATTGCTTGATGAATTACATGGTCAAGGTTCTTTTTCATCAGACGCTAATGCTTCATCTACTACGAATGTTGCCAGTAACAGTACTGATATGAATGAGCAGGAATTTGAAGCACTTCTTGATCAACTTCATGGCAAGGGTCAGGGACCCAAAGCCCAATCGGCGACCACTACCCCAACATCATCACCACAACCGGTAAGTTCTCAACCAAAAGCTTCTTCGAATGCCGATGCTAATAAGCCAATTGTTAAAAAACAGACGGTTAAAAAACCAGCAGAAAAAGTGACGCCTAAACAAGCCGCGGCTAAAGTTAAACTAAAAGATAAAAAATCAGCAGTTATTCCTCAAGGTGAAACTACGGTTCGTGTTGATACTAAACGACTTGACCAAATCATGAATATGGTTGGTGAATTAGTTTTAGTACGTAATCGATTGTCTAGCCTGGGTATGACCAAAGAAGATGAAGAGCTAACCAAAGCCATTTCAAATTTAGATGCGGTAACCACTGATTTACAGGGCGCGGTAATGAAAACGCGTATGCAGCCAATCAAAAAAGTTTTTGGCCGTTTCCCTCGGGTTGTCCGGGATCTTGCCCGTAGCCTGAAGAAAGAAATTAAATTGATATTAGAAGGTGAAGATACGGATTTAGATAAAAATCTGGTTGAAGCCCTTGCTGATCCTTTAGTGCATTTAGTTAGAAACTCAGTTGACCATGGTATAGAAGAACCGTCCGTCCGTGAAGCAAATGGTAAGCCTAGAGAAGGTACTGTTGTATTATCTGCCTCTCAGGAAGGTGATCATATATTGTTAACCATTCGTGATGATGGTGCAGGTATGAATGCAAACAAATTAAAAGAGATTGCCATTGAAAGAGGGGTTTTAGATGCTGATGCCGCCGCCCGTATGTCTGACTCGGAAGCATTCAATTTAATTTTTGCTCCTGGATTCTCAACTAAAACCGAAATTTCTGAAGTCTCTGGCCGTGGTGTCGGTATGGATGTGGTGAAAACAAAAATCACCCAGCTTAATGGTACTGTGGCTATTGATTCTCAATTGGGTGTTGGTACAGTTCTGGAAATTAAAGTACCACTGACTTTAGCTATTCTACCTGCCTTGATGGTGGTAGTAGGCAAACAGACATTTGCATTGCCGCTTGCTGGAGTAAATGAAATATTCCATTTAGATTTAACTAAGACGAATGTTGTTGACGGGCAATTAACCACCATTGTTCGTGAAAAAGCTATTCCGTTATTTTATCTGGATCAATGGTTAGTCAGAGATTATGTTGAAAAATCCCGTGTCAAAGGTCATGTGGTTATTGTTCAGTTAGGCAAACAACAGATTGGATTTGTGGTTGATAGCCTAATTGGTCAGGAAGAAGTGGTTATTAAACCTCTTGATAGATTGTTGCATGGTACACCAGGTATGGCAGGAGCGACAATTACCAGTGATGGTGGTATTGCTTTGATTCTAGATGTACCAAGCATGTTGAAATTCTATGCAAAAAAATCACCGGTTAATAAAAAATTACGTGCGAAAAATTAACTTTTACAACAACAGTTATTAAAATTATAACAAAGAGAAATTAGATGGCCTATAAGGTTTTGGTGGTAGACGACTCTAGCTTCTTCAGACGTCGTGTTACGGATATTTTAAATGCAGATCCAAATCTTGATGTCATTGATGTTGCCGTAAATGGGAAAGATGCTGTAGAAAAAGCGGCAAAGTTAAAGCCTGATGTGATCACCATGGATATTGAAATGCCGCTTCTTAACGGGATTGAAGCGGTTAAGCAGATCATGGCAAAATCGCCGACTGCAATTTTAATGTTTTCGTCATTAACTCATCAGGGAGCAAGAGCTACTTTAGACGCGTTAGAGGCTGGAGCATTAGATTTTCTTCCTAAGCAATTCAATGAAATTGCGAAAACAACCGAAGACGCTGGTAGTTTATTACGACAACGGGTAGTGCAATTAGCCAAAGGCAGAGGATTTGCCATTCGTCGGTTGGCAAAAAACAAACCAGCTACGATTGCCCGTTCAATAACTCGCACTAGGGTTCCTCCCAAAAGGACAGTTGTTGAGAGGGGTAAACCTGTTTCAAGTACAAAATATACAAGGCAGGTTAAGCGTAGTTCAGGTAAAAATTATAAATTGATTGCTATAGGTACTTCCACAGGGGGGCCTATTGCTTTACAGAAAATATTATCTAAGTTGCCAGAAGATTTCCCCTTACCCATTATTATGGTTCAACATATGCCCGCTGCTTTTACCCAGACTTTTGCCACTCGTCTGGATTCGTTATGTAAGATCAGTGTTAAAGAAGCGAGTAATGGTGACGTGCTTAAACCTGGATGTGCTTATCTTGCACCCGGTGGTAAACAGATGATTGTAGATGGCACAGAAAGTTCTCCAAGACTACGAATTCTTGAAGATACATCGGATCGAATTGCATTTAAACCCAGTGTAGATGTTAGTTTTGGTTCAGCAGCTAAAGTTTTTAAAGGCTCAGTACTCGCGGTGGTCCTCACAGGTATGGGATCAGATGGCAGGGAAGGGGCGCGCATGTTGAAAGCTAAGGGAGCAACTATTTGGGCGCAAGATGAAGAATCTTGTGTTGTTTATGGTATGCCACAGGCAGTAACAAATGCCGGGTTATCAGAATTATCTTTAAGTTTAGAAACTGTAGCAGATTCACTGCTAACGGAAATAGATCATGGATAAATTAAGTATTGTCGGCTTTATTGTCGCAGTACTGGCTATTTATGTTGGTTTTAGCCTCGATGGCGGGGGGATTGGCGCTTTATTTGAGTTACCTGCCTTTATTATTGTTTTCGGAGGCACACTGGGTGCGGTTATGCTGCAATCTTCTCATCAGCAGTTTTTTCATGCTATGTCATTACTGAAATGGATAATTTACCCGCCTGAATATGATGTTGATGAAGGTATTGCCAGTATTACTTCCTGGGCGGAAAAGGCGCGGGAATCTGGATATTTAGCGTTAGAAGATGTTGCTCTGGAACAAAAGGACGGTTATCTGGTTAAAGCGTTAAATTCTCTGGTTGATGGTATTGATGTTGAAAAATTCAGAATCGCCCTTGATTTAGATTTAGATTTGTATCGTGAACATAATTTGCGCTCTGCCAATGTTTTTGAGTCTATGGGAGGTTACAGCCCTACCATAGGAATACTTGGGGCGGTACTTGGTTTAATACATGCTATGGGGAATTTGAATGATCCTGGCTTATTAGGGCAAGGTATTGCTACCGCGTTTGTTGCCACTATTTATGGTGTTGGTTTTGCTAATTTATTGTATATCCCGATAGCGAATAAAATTAGAGGTATCATTCATCAGCAAACAATGTATAGAGAAATGATAGCCGAGGGATTAGTGGCTATAGCCAATGCTGAAAATCCAAATTCGATTGCAAATAAACTATCTGCTTTCAGGTTAGAGGAATGAATCGAAGACACGGACGCAGGCATTATGTAGAGCATGATAACGTTCATCGTTGGTTGGTTTCATATGCTGATTACATGACATTAATGTTCGCTTTATTTGTTGTGTTATATGCAATGGCTATGGTTAATGAAAAACCTTACGACAGTGTTACCGAATCTATTGGCAGGATTTTTCAAGCAGATAAAGTAGCGCCTGCTAATCGCGGTCATGGTGATGATATTTTGCCGGTGAATGAGGTTAAATCCCGAAAAAATCTTTTTGGCAATGCTATTTTGGATGTTGCGGGTTCTAATCTTATAGAGGGCGAACCTGTATTATCATATATTGAAAGTACATTAGTTGGCAGTAATTTAACATCACTTGAAAAAGAGTTGCATACGGCATTGTTTGATTTGGTTGAATCGGGTTTCGCCAAATTGACTGTAGACGGCGACTGGTTAGAAATTGAAATAAGCAGTGGGTTGCTATTCCCAAGCGGCTCATCTTCAACTACCCGTTCTGCTAGCGCGATTCTTAGTGTTATTTATGACGTAATTGGCGATATCAGTAATTTTATTCGTATAAGAGGTTATACTGATGATCAGCCCATTAACACAGAAATTTTTAATTCCAACTGGGAGTTATCAGTATTTAGAGCCACAGCTGTTTTACGCGAACTGGAGAAAATGAATTTGAATCCTGCTCGTATGGCAATTGAAGGATACGGACAATATTATCCAAGTACAAATAATACCACTGTCCGGGGCAGAGCAAAAAACAGACGAGTTGTTATTGCGATCTCTAAGTACGGTTTAGAACAAAAAAATATTTTAACAACCCCGATAATTAGTGTTGAAGATGTTGAAGATGTTGAAGATGTTGAAAAAATTGAGCAGCTTAATAATGCTGATACTAATGAAATAAAAGTTATTCGATTAGACAATGGCGGTTTAAGAATTACTACCCGTAAAGATGAACCACCGCCTGAAAATAAACAATGAATATATTTTAACTAATTTACCATTTTAATTAGACCCTTTAACTAGGTCATTTAACAGACAGGAATCTCAATTGGTAGTTTGGACTGTAGCAAATCAAAAAGGTGGTGTTGGCAAAACAACCACGACAATTGCATTAGGTGGCTTGTTGGCTGAACAAGGCAATAAGGTATTATTGGTTGATACTGATCCCCATGCATCGTTGAGCTATTATTTTGGAATAGAATCTGAAGATTTAGACCTGAGTGTTTATAATTTATTTACTCAAGTTTCTAGCAAGGAAGAAATTTTACAGAGTTTGTGTCCAACACTATATGCAAATATTGATATCTTGCCGGCAACTATGGGGTTAGCGACGCTGGATAGGTCACTAGGTGCTAAAGGAGGTATGGGCTTAGTACTTAAAAAAGCTATGCAAAAAATTTCTGATGAATATGATTATGTTTTGATGGATTGTCCTCCGGTTTTAGGTGTGTTGATGGTTAATGCATTAGCGGCATCTGACAGAATAATTGTGCCGGTTCAAACTGAGTTTCTTGCACTTAAAGGCTTGGACCGAATGATGAATACTATGGAAATTATGCAAGGGGAGCAAGAGAAGCTTTTTAAATATACTATAGTGCCAACCATGTTTGATAAAAGGACAAAAGCATCGATATTATCTTATAGAAGTTTACAGGAACAATATCCTGAACAGGTTTGGTCAGGAGTTGTGCCGATAGATACAAATTTTAGAAATGCCAGTACTTGTAAACAAGTGCCGTCTGATTATGCTGCATCTTCCCGTGGTGTATACGCTTATAGAAATTTATTAAATCACTTATTAGAATTACAAAAGGTGGTTAAATAAATGAGTAAGTCCTTACCTGCCAGTAAAAAATTAATGCAAAGATATTTGTCTGAGCTGCTTACCGAAGAAGTGACAGAGGAAGAAAAGCAGGCGATTGCAAAAAGAATTTTAGAAAAAGAAAAAGCGCAGCGTTTAGAAACACTACTGCAAAATGTTAATGTAACTCAGCAAAAATCAGGAACAGAAAAACCTTCGATAACTTCCTATAAGTCAGAGCGGACTATAGTAGCTGATAAAACGGTTGCAGTTAAAACACCTCCTGTTAAGAAAAAAATAATAGAAAAAATAAAAGCACCAGATATATCAATAGAGCAGGCTTTAGTAACCCGAAAAAGTGAAGGGAACGAACTTACTAAAGTTCAGAAGAATTATCGACTTGGTAGTTTTCAAGCAATGTTTTTCGATGTAGCTGGTTTAACGCTTGCAGTACCTTTGATAGAATTAGGTGGGATTTATAATTCCGGTAAAACTAATAGTATTATGGGAAAACCTGATTGGTTTAAAGGCGTAATGCTGCACAGAGAAGAAAAAATTAATGTGGTGGATACTGCTCTATGGGTAATGCCGGAGAAATGTGACGAGCAATTAAAAAATTCACTAAACTATAAATATATTATAATGTTAAGTAATAGCTTGTGGGGTTTAACGGCAGAAAACCTGATTGATACCGTTACATTAGAACAAGATGATGTTAAATGGCTTGATAATCCAGGCAAGCGACCATGGCTAGCTGGTTTAGTAAAAGATAGAATGTGTGCATTATTAGATGTTGAATCACTGATCCAGTTACTTAATGATGGTGCAGGAATTCAATAAAATAGGCTATGCTATTAATAGAACGATGAAAATCAGTAAATGTATTGGTAAAAGTGTTATTAAAATATTAGTAAAGTAATAGTAAATTAACAGTTAAGATAAGCAAGAATTTGATAATTTGAGGGGCAAATTGTATGTCTGATGAAAGACGCAATGCTAGTGAAAAGATTGACGCCAATGATGAGGTGTTGCAATGGGTTACGTTTAAACTTGGCAGTGAAACGTATGGTATAAACGTAATGCAGGTACAGGAAGTTCTGCGTTATAGTGAAATAGCACCAGTACCCGGTGCACCGACATATGTATTAGGAATAATTAATTTACGTGGCAACGTGGTAACAGTTATTGATACACGGTCACGTTTCGGTTTAGAAACTGCAGAAGTAACTGATAGTACCCGCGTAGTTATCATTGAAGCTGAAAAGCAGGTGATTGGTATTTTAGTTGATAGCGTAGCCGAGGTGGTTTATTTACGAGCATCAGAAATAGATGAAGCACCAAATGTCGGTAACGACGAAAGTGCTAAGTTTATTCATGGGGTATCTAACCGTGAAGGTGAGTTACTTATTCTGGTTGATCTTGATAATTTATTATCCGACGACGAATGGGATGATCTTAAGGAGTTTTAATTAGTCCAACTGTTTATAAAAGCCTGTAAAAATCACAGGCTTTTTTATGTTCAGGATGAAGGGTATGTCACGATTTCATGAATGTGAATGAGTGACGATTTTTGCCCGGTTAGCTTGAATATAGCGTTGTAGTAAGGGTTAGCAAAAAGGCATAACCCATCACGCTATTTGGCAATATACTTTAAAAATTAACTTTTTGGATGCTGAAAACACAGTTAACACTAAGCTTAACCAAATTTACACAAAACTAATAAATCCACTAAAAGCTAAAGGGATATTAAAAAATGGCGTTAGCTCAAATTGCACTGCTTGCAGGACTTACATTGATTATTTTAATCAGCTTTGCTTTTGTGTTATTTTTTTTGCTGCGAAATTCGAATAATAAAATTAGTTTACTAACTACTCAAGTAGAAGCTAATGAGTTAATGCTTAATAGTGTTCAGTCAGTTTTAGCTGATCAACAAAGATTGATTGAAAAAGAATGTGAAAAATCTGCAACACAAGTATTGGAAACGGCTCAAGTTATTAAACAGCTGGAATACCGGTTTAAAACACTACAAGAACAGATGGTTTCACAAAAAGAATCACTAGAGCAATATCAAACCCAGGCACCCGAAGATAAGTTATATACCCGAGCATTGAAATTGGTTGAATTAGGTGCCGATATTGACGAAATAATGAAAACTTGCGACATACCCCAGGCAGAGGCTGAAATGTTAATGGCTGTTCATAAGAAAAAAGATTAGCAATTTTAATTAAAGTTCAAAGGACTTATTCATTCACTAGGTTGTGTTCCAAAAGGTTCTTTTTCAATAAGCTGTGATCAAATTGTTAATGTTAAATATCAGTAAGTTGTACAATATGTAACAAAATAATGGCAGCGCCTGTTTGTATGAATTAATTGCAGCATGTTAAAGTACATCCCTAAAAATCATAAATACAAACAAATTACTCAAACTTCATTTTAAGTTGTTTGTGTATTTCACCAAGGAATAATTCTGTGAATGTCTTGTTAGCGCAGCGTATAAACTATCTTAAGACCAATGTACTTTTAAAACCGTTACTGTTAATGATTTTCTTACTATTATCTGGCTGTGCAACCACTTCATCAGTTGAAGAAATGGATGGTGATCCTAAAGATCCTTTTGAAACAATTAACCGTCCTCTTTGGACGTTCACCTGGGACTACAGCGATAAATATATCACCAAACCAGCATCTCAAGCCTATGTAAAATATGTACCGGATGAACTTCGCTCAGGTATGTACAACATGGCGCTTAATCTGAATGAGCCATCAACTATCATTAATGATGTTTTACAACTTAAGTTTGTTGATGCGGCAAAAAGTACCGGACGTTTTCTATTAAATTCCACGATAGGTTTATTCGGCTTTTTTGACCCCGCAAGAGATTTTGGCTGGGCAAGAAAACAGGAAGAGTTTGGTGAAGTACTTGGTCAATATGGTGTTGGTGATGGTCCTTACCTGATTCTACCTTTAATGGGGCCAAGTTCTGTTCGTGAAGAAGTAGGCGACTATATCGATAAATATTACTGGCCACTGGCGGTAATTGATTTTTGGCCGAACTTACTGAGATTATCAATACTAGGTTTAGAAGGTAGAGCGGCACTGGCAGATCAGGAGCAATTGATTAATGAGTCTATTGATTCTTACGAATTTTTAAAAAATGCCTACTTCCAAAACATGAGGTATAAAGTTTACGATGGTAATCCTCCGGTAGAAATAAACGAAGAAGAAGAGGCTGAATTGGATTCTTATCTTGATGAATTAGATGAGCTTGATGATTTTGATAATGTAGAATAAGGTCTTAGTGACGTTTTAGCTGTTTCAACCTATTGGCAATATTGCTGTTAACAGGGCGTTTTTGTTAACAGCAAATTAAATAAATTGCGATTATCAGGTGACTGGAAAAGACGTATCTCATTAGTAAGTATATTAATAAAATTGGACGGATTAGCGTAGGGTAGCGTTTATTTTTATTGTATTTTGCCTTAATAAGTTTAAGCAACAGAATTTATCTTAATTAACAGTGTATTTTTTGTAGCACCTATTTAGTCGAACTTCTAATTTAGGTTATCTATACCTGAATTAAATATTAAAATATTTTTATTGGAACTGGAATTCCAGTCATGGTACTTTTCAAAAAGTATAATAGTCCTTTCTTTCTTGAACAATCAGAACAGATTTGTAGGGGACACCTTGCTAAAAATGGAATGAAGAAATATAATTTTAAGTAACAGATCAGACTTAATGCGTAAAGGTTGATTGTTTATTGGTCAATCAGCTGATTATTAGCATGTATTTATCAAAATCAGTAAATAATTATTCATTTTGTTAAAATCTGTAATTAGGTATTGAATGTAAATCAAGAGTAAGGTTAAATAGGCACTGCTCGCTATAGTGTAGTGCTAGTGCTTTATCGATAACTTATTAGTATCCTTATAAATATCAATGGGTTGTATAAAGTTATTTGTAAGGGTAACTGATAAGGTAAAGTTAGCGGTGTGGTGATAAAAGGTGATGACTTAAAGCTGTTTTTAAGTTATCGCCAAACAGCAATATAATATCGGAGTTGAATTTATCGTAATTTGTAACTTATATATAAGAAATTACTACTTTTTGTATTGATTAATAAAATACATAACGTTATTATTGCGGCGGGATGAAAATTTTTTCAGCGTTTTTGTTCGTGTGTGAGTCTAGATTTAGTATTTAGAAGCAAATGTGAACAACATAAATATTGTAAGAACATTCCAGGTTTTGACTACGTATATATAGAGTGTTTCACGGTAAATATTATTTATCTGTCAAAACATTATAATGCTGTAAACCGAAAACATGAATCGACCAAGGCTTACAGCTCAAGGTCGAAAATATAAAATATTTTTAATGTAATATTTAAGTGATAGGAACACTAATAATGGTTAATAATAATCAAAGATTTAAAAAAACTAAAATAGCTCTAGCAGTTGTTTTAACTATGGGTTTAACTGCCTGTGGTGTTGACGGTGATGAAGGCAGCGTGTCTAACACTGTTTCACAGTCTGAAACTACAACTGAAGTAGCTCAAAATTCTGTTGGTAATCAACAGTTAACTGGTGCAGTTACAGGCGTAGTATTAGATACAAATAATGTTCCGGTTGTAGGTGCTAAAGTATTTTTAGCAGGTGTTGAAGTTACTACAGATGGCGGTGGTGTTTATTTATTTGAAAATGTAGCAGTTATAAACGTACAAGGTGCTGATGGTAGTGCAGACGTTGGTTCTCCTTTACTTGTCAGTATTGTTGCTGAAAATGGTTTGTCCGCTTCTGTAACAGTAACTCCTGCGGCACAAGTAAATAACAGTGATGATTCAGAGTCAACAGTTATAACTAGTTCTGTCCATACATATATAGATGGCTTCTTAGCGCAAGCAGGTACAGCTGTAATACCTACAATCACTACTCGTACTACCGGTTATTTACGTGATTGTGCTACAGGTTCACCACTTGTAGGTGGAACAGTTGTATTTGATTTTGTTGGTTTAGTTGGAGAAGACGAAGATGGAGATCTTCAGACGGTATCTGGAACTGTTGGTTCTGCTGCTTTCTCTGTAATGACTAATGATGACGGTATGTTCGATGTTTTATTACCTGATGATTCGGTTTTAAACTTTTTAGTTACTGGTTATGATGTAACAGATGCAGCTGAACTAGACAACGGTACAACACTTTATACTAAGAACGAAGGTGTTGATTTATTCTTAGGTACTACTGCAGTATGTGCGAATGAATTCGAAGGTGCTCCATATGTAGCAACAGCACCTAAAGTAGTTTCAATTGACGGTCAAATGGGTACTGCATTTTCAGAAGGTGGTCTTGGAAGTACATATATCTATGATCATGATGCTGATGCCGCAACACCTGACGCAAGTACTGTACATAGTTATGCATTACTAAATGATGGCGTTGTAAATGATTTTGTCATTAATTTTAGTGAAGCTATGTCTGCAGACTTCGACCTAACACAAGCCCGTGTTTTAGTTGATGGTGATGTTGTTGCTGACGCTGTAGTTGCTAGTACTGATGATGGTGCTTCTGCAACAGTAACATTCGCGGAAGACTTGGCTGGTGGTTCTAAAGTAGATGTATGGTTCCCATTCTGGAATGCTACTGACGCTGAAGATGGTCTATACATGGTTGGTAATGACGATATTGATTATGATGCTGTTTCTGTAACTCTTACAGGCGGAAATGCGTCTTATACTCACGTTTTCTTTGCTACTTTCGAAATGCCTACTGGTGATGGTACTGTAGTTTTAGGTCCACAAGTAACTGATGCTGTTCCAGGTGCTGATGGTGATACTGGTACGTCTGCACTAGATGTTGATTTAGCTGAATATAGCTCAGCATTTGCGGATAACATCGATGGTGTTTCTCGTGCAAGTGCAATTCTGTCACAATTAAATGGTGACTCAGACACTGCTACTCGTTTAATCGCGTTAGGCGATGAAATTCTTGGTTCTACTTTACTAGCTGGCAAGTTCCAAGAAGATCTTGGTGTAGTTGAATATGACACTTCTGGTTCGCCAGGTGGTGTAGTATGGAGCCCTACTCCAGAAGCAACAGGTGGTGGTGTCGCTCAATTCGAAGGTGCTGCACACGGTGATGAAGTTACATTAACACCTAAGAATGGTTGGGGTGATGTACTTTCAGATTCAACAGTTACTGTTACTTTGCAAGATACAATTGCACCTACTGCTGTATTGCAAGAAAGTTATGCTAAAGGTAACCAATTAACTGTTAGTTCTGAAACCTATAACGCAGAATTTGGTGCTGGTGGTGAAATTTCTGGTGTAGCATCAGGTGAATTTGCAATAGTAGGTACACCTATCCTATTCGTTCAACCTAGACATTTAGCTGGTCAAGGTGAGCGCGGTGAAGAGTTTGACGGCTTGGTAGATGATATGGCTGGTCGTTTGTCTGCTGCAGATGAAACTGCTGGTGCGGTAGCTGCTGATTTAGAGTCTACTGAAGATTTGGATACAACAACAGTTCACGCTATGTATGATGCAGCTGCCTTTACTGAGTGGGAAAAAGTTTCTGCAGAAATCGGTGTTGCATTCTCTGAAAATCTAACTGCTGTTGCTGCCGCTGCACCTACTTATTCTGGTACTGCTGCTAATATCACAGGCTATACAGTTAATAACGATGTTGCACTTAATGTAGATGATGAACCTTCTAATGCTGATTTAGTTGATTTTGCTACTCCTGATGTTATGTCATTAGCAAATGATGATGCTGGTTCAATGCTTGGTTTTGAAGGCGCATATGAAGATAGTGCAGGTAATGTTATTACTGAAGCTTCGAATGCAAACATCATGATGCAAGATGCTATGCCTCCGATGGTTGTTTCAGCTAAATGGCTTGGAGCTACTTTTGTTGTTGAATTTAACGAAAGTGTAGATACTAATCCTGCTGTTAGCCTTACTGTAACAGACCCTACTGATAATTCATTATCAGCTGGTGTAACTCTTACATTGAATGATGCAGCACGTACATCTGCAACAGGCAATGAATACGCAATGACTGTACCTGCAGGACTTGTTGCCATTTTCCAAGACGGAACAAATGGTGAGTTCTTGTATGATGAAACTGGTGATACAGATGAAGAGCAACATGCCATTCTAAACTGGGATATGGTACCTGATGCGACTGGTAACATGTGGTCTGACTTTACACCAGTTGGCGCTGTTCCTGCTGCTCGTTGGGAAGTTAGTTCTCCTCGTTTCTTAGCATATAGTGATGTTAGTGAATTTGAACTTGCTTCAAAATTCCTTGACTTAGATGCTCCAACAGCTGATCAAGTTTCCGCATTCACTGCTATCTTTACTTTCAGTCACGCTATTAAGACTGGCTTGGAAGCTGGTGTGTATCAAGATATCGATTTGGCAGATAGCAGTGTTGGAACAGGTACAGCTAATGATGGTAATTACTTTGAAGATAGAGCTGACATTTCTGAATTCTTTAAATTAGTTTTCGCTGATGGTGCTGAATTAGCTATGCCTATTGGCACGGTAGCATTGTTCACTGGTGATGATCGTATTGAGATTGACTTTACCGCCGCAGGTTTAGTCACATTAGCACAACCAATTGTGGTTGGTTCAACACGATTAGTAGCTATAGATAACGCTGCTGTAAATGGTGATGCAGATAGTTTTGGTGGTGTTACTAGTTCAATTACTGGTGAAACTAAAATACTTGGTTTTATTATTCAATAAATAATATTAGTTTTTTACTTAAGTATTTAAAAGGGAGGCATTAGCCTCCTTTTTTTTATTCCTTATTCTCATCAATTAGAAATATAATTTGAGGTTCAATGATATTATTAAATTTACTTCGAAACAGAGTTTATTTATTTCTTTTTAGTATTGTCCTTCTTTCTAGCCATAATGTTTTCGCAGAAACTTTTACTACCGAACAATTAGCTACTTTAAAGGAGCAGGCTGAGATTGGGGATACATACTCGCAATATAATCTCGCTTTTGCATACCAAAATGGAAATGTTGTTGAAAAGGATTTAACGTTAGCTAAATATTGGTATTTAAAAGCAGCCAAATCTCCACATACTAAGATCAGATATAAAATTGGTCGGTTGTACGAAACAGGGGGTGTACTTGAAAAAAATATAAATAAAGCCATATCACATTATATTTATGCAGCTGAACACGAAGAACCCTTATCACAAAATAATTTAGCCCTCTTATATCTTAACGGTAATGGGGTAACCAAAAGTATAACAAAAGCGGTTGAATGGCTCTCTAAAGCGGCTGACAAAGATTTTGTTAAAGCTCAAATCAATTTAGCGCTTATATATCAAAATATATTACCTGATAAAGAAAAAGCTTTATTTTGGTTCGATAAAGCGGCGCAATTAGGCAGTGTAGAAGCACAATATCAATTAGGCCAATATTTTCAGTCGATAAGAGATTTTAACAAGGCATATGCGTATTATTTAAAAGCGGCAGAAAAAGACCATAACGACTCACAGTTAATGGTTGCTTTATTTTATGCTAAAGGATTGCACACTAAGAAAGATAGAGAAATGGCTCGTCAGTGGCTTAAAATAGCTGCAGAGAATGGAAATAGTCGAGCGAGGAAGATGTTGAACATTAAAAAATAAGGCTCCGGTTAAAAAATAGAGCCTTATATTAAAAATATGTTACGAGCGATATACACTTAATTTATTATAAACAAGTTCATCATTAGTTTTAATTTCTAACTTTGCGGTGTCAACAGGGAAAGCTTTTTTATCTCTTTCTTGAGGGAAGACTAATTTAATGTCGTTGTTTTCAATAGTGTAACTACCTGAAATTTCCCCTCTTAAACCAGCAAACGGGCGCACCATTTCTCTCGTTAAAGTAAAATTACCATCTTTGTAAAAGGTAAAGTGTTGAGTAGACTCGGCTGTGTCAGTATTAATGGTTAACACAAAAGTACCTTCTATAAATTGTTCGGCATAAAGTTCAACCTCATCAATTGTTTCAGAGTTAAGGTCAGAGTTAAGGTCAGAGTTAAGGTCAGAGTTACTGTTCACCTGTGCTTGCTCAGATTGCTTAGTTATTTCTTCATTTTTATTGTCGGTAAAAGCACCGTAAGCTAAATAACCTGCTAGTAGTACGGTAAATACCGTTAAAGATTTGTTCATTAAAGTCTCCGATAGTAATGATTCGTTTTAATTGCACATATTATATGGTTAAAGAAGAAAACAACAAGAGGTAGATATGCTTTAAATGTTAGAGACTGTTAACAGGTTTTTAATGGCAGTATTAATGAACTTATCAAAATGATGATATTAGAATAACCAAATCAAAAGGGAAATGTGTAATATTTATTGCACTTAATTATAGGAGCTAACATTTTTTTTTGCATCCATATGGTGAGTTATTACACTTTTAGGCGCATTAAAGTGTGGTTGATTATACCTAAGCTGTTCGTAATTCAATCGACCATTTGTCTATGCGCCCTATATTGCTCAATAAATTGCAAAATTAGGAGCGTAAATTTTTATAAAACCTATATTTCAAAATTTTCTCCTGAAACAACATTGAAATTGGTTGGAACAACGGGTTCTACAGATGATCCTCATAATCAGGTTTGGCCACTATATTTTGCGTCTAAGATAAATGCCTTAGATATCACCTAGTTATTGGTTAGTTTGTTATTACTAAGTAGTAAAATAGCCTTTTAAATTCAAACCTCGAACAATTTAATATATTATGGAACAACTTGTTTCAGATACCTGAATTAACTTAAATAAATTAGACTTAACATGAATCATGACATACGTTGGCATCAACGCTTGGCTAATTTTACTTTGGTACTGAATGAATTAACAGATGCGATTGAAATTACTCAACAACGCAAATTAACTAAGCTTGAAGAACAAGGGCTAATACAAGCCTTTGAATACAACTACGAGTTAGCCTGGAATTGTATTAAAGATTTTTACAAAGACCAAGGTGATACAGATATTCAAGGTAGCAGGGATGCTATCCGATTGGCTTTTCAACGTGGTTTAATTGATGATGGTAATACTTGGATGACAATGATAAAGAGTAGGGCATTAACATCTCATACTTATAATCAAATAACTGCTGCTAAGGTATCACACCTAATTATTGATACTTATTATCCTGAGTTTGTAACATTAAATACTAAACTGGTTTTAATAAAGAACTTAGATTCAACTAATAAATGAAATTTGGATTAGAACAAAAATTACTTTTACAGGTAAACACAATATTTACTGAATATCGGTCTGTTGATTCTGTGATATTGTATGGTTCCAGAGCGAAGGGTAATTTTGATAAAAGTTCTGATATTGACTTGACCTTGGTTGGATCAACTATTACCTACCAATTATTAGTTGATATTTGTTGGGAAATTGATGAACTACTAACACCTTATTCTTTTGATATATCAATATTTAATGATATTGATAATTATGACCTCATTGAGCACATTCAACGGGTTGGTGTGGTGATTTACCAAACTTCAAAATAGTTAGTCTTTCTCATTGTTTAATAATTTACTCAATTCATCAAAGTAAGGATATTTATCTGGTAATGGTTTAAGACCAGCTCAAAGTTCACAAAAAAGCATTACATTCCAGTGTTTTAATTGTGACAGTATAGACACTAGGTTCAATATCAAAAATATCTGTGCGTTGGATGCGTTTTTTTATTTGAACTTCATTGTAAAAATTGGTTTTAACTAAAATAGATACTAGGCTAAGTATAACTAGCGATGATATTTAACCTGTATTCTTACACCACAAAACAAAGGATTGTTTACCTATGCACAATATACAAAACAAGCAAAATATCCAAATTCAACATCACGGTGCCGTAAATGGCGTGACTGGCTCTTGTCATCAGTTACATATTGACGATCATAATTCTCTGCTCATTGACTGCGGGTTATTTCAAGGTGCCGAAACTGCAGGCAAGAGTGGTGCTGAACATTTGAGTATTGAATTCGACATTTCCACCGTTCGGGCATTGTTGGTAACTCATTGTCATATTGATCATGTTGGACGTATTCCTTACTTATTAGCGGCTGGATTTAATGGGAATATTTATACTACACAAGCCTCGGCGAGTTTATTGCCACTAGTGATTGAAGACGCCTTGAAAGTAGGAGTTACTCGCGATAAAAAATTAATTGCCGCTTGTTTAAAAATACTTGAACGATTAATAGTGCCGATTGATTACAAAAAGTGGTTTGAATTACCTTTATTGCCCAGTGTAAACACACCCTCATTAAATACTGCACTAACGGTTAAAGCCAGATTTCAACCAGCAGGGCATATTCTAGGCTCCGCTTATATTGAAATTGATATGAACAACAGTGAGCAATCACTAAGTCATAGAGTGGTGTTCTCCGGCGATTTGGGTGCGCCTTATACGCCATTGCTACCAGCACCTAAAAGTCCTTATCGGGCTGATACGTTAGTTATAGAGTCGACCTATGGCGATAAAAATCATGACAGCCGTAAACAGCGTAGTGCCAGGTTAAAGTCTGTGATTGAAAAGGCAGTGGCTGATAATGGTGTTGTACTCATTCCAGCGTTTAGTATTGGTAGAACTCAGGAGCTGTTGTACGAGCTTGAACAAATTATCCATGTTGAGGCCAGGAAAAACAGTAAAAGTTCTGAGAATGACTCAGGGTTTCGTTTAAACAATAATTCCGAGCATCACTCTGGTCATAACTCTGTTCATAAACCTGAGCATCAATTTTGGGATACTATTGAAGTGATTGTTGACTCGCCCATGGCAGCCAATTTTACCCGGCAATATCGAAAGTTCAAAACAATGTGGGATAAAGAAGCTAAAAATAAACTAAGTCATGGGCGCCATCCGTTGGATTTTGACCAGCTTTATACCATTGACAGTCATCAAGAACATTTAGCGACTATTAACTATTTAGCTAAAAGGAATAAGCCTGCCATAGTTATTGCAGCAAGCGGAATGTGTTCAGGAGGGCGAATTATGAACTATTTGAAGCGATTTTTATCTGAGGCAACTGCTGATGTTATATTTGTAGGTTATCAAGCTAAAGGCACTCCGGGGCGTGATATTCAAAAGTATGGTCCTAATGGCGGTTATGTTTATCTTGATCACCAAAAAGTAAAAATAAATGCGGCCATTCATACCATTAGTGGTTATTCTGCCCATGCTGATCAAAAGGATTTAGTTAATTTTGTTAAACGAATGAAAGTTAAACCGCAGCATATTCGAATAGTTCATGGTGATGAACGGGCCAAAGGTGTTCTGGCGGATGAGTATAGACGTTTGTTGCCAGATGCAGAGGTTGTTATTGGAAAGTAGTGTAATAGCCTATGTCACGGTTAATTTTATCTAGTTGTCGCATGGGTTAGCCAACGGCGTAACCCATCATTTAGAGGTATTCTACCCATTTTATTAAGGACTATAATCCTGAAATTCAATAGCTTGCCTTTAGCTACAGAGAAAATACCTAAATAGACCAGCTGACATTCTCATTAACATTTTTACGCCATTGATGCAGTGGTTCATTTTTATCACCAACAATAATAATGTCTGCATCTTCAAACTTTAATGATTCACCGTTTAGTTGTAGGATGGGTTAGCCAACGGCGTAACCCATCATTTAGAGGTATTCTACCAATTTTATTAAGGACTATAATCCTGAAATTCAATAGCTTGCCTTTAGCTACAGAGAAAATACCTAAATAGACCAGCTG
>JABSOI010000028.1:0-16466 GCA_013216015.1 Alteromonadaceae bacterium | reverse complement strand
ACATTCTCATTAACATTTTTACGCCATTTATGCAGTGGTTCATTTTTATCACCTACAATAATAACGTTTGCATCTTCAAACTTTAATGATTCACCGTTTAGTATACCGTCAGTAAAAAAGTTACTAAATTCTAAATCGTTATTGCTCGGTATAATAAAAATAGTGACAGGGCTGGTTTTACCTTGAAAGGTTAAATGTAAGCTTTTAACACCGTCAAACGGACAATATTCAGCAGAAATCAGTTGTCCAAACGATGATGAAAAATTACCTTTGAAGGGCGCCATTTTTTGATTTAGCGAAGCTAACGTTACCTGAGTATCATCATTATTTGAAAAATATCTTGCTTCGTGCTCGACGTGTGCCAAGGCGTAGTCACCCATATTGTTGTAGGCATTGGAAACCTGCATGATATTAAATGTTATGCCAATGGCAAAAGCGACTGATGCGGCTATTGCTAACTGGATCCTACCTTTACGTTTTTGTTGCTGATGACTTGCCATTGTCTGGCGTAGAATTAATTTGTTGTATAAATCATCTGGTACAGGTACGTTTAAAGCCTTAGCAATTTTGTCATCAAGTTTATCAAGGTCTTCGGCAAACTTCTGCTTAGCAGGGTCGGACTGTATCGCCGAGATTATTGCTTCATCTTTGTTTTTTGGATCAGAGTACAAGGTACGTCTAAATTGTAAGTCATCCATTGTATTGACCTCGCTGTAACGGTTCTTCATCTATAACATCTTTAAGTTGATTACGGGCTCTGAATAACCGTGTCATAACGGTGTTTTTATTCAACGACAGCATTGACGCTATTTCATCTCCGCTAAAACCTCCAATAACTTGAAGCACCAGAGGTTCCCGATAATCTTCAGGTAATTGAGCTATCTTTTCTCTCAACCAGTGATTTTCAATTTCTTGTTCGGTGCTAGTCGACAAAGTATCTGTAATTGTTGCTTCTTCATATTCACTCATATCAAAACGCTTACGTTCAAAACGACGGGCATTTTCTCTTCGCAAAATGGTAATTAACCAAGACTTGGCTGCTTTTTCATCTTGTAAAGAGTCTAGTGCACGCCAGGCACGTAAGAAGGTCTCTTGCACCAGATCTTCTGAAACGTGTTTATCGTGGGTCAGCCAGTATGCGTACCGGAATAAATCACCGTGAAGAGCTCTAACCAGTGCGTTAAATCGTATTTGTTTAGTCGCCATATTAGAGGGGACCTGCGATTGCTCAGATTTATTTCGAAATATTTTTTTTATCATAAAATTATCTATTTTGAACATTTAGTCGGAGCTGGTTTGGTTAGTGCCAAGCTACAAAAGGTTTGATTTTTTGGGTGATTTACTCATACCAATTACTAATATTAATTAGCAATATAAAATTAAAACTAAGTTAATTTATATTGCTGTTTAAAAAAACATCGTTGGCAGTATAGCACGCCATTGTTTTACTTGTTAAATTTGCCTTGGCTTAGGGATTTAATGAAAAGGATGGCTGAGAATCATTGTGCGGTTGCTCTTTATGCAGGCGATGAATGATGCCCAGTAAGTTATTTCCTTGCCAGGTGTTTTGGTTATTTTGACTGTTTTTACCAAAATAAAATTGCTGTAACTCATTTACTTCAGTTGAAAAATCATCATCATTAATTTCAATGATCGCTTCATCAAGTGACGATAGCTGTCTGGTTGTTTGAGCTAAGCAGTTTACCCAAGGTGTTAATAAGTTCAAAGTCAGTTCACCATTATTTTGTTTACACGCAGCTAATAATGTCAGGTACAAGTCTTTGTTGCTGGTGTAATCGGCTGACGTTTTATTTTTTATAGGTTTATGGCTTGGCTTTGAAGATTTTACACTAGCTTGTCTTGTTCTTAATTTATAACTTATAAACCAGGCGCTTGCGGTTAGTAACCATAATGCTAAAAATAACCATTGTAACCAGGACGATTGATAAATAATGACAGTGTTCGGTTTTTGAAGAGGAGTACCAGAAATTGATGATGAGTCAGACATTCCTGCATTGTTAGTGGAAGCGGTGTTTGTAGTACTATTTTCTATATTATTGTCTACAGTAATGTTTTCAGGATTCGGTAAAATAGTGATTATTTGTGACGGGATAACCGTTTGTTGGTACTGGTCAGTGACGGTATTCCACCAGGGGATAATTATTTCAGGTAAGGTGAATTTACCGGTTTTACTGGCAACTATGACAAAGTTTTTAACTTTTTGACTGACTAAACGATTATTGTTCATGCCTGTATGAAGTTCAGTCTGATCCGGATAAACTTTCAATCCATGAGGTAATGGCATGGTGATTGCGGGAAGTTGTTCTTCAGACAAACCAGCAGCGGTTAAAGTAATTGTTCGGGTAATAGGCTCGCCAACTATAAATGACTCGGAACTTGGTTGCCATTCCTGGTGAAGAGATAGTAATTCGCTGGGTAACCATGTTCCTTGATACGTTTTAGGAATAGGTAAGACAGAAACAGTTAAGTCTTCACCAATAGCACTTACTGGTTTGCTTTCACCAAAACTTAAGAAATTAGAACGCCTGGAGGAAGCTTTTACTATTTCCCCTGAGAATATTGGCGATTTTACAATTAATTGACCACTTTTCTGTGGGCTGATCGCGTATAGTCTTTCAAATACCCGATAGCGTTTACCATTAATTATTGTGCTGGATTCTTTGTCTTGACCAATTTGGGTGAAGTTAGCATTTTCTATAACAGGCTGAGATAAGTTACCGCGCTTTAAATCTACTGAAAAGTGTAATTTTACCGTAAGCGAAAGCTGTTGCTGAACATAAACTTCAGTAGATGATACTTCTGTTTCGACAAATATATCTTGTTGGCTGTTTTTATTACCATTTTTGTTTGCATTACTTTGTGATAAAACCTTTAAGTTTATCGGTGTAGTTTGCTGGTTTTTAATGCTGAAAGCAGGAATGACAAAATTGCCCGACTTTTTAGCAATCAGCAGTGTTGTCCAGCGAGTCGTTCTGGTAGTCGTATAATTTATCATACTAGTTTGAGAGCTGACTGAGGTTTGTCCTACAATAAAATCTTTTGACAGAGCAGAGATATCAAATGCGTTGGCATTAACGTCATCATCAGCAACCACCTCTAAAATAAAAGATTCTTTAGCCATTACCGGGTTTTTATCAACGGTTGCCGTGACTTGTGTTAGTGCCATTGCTGGCAGTGTAAGGAGGAAGCCTATGCACCAAATTATTATTCTTACCACTTTTTCTTAACTCCTGCACTGCTTCTGTTCTGGTTTCTTTTTCGGGATTCAAGTTGCATTTTATTGCGTAACAATAAATAGGGATCATCCGTCACTTTATTGAGTAATTGTTGGTGCTTTTGTTCTTTTTCTTGTGCTAATTTTTCAGTTATCAGTTGGGCTTGAGCATCTTGTTCATTCTTTTCTCCTTGCTCATTTTCAGCAGCCTGGGCAGCTTCTTGCTCTTTGCGTTGCTGCTCTTGTTTTTCTTGTTCACTTTGTTGTTGATTTTCTTGAGCTTCTTTTTCTTGTTGTTCATCTTTTTGTTGTTCTTGTGATGACTCTCCTTGTTGGTCTTGAGCATCGTCAGATTGTTGCTCTTGTTGCTCTTGTTGCTCTTGTTGCTCACCTTGCTGATCTGATTTTTCTTGTTCGGACTCGCTCTGTTCAGCGTCTTTATTATCCTGTTGTTGGTCGTCGCCTTGTTGATCTTTTTGTTGTTGTTCCTGCTGTTGCTTTAGTTGTTCCAGCAGTTTTTTATTTGTTAGTGCATCTTCATGCTGCGGGTCTTTTTTTAATGCTTGGTCATAAGCTTTAATAGCTTCATCAAGTTTTTGTAGTTTTGCAAGGCTATTGCCCTGATTATATAGAGCTTGTGCACTATCACTTTTTTGGAATGATTCTAATGCTTGCTCAAACTCACCTGCGCGATAGTGTGCACTTCCTTGCCATAAATTATTATCAAATTGCTGTGCAGCTTGACTAAAATCTTTTTGATCAAATTTTTCTTGAGCTTGCTGGTCATTGGTTTTCCACAAATTGTTCCAATGTTTTTTTACTGAATGTTGAAAACTTTCTTCTTCGGTATGTTCTTTAATATGTTCTTCATTAGCTGAAATTTGTGATGTTGGCTCTACAGCGACCGTTGGTTGTGTTTGATTAGCTTCACTCGCATAAACTTGTTTAGCTGGCAGTACTATGAAAGCCAAAGGCATTACCAGCCACAACGATATCAGTAAATTACCGCGGCGAAAGTAGTTTAGTAGCAGAGGTAAAATAACGAGTAATAAATAAGGTCCAGATTCTTGCCATTGATCACCAATGTTAAAGTCATCCGTTTTTTTGCTTTCATCATTTTGTAATGTTCGTGCTTCATTTGCTTTTTCCAGCAATGCAAGAATATCAGTAGAATCATTGTTAATAGTTCTATAGGCGCCACGACCGCGTTGTGCCGAACCTAATAATCTTCCTTCAGTTAACTTGGGCACAATGATTGCGCCTGAGTAATCTTTCATTAATTCGCCGTTGGTTAATTTAATGGGGGCACCATTTTTTGTGCCAATGCCTAGAATGTTAAGACGATGAGGATGTTTTCTGGACCAGTCAGTAATATCCTGAATGTCCTCAAAATCAATGCCATCAGTAAACCAGTAGATATCACCTTTAGCGTGGCCAGCATTTGTTAGCATTGTATGGGCAAGCTCCAGAGCAGCTAGAGGATTGCTGCCATATTCAGGCATAATGTCGGGCGTTAAAGACGGTAATAACAGTTTAATGTTATTGCTATCTTGAGTAAGTGGACTAATAGTAAAGGCATCACCTGCATAAGCCACCAGACCAATGTCGCCTTCATTTAAATTATCTAATAAATCAATAGCTTTATATCTTGCTCGGATAAGTCTGTTTGGTGATAGATCTGTGGCATACATTGAATATGACATATCCATGATCAGCACAGAGCCTTGTTTGAGCTGGTATACAGGTTGCGGTAATTTTTGCCAGGTTGGCCCAGCCAAAGCGACAATAGCAAGTAAACCAATAATGAAGGGCAGGGTTAATGATCGCAGTAAAGATATCTGACGATTATTTTCATCACCATCCATTAATACTTTTGATAAATGTACGGGTAATAATTGTTGCCAACCCGACTGACTGACTCTGAATTTTTTGAGCAGATAAAGTGCCAGCAATAAAATAAAAATGGCAAGCAAAGCATAAGGGCGAATAAAGTGAAAATCAGCCATGTTGACCTCTACTACCAAAGAAAGATTTAATGGCGTTTTTATTGAAAGATAACCACAACATATATAAAAAACTGATCATTAGAGCAATTGATAAGGGCCAATAAAATAATGCGGTTAAAGGGCGCATTTGCTTTTGTTCTTGTTCGACTGGCTCTAATTCATCCAGTAGTTTATAAATTTGAGCCATGTCTTCGCTGCTTCTAGCTCTAAAATATTGCCCCTTGGTTTGTTCAGCAATATTTTGCAGGGAAGCCTCATCTAATTCACTTGATGGGTTAACCCTTCTGGTTCCGAACAAGCTGCGTTGCAACATAACATCGGCACCTATACCTATGGTGTAAATTGTTATTTCTTTAGCGATAGCTAGTTCCAGTGCTTGATCTGGTGTTATTTTTCCTGCGGTGTTTTGTCCGTCGGTTAATAAAATCAATACTCTGTTTGATTGTTTTTTTGCGTCAAAACGTTTCACTGCCAGGGCTATTGCATCGCCAATGGCGGTTTTTTTTCCAACTAAGCCTAATACTGATTCATCTAACATTTGTTTGACGGTTTTTTTATCGAAGGTCATCGGGGTTTGCATATAAGCGTCGTCGGCAAATAATATTAGTCCAAGTTGATCACTGCTACGGCGTTCAATAAAATCACCTAACACTACTTTGAGCATGTCTAAACGATTAACTGTTCTGCCGTTTAAACTCATATCTTCTACTTGCATGCTGCCAGATAAATCGACAGCTAGCATCATTTCTCTACTTTCAGATGGAATATTGACCGCTTCACCTAACCATTGAGGTCTGGTACTGGCTATAACAAGTAATATCCACACCAAAGTTAAAATTAATAGTGATGATTTGTTATTATTTTCACCTTGCTCAGTACTTGATATTCCCTTGAACATTGTCGGCATTCTCAAAGCTGCACTAGGTGCTTTGTTTTTTGCCGGCAGCCAATAAACCAGCAAAGGTAACGGTAGAGCAAGTAATAACCACGGCCATTCAAAATTTATCATGCTGGATCTCCTGCTTGTTTTGAAGCTTGAGAGTTTGCTGTGTTTGGCGTTTGGGTTTCATTGTTTTGATATTTAGCTAGAGTTTTTTCTTCTGCACTATTTGATAAGGAAGTAGTGGTTAACGAAATAGCTTTAGGAGGTAAAGCAAAAGTTAGCCAATGCAGCGCGGCTTTTTGTAGTGGATTTTCTTTCGTGTGCTTTTCATCATGCAGATGTTTTTGATAAATATCGGAAAAAATATCTTTACTAAAATTTTCAAATGCTATTTTATGTTTTTCCGGTAGTACATTTAATAAAAACAGTTGAAAGTTTTCTCCGTATAAACTGGCCACTTCCCCGCGTGGGAAATATTTTAACGATGCCCATTTGATAATAGCAATAATTTCAGCGTTACATTCATCTATAGTTTTTGTTGATGAATGTTTAATTACATTTTGTAATTGGGCAATGGCTGTTTTTTTGTCTTTACGAATTAAAAGATATTTCCTTAGCTTAATTATTGACACAATAATTAAGCTAAGGATCAAAATAGCTAATAACCACCAACCAGGAGCCAGAGGGTAGCTGCTTATTTGTTCAGGTAAATTAATATCTTTTAATTGAGCTAACGGGTCCATGTGCTGACTCCATTTTTTAACTGATTTTCTAGTGACTTACTTGCACAGAAATTAAGTAGACGGGCTCCGGCTTTGCTTAACAAATCTTCTTTCTCTTTGGTTAATTGTCGTGATAGTTGTAAATAATCTGACGCTGTTTTTTTATCACCCAGGGTGAGTTGCTGACGGTTAACGCCATCAGTAACCGCAACATTTAATCGTTGTTTACTTGCGGGGAGTTGGTGCTCAAGTGGATCCGAAATCAGACAGATAATTAATTCACAATGACGGCTTATGTGAGTTAAGTGACGGAGTGCTTCCGGGTTTATATTATTAGCATCGGTGATTAAATAAACTAAACTACCAGGCTTTGCCAGATGACGGATACGGGCGCAATTTTGCTCGAAAGCTATTGTTTCAATATTTGGTTCAAACGCGGGATTATAGGCTTGATGATCTTTTTTATGCTCTGTTTTGTGAGTTGTTTTGTGAGCTGTTTTGTGCTTGAGCACTTCTTGGTTTTGACTTTTATTTTGTTTAACTAAATTAACACCGCTGTTATTGATTTGTTTCAGTGCATGGAGATAATGCAATACGCCGTGTTGTCTGCTTCTAGGTTTTAATTCCTGATGTTGAACTTGGTTGAACACGATGCCGCCAACACGATCACCTCTACTTTTAGCATGCCATGCAACCAGTGCAGCAACATGGGCTGCTTGCACGGACTTAAATAATAATTGACTGCCAAATATCATGCTGCTGGTTAGATCTGTCGCTATAAGTACCGGGCGTTCTACTTCTTCACGAAATAATTTTGTATGAGTTTTTCCTGTTCTTGCAGTTACCCGCCAGTCGATGGCTCGGATATCGTCGCCCGTTTGATAATGCCGAACTTCATCAAACTCCATACCACGACCTTTACTTCTTGCAAGGTAATTACCTGAAAGATGACCGTGTACGTTTTTACGAGGTGTTAAGTTAATTAACGCCGATTTATTTTGATACTGGATCAGTTCATTAATGGATAAATGAATACCATCACTTAAGATCCCGGATAATACCTTGCTGGCATCCGGGGACGTTGATTTTTGAATTGTTTCTGTTTTACTAAACCACATAGCTAAACCACATTATCCCTCGCATAACTAAGCGATAGCAACTAATTTTAATAAGTGATCAAGCAGGTGGTTTGCTGTAATGCCTTCTGCTTCTGCTTGATAGCTAAGTATTATGCGGTGGCGTAATACATTATGAAATACTGCTTGTACGTCTTCCGGGCTGACAAAATCCCGGTTTCTCAGCCATGCTCTGGCACGGGCACAACGGTCAAGGGCTATAGTTGCTCTAGGGCTCGCGCCAATAGAAAGCCATTGTTTTAGTTTGTCATCATATTTCTCTGGTTGGCGAGTTGCGATGATTAAATCAACAAGATAGTTTTCTATTGCCGGGGCCATGTGAATTTGCATAACTTCATTACGGGCAGTAAAAATATCTTCTTGAGAAATGGCTTTAACTGGCTTTTTAACTTGGTTAAGTGCTTCACCACGATTAAGTTTCAAAATCTTCAACTCGGTATCTGCATCGGGATAGTCAATTTCTACATGCATTAAAAATCTATCGAGTTGTGCTTCAGGTAAAGGGTATGTTCCTTCCTGCTCAAGCGGATTTTGCGTTGCCATCACCAAAAAGAGTTCAGGTAATTGATAAGTTTTACGACCTACGGTTATTTGACCTTCACCCATTGCCTCTAACAAGGCAGATTGTACTTTAGCGGGAGCACGGTTAATTTCATCTGCCAACACTAAGTTTCTGAATAATGGACCCGGTTGAAATACAAAGGTGCCGTCTTCTGGGCGATAGATATCTGTGCCTGTTAAATCAGCAGGTAATAAATCAGGGGTAAATTGAATACGTTGAAAATCTGCTTCTAGACCTTCGGCAAGTGAATTTACTGCACGCGTTTTTGCAAGACCTGGAGGGCCTTCAACAATTAGGTGTCCATTAGCTAATAATGCAATAAGTAAATTTTCAACTAAAGCATGTTGTCCAATAATTTGTTCTGAGAGGTATTCTTTTAAAGATGAAAAATGTTTAATTGCCATGCTTATAGTTTCTTATTTAAGATTGTTGATAAAGCATCAATTCCTGAATTAATGATTAATTAAAGTGAAATAAATCATTAAATTAATTTGAATGCTATATTTAAAAATTACTGGGTGTCTGGTAAACACCTAAATCGTTTGAGTATATATAAAGGTTCGGATATAAAAAAACAACTATTATAGGTGTTTAAATGTAAGAAAATTTAACAACGTCTAACATTTTTATGAATAAGTGTTCAAATGAACCATTGAAGTTTCTAAATTTTTGGTTAAAATCATTACAAAACGTAAGAGGTCTGACCTTTAGTTATCCTAAAATATATTTCACGAAATAATCAAAGCAGGAAGTAACAATGACAAAGATAAAGTTAACAACAGGCAGTGGGGAACGTATTGCTGTAGTTGCTGGTTTACGAACACCTTTTGCCAAGCAGGCGACAGCATTTCACGGCATACCTGCGGTAGATTTAGGTAAGATTGTCGTTAATGAATTATTGCAGAAGCATGATGTAGATCCCGGCATTATTGACCAGCTGGTGTTTGGCCAAGTTGTGCAAATGCCTGAAGCTCCAAACATTGCCCGTGAAATTGTGCTGGGTACTGGCATGAATGTCAGCACCGATGCTTACAGTGTGTCCCGTGCTTGTGCGACTAGTTTTCAGTCAACGGTAAACATTGTTGAATCTATTATGTCTGGCATGGTTGATGTTGGTATTGCAGGTGGTGCAGATTCAACTTCGGTTGCACCGATTGGTGTTTCCAAAAAATTTGCAAGAACCTTGTTAGATTTAACCAAAACAAAAACTTTTGGTCAAAAATTTGCGCTGTTACGTAAATTAAGTTTCAAAGATATTTTACCTGTACCACCCGCAGTTGCTGAATATTCAACAGGTTTGTCGATGGGCCAAACGGCTGAGCAGATGGCAAAAACGCATAATATTTCACGTCAAGATCAAGATGCATTAGCACATCGTTCTCATACTTTAGCAACAGAGTGTTGGAAGCAGGGAAAATTAGCCGATGAAGTAATGGTGGTTCATGCAGAGCCTTATAAGTCTTTTATTGATAAAGATAATTGTATACGTGAAAATTCAGTACTGGAAAGTTATGCGAAATTGCGTCCGGTATTTGATCGTAAAAATGGTTCGGTAACGGCAGCAACCAGCACACCATTGACCGATGGTGGCGCAGCAATATTACTTATGCGTGAAGGCCGTGCGAAAGAGTTGGGTTATAAGCCATTAGGATATATCAAGAGTTTTGGTTTTGCTGGTATTGATGTATGGGAAGATATGTTGATGGGACCAAGTTTTGCTACTCCTATTGCTTTAAAACGCGCGGGGATGGAATTAAAAGATTTAGACTTAATTGAAATGCATGAGGCGTTTGCGGCTCAAACTTTAGCGAATATGAAAATGTTTGCCAGTGATAAATTCGCTCAACAATATTTGAATCGAGATAAAGCTATTGGTGAAATCGATATGGATAAATTTAATGTTATGGGTGGTTCACTTGCTTATGGTCATCCTTTTGCGGCAACTGGTGCCAGATTGATTGTACAAACCTTGAATGAATTAAATCGCCGGGGTGGTGGCGTAGGTTTAACTACTGCGTGTGCGGCGGGTGGTTTAGGTGCAGCTATGATAGTGGAGACAGACTAATGACTGAGTCAAATATTCAAGAAGAACAGATTGATGAAGAAAACATGACAAAAAAAAATAACACTAGCGCATTTACTTTAGTTCGTCAGGATAACGGGATTGCTAAACTGATCATGGATGTGGTTGGTGATTCAATGAATACATTGAAGGCTGAGTTTGTTGAACAAATTTCTCAAGTGCTAACCCAAATACGTGCAGATAAAAGCATTACTGGTTTATTGCTTATAAGTGGTAAAAAAGGATCTTTTGTAGCTGGTGCCGATATTAATATGCTTGCGAGTTGTAAAACTGCTGAAGAAGCAACCGCTTTATCTCGTCAGGGGCAAGTGATTTTTGATCAACTGGAAAGTTTGCCTGTTCCCGTCGTTGCAGCTATTGATGGTCCATGTTTAGGCGGTGGTTTAGAACTGGCAATGGCGTGTCATGCCAGAGTGTGTAGCGATAGTACCAAAACAGCGTTAGGTGTTCCTGAAGTTCAACTGGGTTTGTTACCTGGCGGTGGTGGAACTCAACGTTTACCTAAACTCGTTGGTATTCAAAAAGCACTGGATATGATGCTGACAGGTAAGCAATTACGTGCAAAACAAGCATTGAAAGCAGGATTAGTAAATGAAGTTGTACCGATAAGTATTTTACTTGCTACGGCTGAAAAGTTAGCCCTTTCTGGAAAAGTTAAAGCAAGTAAACGTAAAGTCTCTTTCCTTGATAAATTATTAGAAGGAAATTCACTTGGTCGTAAAATTATTTTTTCACAGGCAAGAAAAACTGTGCTGGCAAAAACGAAGGGTAATTATCCTGCGCCACTTAAAATAATTGATTGTGTTCGAATGGGGGCTGAACAATCTCCCGCTAAAGGCTATCAAACGGAAGCCGATCATTTTGGTCAATTGGTGGTTAGTCCGGAATCAGCTCAGTTGCAAAATTTATTTTTTGCAACAACGGATATGAAAAAAGAAGATGGTATTGAAGGTGTTACTTCTAAAAAAATAAACAAAGTAGCTGTTTTAGGTGGTGGTTTAATGGGAGGCGGCATTGCCCTTGTTACTGCCACAAAAGCTAAACTACCGGTTAGGATTAAAGATATTTCACACCAAGGTATCAGCCATGCTTTAAAATACAGTTATGATTTATTGGCGAAGAAAGTAAAACGCCGTTTTATGCGCCATAGTGAAATGCAACAACAATTAAGTATGATCACCGGAACTGTTGATTATTCTGGCTTTGCTGATGTTGATATTGTTGTTGAAGCTGTGTTTGAAGATTTGTCTCTTAAACAAAAAATGGTTGCAGATATTGAAGAAAATTGTTTGGAAACAACTATTTTTGCCAGTAATACGTCTAGTTTACCGATTGGCCAAATTGCAGAAAAAGCGCTTCGTCCTGAGAATGTTATTGGTCTGCATTATTTTTCACCAGTAGATAAAATGCCATTAGTCGAAATAATCGCTCATGGAAAAACGTCTGACCAAACCATTTCTACCACAGTAGCCTTTGCGAAAAAACAAGGTAAAACTCCTATCGTTGTAAAAGATAAAGCGGGTTTTTATGTTAATCGTATTTTAGCACCTTTTATGAATGAAGCCGCAATACTGCTACTAGAAGGTGAGCCTATTGATAAAATTGATAAAGCTCTAGTTAATTTTGGCTTTCCGGTAGGACCAATGCAATTACTCGATGAAGTAGGCATTGATGTAGGTGCTAAAATCAGTCCTATTTTGCAGGCAGAATTAGGCGAACGTTTTGCAGCTCCTGCAGCGTTTGACAAATTAATTGCGGATGGCCGGTTAGGTAAAAAAGTTAAAAAGGGTATTTACTTGTATGGAGGAAAAGCTTCAGGGAAGGGGAAACAAGTTGATGAAAGTATTTATACTTTACTTGGGATAAAACCAAGTGGAAAATTATCAGCACAAGAAATCGCTCAGCGCTGTACTTATATGATGTTGAATGAAGCAGTACGTTGTTTAGATGAAAGCATCATACGTAATGCCAGAGATGGGGATGTAGGTGCAATATTCGGTATAGGCTTTCCTCCATTTCTTGGTGGCCCATTTAGCTTAGTTGACAGCATTGGTGCTATAGCGTTGGTATACCAATTGAACAGTTGGGCTACACAGTACGGTGAACGATTCACACCATGCGATGCATTAATTAAAATGGCAGAGCAGGGTACTACTTGTTATGACCGATAATTGTTACAAAAGATAGCCGTTATGAAAGATAGCTATCACTAAAAATAACTGACTTGGTATAATCGATTTCATGCAGTATAAGCCCGCCCTATGATTTATGTAGCGTGGGCTTTTTTATGTCAGGATATATAGCCCAAAACAAATTTTTAGGGATAAAAATAGCTAAATAAAACAAGCTGATAAACGTCTTTATATTCATTGATAATAACTTATTAGAGTAATAACTTTAAAATTTTTAATGTTTTTGTTATTATGCGCGTCATATTTTGAGGTTATTTCTTGTCTCTTTTAAGCTTATAAATTTTAGGGTTATATTAGTATTATGTTGTTGTTAGCAAGTCTGATTAGTATCGTTTTTTCTTTGTTTTTTTATTGCCAGGCGTTAAGTAGCGGTTTAGGTCGTAAACGTTGGGCTTTTGCTGGTTTTGTGTTTGGGCCTTTTGTCTGGCCAATGTTTTGTATGAAAAAACGTATGAAAGTAAATGAATTATTTGGATTTGGTGGTCTTATTTTAAGGGCTTAATCCCGATGTTTTCTAGTGATGTCAATATCGGTGTCATTTGAATTGTTACTTTTGTATTTTCTTATTTGCTTATTTTCCTTTTTCTTTTAGTTGTTAATTCTGTTATTACTCGGTTATAAATAACCGAAACATCCCTGTCGCGAATGTATGACTTTATCTAAGAATGTCTTATGATAAAGTTATGCCCACCAAGTGCTAGCTACCGTTTCTGTTATTTCGATACGTGCAGCGATAGCATTTTTTTTAGTTTGCTTTGCAAAAAGGGCTTTGATTAGTTTAATCATATAATCTCCTAGATGTTGGAGCTGTAATTTGAATACTCAAATTTATTTATGATCACTTTTTTGAAAGCTAATTTTACTACCTTTAGGTCTACGAGCAACTTCATTTATAATGGGTTTCTGAAAGCTTATCTTAGAACCCCTAGGTCTACGAGCAATTTCATTTATAATTGGTTTCTGAAAGCTTATCTTAGAACCCTTAGGTCTACGAGCGACTTCTTGAATTTTTATCGCGTTAATGTCATTAGCTTGCATTGGTGTTGATGACATTACAAGTGATAAAATTAGTGAACTAATCACGGTTGTTTCCTTAATGTTTTATAGTGAGTTAAATTAACAAGAATATTAAAGCTAATATCGTGCCAACAATTAACTCAGAGTAAATAAATATGTTACAGGCTATGTATAGTAAGCCCTAGGTTTGAATTAAAAAGAGTGAGTTTGCATTAGAATTTAAACTAGTCAAGTTTTTGACTAGTTTAAACATTACTAAAAGAGGTGGACCTACTGGTTATTTGATAAGAGATCAAGTACTTGTGAAATTGCCCTTCAGGTAACGGTTTACTGTATAGGTAACCTTGAAGCTGTTCACACTTTAAACCAGCTAAAAAATGTAGTTGCTGTGAGGTTTCAACGCCCTCTGCGACAACTTGTAAATCAAGGTTGTGTGCGATAGTTATTATGGTGGCCACCATATTCCGACCTTGTTCTGATTGTTCGATGTCATCTACAAATGCTTTGTCAATCTTTAAGGTATTGAGAGGGAATTTCTTTAAATAAGCCAGTGAAGAATAGCCTGTACCAAAATCGTCCAATGATAAATGTATACCCATAGCGCGAAGTTGCAACATGGTTTCAATGGCTTTTTGTGGTGAATCCATTACCGTACCTTCAGTGATTTCCAGTTCGAGATATTTGGCTGCTAGTTGGCTTTCTTGTAGTATCTCTGCAATTAATTCGACCAAATTGGGTTGAGTAAATTGTACAGCTGATAGATTAACAGCAATACGACCATCAAATAGACCACTATCAACCCATTTTTTGGTGGCGTGACAAGATTTTCTTAATACTATTTCACCAATGTCAATAATCTGTCCTGTTTCTTCAGAAACGGGTATGAAGACAATAGGGCTGATAATGCCTTTAGTTGGGTGTTGAAAGCGTACTAAAGCTTCCATGCCAGCAACTTTACCCGTTGCTATTTCAATTTTCGGTTGATAAAAAACAGTGAAAAAATCGTGTTTTAAACCATGACGTATCAGTGTTTCTACCTGCAGTCGAGTAACTGCTTTTTTATTCATAGAATCACTAAAGAATTGATACTTGTTACCGCCGTAATCTTTGGCATGATACATAGCGGTATCGGCATTTTTCAGTAATTCATGTGGCGTAATACCGTCTTCGGGATATAAAACAATACCTATGCTGCTATATAGCACTACTTCTTGATTTCTTAGTTTCATTGGTTGAGCAATAGAGCGTAATATTTTTTTAGCGATAGTAGTGATGGTATGAATATCATTAGTATTTTCTATTATTATACTAAATTCGTCACCACCAAGGCGGTAAATGGTATCTTGCTGACGGCATACCGTTGTTATTCGTTCGGCGACTTTACATAATAGTAGATCACCCACCTGGTGGCTCAGTGAATCATTTATTTTTTTGAAATTATCAAGATCAAAGACTAAGAGGGCATGAGATATTTTATTTTTTACCAGTCGGGCTTGATTCATTTGAAAATATGATCGATTAGGCAGACCCGTTAATGTATCTGAATTTGCCAGTTTCATAAGCTCAGATTCATTTTCTTTGCGTTTGGTAATATCTGAAAAAACGCCGACAAAATGAGAAATATTATTATCATCGTCTCTAATAATATCAATATTTAAATCGGTGTAATAATTCTTACCACTGTCTCTACGACTTTCAATTTCGCCATGCCAGCTCCCTTTAGTGAGTAGATGTTTTTTTACCTGTTGAGCAAAACTATCAGGGTACTGATTGAAGGCTAAGGGTTGGCCAATCATTTGTTTTTGATTACGGCCAGTAATAGTTTGGTAAGCTTTATTTATTTCTACAATTTTAAATTTTCTGTCATATATCACCACTGCATCTGAGATGTTTTCAATGCATTTGCCAAATAACTTTAATCGTCCCTCTGCTTGTTTTATCTGGCTGATATCTTTTAAAGTACCTGTCATTCTCGTGGGTTTATTATTTTCATCACGTTCAACTATTTTGCCGCGATCTAAAACCCAAATCCATTTATCTTCTTTGTCTTTTACCCGATAGGTTGATTCAAAATATTCTATGTCGTTATCGAAATGTTTTGTCATTGCATTACGTACCCGGGGAATATCTTGCGGATGAATATTCGTTTGTTCAACGCCGGTATTTCGTTTGCCATCTTGTGGGAATTCCAGTATACCCCATATATTTGAGCGGTATATTTTTCCTGTAGTAATATTCCAATCCCACATTTCGTCACCACTACCCCAGAGTGATAATTTTAACCTTTCTTCACTCAACTTAATTTGAAGGTGCGATATACGTTTATGGCGCATTTGCTGTAATAAGTAGGTAATAATTAGTAAAGCTATTAAGGTATAAAAAGCTATAGCACCATTAGATAACCACCAAGGAGGTAGTATTGTAATTTTTAAAGATCGGGTTTTTTTTAATGTTGGATTATGTAAATCATAGGCCTGTACTTCAAAAATATAATCTCCGGCACCTAGGTTTGTGTATGTAGCTATTTTGTTATTTTTACCTGACTCAATCCATTTTGTGTCCAGGCCCTTTAATTTATATCTATACCTTACCAAGTTTGGATATTTCGCATTAGGTGAGATAAACTCGAA
>JABSOI010000027.1 GCA_013216015.1 Alteromonadaceae bacterium | reverse complement strand
ATCCTTGTTTTAACGCAGAGAATCGGAAAAAAGGAAGTATTGAGCAAGTGCTGCTTATCCCGAATTCAGGTTACTTATTAAACATTGTTTTGCATAACAAATGTAATGTTATAGATCAGTTGTGAGCTACTACAGGTAATCCATACAAAAGTTATATAATACAAAAGTTATATAATACCAAAGTTACAGAATGGGTTAGCCAGAAGGATAACCCTTTACTGTTTACTGAGAACTGAGAACTGATAATTTAGAATTTTGAAAAGAGAACTGAGACTACAAATTACTTCTCTGTAGTGAATTTTCTAATTCCGCCATACCAGCAGGCACATCCAACTTAACGCCTAAGTCATTGAAGGTAGAGCCAAAAGCGTGAATGGTTCTAAATAGGTTGTGTACTCGGCACTGTTCCCCCATTTGCCCTATACGAACAATTGGTGAACCGAAGGACCCAGCAATTTCTACACGGTATTTATTAGAAATATGTTCACAAATTGCTGTCGATTCCAAGTTCTCTGGCAGAGATATACCTATCACCGAGTTTAATCTGTCTTCTTCCTGAATATATAATTCTAGTCCCAGAGAAGTAATTGCACTTTGTAATGCTTTAGAACAAGTAAGGTGTCGGCGAAAACGTACTGGCAAAGTTTCATCACAAATTAAGCGCATTGCTTCATGTAAAGCTAATAAACCTGAAACAGGGGCAGTGTAATGATATGAATTTTTATGCCAGAAGTTAGAAGCAAGTTTTGCATCTAAAGTCCATTGAGGCATCAGATCTTGTCGGGAATTTATTCGATCCCATGCTTTTTCTGAAAAGGCAACAAGAGAAACACCGGGGATGGAACTCAGTCCTTTCTGACCCCCAGTGATAACTGCGTCAATATGCCATTCATCCATATATAGAGGCATTGTGCTAAGGGTGCACACGGCATCAACGATCAGATAACAATTAAATTCATTTGCTATTTTTCCTATTTCGGCTAATTGATGATTGTAGGTTGTAGTTGATGTTTCCCCTTGAACAATAGTGATCACGGTCGGGCGAAGTTTCTCAACTTGATCACGAATATCCTTAGCAATCACGCTATTTTTTTCGGCAATAATTACTTTATTTACAATGCCGCCAGCTCGCACTGCCATTTCTGCCAGGCGGCTTGAGAAGAAACCATTACAAATGCTTAATACGCTGGTGTTTTTCCAAACTAAATTAGCAACCGCCATTTCCATCGCAGCAGAGCCCGGACCTGCAACTCCGACGACCCAAGGCGTATTTGTTTGAAATATATACCCGGCCATTGACTTTATTTGATGGACAATCTTCTTCATAGATTTGCCTAAATGATTAATCACGATACTATTTGCATTAGCTACCGCTTGTGGAATTGGCACCGGGCCAGCTCCCATCATTAATAAAGGCTCTTCAGGAAGTATATTGTTTAGAGAATCAATTTGGGGTACGATAATATTCATAAGGGCATAAGGGAGAGTATTGGGTTTTAATTAAATACAAAAGTAACATGATATTTATGTTGATACAATATCCTTTGGGCTTAGTCGGAAATATTATGGTTTTGGGATCATATTAATGGCTGAACACGAGGTGATAAAGGCTGTTCAACGTAAGGCTACCGTTTAAGGTCGGCATATAAATAATGCCCTGCTGAAATGGTTTGGCCAGCGAACTCTACATCGACTTTTAAACTCCCTCCAGATATATAATTGTTATAAGTACCCCAATTTAATTGGGGTAGCATTCAAGGTTTCATTTAAACGAGTTGTTTAACTGTCGGATCTGGTAAGCGTAACTTTGTTATAGCTGATGTTCATATTTGTAACTTTTTTCTTTAATTGTTTGATCACATTCTCTTGTTTATCACATGGCGCACATTTCCCAATATCGCTGTCCATAACAAAATAATACAAACTATAATCATAGTGTTCAAATTTTGGATTTGTGCTAAGTAAGTTCATTAAGTTACTTTTAACTTTTTCACTATCGGGTAGTGGCATTGTTGTTTTTAGTGCTCTTTTTAATCCAGGGAAAAAACGACCACTTGAATGAATTAAGTCGCCATTGTTATTAAAAATATAAACTTGTGGAGCACTTCTTTCAAAATCGTAAGCTTTGGGTCCTTTATACTCAAATTGATTATCTTCAGCTCTTGTATGCATACTCCCAAGTACTAATAAAGACAAAATGGTTGTTTTTAATATTTTCATATGTTTCCTCAAAAGAGATAAGCCCAAGCTTGTTGGGTTTTTTGTTTAATTTTAACCATCAAAATACCACTCAACATAGAAATCAAAGTGAGTAGAATGAAGGCAAAGAGTAAAGGGTTGACTAAATTAACATTAACAACGTAATCGGTCAGAACATGGCGCATTTGCACAAATATATAGGCAAACGAGAATACTGTTGGTGACAAGACAAGGATGAAAAACTGGAATTCAGTTTTAACTAATTGATATAACCTTGCTCCAGAGCTATATCTAACTGAGAACTCTCTGGCATTTTTATTTGTTATTTGATTGATTGTGTTATAACAAAAAATGGCAGAAGAGATTAATATGATCACAGTCCCTGCAAGGGTAACTATAAGAACAGCTTTGCGTGGAGCATGTTCTGTTTTGACTAATTCTGAAATGGAATTAATTTTGATGCCGGTAAATCCAACATTAACCTGTTTTAACGTTTTTTCAATAACTTGAGTCAATTCGTGTATTGAACTTTCTGATTCAATAATCAAACTTTCGAATCCGGTAATCACTAATATTGGAGAATATATAATAGGGACTGACGGTGTATCAGGTCCTTCAAAATAGACATCTTCGACAATACCGACAATTTTCGACGCAACTTTTTCACCATCGGTTGATATACTTAATAATTGAGCACCAGCGAGTGTTTGTCCTTTGAAATAAATATCCCACAAGGTTTGATTCACGACAATTTCTTCTCTATTTCGCCAGGAAAGGCTTTTTCCTTTCATTATGTGAGTATTTAACGTTTTAAAATATTGCGGTGAAATTCTATCGTTATAGGTGATGCTATGTTGACTTGTCCCAATAGTTTCGCCTAAAACGGTAGCCCAACGCCCGAAACTTGTGCGGTCTGACAATGGGGGGATCGAGCTTATTGCCGCTTGTTGAATTTCAGGTTGCGATGTTAATTGTTCTAATAAAAGTTGAGCAGAGTTGTCAACGTAAAAAGTTGTATTCAAATTTTTAGGTTGGTCAAAAGTGACTATAAATCGATTTTCAGATGAAAATCCGACATGTGTGTTATATAAGGCTTGTTGGCTCTGCATTAATAGAGAGCTAACATAAATAGCTAAGCTGGTGATACTTAATGTTAAAGCCAGCAGGGCATAATTTTGAATTTTTTGACTTGTACTGGCACTTTGTCCTCTTCCAGTGTTTGTTTTAATAAGCTTGTCTTGTATGAGAAATATAGCACTCATTAAAAGTATGGCCCCAACAAATATTCCCGCTAAAACTTTAAACAAGAAAACGAATTCCCATGTAGTTTCCTTGACGATTAATTCCGGAATAAATGACTGAATCGCAAATTTCCCCATTGGTATTATGAAGAGACAAATGAGCGTTAATAAAAATACCGTCAGCAAGATGTCTACAATCCGCTGCATGAATAATTGTTTGTTTGATCCACCACATAACGAACGGACAGAATATTCTTGTTGTTTTACGGAATATTCACCAATATAAAAAGTAATAAAAGCGAAAAAGCAAAAGATCAGTAAAAGTAAAAACAGTGATTTTAATACGCCAATTCTGGTGCTTACATTAAAATAATGTTGACTGTTAACTCCAATTGCCCGACTAAATACAATCTTACTTTCATCAAGAATTAACGCTTCTTCCTGTAAATAGCTTGTTATTTCATCAGCCATATCGAACAGTCTTTCAGGGGGACCCAGCATATAGCTGTATGTGTCGGGGGTTACACCTTTACTGCTGTGATTCATTATTGATGGAAGTTGTACATAAGGCATAATCAACTGAGTAGATTTGTTTTTTCTAAAAGAAATAAATTTTTTCGGCATCACGGCGACAATGGTTACCGCTTTATTGTTCACAATAATATGAGACCCGATAATATTGCCATCTGCTGAAAATTCATCTACCCAATATTGATAAGATAATGCTGTGACAAGTTCTTGCCCAATATGAGGAAACTCCATTTTTTCTAGGGAGCCTAATACAGGTCTTAATTTTAATATTTTATAGCCTCCAGAAAAAAAACTGATATCACTTATTTGTTTTATATTGTTTTTTTTGATTTCTGCACTCGTTAAACGCTCGTACACAAATTGTAAATCAGACCACTTATGCTCAATCTCTTCCGAGATGTAAGGTTCTATAACGTGTGTTTTTTTATCTTCATATAAAACAGCATTCAGTATTTTGCTATTTGAAGATAAACCAGCAAATGTAGCATCAAGGTATGAAGATTCTATTAATTGAAAATTAAATAACGCACTGATTGGTAAGGTTAATAAAATCAATATAATTAAAAAGTGAATGTTTTTAAGTGATTCATTAAACCAGTGGAATATAAGATCGATGGTTAATTTATAAGTCATGTGTCTGATGCCCCGGGAATAAAGTTAAGCAACTAAATGACTTGTTGTGTGTTGTTGGTTAATACTTGTTTCCTGATGTTGATTAAGTAATCTGCCATCTTCAATATGCCATAACCTCTTAGCTTTACTTGCGTATTGAATGTCATGGGTTATTAAACAGATTGTCTTTCCTGCCTTATTCAATTTTGCCAATAAGTCGAAAACTTGTTGGCTATTTTTAGTGTCAAGGTTACCTGTAGGTTCGTCGGCCAGTATTAGAGAAGGGTTATTGACTAACGCTCTTGCTATAGCTATGCGTTGTTGTTGTCCGCCAGATAATTGATCAGGTTTTCGATCTATATATTCTGACATATTAACTTCATCTAAAGCATCAATCACTTTTCCTCGATACTCAGAGCGTTTAACTTCTGCATTATAACTAAGAGGTAATGCTACATTCTGCAAAATGCTCAAGTGAGAAAGTAAATTGAAGTTTTGAAAGATAAAGCCTATTTCATGCGTTTTTAATAAAGACAATGATTTGTTCGTCAGGTTGAGAACATTTGTTCCTGCAATTAAAAAGTCACCTTTTGAGGGTTTATTTAATAAACCCAATATAGATAAAAAAGTACTTTTACCACTACCTGAAGTTCCAACAATAGCAATGTAGTCACCTTCATTAATCGTTAAGTTTATATCATTCAATACATTTATTTCAGTATCAGGATAACGAAAATATAAGTTGTCCATGCTTATCATTGGAACATTCATTAGATTGTTCCTGAAACTTTAAACTCATTATTTTTAGCGTATTCAATAGGAATAATCAGTACATGATCACCGTCTTTTAGCTGATGATGATTAAGAGATAATATATCTTTGGCATCATCGTTATAAATTACTTCTATTTTATTGGCGATCCCGTTGTTATCTACTTGATAAAATACCCAGGAATCATACTTTTCAAATTTTTGTGGTTTGTAGGTGTATAATCTTCGTTCTTGTTGTGGGGTTGAAATTACAGCTTCAACAGATTGATCTACTCTAAGCCACTTAGGTAAACTTCCGGTGATTGCTAAAAATATACTGATTGAATCTTGCCTGATGATGTTATCAACGTGCTCTATTCGTGCATCTAAGGTACCGCTTGGTGTTATTATTTTTGCTCGTTGTCCCAAGGCTAATTTTTCTGATGAGTACTGAGGTATTTGAATTCGTGCAATAAGTTGTTCAGGTTCGATTAATTCAAATAGACTTTGGCCTTGGCTTACTCTTTGCCCTAAGTTAAATTTCACTTCTTTAACAATGCCTGAAACTTGGGCTCTTAACGTTAGTGATGAGATGCGTTTTTTTATGTATACAAGTCTATTTTCACTAGATCTTACTTTGTTGTCCAGAGCCGCTATTTGTCGTTTATGACTTTGTTTAAACAGTTCTATTTGCTGTTGCCAGGAAATAACGTCAAGCTGTAATTGTTCAAGTGACATTTTCTCCTGCTGATGTTTGATCTTGGAAACTATCTGCTGAGCCACCAATTTTTTGTTAGCCTCCAGCTCAATACTCTGTCTGTTTAATTGAGTTTGTGCTTTGGCTAAATTAGATCCGAGTTTAAATTTTCGAATTAATAAATTACTTTTGGCTAATTCTACTTCTGAGCGCAAATTTGCAAGTTCAAAATTAAATTCCTGCAGATCTTGCTCTAAAGAGTAATTAGTTATTTGGGCTAATATTGTCCCTTTTTCTACCATTTTCCCTGATCTGACTTGTATTTTTGTTATTTGACCATCATCAGGCGCAGATATTAAAACTGTGGTTCTAGGCACAATTTTTCCAATTCCTTTAACCGTTAAGGGAATGTTGGTTGATTTAACAGGAAAAGGTTTACTAAATTCAATTGGTAATGACGGGCTATTTGTAAAACCAATTATACTTATAAAAATTATTATCACTAAACTCGCAGCTATTAACTTTACAGAATTACTTACTGCTTTTTTTTCAATTAGATATTGTTGCATTTATAATTTCCTGACGAAGTATTTAATATTTATAGTTTTATTTTTTAATTGTTATTAATTAATTTTCCAAAGGTGGTTTTAAGGACCTTAAGGTTTTACTACAGGTTTGTCATAACAAATTAGTACAATCATGCATACGTCAGCAGCACAATGCACATATTCATCGCATCTAGCATAAGCAGCAGTTGCTGTTACAGCCAAAATTGAATATATAGCCAGTTTTTGAAGCCTTGACTTGAAGTTCTTTGGGTTTGATTTGAGTTGAATTGATTTCATAAAATTACCTTTAAAATGTCTATTATTTTCTAGATAAAATACACAGTTGATTACAAATGCAACTTGAAGATAGCACTTAATTTCGAATACGCAAGAAAACATACGAAAAAGATCGTATTAAAGTTTTGCTTGATTAAATTGTTTGGGTGTTATTGTTGTTTCGTCATGATAAATCAAAACCTTCAGGCAAGTATTTCAGCCTGATAACTATATCTATCGCATTTGGTGCCAGCAAAGGTGGCCGTTACAGCTAGTGCGTTGATATATGACTATCTTTGAAGTTTTGATTTTATCCCATAAAACCACCTTGAAAATGTTTAAAATAAAGTTGAATATAAAATACAAATGCCACTTGAAGATAGCACTTAATTTCTATTGTGCAAGTAATCATACGAATAACATCGTAGTAAAAGGCCGCCTTGAATATTGTGTGCGTTCATTTAAAAATATATGTTCAGCACTATTTTTTTGCAGCAATTTTGTAATGTGACGGTCTTTTCATTTGATCGTCACTTCACAGAAAAGGTTAATTGTAAAATATAGATAGAGCTAATGATTTTTGAACCAGTAATTATTATGGCGGGCAATCTGCACAACGGATAGCACCATGCTGATAATCGTAATCCCCATAAGTGGGTATTACCTCAATTAAAGATATTGTATTTCCTGATTTTTTGAATTTAGCAGACCAGGCAGTTTGCGTACTTTGACATGTAACCGTTTCATTTGAAGTGTCATGTTCGCAGTTTTTTCCTCCAAACCACCAGTTATTAGAATTATAATTGTGCCCTTGAGCAATAGCTACGTCTTCAAAGGTTACTAGGGTTGCATCATTATTATATTGCCCACCTGAAATAGTCATTGATAACGTGCCTAGAAAAGCAAAATTTAGTTCAGAAGGGCTATTATTAGTGGTAGTTTTATAGTAGGGGATGCTCGCTCTAAACCAATCTGCTACCTCGTAAGATTTCTTACGTCCAATATTGTAGGTAATTTCGCCAACATCATTTTTTAAATTAAAATCATTCATTAATCCTTTATAGACATGATTTTTGGGATCTTGGTTTGAGGTTACAGAAAAATCAGTTATTACATAGGTAGCAGAATGAAGATTAAAATTTAAATCATCCCCTGATTTTATCTTTATCGTATTATCCCTATACTTCATGGCCATAGCACTATTTGTCACTACCAGTGCCAAAAGCAATGTGATTCCTGCAATTTTGAATTGACCGATTAACTGTTGATTATCTTCTTTCATAATACTTCTCTTGTAAGTTGATTTAGTTAATTTTTTATAAGCATAAAATTCACACATACAGCTGCTTTGGCAACTCTGGTCTTTCAAATTGAATGCGTTAAAAATATCAATTTGGTTCAAATGTTTATCATACTTTCGATTTCGATGAATCAGATTAAGTCTGAATAAACATTCTTACACAAAGTTTCTACACTTAGTTTCCATGTACTTATTCCATGTACTTATTCCATGTACATATTCCATGTACTTATTCCATGTAAGAAATAAAAAGCTATTTATTTCCTACGATCAACATCGTACTACTAATGCGATAAAAAGAATAATCACAATTGGCTATAAAATAGACTATTTTCGTATAAAAAATAACGTTCTTATACTTGGAAATTTATAATCACAAAAAGGGTTGTAGAAATACAATTAATTGAAGGAGGAGTTGTCAGACTTATGTGTGGGGGCTGATCAATTTGATTTTGATTAACCCCTGAACGATGAATGAAAAAGTGAAAAAGTGAAAACGTGCAGAATAGTTAACTTAATGACTTGTTAAGCACATAATCAAGTCCGCCAGTTATCGCTGCTACTTGAGCAATAATGCAATTTTCATCATCAACAGAAGGGCTATCGGGATAAACTTCTGTTGTTGTGACATATTCAGCTTCAGTCATGCCCATGCAAAGGCCAAGCTCTTTTGCGGCATAGTTAATAACGCCCCATTGTTCCAGTGATACACCAATGAGTTTATTATTTTCATCTGCCGGAGCTATATGAGTCACTTTTTCAACCGATTTAATTATTGCTTGTTGAAAATCGGCAGTTGGATTTAGGGTATTACCAACTAAATAAAAACCATCGGGAATATTCCAATTGTCATGTTCAACTGCATCTCTGGCAGCCAGTGCAGGTCTGAATTCACTGTTGTCAGTGTCTGTAGTTTCATGTAAATCTATGTGTATATTTATTTGACTATTAAGCTCAAAATTCAGCTCACTGTGCAGTGAATGTAGATATTTTATCAAGGCCACAGATTCTTCAGCAGTGCTATCTTTATTAAAACTACGGTTTGGATCTATCGCATTAGGATTCCAGCGATTTATTGTCTCATATCCCCAAGGGCTTACGCAGGGGACAACAATGAAATTGAATTGTTCACTGTAACTTAGCGCTTTAGATTCAACAAAACGAATGGCTCCTTGTACACCGCTAGTTTCATAGCCATGAACTCCACCCGTTATTAGTATCGTTGCTTTTTCTCTACTCCATTGGCGTGTTTTTATCGCATATAAAGGGTATTTATTGAAGTCATAAGATAAGGAACCGTATTGCTCAACATCAAAATGTTTTTTTAAAGATTCGATTTTAGCAACGACTTCCTGCTGATAAGAACGCTTGATTGTTTGATTAGCGAGCCATTGTGCCTTTTCTTCCGGTCCCCATACTTTTCCCGGAGTGCCAATGGGATAAGCTTTTTCTTGATTCATTTTATTTCCTTATCAGTTTTAATTAAGAATATTTTTTTGCTTTGGTAAACGTAATGAAATAATTGCTGTAATTAACAAAAAACCTGAAGACATCCACAAACAAGCAGTTAAACCAGCAATTTGATACAACCAGCCTGAAAGTACCGTACCTATTAATCGACCCATAGCGTTGGCCATATAATAGAAACCAACATCTAATGAAACACCATCTTCATTGGCATAACTAACAATTAGGAAGCTGTGCAGGGAAGAATTTATGGCAAAGAAAAAGCCAAATATCATTAATCCTGTCAATAAGCTTATTTCTGGATATATATTGTTGTTAAGCAATAAAGCAATACAGGCGGGAATTGATGTTAATAAAGCAGCCCAAATAAAGGCGTTTTTACCATTGGGCACATTAGCTGTGTTCGTTGCATTAGTTGAATTAGTTGAATTAATTATATTAGTTAATACAGGTGCAAACGATTGTACAATTCCATAAGCTATGATCCATATAGCGATAAACGCGCCGACTGATTGATGTTGCCAGCCGAGCTGATTAGCAAGAAATACGGGTAATGCGATAACAAACCAGACATCGCGAGCACCGAATAAAAACAATCGTGCCGCAGACAAGGTGTTAATTGCTTTACTCTTGGAAAATATTTCAGAAAACTTAGGTTTATTTTTAGCTTTTCCTAACTCTTTTTGTAATTTGAAAAGACTTAGCAACCAAATTAACGTCAGAAAAATCGTTAAAATAGCAATTGCCCCTGTAAAACCTGCAAGGGTTAATAATGCTCCCCCTAAAAAGAAGCCGACACCTTTTAACGTATTTTTGGAACCCGTTAATACGGCCACCCATTTATAAAGTTTATCTTGGGAATCTTTAGGAACCAACAGTTTTATAGAGCTTTTGGCGCTCATTTTATTCAGATCTTTTGCTATACCCGATATTGCCTGAGCGAGCATTACCCAAAAAAGGGTTAACATACTGCCGGGTACAAGTAACATGCTTAATGCTAAAACCTGTAATCCTAATCCAATATTCATGGTTTTATTTAACCCGATATGAGCACCCAGCCAGCCTCCGATGAGGTTGGTGACTACGCCGAAGAATTCATAAAATAGAAATAACAGAGCAATATTTAAAGGACTGTAACCTAAATTATAAAAATGCAAAACAACCAACATACGCAATGCGCCATCGGTTAAGGTAAATGCCCAATAGTTTGCAGTAACCAATAAATATTGTCGTATTTGTGGTGGTAGCTGTGCTAATTTTTTAATAGATAACATTCTTTTAAATAATAAACTTTCAAAGGTTGATTATTAACGGCAATTATTCACTATTACCTTTAAATTATCACTTTTCAATGATGAAGTTCCAATGATTGTTTTTTAATGATTAATTGCCAAGATCCATTTGTCCAACCATACGCATTAATTCTGCCGTACGATTAGCATATCCCCATTCATTGTCGTACCAAACGTAGAGTTTTACCTGTGTACCATTGATCACCATAGTTGATGGAGCATCAATAATACATGAACGGGGATCGGTTTTATAATCAATAGATACTAACGGTCTTTCCTCAAAGCCCATAATATCTTTAAGATCGTTCTCAGCCGCATCTTTTAATAGTTGATTAACTTCATCTTCAGTTGTTGGTCGTTCAAGTTCAAAAACACAATCGGTAAGTGAAGCATTGGCTAAAGGAACACGAATCGCATGACCATTAAGTTTGCCTTTCAATTCTGGGAAAATATGGGTGATAGCCGTTGCTGAACCAGTGGTGGTGGGGATCAGGCTCATACCACAAGCGCGTGCACGACGTAAATCTTTATGGGGAGCATCTAAAATTGTCTGGGTGTTGGTAATATCGTGGATAGTGGTCATTGAACCATGTTTAATACCCAGCTTTTCATGAATAACTTTAACTACAGGGGCAAGGCAATTAGTCGTGCAAGAGGCTGCGGTGATAATTCGATGTTGTTTTTTATCATAAAGTTGGTGATTGACACCCATAACAATATTTAGCACACCATCTTCTTTTACTGGCGCGGTAACAACTACACGTTTGACCCCTTGGTCTAAATAAGCTTGTAGTAATTTTTTTGACTTCATAACCCCTGAAGCTTCAATAACAATATCACATGCAGACCAATCGGTTTCGGCAATATCCTTGTTGGAGGTATAGCGTATAACCGAAGTTTCAGATCTGTTTTTTTCTTTTTGTGAATTATCAAAAGTGGTTACAACGATATTATTTCCATCACTAGTCGCCTCATGTTGCCAACGACCATGTATGGAATCAAACGTTAATAAATGAGCCATGGTTGCGGCATCGCCAGCAGGGTCGTTGATTTGGATAAATTCAACATCGTTCCAATGCCAGGCTGCTCGTAATGCCAAACGTCCCATTCGACCAAAGCCGTTAATGCCTACTTTTATAGTCATCTTTGTCTCAATTTTTATTGTAAATTACAGGAAATATTGCTCGTGTTTTTAATACTAAATTCAGGATAGTCAACAGTGACATTTTCGCATTAATTTATGACGATTACATTAACGTTTAGTTATTTAACAGATTAATCAGTACAAATAATGTAAATGGTTGAAATAGTGGCAAACACTAGAGAGGTATATTTCGTTTGGTATCTGCTGGATCCAGATAGAATAAAACAAGTAAGAATAAAACAAGTAAGAATAAAATTATTTAACATCAAACTCTTCATATTATGATAGTAAACTCAATGTATTGATGTGTAATTTAAGGTGGAGCAATCAAAATTACCAATCTTCAGAGTTATCAAGTAAATCTTTTAACCTTTTTTTCTCTAATAATTCATCAATACGTTTGCGTACCTCGCTGTCATGTTTCTTTTGTTCATTCGAAGAAAGATCTTTTTCATAATTAGGAGGTGTGTTTTTATCTTTTGTTTCATCGGGTAAAGTGAATGACATTTAGTTATCTCCTCAATCTGTAAATAAAAAAGTTAACATTATATAAATCAACAATAGGAAAGATGTTGAGATTTTTCAAATGAAACATTTGTAAAATTTGAGTATTGCTTTGCTATTGGACTTGCTAAACTTTATTTTATTAAAGGCTTATTTAACTCTTATTAAAAAAAGGCAGAATTTTATTTTATGAAACCTATTGAGTTTCTTACTTGGTTTGATCAATATAAACAGCAGGCAGAATTGATGAAACAACGGCGACTGGTTATATTATCAGGGGAAAGTCGTTGGGCAATTTCTTTGTTAGCAACGATTAATTCCTTTCCTTTGGAGCTAGAACTTTCAAAAACAGTGCCTTCAAAAATAGAGCCTTCGAAAACAGAGTTGATAAATTACACCTGGCATATTTATAGTGATGATCCTTTGCTTTTGGCAAATATAAACAGACAAAATTATCGTTTTAAGCTCGGTACAGAAAGTCAGTATGTTGTTTTTGCAGATAGCCAATTTAATATTGATGCTTTTGCCGCATTGTCGGGAACAATTGTCGCTGGAGGCGTTTTGTTTTTATTGTGGCCAGCTGATATTGAAAAGTCTTCACTTTATCTGAACAGTAGTTTTATGCAACGTCTGGTACAAAAAATCAGAGTTAACCAAGATGTTAAGATTTTAGAACAAGGTAAAATATCAGTTGAACACGGGAATGTGGTTGTTGAAAATGAATTGGCTGAAAAAACGGGTCTTGATACGGTATTTCATACATCTGCTCAATCGATTCAATTACTAGAGCCAATAGCTAAGTTATCACCAAGTATTCAATTATTAAATTGTCTTACACAAGAGCAATATCAAGCAGTAGTCGCAATAGAAAAAGTACTTACTGGGCATCGTAACCGGCCTTTGGTTATAACGGCTGATAGGGGGAGAGGGAAATCTTCGGCAATGGCTATTGCGGCCAGTCACTTACTCGAAACTGCTAAGCTTTTTTCAGGTAAGCAGGCACTAAATATTATTGTAACTGCGCCACATCAGCAGGCGTTAAATATATTCTTCAAGCAATTGCAATTAAGTTTACCTGATATTGAATTGCATAATAACGTGCTGACACATGCTAACGGGTGCATTGAATTTATCCCGATTGATCAACTGATTAAAAATCCAATAAAAGTAAGTTTGTTATTAGTTGATGAAGCTGCGGCTATACCTGTGTATTTGTTAGAACAGCTTTTATTGAAATATCACCGGTGTGTTTTTGCCAGTACAGTTCACGGATATGAAGGTGCTGGTCGGGGGTTTACCTTAAAGTTTCAAAAAATACTGACTAAGCTCAAACCCCAGTGGCGGGCAATTCATTTAAAACAAGCGATACGTTGGAGTGACAATGATCCTTTAGAAGATTTTATTTTTGATGTTTGTTTGCTTAATGCCGAATTGCCTGCTTTGCACAATGAAAATGAATCAATAAGTGAAGATGTAACTTCCAGAACAGATGCAATTGAATTTGTCGAGCTTAGCAGTGCTGAACTTATTGGAAATGAGCCTTTACTTGCCCAGGTATTTGCGGTTTTAGTTACGGCCCATTATCAAACTTCTCCAAGTGATCTGAAGCTAATGCTGGATAACAAACAGATCACGTTAGTGGTGCTTAAGCAGCAGGAACATATCCTGGCTGTGGCTTTATTGATGCGAGAAGGTCAATGTTCAATTGAAGACGTAGCATTAGTTACAGGCAGCAAAAGACGGCTAAAAGATCAGTTTTTGCCTCAGTCATTACTGACACATTGTGGTTTTGAAGAAAGCTTTAATTTTAACTATTTCAGAATTATGCGAATTGCTGTTCATCCCCAAATTCAAGGGCAGGGCATTGGCGGTTATTTTCTACAGCAAATTGAACATTTAGCTAAAGATAAAAATATCGATTTTATTGGTACTAGCTTTGGTGCAAATGAGTCGTTATTACGTTTTTGGCAAAAGGCTGGTTTTGCTTTGTCACGTATAGGTTTCAGCCAGGATAATGCCAGTGGTGAACATTCTGCATTATTGATAAAAGCAATAACGAAACAAAGTGTTCCGTTTCATCAACAACTGGTCAGGGAATTTTATCGCGTATTTGATTATTTGCTCTGTGATGAACTAAAAGAACTGTCTGGGCAGTTAGTTTGGCAAATATTACATTTTTGCCCATCAGAATTCTTAGTAGAACTTAGCCCAGCAGATAAATTGAGTGTCGAAGATTTTATTCAGACCAAACGATTATACAGTCCTTGTGTTTTTGGTTTGCACCGTTGGTTATTAAGGCATAGTACTAAATCTTATGATGCTGAAATCTTGCCGTTAATTAGTCGGATATTTCAGAAAAACTCAGTTGAATCTATTTGTCAGAATTATAATTTTACAGGGAAAAAAGCGTTGAATTCTCATTTGATTAATTATATTAAAAGGCACTATTGAGCTTACACATAGTGAGCATTCACAGATTGATTTTAACTAACCTGAATTCAGGTTAACTACCACATGATTTTCGAATGACTAAACTCGTAGGCATTAGTGTGGTACTGACTTCTTCACCTTTGATCAGCTTCAATAAACTATCTACCAATAGCTCACCTGCTAATGTTGTATTTTGACGAGCGGTTGTTAGTGTAGGAAAAGTGAAGCTTGCCATTGGGATATCATCAAACCCAACTATTGCGACATCTTCAGGCACTTTAATATCGTGTTCCTGCAACGCCCTCATTGCACCAATAGCAATTAAATCGCTGGCGCCAAAAATAGCATCAAATGAATGACCACTTTCAATAAGCTTACAAGCAGCTATGTGTCCAGATTCTTCAGTAGAAACTGCGTCTATTTGCAATACTTTATCAATGTTAAGCTTGTTATCGGTAAGGGCTTTGCAATGTCCCAGATAGCGATCAAAAAACTCAGGAGAATGACGGGAAGCACTGCCAATAAAAGCAAATTTTTTATAATTATTTTTAATTAAATGCTCTGTAAGCTGGTAGCCGCCATGGAAATTATTACAGCCTACAGAAATAATGGGTAATTCTTTAACGTCTGCCCCCCAACGAACAAAACGGGTATCTTGTTCTATTAGTTGTATCAACTTTTCTTCATAATCAAGAAAATCACCATACCCCAATAAGATAATACCGTCAGCTTTATTAGTATCTTCAAAGTCAGCATGCCAGTCATTCTTCATCTGCTGGAAAGAAACTAATAAATCATACCCTTGATTCGAACATGCCCGGGTAATGCTGCCAAGCATAGACATAAAGAAAGGGTTTATTAATGAATCATCGCTGGTTGGATCTTCGAATAACAACAGGGCAATTGTCGCACTGTGCTGCGAACGTAAATTACTGGCGTTTTTATCAACTTTATAATTAAGCTCTTTAGCAATAGCTTGAACTTTTAACCGGGTTTCTTCGTTCACTAAAGGGCTATTACGCAATGCTCTGGAAACAGTTGATTGCGATACGCCAGCACGATAGGCAATGTCAAAAGAAGTAGGTTTTACTTTCATTATTAAATACCTAAATAAGGAACTTCAATGAATTAGGGAGGTAAACAAGATAGTAACCGACCATCAGAGTGAAGTATATAGCGAAGTGGACATGCATTTATGTATTATCAGGCCGTTGCTTATTGGTTATATCCAACATATTGACTAGTTAGTGTCCGTCCGCAGTAGACATTCGTTTCTGGATGGGCACTAGCTAGTGTCCGTCCAGAAACGGGGTCGTAGCGAGGGCGATCCAATGGTGCAAGATGAACATTACTAGATATGGGCGTTTAGTCATTCTAAATAACCCTATCTAGTGGTGTTCAAATTGTGCCAGTGGGACGTCCGCAGTAGACATCCGTTTCTGGATGGGCACTAGCTAATAAATAGGTAGATAATATCGCCGCTATTCATTTACGTCACAGGTTTTTCATGTTGGCATCAATAGAACGTTTTATCGTTGATAAGTTTATTGTTTTAATGATCGTTGCTTTTTTTATCGGTATTTTGCTTCAACCAATGGCTGGTTTTTTAAACCCATTGATGCTTTATTTGATCATGACGGTAATGTTTATGGCTATGTATTTAGCCGTTACTCGATTTGCTGAACCCTGTATTTGCTAGTAGCCTGGGTATTATACCCGTGGTCATTCAAGATGCGGGAATTTGAGGTGAATTTGAAAGTTTATCTAAAAGGCGCTTGATTGAGCAATAGCGGGCTATTGGGATTGAAAGCAACGTAGTAGATAATCTTTTAAAACGCTTCAAAACCTGCATTTTGAATGATTACGGGTATAGTAGTTACATATCCATATATTGGATAAAAAATAGTGGGGAAAATCATTTTCGGTATTACTTGTTTCAGAAATATTTAACGTAAATCATTTTATTAAGTAGCCAAATATCCTTAGTCGCTCTATCATAAAGACAAGACGTACTAATTACCTTAATTAGTGTCCAAGCGTTAATACCCGTTCCATTAATAAATTGATCAATATTCAATGACAGATATAACAACCCACAAATCTTCACAGCGGCGATTATTAATAGCTTTAGCTATTACCAGCTGTTTTATGTTCATACAATTATTTGGCGCGTTTTATGCCAATTCTCTTGCAGTTTACGCTGATGCGGGACATTTATTTGTTCATAACAGCTCGTTGTTCATTGCCCTGATTGCTTCAGCTGTAGCGATCAAGTTAGCTAAAAATTTCAGTGACGGGTATAGAAAAGCGGAATTGTCCGGAGGGCTAATCAATGGTATTTTGTATTTAGTGATCAGCTGCTGGATACTTTATCAAGGGAGTAAAAGATTATTGGGGCATGATCATGAACCAGAGATTAATACTTTTTTAATGTCTTCTATTGCCGCTACTGGATTTTTATTTCATACCGCTTCAGCTTTTGTATTGTACAAAGGGCGTAAAGACAGTGTTAATGTTTATGCCGTTTATTTACATACGTTTTTTGATTTACTGTCAACCATAGTTACTTTTATAACGAGTATTGTGATCCACGTTACGGGTTGGACTATTGTTGATTCATTGTCGAGTATTTTGATTTCAATTTTTGTTTTGATCACAGGTTCAAAACTTTTACATAAATGTATTAGCGGACTCTTTTTTAACGGCTTACGTTTGCCTGCTATTAAAAAATTAGAAAAGGCCATGCTGGAAATTACCCACATTGCAAACATTCATAATTTAACCGTTAAAAGTGAAGATGATGTTGTGATAGTTGGTGCTCATATAGTATTACAACATAAATGTACGCTAGAAAAACATGACGAGATTTGCCGATTCCAAGTAGAGAATATATTAAAGCAAGAATTTAATATTGAGAAAAGTGTACTGCAAATTGAAGCTGGAAAGTGTCGCTCTGCGCATTAGTGTTACTGAAGTTGTAATTCATATAAGGCGAGTATTTTTCGTAATTTCAAAAATAGAAAACTCCCTGAAATGGGAGTTTTACTGCGTAATCTAATTTTTTATCTTTGATTAATTATTGGTTCAAATATCTGGTTTGAAGGTAATCAAATACCGCGCGTATTCCAAATGCTTCACCACCAAGAGGTCGGCCGGGTAAATGGCGAATATTGAATGCCATCACATCAAAATGTACCCAGTCGGTGTTTTCGTTGACAAATTCTTGTAAATATAAAGCTGCGGTAATTGCGCCACCAAAGGGTACAGTTGCGCAGTTGGTCATATCGGCTATCTGACTTTTTAGCATATCTCGATAAGGTGTATATATTGGCATGCGCCAAACAGGATCATTTATCTTGCTACCGGCAAGGGTTATTCCTGCTGCTACATCATCACTAGTCGAGAAAAATCCCGGTAATTCTGTCCCTAAAGCTACGCGCATTGCGCCAGTTAACGTGGCAAAATCAATTAACAATTCAGGGTTATCATTTTCGGCTTCTGCCAAAGCATCACATAAAACTAAACGACCTTCGGCATCAGTATTATCTATTTCAACCGTAATGCCTTTACGTGTAGTTATTACATCTCCCGGACGGAAGGCATTATTTGATACTGCATTTTCAACGGCCGGAATTAGTACGCGTAAGTTAACGGGTAAGTTATGCGCCATAATCAATTGCGCTAAACCTAAGACATGGGCAGAGCCTCCCATGTCTTTCTTCATATTGCGCATGCCGGCTGATGGTTTTAAATCTAAACCACCACTGTCGAAACATACTCCTTTACCGACCAAGGTTATTTTTGGATCGTTTTTATTTCCCCAGGTTAAATCAATCAGACGAGGTTGATGTACACTGGCGCGTCCTACGGCGTGAATGGTCGGGTAATTTTGTGTCAATAGGTCATCACCAATAATTTGCTGAATTTTGGCGCCAAACTTTTCTGCCATGTCTGCAGCTGCTTCTCCAAGGTGTTCAGGCATCATGTCTGCGGCAGGGGTATTGATTAAATCCCTGGTCAAGGCTGTTGCTTGGGCGTAGTTTTTTGCTTTTGTCACTAAATCTTGGTTACCTACCGCTAATGTAGGTAATGTATTGTTATCAGCTGATTTAGTCGGTACTTTATTCTTGGTGAAATTAGTGATGTACTGCTTAAACTGGTAACTGCCAACTAACCATGAAAAGCAGACTGAATCTTGATATTGTGCTTCGGTTTGCAATAAATATTGGCCTACAGGTAATTGATTGATTAAATCACCGCAAGCAAAATAGTGCTCAGGATTTTTGCTGACAAATACTGCTTTTTCAAGTTCGCCCTGTGTATTGGGGATCAAGCTTAAACCTTTACCTTCAAAATCAGTTTGTTTTAGCCAATTTTGTACATGGCTATCTTGTTCAGCTAACCAAGGTTTGAATTTGTTAAAGTGAAGAACAATAAGAGGAGTGCCATGAGTTTCTGCGTTTAATAATGTGCTCATTTTATACCTTTAATTTGAGGGAATAACCTATTTGCAAAACGATAATTAACATATTTTTAAGTTGTAGTTTACGCTTCGATTGTATACGGTTTAAGTACTGGTGAATATTTGCAAGCTCATTTATTTTAACTTAAAAAAACAACTTTGTATTTTTCTTTTATAATCAATGCCGTTGGTGAATTTATCATAAAGGATCTTTATGTTTTTTAAAATTGTTGGAATGTTTTTTGTGGGATTAGCTGTGTTAGGTGCTGTCTTGCCTATTTTGCCAACTACACCTTTTTTATTGGTTGCTGCAGCCTGTTTTGCCAAATCTTCACCGCGATTACATCAAAAATTGTTAGACAATAAAGTGTTTGGACCAATGATCCGTGATTGGCAACATAACCGAACCATACCGTTAAAAGCAAAGTGTATTGCCTTAATCAGTATTGTTTTATCGGTAACATGGACATGTTTTATGTTAAACAATATTTATATACAATGTACCGTGGTGCTGTTAGTTCTGGGACCCTTCATATTTTTATTACGCTTACCTTTGAGTAAAAATAAGACAAGCGAGTAATTATTGCTATTACTATCGGTATAAAGCACTTTTTAGCTTAAAGCTTTATTGACCAACTTTGCTAAATGTTCAGGTAATGAAAAGCTTAATGCGATATCGTGCGCTTTGTCTGACATTTTTCCCCAAGTTTTCTGTAGTATCCTGATTATTTTATCTTCGCTGTGTTTACCTGCAAACTCATCAAAATAATGCTGGAGAAATACCAGACAGGCAACATCTTCTAATGTTTGGCTATCGCTATTAGATTTGAGTTTTTCCTTACGGATAATTTTTGCAGTATTTTGAGACTCTTCAGTTGAATAATCATTTTCCAGCATAATCGCTTCAGTTAATTGAGCGTGAAATTTCCCCAATGCGATACGCCATTTAAAATAGCCTGCTTTACCTTCATCAAATTCAGTTCGTTTTAAATGCCAGCGTTTAATGTGCTGAGCGCGAACCGCAATTTTAAGTAACTCGTTAGTTTCTTGCCAATACTCTTCAAGGCAAGCACTCATGTAATGACCATAAAGTAATTCTTTAGCTTTAGAAACACCATCAACCACTGTGTAATTTGGATCTTCTTTATTTATGTTGTCAATGGCTGATAAAACTGCCTCTAAGCGGGAATTCGTCATTATTATCTCAATAGAATTTAAAAAAGAACATCATATACCTAAACACATAATTAGTGAAAATTTTGAGATGGGATATTTTTTTATTTATGTTCCACTTCTTCTTATTGTTGTTAAGGCTTGTTTTCAGTATAATACTTTCCCGTCCAGCTAGATGTCTTTACCAGTATTACTTTTTCGAAAGTAGCCTTCCTGGTTTTACCTTTAGCAAAATAATTAGCACAAAAATCCGTCCATTCTAACTTTTGGTATCACATGACAACTCGATATATTTTTGTAACTGGCGGCGTAGTATCGTCTCTTGGTAAAGGTATTGCAGCAGCTTCACTTGCCGCAATTTTAGAAGCACGTGGTTTAAAAGTTACCATGCTTAAGCTTGATCCGTATATAAATGTGGATCCTGGCACAATGAGCCCGATCCAGCATGGTGAAGTTTTTGTTACGGAAGATGGTGCAGAGACTGATCTTGATTTAGGTCATTATGAACGTTTCATTCGCACCAAAATGACTAAGCGTAACAACTTCACTACAGGTCGTATCTATCAAGATATTCTTGCCCGTGAACGTAAAGGTGAATTTTTAGGTGCGACTATTCAAGTTATTCCTCATATTACTAATGACATTAAACGTAGGGTAATTGAAGGCGCTGAAGGTTATGACATTGCCATGGTTGAAGTAGGAGGAACGGTAGGTGATATAGAATCTCAACCTTTCCTTGAAGCTATTCGTCAATTGGCAACAGAAGTAGGGCGTGAACGTGCAATGTTCATGCATTTAACCTTAGTGCCTTATCTGGCTGCTGCAGGTGAAATAAAAACCAAACCGACTCAGCATTCTGTTAAAGAATTGCGTTCAATTGGTATTTTTCCCGACATTTTGGTTTGTCGTTCAGAGAGAGGTATTCCTAATAATGAACGAGCCAAAATTGCACTTTTCACTAACGTGGAAGAAAAAGCCGTTATTTCAATGCGTGATGTTGACAGTATTTATAAAGTGCCTGCGTTATTAAAATCGCAAGGTACAGATGAATTGGTGGTTAAACGTTTTTGTCTTGATGTACCCGAAGCTGATTTGTCTGAATGGGAAAAAGTGCTGTATCAGGAAGCTAACCCGATTGGTGAAGTCAATATTGGTATGGTCGGTAAATACATTGAATTACCAGATGCATATAAATCAGTTAATGAAGCATTAAAACATGCTGGTTTGAAAAATCAGGTTACGGTAAAAATCACCTATATTGATTCTCAAAATCTGGAGATTAAAGGTGTTGATATTTTACATGGTTTAGACGCTATTCTAGTGCCTGGCGGTTTCGGTGAACGTGGTGTGGAAGGTAAAATTTTAGCCGCTCAATATGCTCGTGAAAATAAAGTTCCTTACCTGGGGATTTGTTTAGGTATGCAAGTTGCGTTGATTGAATTCGCACGTAATGTTGCCGGCATAACTGATGCGCATAGCACTGAATTTAATCCTGCTACTATTCATCCTGTTATAGGTCTGATAAGCGAATGGTTAGATAAAGAAGGACAAGTAGAGTACCGTACCGAGAATTCGGATTTAGGCGGCACTATGCGTTTAGGCGCTCAATTGTGTCACCTTGTGAAAGGTTCCAAGGTACATAACGTATATGGTAGTGAAACAATTAAAGAAAGACACCGTCATCGTTTTGAGGTAAATAATAACTACCGGGAACAATTAAGCGAAGCTGGTTTAGTTTTTTGCGGTTTATCTGCGGATAAAAGTTTAGTTGAAATGATCGAAATTCCAGATCACCCTTGGTTTATTGCAGGGCAGTTCCATCCAGAGTTTAATTCAACTCCGCGGGATGGACACCCATTGTTTGAAAGTTTTGTTGCCGCCTCCTATGAGCATCAAAAACGGCAATCAATTTAAACTGTCAACTCACAAAAATCGTAGCTATGTGCTGCGGTTTTTGTTTTAGCGTTTTAAATTTTTTAAAACTTTTTTGTTATTAATAATTATAAATAGTAATTATTAATAACATTTATAAATAGTAATTAGAAAATAGCTATTAGCTTTAAACACAAAATCTAAATCGTATAAGAAATCCAACTTTATCGTTCATCAGCTTAATGAACCAATTTGAAAGGAACAAGAATGTCGAATATCAGTAAAATTATTGCACGTGAAATAATGGACTCTCGTGGTAACCCAACGGTCGAAGCCGATGTTTATCTTGAGTCGGGTGCGTGGGGCCGAGCTGCCGCTCCTTCTGGCGCATCAACAGGCTCACGTGAAGCGTTGGAGTTACGCGATGGCGACAAAGCCCGTTATTTAGGAAAAGGTGTGTTAAAAGCAGTAGCAGCGATTAATAACGACATCGCACCAGTATTAATAGGGATAAATGCTTTAGAGCAAGCGAACGTAGATCAAATTATGATCGACTTAGACGGCACTGAAAATAAAGAAAAATTTGGCGCTAATGCTATTTTAGCTGTTTCATTGGCAGTAGCAAAAGCTGCAGCAATGGATAAAGGCGTGCAATTATTTGAACATATTGCCGACCTGAATGGCACACCGGGCGTTTATAGCTTGCCATTACCTATGATGAACATTATCAATGGTGGTGAACACGCAGATAACAACGTTGATATTCAAGAGTTTATGGTTCAGCCTGTTGGCGCTGACAGCTTTCGTGAAGCATTACGTATGGGCGCAGAAATATTTCATGCATTGAAAAAAGTGTTATCTTCTAAGGGTTTGAGCACAGCCGTTGGTGATGAAGGTGGTTTTGCGCCTAATTTAGCCTCAAATGCTGATGCATTGGCCGTAATCAAGGAAGCGGTTGCTGCTGCGGGTTACGAATTAGGTAAAGATGTTACTTTGGCAATGGATTGTGCTGCTTCAGAATTCTATGATGCCGATAAAGGTATTTACGACCTTAAAGGTGAAGGCAAGCAATTTACGTCTGATCAATTCTCTGATTTCTTAGGTGAATTATGTAAAGAATATCCAATAGTATCAATTGAAGATGGTTTGGATGAGTCTGATTGGGATGGTTTTAAATACCAGACTGATTTGCTTGGCGATAAAATACAAATTGTTGGTGATGACTTATTTGTAACCAACACTAAAATATTGGCTCGCGGTATTGAGCAAGGCATTGGTAACTCTATCTTGATCAAATTCAACCAAATTGGTTCATTAACTGAAACATTAGCTGCTATTAAAATGGCGAAAGATGCTGGTTTCACTGCCGTTATTTCTCATCGCAGTGGTGAAACTGAAGATGTAACTATTGCTGATTTGGCTGTAGGTACCGCTGCTGGTCAAATTAAAACAGGTTCTTTATGCCGTTCAGATCGTGTTGCTAAATATAACCAATTGTTACGCATAGAAGAGTTTTTAGGTGATAAAGCTATTTTCAATGGCCTTAGCGAAGTTAAAGGTCAGTAATTCCTGCTCACAAGCTTAACTAAAACCTTAACTAAAACCTTAACTAAAACCTAAGCTAAAAGCTAAATTAAAAACCACTCCCTGAGTGGTTTTTTGTTTTTAGACACTATTACTTTTTAAATTTAATGACCACTAAGCGTATTAACAGGCCGGTAAGCAGCAAAGCACAAAGTTGAGAAAACCAAACGGGCAACATTTCGTGATGTTCCCCAAGCATAGGCGCCACTTCTATATTATATTCATTAACCAAATAATCGGTTAATAAACCAAATAAAATAGCTGTGCCAATTACCCCCGTTAAATAAGAAACAATAGCGCGTTTACCAAGTTCACTTGCGACAACCCCAAGGGTGGCAATATTAGTTGCTGGCCCAGCCAGCATAAAAACCAGTACAGCGCCGGGAGATACACCCGATAATAATAAACCCGCGGCAATTGGAGTAGATGCGGTGGCGCAAACATACATTGGAATAGAAATTAACACCACCACCACCATCGCCAAAATACCACTACCCCATTGAGTGAAAAAGCTGACGGGTACATAAGTTTGTACTAATGCAGCAAAAACAAGACCTATCATTAACCACTTTGCTGTGTCTTGTAATAAGCTGGTACAACTAAAGTTTATTGCCTGGTGAAGTTTTTTCCATATTGAATTATTGCTTATTATTTCAATGGTCTCACTGGCTTCACTTTTTCCATTTGCCATATTGGCACAACACGATTCGTTGTCTTGTACTATTTTCTCATTGTTGCAACAAACAGTAGTTTCTATTGGCTGCTCTTTTTTGCTGGCGCAACATTTACTATCGTGGTCGATATTTTTGTTTGTGTGTGGGTCAAGGTGTGGGTCAAGGTGTAAATTCAAGGGGGATTCAACCGAGTCTTTTCCAACTAAAACACCAGCAACAATTGCACTGGCAATAGCTGCAATGGGTCTGATAATAGCCATAAATGGTCCGAGTAAAACATAAGAGACCGAAATTGAATCTACTCCTGTTTCGGGGGTAGAAACCAGAAAGGCTGTTGTGGCACTTTTTGAAGCACCTGATCGTCGTAAACTAAGTGCAGCAGGTATTACACCGCAAGAGCACAATGGCATCGGGGCCCCGATAATGGCTGCTTTTATTGTGGTGTAAAGTCCTTCCGATCCTAAATGCCTGTGTAAGAAATCTTTTGGTAAATAGACATTGATTAAACCTGCAATAAATAAACCCAACATCAACCACGGGGCTGACAACATAAATAATTGCCAAAAATTATTAAGTAATAGCATCTACATTCTCCAGCGCTGACAAAATAGAACAATTCGTAGCTTGTTCATCTCCCCCACAACATGCGTTTACCAATAGTTGAAGAGAGTCTTTAAAACGTACCAGCTCAGTAATTTTCTTTTCAACTTGAATGAGTTTCTGCTCAGTAAACATTTTTACCTCACCGCAGCTATGACTGTCCTTATCAACTTTTAATGATAATAGCTCTTTAATTTCATTCAGGCTAAATCCAACGCTTTTAGCGCGAACAATAAAATGCATAATGCGTAAATCAGCATCGTTATACAAACGATAACCATTTTGAGCACGATTGGTAGCAGACAACAAATTGTGCTTTTCATAGTAGCGCAGCGTATCAGTTGACACAGATAATATTTTCGCTAATTCTCCAATTTTGTACATGTTTGAACTCCGTTATTGCTTAGTTTCATTATACTATAAAGCTTGGAGTAAACTCTAAGGTCAAGTGTTATTAATTACCTGTTTCCAAAGTGTCATTCAGTTCGTCAATTTTCCTGTTTTACACAAAGAAATGAATCAGACCTCCCACCTTTAATTCTACATGGTCGAGGCATAAATAAAGCTTAGAAAAAGCATCATTAGACAAGCAACTTGATCCATTTTCTACTTTTTTGAAGGGTAAGATTGTTAAAGCTGAGTTTCTTTAGAAAACCACTCATTGTGGCTTTCGTTTTGTAGAAGCTAACTTAAATTGCTTTCAAAAAATCAGAAATATTGATACAAATATCAATGTAGTCATTATTTTTCACTTTTTCTTCAGCACCATTAATATGAATTATTGCTGTTCGTACACTCTTGTTTGCTGGGCAGGGAAATCTGTCTACTTTTTGTTTCATGCTTTTTATCACATCCATGCCAAGAGGTTTTAGATGAAATTTCAATTCCACGATGTAAAAATAGCGTCGAGTTTCAACTAGCAAATCTATTTGTAAGCCTTTAATTTGATATGGCGCAGCCCTTAATACATCTTCACTATTTACTGATAGCGCTTTATATACCAAGCTCAAGTTTTCACGCATGACATATTCAAATTGATAACCCAATAGAGAATCCAAGTTATCAGGTAATTTTGCTGTTCCCAGTTTTATTGCCTCTGATTGCGGCAAAATACCTTTGTAATAGAAACGAAGGTATGGATCTGAAATGTAGTATTGTGCATCTTTGTTATCAAACGAGCCGCTGTCTAGATCCCAAGGTCTAACTGAGCGTATAAATGCACTTTTCTCCATCATGTCCAAATCCGCATATAGATGACCGTTTGGTCTATCTAAACCTATATTTTTAGCTACTTCGACTGCCGTATGTTTACCACTAGATAATATGTTTAGAATATTTTTAACGCGTTCCCCTTTGCTTCGGAATAAGTCTTTCATTAAGATCTCAAATTCTCTAAACAGGTATCCGCTTGAAGAGTAAGCTTCTCGTTTTAAGTTGTCTTCCAGACTTTTTGAGTAATTAAAAATTTCTAAATATCTTGGAATTCCCCCTGATATCATGATGTATCTGAGCTGTTCACTGACGGCCATTCGTTCTCGAATTTCAGGTGGGATAATCTTTACGGCGTCTACTAAGGGTAACGGTTGTAATATCTTTTCCCAGGATAATCGACCATACCAACCTTCAGACTCAGAAATGTTTTTTTGAATCCAGCTTGCGAGCGACCCTGTTAAGATCAAAGTAAAGCCTTTGATATGTTTAAGTTTACTTTCCCAGAGCGTAAACAAGATACTAGTGATATCGCCGTGTGATTTTCCGAACCAGTTAATTTCATCAATCAGTAATACACAGTTGCCGCCTTCAACATACTTTGCGATAGCCCATAAGGCTTCATCCCAGTCACTTAAAACAGGTCTAGGAACGTCGAAGGTATTTTTTATCTGAACGGCTAAATTAGCTAATTCGATAGATGAACGGTTTACTTTTTTAGGCGGTAAACCTATCAACTTATAAAACGGCATGTCCAGAAGATTAGTACAGAAATGCTCAATTAAAGCACTTTTGCCGACCCGACGTCGCCCAGTTAAAACAATAACCTTAGCTAAGTTATCTTTACTGGCAATTGCTTCTTCTAGTTCCCACTTTTCTTGCTCTCTTCCTACAAACATATCTATTTCTCTTTTATTCATTGCCAAGACAAGTAACGACAAGAACTACATAATATCGGCGACGGTATGGTTCTGTAATTATAGCTGTCGCCCGATTGGTGTCAACACGAAATGGGCGACGATATGTATTCATGGTGTCGTTGTCACCTCAATTTGAAAATCTTGAGTTGAGGACATTCGTTAACAGAACATTTAAATAGATTGTTTTACCCGACAAAGTCGGGCTTATACAAAAAGTAAAAGGCAAGATCTCGTGATCTTAAAATACCTCAGGAAGCAAATTCAACACTATTATTCAGATCTGGTATTCTCATCAGGACTGAGCTTGAATTCGCCTGTCAGGATAGGCTCATAGTCGCGGGGTCTGTAGGGATCGAAAGCTTCTTTTATCGTTTTGAGGAAACCTTTTTTACGTCACACAACCGCGCCCATATCCCTTAATATTTCGTCGTAATAGTGTTCTTGGTGTGTTTGGAGCATATAAGCCCGTGAGCTACTGGCATCAGGCATACTTTCTCGTTTCCAGACTTTCATCTTGTCGATCTCAGTGTTCATATTATCCTGCTCTGGCAGGTTGAAACCTCCGCTCATAAGTTCGGCCAGCCAGAGGGCTTGAATAGAGGCGGTTGTAATGTTCGTGAAAGTAGTGGTGTTAGAGTTGAGGAAGACAAATTTAGGGTGCTTAGGATGGATCATGTTACGGTAAAGCCATAAACCGTCATTCTCTTTGGCATCGCGCAGTTCTGTTGGCAAGAAAGAGCGGCTTTGATCTGCTTTATAGCCAGTGGCTGCTATGATCACGTCACATTGAATTTCTTCGCCGGATGCAAGTATGACAGAGTTAGCTCGGATTTCTTTAATTTCATTCTTAACGGCCTTGATTTCTTTGCGGTGAACCATAGGAAAGAAAGCCGGGTCCGCAACTATTCCTTGACCGCACCAGAAGTCTTTAATAAAACCTGTATCTGGCAACAGGTCACCTTTAACACCAAACTGCAATTTGAAAATTTTAGTTACCAGCCACCAGAATGCCGGAAGCAATTTTGTTGCGTGGATCATACGCTCAATGGGACCTGAATTAGGCCATTTAGGTAGCAGACAGGCTCCACCAAACCGACTGAAAGTTGCATATTCGAATGGTACCAGACCTAAGGTTTTACGAGGTACGGCCCAGTGGGCTTGACGAAATAACAATGTTGTATCAGCTTTAGTATTTTTCATTTTATGACTCTTCAAATATATTAACTAGACGTAGTTATATTTGGCCCACATCTCAAGGTGTGGGGAGTCCAATTATCTCACAGATTATTTGACTACCTCAATTCAAGTACAATAAGTTAAAGGATTTTAGGATTTAGAACTAAATATGTTCATCTGCATATAATCGAATTTACACACCGACGTTGAGGCTACAGGATAGTTGCACACCAGAAAGCTATGTGTGCGTGATACGATGCAATCCGATTGCCTTTGGCTGTTATTAAGTCAAAAACACCTATAATCCTTATCCCCTGTGTCTAATTTTCACCCTTTTTCTTTAAAGGTTGTAGTATGGAATTGTAAATATGCCTATAGATTTTGTTTGATTTTCATACTAAGGGGTTAGCTGGTGAATTAAAGTATTTCGTTTAAAGTGATATGAAGTCATGTACATGCGAGGATTTAGATAACTTTATTTAGATAAGTCATTTTAAAAATTATTTAAAAATAAAAGATCAGGCAATTTTGCCTGATCTTGATTCAGTTGACTTTATTCAATGAACTGTTTGAGTTCACTTAGCTGCATAAATAGCTGCATAAATAGCTGCTTAATTAGCTGTCCAGTTCAGTGTTACACCTGATGCTGCGGAGTATCCACGAATATCAAAATACCAAGTACCAGCTGCCGGAGAATTAAAGGTACAAACTTCACTGTTTCCGTTTTTATATGGTCTGCAGTCGTATGATGATGTTGTTGATTGAGCACCTTGTCTTACGTATAGATCAGCGTCACCAGAACCACCAGACATAGTCACGGTGAGTGTGGAATAACCTGATTGTAAGGTTTGGGTATAGTGCTTCCACTGTCCACTGCTTACCGATATATTACTTTCGGTTTCATCTATTGGAGTTGGACCTGTGCCACCTTCGGTATAACTAGCGACCAGAGATACCCCACTGAAGGTAGAATAAGCTTTCAACCTGACATGGTATGTACCGTTTGAACTCGATCCGGTACAGCTTTCATTGTTGCCACCTACATAGGGGCGGCAATCATAGCTGGAATCAGTAGGAGCGCTGCCAAATTTAACATAAAGATCAGCATCACCTGAACCTCCGCTCATGTTAAATGATATATCTGTGGCACCTGCTGGCACATCAAAGGTATAAGTCACGTCACTACCTGCAGATTCACCCAGATTGTTAACTGGTACATTATTAGTCAGTACATTTGGCTCTGGATCAGGGCCACTGTCTGCTTCGGTCATTTCAATCGCATACGCCAATGCCAATTTTGCAAATTTTAATGCATGATTTGCCTGCGAGTCTGAATTTGCAAGGGTATCGTTGCTGCTATGAATAGTAGGGTTATACTGACTCATTCTACTTTCAAAAGGCATTGAGGCAGGGAAACCGTTATTGGTCCATGAGGCATGATCTGAACAACCGTAACCACATTGATCAGTTCCATAACTGATGCTCGGCAGGTAGGCGTCTAGCAGACTTTGCAGATAGTTATTCTGATCAGCATTGGTATAATCGGTCATAAAAGTAATGTCGTTTGCAGAGCCATTGTAATTGGTCATATCCAACTGCAATACCCCGACTACATTTTTACCCTGATCACTGTACTGCTCTGCGATTTCTTTTGAACCTCGAAGCCCAACTTCCTCTGCGGCATAGGCCATAAACTGTATAGTACGTTTAGGTTGTATACCTTGAGAAAGCATAACACGTAATACTTCTGTTAAGGAGGCAATGCCTGAGGCGTCATCATCAGCGCCGGGCGCTATTGAATTTTCACTGGTAGAACCGATAGTTGAATCGAGATGACCACCAATAATAACAAACTCATCAGGATATTCGCTGCCAGTTAAAGTCATGATCACCGATTTCTGAGCCCAGGCCGCGTGAGTATACTGGCTAACGGAAGCGTAAGATTTACCGCTCGCTAAAGCTGCCCAACGGTCTTTTAAACCATTGGAAGATGCTACACCACCGGAAGTGGTATAATATCGGTTATTAAAATTGGTGGATAAATAGTTGATGGTATCTACTATATTGCTGGCACTTAAATTTGGTATTTGAGCATTCACTCTTGTTTGCTGCTCAATTGGTGGGGCAGTAAAAGAACCCGCTAGCAACAGTGATTGTGATTGGCTGGCTGCCATGGCAGAAGTCAATGAGTCATGCGCAATATACCCGCCACAGCGATGATGATTGTTATGCATTAATCTACTGAGTTTACTAAGATTTTTTGTGTCTAGTTGCGCGACAACAATGGTATCTGAGCCGACTGTATAATTGTAATCTAGAGATTTTCCTCCAGCTTGCTGCAATTCAGCTGCGGCATCACTGGCGATGGTGATCCAGACAGTTTGTTCTTCTTCTGCGGCCATAGTTGGTGCAGACATCATTCCTATAGTTAAAGCACTAAGGATTAAGATTGATTTTTTATTCATTTTTTTTGAACCTGTTTTTACTATTAATTTAATGTGCAGGTTGGTATTAGCCTTACCTGCATTCGTTAGGCAGGTAAATATAAATTCCATTAAACAATTTATGTTTTCCTGAACAATGTGACGTCTATTTTATAAACAATTAGACGTGTTGAGAGTAAATGGTCTTGTAGTTAAATGTCAATAAATTGTTAACCTTTAGTGTTGTAAAGGTGAGTTATTTGGGCCTGTATTTGGTGTAAGGGGAATTGAGTAAAGAATTCAGTAAAGGTAAGATAAAAAAGTTCAGGCAGTATTGCCTGATCTTGAATTAGCTAATTTATTCAACTAGCTATTTTTTTATAAGCCCAATTCGTTATTCTGCCTTCCAATTAATGGTTAATCCAGAAACTGCACTTTTGGCAAAAACATCAATATGCCATTCACCCGCATCAGGTGAATTAATGGTGAAACCGAAACCGAAACGGAAACATAAACAAAGAACATATTGTTATACCAATTTGATTAATTAAGTGGTCTATTTTTTAATGAGGAAAAACGGATAAATACAAGGCGTAAAATTACATAACTAGTTATTCTAATTGTTAATTTTACAACGCAGTAGTTATTCGTTTTAACCATTAGAAATGAGCAGTTAATTATTCAACTTGGTATTAACATTGTACTTTACAAATCATAGGTAGATTAACAACCCACTAATTACAAATATTTAACATAATTAATTTAATGGGATTAATCCAGTAGGTCGTACCTTTATGTGTGGCTTAAAGTAATGCGTGGATAAATCCACGTTCTCCCTCTGTGTCAAGATTGTTGTAAATTATAACATTTGAAAAAAGCTAACTTACCTGCTTCGCTGAGCAAACAAAAAAAGCTGGTTAACCTAAGTTAACCAGCTTTTTTTACTATTATTTTACTCTTGGGGAGCTAAGCAAGAACTAACGCATGAACTAACGCATGAAATAAGCACACACTAAACATAAGTTATTAAACATGTGAAGTAGCATAGTTAACTTGTTACACACTCAATATTTCTTGAGCATATTTCTTGTACTCAACTCAGCTTATTCGTAACTCCAAGCCATATTTACGCCAACAGTTGCATTTTTATTAGCTTTAATACCAATATGCCATGTACCTGCTGCAGGAGCTGCGATAGTACAACTCTCATCATTACCGGAAGTTTTTGAGCGACAGTCGTATAAACTACCTGTAGGAGCTGAACCATGTCTTAAGTACAATTTAACATTACCTGTACCACCGACAGTAGTAACAACTAAGTTAGATGCACCTTCTGCAACTTCGATGGTCGAGCGATCCCAGCCTTTAGCAGCAATATCGATATCTGTTTTAGAACCGCTGTCGCCACTAGGAGGTGTTACATCGCCATTGTGAACTGCAACTAAAGAAACACCACTGAAAGTAGAATATGCTTTTAACCTGACAAAATAAGTTCCGGTTTGAGCCGCTATTGAGCAACTTTCACTGTTACCGCTAGCATAGGGGCGGCAATCATAAGAACTGTCAGTAGGCATGCTGCCAAATTTAACGTAAAGATCAGCATCACCCGCACCGCCGCTCATATTAATGTCGACATTGTCTGTTGCCGTTGCCGGAACTTCAAAGGTATACACTAATTCACTTCCTGTTGATGCAGTTAAATTTGTTTCAACTACGCCATTTTCTAAGGCAGGAGCAGGAGGTGGTGGAGTAAAAGTTGCCTCAGTCATTTCAATGGCATAGGCTAATGCCATTTTGGCAAATTTCAACGCATGGTTTGCATCTGAATCTGAATTTGCCAACGTATCATTGCTGGTATGAATATTAGGGTTATACTGGCTCATTCTACTTTCAAAGGGCATAGAAGCAGGATAATTGGCACTGGTCCACGAGGCGTGATCGGAACAGCCATACCCACATGCGTCAAAACCATAATTAATGCTTGGTACATATTCATCGAGCAGGCTTGCCAGATAAGTATTCTGATTGGCATTGGTATAATCGGTCATAAAAGTAATGTCGTCTGCTGAACCAACATAATTGGTCATATCCAGCTGCATTACCCCAACTACATTAACATCATTGGCGCGGTACTGGTTGGCGATTTCTTGTGAACCTCTAAGCCCTACTTCTTCAGCAGCGTACGCCATAAAACGTATACTACGTTTAGGCTGTACACCTTCAGCAGCCATAACACGCAATACTTCTGTTAACGTGGCAATACCTGAGGCGTCATCATCGGCACCGGGTGCTATTGAATTTTCACTGGTAGCGCCGATAGTTGAATCGAGATGACCGCCAATGACGACATATTCATCTGGCAATTCACTACCTGTTAAAGTCAGTATCACTGATTTTTGTGCCCAGGCCGAATGAGTATACTGCTCTACAGAAGCATAACTTAAACCGTTCACTATTGTTTGCCAGCGGGCCTTTAAACCATCTGAAGATGCTGCACCGTCACTAGTGGTGTAATATCTGTTTTTAAAGGTGTTAGACAAGTAATCAATGGTGTCTCTTATCTGGGTTGCCTGTAAATTGGGTATCTGGGCATTTACTCTGACCTGCTGAGTTATCTCAGGGGCGGTAAAAGTTGCCAGTAGTGTTTGAGGCTGGCTGGCGGCCATGGCAGAAGTTAATGAGTCATGCGCAACATATCCACCACAACGATGATGATTGTCATGCATTAATCGACTTAATTTACTGAGATTATTTGTGCTCATTTGAGCAACGATAATATCATTGGTTTTCATTGTTGAATTGGAATCTAAAGTTTTACCTCCTGATTGTTGCAATTCAGCAGCGGCATCACTGGCTATGGTGATCCAGATAGTTTGATCTTCTTCTGCGGCGTTACTGTTTGCAATTAAAAGAGAATTGCAAAATAGGGCGATGGTTAATTTAGATAGCTTGGATAGCTTAGATAAATTCATTTTTATTATAATCCTGATTATTGGTTAAAATTGTGCAGGTTATTACGTGGCTACCCGCAATCGTCATCCAGATAGACACAAATTCACTTATACCATTTCCATAAAACAGGCGAGCAATATTGCAGGCTTATTTAATAAATAAGGTCTAGGATCAAAAATCAGCTTTTCGGATTAAATGCTATCTAGTGTTCGTCCGCAGTAAACATTTGTTTCTGGGTGGACACTATTTAGTGACAGCATAATTAAAATCGGTGAACAACATCTGTTTTCATTCCATTAAACTAGTTTTGTCTTCCTGAACTATATACCCAGGCCACATGGAAATGCAGGTTCAGAGCTAAGCTAGGGCATCAGAGCAAGGCGCAACACGAATATAATGGTTGTTCCCTTATAAAGTGTTGCAACGCAGCACTGATGCTCTAGCTTAGCTCCCTTCGGGCAAGCCGATAAACGGCTATCTCCTGCGTTATTTAATTTTTAAAGGGAATAACCATTTAAAAAATTCAATGCCTTGGATATAGCCGTTTCTCGACTTGTTGAACCCTGCATTTCCAAGCGGTTTGGGTATAAAGGCGCCTAATTATTGATTGATTTGGCATATTGAGGATAGTTTGTATTTATGTTTGATGTCAATAAAGCATCAATAAAATATCAATAAAAAGTTAAATTTATGTGCTATTGCACATTGGTTTTGAATAAATAAACAGTTATCAAATGCTTGTGGAAAGATTAGATTTTGTAATTGAAATTGTATCTTTTGCGATCAATCGAGTATGCTTAAACAATAGACAGTAACTTATTGATTTTCAATCTCTATGACTCAGGCTTCGCTTTGGCAGGATCAGCAACAATCTGCATATTACGCTGAATTGTGCAATGCGCTTTATGAGCGTGAATTGCGTTTGCTTGTCAATGCTGATATTCCAAGTGTTCAAGCAATGCAATCGCGTCTGAAAGGTTTACCTTATTATATTAATCGAACTGCGCATTCTATGACTGAGGTTGACTCACCTTTAGTGCTTGATGTACACAATGCCAGCTGGTCTGTGAAACAAGAAAATAAAATGCCGTTAAACGGCCAGGAATTTAAGAGTGTTAGTTCATGGTATTATGCAATAAAGTTATCGCTTGGTCTGGTGGTTCCTGTATCAATGGAAAATCATATTATTCTTGATTGTATCGACAGAATTGATCATGATAATCAAAGGTTTCGTACAAACGTTTCTGGATGGTTTTACTTAAACGAGCAAAGTGAACAGAGTAAAAAGAATGAACATAAGAAAAACAATGCTAAATTGCTTAAGCCAAATAAAAAAGTAATGTCAGCGGCGTGTGCAGGGCATTATTGGAATAAAAACAGCAAAATAAGCCCCGTGATACCAACTTTGCGTGAATTATTACTCTCTTGTTCAATTAATTGGCGAAATTTCAAACGACCACTGGCTGTATCCACTAATTAAGGTGAATAAAGTGGCATTGTTATTTACACCTGCAAGTAGGCAATTATAATAGCCTGCGTTTATTTAAGGTTTTATTTTTTTGCTATGCGTTTTATTACCGTTATTTTATTTGTTTTACTCATACTTCTGCAATATCGACTTTGGTTCGGTAAAAACAGTGTGTCTGACTATGTAGCATTAAAAGACGAACTGAGCAGGCAACAAGCTGATAACGAAAAACTAAATCAACGTAACAAATTACTTTATATTGATACGGATGATTTAAAGTCAGGAACCGAAGCGATTGAAGAGCGTGCCCGTAACGAGCTAGGTATGATCAAGCGTGGGGAAACTTTTTTTCATATAATACCCAAGCAAACAATACCTAAGCAAACCATCTCTAACCAAACTGCAGCTATACCAAGTAATAACAGCCTAAATAACAAAGAAAACAGCAATAATACTGCTAGACAGAATCTACAATTGGAAAATCTTTAAATATGGCTGATACCCCAAATATAATTAAGCAAACACCATTAGTTGCCGTCGTACCTGCAGCGGGAGTTGGTAAGCGCATGCTAACCCGTTGTCCAAAGCAATATCTTAAAATTGATGGCATGACTATTTTAGAACATACCGTAAATCGGTTATTATCTTATTCTGCTATCGATCAGGTTATTGTGGTATTAGGTGACGGCGATGAATATTTCCAAAGCACTTCATTGGCCGAAAATCCACAAGTGGAAACAGTTATTGGTGGGCAAGAACGTGTTGATTCAGTACTTGCTGGTTTAGATGCAGTTGACCAAAGTAAGTATTTCTGGGTTTTGGTTCATGATGCTGCCCGTCCATGTTTTTCTCATCAAGATCTTGGTAAGTTAATTAAACAGTGTCAGCAAAATAATGTCGGTGGATTATTAGCAAGCCCGGTACGGGATACGATGAAACGCAGTCAAGGTTCAAGAAATACAAATGGTCGGCTTGAAGTTAAAGAAACCGTTGATCGAAATAATTTATGGCATGCTTTAACGCCACAAATGTACCCGGTGATGCAGTTAATAGCTGCTATTAAACATGCGCAAGCAGAAAGTTTTGATATTACCGATGAATCTTCAGCAATAGAATATGCTAACTTACCCGGCATAATAGTTGAGGGCAGCAGTGAAAATTTAAAAATTACCCGCCCTGAAGATTTAACGCTTGCTACTTTTTTACTTGTGCAACAAAAAGCGGCTTTGCAAAAATAAGAAATAGTTAATAAGGATACAAGATGCGAATAGGGCATGGTTTCGATGTACACAAATTTGGTGGTAAAGGCCCATTAGTTCTCGGTGGAATTGAGGTTGAGTTTGACTTTGGTTTTATAGCTCACTCTGACGGTGATGTTGCTATTCATGCCTTGTGTGATGCAATTTTAGGGGCATTATGTTTAGCTGATATTGGCAATCATTTCCCTGATACCGATGGACAATATGAAAATATATCCAGTCGGATTTTATTACGGCATGTCGTTAAGTTAATGACTGAAAAAGGTTTTAAAATGGGCAATGCTGATATTACCATAGTGGCTCAAGCACCGAAAATGGCACTGCACTTACTGGCTATGCGTGAGTGTTTATCAGAAGATTTGCGTTGCCAGTTAGATCAAATTAACGTTAAAGCAACCACCACCGAAAAGTTAGGTTATACCGGAAGAAAAGAAGGGGTAGCGGTTCATGCGGTTGTGCTGTTAGAAAAAAGTTGTTAGAAAAATGTTGTTAGAAAAAATACTATTACAAAAAGGTTAAAAAATATGTTACCCAATCAGGCCTATCTTTACGGTAAACCGAAATCATGCGGGAAACTTCGCAGCAAAATGGCCGATTTCAAGGTATTTGAACAATTACCTTTTCAGCCTTGTGGAGAAGGTGAACACTTATTTATACATATTAGAAAAACGGGTGCAAATACCGTTTTCGTCGCACGTCAACTGGCGAAGTATTTTACTGTTAAAGAATCCTTGGTTTCATACGCAGGATTAAAAGACCGTTTTGCCGTAACCGAGCAGTGGTTTGGTGTGCATGTTCCTGGTAAGCAAGTTTATGATTTGTCTGAACTTGATATTGAAGGGGTCGAAGTACTTTCTTATGCCCGTCATAATAAAAAATTACGCATAGGGGCTTTAACGGGTAATCGTTTTGAATTAACGTTAAGGCAAGTTACCGACGTTGAAGCACTCGAACAACGCTGGCAGGAAATAGCTCAACATGGTGTGCCTAATTATTTTGGCGAGCAGCGTTTTGGCATCAATGGTGGCAATATAGACAAAGCGCGGGCGTTGTTTTCAGGTACTAAAGTAAAAGACAAAAAGAAACGCGGTATCTATTTATCTGCGGCACGCTCATTTATATTCAACAGCATAGTTAATCAACGTATTGAAGAGCAGCGCTTTAATCAAATTATAGACGGTGATGTTTGCATGTTAGCTGGTACACAATCGGTTTTTGCTGTTGATAGTGTTGATGAAATATTAACTAAGCGTTATCTCGACAAAGATATTGATATTACCGCTCCTATGTGGGGAGCCGGTGAGTTGATGACCAACGGTGATGCACAAATTATTGAACAGCAGGTAGCCGATGCTAATCAAGATTTTAGTGAGGGACTTCCTCGTTTTGGTTTAAAACAAGAGCGACGTCGTATTAGACTTTGCATCAGCGAAACCAGTATTGATATTGAAGAAAGTGATATTCAAAAAAATGATATTCAAGAAACTGATATTAAGATAAATATTGCGGTTAAAGAACTCAATACTATTGCTGATACTAATACCGGAATTAAAACTGGAACGAATGCTGAAACTAGTACAGTCAAACTGTCTTTCTTTTTACCTGCTGGTTGTTATGCCACAACGGTATTGAGAGAATTAATAGATTATCAGGATATGACTGAACGTGTGGGTCAGTTCTTAAAGGAGCGTGAATCCAATAAATAGGATAAGAGAAAATAATGATAGCGTTAATACAACGAGTTAGTGAAGCCAGCTAACGGTTAATAACCAGGTTGTTGGCGAGATAAATCAAGGCTTGTTGGTTTTTAACGCGTCCCCTATCCGTCCCCTAGTACAGTAGATTGTTTTTAGGAAAAAGCAGTAGTTTTTTAGTCGGTGAAATGTAATTTATGAGATGAATTAGTTATTATTTAAACTATCAATTTCGGATTAGAGTTTGACCTCTTCTAAAGACTCTATTGTTCGCATTGTTGACCTAACCAACTGAAAATACTAATGTCCTCCTTAGAGCGAAGGAACAGACCTTGATGGACCACTTCAGGAACATCTTGTTCGAAGTTTGTATGAAAACCACAAATGCATATAGATACAGCTATTTTGGGTCATATATACCGCGAAATGTTATTAGCAATAAAGTTAGGTGGAGGTGAAATATTGCAATGGTTCATTTTGAATTAAAATGAAATCTCAAGATTCTTTAGAGTTAAATAATATTGTATAATTTTTAATTGTTCCACTCATTGAGTTCACGTTATGGTCTATAAACAACTTAAGCCATCGGTTCAGTTATCATCAATCGTTAAAAGCTTTTGGATGACTGACAGTGGTTATGATAAGACAATAGTTAGTGAGAAAATTATTCCGGATGGATATCCAGAAATGATTTTCCATTACAAAGATCCATATAAATCTAATATCAATGGAGAATGGCGAGATTTAGGAGATAAGTACATAATTGCCGGACAAATTCGCAACTGTTTTTTCTTGGAAAACACTGGTTATACAGGAATGTTTTCCATTAAGTTCCAGCCTTGGTCTTTCCATGCATTGTTTGGCATCGACATGTCCTCTTTAACCGATAACGCCATTTTAATGTCTGATGAATTACTTAAAACCATTGAGCCTCTAAAAAATATAGCACTTGAGAAAATATCGTTTGAAGAAAAAGTTCAGCAATCAGAGCTATGGTTAAAGGAATTTATTAAAACTAAAACGAATAAAACAAATCAAGGGGAAGCTGCGGTAAAACTAATTTTAGATTTTAACGGCCAACTTAGCCTTGATGAAATACTAACAAAAACTAAATTATAAGTGCGGCAACTAGAAAGATATTTTAAACAAGCTATTGGTTTACCCCCCAAATTATATTGCCGAATTATTCGATTTGCATATATATTCAAATTAATTTCAACCAACAATTCAAATTGGTCAGAAATAAGTACGCAAGCTGGATTCTATGACCAATCCCATTTTATTAAAAATTTTAAAGAATTTACCGGTGAAGAACCTTCAAAATATGGCTTTAAGGCAGAAAATCTCGCTAATTTATTTCTAAATGCATAAAAATTAATTTTTGTCGGTTTTGTACAATACAAAATACAAATAGTCATATTAATCTTAACCTTATTTACCTTAATCTTGTTTGAACATTATTTTTAAAAGGGTAAATTTACACTATGCGTAAACAATCTATTTTCTTTTTACTGCTATTAAACACTTCACTATTTTTCAATGTGCAAGCGAATATTGAAGTTGCAATGGACACTGAATATAAGAATATGAACAATGTCGAATTGGTGAATCGATATTTTGATTATTTTAATAGTCATGAATGGGAAAAGGTGAGCAATATGTACGTTAACCTTGCTGAATTTAAAGATCCTTCCCTTGGACATGGCATTTTTAAACAAAGTCATGAGCAAATCTTAATAAAATACCAACAACTGAATGAACTATTTTCAGACATTCATGACAAAATTATTAAAGTATACCCCTCAGGTAAAGATGATGTGGTCATTGAATTTATATCGAGTGGCACGGCACCAGACGGTTCAAAATTCGAACTAGCTATTTGTACAATATTTACATTTAAAGATGGGCTCATCATTAAGGACTTTTCTTATTTTGATGATTTTTAAAGATATAAATAGACACCTATTGATTCAAGCTAAGTCTTTCGTATTAATTGCAAATAGTGCTATGAATCAAGTTAATTACAACTATCAGTGAAGTAAAATAATGATAAAAAAATTCACATTTTATATACTGCTGTTACTTTGTTTCGATGTTTTAGCTGCCAATAAATTCCCAAATTTATTATTTTTAGAATATAAACAACAATCACCCAAAGCAAATTTAAGTGTAGTGAAATGGCTTTCTGGTCATTGGAGGGGGCGAGCGTTTGGAGGCCTCATCGAGGAAGTATGGACACCTGCTACTGGTGGCAGCATGATGGGATCATTTAAACTTATAGTTGAAAACCAAGTACAATTTTATGAGATTGAGACTATATCTGAAGAAAATGGAACACTTATTTTTAGATTGAAGCATTTCAATAGAGACTTAAAAGGCTGGGAAGAGAAAGATAGAACGATTGACTTTAAATTGGTCAAGGTTACGGAAAATAAAGTTTACTTCAACGGTATGACTATTGAGAAGATTAGTGACAAAGAAATCAATATATATGTTGCTATTAAAGATAAAGGTAGGACAACTGAAGAGAAGTTTACCTACACAAGATTTAAATGAAGTACTTGAGATGTTTCGGTATGGGACTACATAACTAACTATTACTTAGCCACTTATGGCGGCGCTATCACTATCAAGGGGTCAGAGTCGAATGGCACTTAGTTAAGGATTATTAACATATAAATCAACAAAGTAGCGGTACATGTGAAGTTGCATTACTTTAAATGGTTTGTTGCAACATAAAGGGTAGCCTTTAAAAAATCACAATATTATGATTTTTAAACCAATATCCTATTTTGCGCAATCATAATAACAAATTGATTTGTAATGTTTTTTCTCTTAACTAAGTGCCATTCGGGTCAGGTTGAAATTAAAATAAATATATGTTTTTATTAGGTATTAACTAATACCAGCCCTCAGAGTATGAGTCGTTGATAGGTTTGGTTTACTGGCTGGTATCTAAAAACCTTAACAAAGCGGAATGATACCAGTGAAAATATCAACTGTTCGCTTTATGATCCGATACCTTATGATATATTAATCCTATGAAAATACTTATCGGGTCCGGAAGTGGCCACATAGATACCCTATTTCCTGTTCTTCTTAGAAAGAAATTTAATATAGATTACGAAAGAGAGAGAATCGACACACCTGATGGTGACTTTCTTGATCTTGATTGGGTTAAGAAAGGTTCTAAGAACCTAGTACTGTTATCGCATGGCTTTGAAGGAAGTTCGAAAGGGCAATATATTAAAGGCATGATAAAAAACCTTTCTACTAAAGACACTGATTTTCTGTGTTGGAATTTTCGGGGATGTAGTGGAGAAATTAACCGGAGTGAAAAGTTTTATCATTCTGGTTTAACAGATGATTTTGAACAAGTGATAAATCATACATTAAAGACAAATGAATACAAAAGCATATTTTTGGTTAGCTTTAGTATGGGTGGAAATTTAAATTTAAAATATTTGGGTGAAAAATCTAACAATATTCCTAGAGAGATTAAGAAGGCCATAGCATTTTCTGTCCCTCTAGATCTTCATGATGCTAGTGTTACTATAAATACAGGTTTTAATAAGTATATTTACTCAAAAAACTTTCTTAAAACTATACTTCCTAAAGTTGAAGAGAAAAGAGAAGTCCTTGAAAAGGTCGGAATAGACGTTAATCGAATTCTAAGGTCTAAGGTTGTTTTAGAGATCGACGAACACCTAACAGCGCCCTTGTATGGTTTTAAATCAGCGGTAGATTACTACGACACTCAAAGTTGTATAAATTTTCTTGATGGTATTTCAATTCCTACAAAAATAATAAATGCTAAAAATGATCCTTTCCTAGGAAAGAAGTGCTATCCATCAAATATTAGTGAGATAAATTCAAATATTGAATTCTTAACTCCAAAACATGGTGGACACGTAGGGTTTCATCATCTGTATAATCTAGATGAACTTTGGTCAGAAAAAATAACTAAGAATTTTCTGTTTGATTAGTACTTTTTAGAATGATTTCACCAAATGTCTCTAATAAATAATTGTAATAATGAACTGTATCAAAGGGGTTAGAGTAATTTATAAATCAAATCGGCCCCATATCTAATGATTAAATGTTTGGGGTCAAGTCTTGTCTTTTAAGGCAAAACGCAAGACTTGATACCCAAATACACATTAAAACTATACCACCCCCACAAACCCACAAAAAGAGCCTTTATTTGGTTTTTATTTGGACTTCTTTAAATGTCATGTTAAAATAATTGTGTTGATGGTAATTACCGTAGTGGCTGTTTTGTAAACGGCACTATTAAGTATCAGAGACTTCTATGGAGTGCTTTATGGTGATAACTAACGCAGGGTACTTCTTAATTACCAAGGAGATAAGTTATGAATGTAGAAACAATCAGTTTTTTAAAGAAAAATGCCGCAAACCTTCCCTTGGAAGAGCCATTGACGATCACGCAAAATGGTAAGCCTGCTTATGTTATCGAATCTATTGAAGAAAGAGATAAACGTGAAGAGGCTATTGCGCTATTAAAACTTGTCAGTTTCGCTAAAAACGATATGCAGAAAGGTCGTGTAATGTCATCAAGTTCTTTTAAGGATCGTTTAGCGCAACGTAAACAAACCTTAATACAGGTAAATAAAAATGACACAAGCAGTAATTGAATACACCGAAACATTTAACAATTCAACTGATCTGACTATTGCTCATTTTTCACGATGGAATAATGAGATCAGCGTAATAGAAAAAATTGAAGATACAACTGAGATTTTTGAAGATGCTGTTCGCAGCAACCCTCTGATTTATCCTGTATCACAGAGCATATTTGATATAGCAGGTATATCAAGTGTTCGTGAAGCGAACATAAACGGTTATAGACTCTTATATGAAGTCAATGTACTGGATAACGAAACAGTTGTAACCACTTTGCTTTTATTAGGCCAGCGGCAATCCGTTAAAGAGCAGTTAATCAAACATTGTTTAATGTACCGATAACCTATAATTACCCGTTTAATTTCTGGTTTGGTTTCTAAGAAAACAGATCAAAGAGGTCAGAGTAATTGATAAATCAAATCGGCCCCATATCTAATGATTTATCAATCCTTTTCTATATTTTCGATTTTATATCACCCCTCTTTTTCGGTGATGAACGCATTATTTCTCCAATCAATTACTCTGATCCACTGACCCCTTTGATCCGGGGTGTAATATGGTGTTTGTATGCTTAAGTGATTGTTATTTAACATTAAAAGTTAATTTTGGCGGCTGTTTCAGACCCATAGCCCAATAGTGATTCAATTGAAATCAAACGCCTCAATGAAGCTTGTTAAGAAGATACCTGAGGTCTTTTTTTTAAATTTAATGTAAAATGTAAGACTTTCACTCGCAGCTTTATAGATGGCATATAATGAGAAATAAATTTACATTAAAACATAAAAAAAGAGTACCATTATAAAGTACTTTTTCAAAATGAAGAAAATGGAAGCCATTGTATTTTAGGTGGTTTATTTTCCAGTTTTTTCCTGTTTTTCTAGTGTGTAGTATAGGTTTTTATTGCGTTAAGTTGTTGTTATGTAAGTTGATATGTTGGTTTTGGCGACTGAACGTGTGGGTCAGTGAAATTGGTGTAAGTCTTTGGATGTTGAATTGAATATTTTATTAAGTAATGATGACGGTGTAAATGCTCTCGGTATTAAAGTGTTGCATGAAGAACTCGCAAAATTTTCAAAGGTTACTGTTGTTGCCCCTGATCGTAACTGCAGTGGTGCAAGTAATTCTTTAACTTTGTTAAATCCTCTCAGGACACAAACATTAGACAATGGCTTCGTTTCAGTTAATGGAACACCGACAGATTCTGTGCATTTAGGCATTAGCCAGATATCAAAAACTCCGCCAGATTTAGTTGTTGCGGGCATTAATAATGGTGCTAATTTAGGTGACGATACTTTATATTCTGGTACGATTGCTGCTGCCACAGAAGGTCGACATATGGGACTGCCTGCTATTGCGGTGTCTTTGGTAGGCAAGAATGAAGAATATTATCAAACCGCTGCTGTGGTTGCTGCTAAATTGATACAAAGACTAAAAGAACACCCATTGCCGAGTGATCAAATACTTAACATAAATGTGCCTGATATCCCCTTGTCAGAATTAAAAGGTATTAGGGTAACAAGACTTGGTCATAGGCATAAAGCAGAAACAATGAAGAAAATGAAAGATCCCTGGCATAGAGATATTTATTGGTATGGCTCATTAGGAGAGGGATCAGATGTGGCTCAGGGTACTGATTTTCATGCCATCGCCAATGGTTATGCTTCTGTAACACCGCTGACTGTTGATATGACGGCATATAAAAGTATGGCAATAATGACCGAATGGATGAGTGAGTTATCAATTTAGCTCAATTATCTGATAAACCTAATGACTAATGGATAATAACCGGAACAGCAAAATAAAGGCAGTAAAATGAATATCAGAGTCGGAAGTCGAATTAGTGGGAAGTCGACACGGAGCGGGGTAATCCTTGCGCAAAAGCTACATGCTGAAGGCATATCTAATCAAAGAGTGTTACAAGTAATAGCTCGTACTCCCCGGCATATTTTTGTGCCGGAGATATTAGCGCATAAAGCATACGATAATACCGCATTACCGATAGGACAAGGGCAAACCATTTCTCAACCCTATATTGTGGCGAAAATGTCTGAATTATTGTTAGATGATGGTATGCCGGCTAGTATTTTAGAAATAGGTACAGGCTCTGGTTATCAAACCGCTATTTTAGCGCAACTAACCCAGAAGGTATTTTCGGTTGAACGAATTAAAGCTTTGCAATGGCAAGCTAAAAGACGTTTGCAGTTAATGGACTTACATAACGTTTCGATGAAACATGGAGATGGCTGGAAAGGCTGGCATAGCAAAGCACCGTTTGAAGCTATTATAGTAACTGCTGCCCCTAATGAGGTTCCTCAAGCTTTACTTGATCAATTAACGGACGGTGGCCGGTTAATTATTCCGGTTGGTGAACAAACGCAAGTCTTGAAAATTATTACCCGTGATGGCGATCAATACCACGAAAAGCAAATAGAAGCGGTGCGTTTTGTGCCATTAGTACCGGGAGCTGTTTCTTGAAAATATTTTCCTCATTGTATGCCTGGACATTGCGTTGGGCAGAGCATAAGTTTGCACCAAGAATATTAGCGTTGTTAACTTTTTCTGAATCAATATTTTTTCCTGTTCCTCCGGATGTCTTATTGGCACCTATGGTTTTAGCTCAACCCAAAAAAGCGTGGTCATTTGCAACTTTAACAACCGTTGCGTCCGTTATAGGCGGTATAGTGGGTTATGGTTTGGGATTTTATATGTTCGATCCCTGGATCCACCCAATAGTGATTGAATTGGGCTATCAAGGCAAACTCGATACCATTATGGCCTGGTTTGAGCGATGGGGCGTATGGGTAGTATTCATTGCAGGTTTTTCTCCTATCCCTTATAAACTGTTTACCGTAAGCGCAGGGGTATTACAAATGGCATTTATTCCCTTTGTCATTGCTTCTACTGTTGGACGTGGAATGAGATTTTTTCTTGTCGCAGGTCTTATCAAATGGGGCGGAAAAACTGTGGAGCAAAAATTAAAAAAATATATCGACGTAATTGGATGGTTAGTTGTTATATTAATTGCTATTGTCTTGTTTTTAATGCACTAGTTTTACTACATAAGTTTTATTACATTAATTACTAAAGTATCAAATTTAAATATGCTACCTGGAAGGGAATTATTTTAACGAATGACTTTTTATCGAGCAAAAATTGAGTGGCCATTGAAATGGGGAAGGAAAGGTATATGCCTGTGCTTGTTTTCTCTGTTGCTCATTAGTTGTTCAAATCGAAATACCCCAGCACCTGTGATTAGTGTTCAAGGCTCTGTGCCGTTAAATCAACGGGTTAAAAGTAGCACTCAAGCCACTGAATACTATGTAAAAACTGGTGAAACATTATATTCGATTGCCTGGCGGTCAGATCTTGATGTTCGTACCATAGCAAAATTAAATAAGATATTATCTCCTTATAAAATTTATCCGGGTCAAAAATTAATTTTATCAGAAAAAACACCTTCTCAAAGGCTACAGGTCAACCAGAGTAATAGCTCCACAATAAAACAGAATAAAAATACTAGTATAAAGACTAATAAGAAGATAAAAAAAGCAGTTGCACAGATTAAAAAGCAGGAGTATGGTGAGACGGTAAGTGAAGAAAAAGTAAGCGAAAAACCTTCATGGCCGATGATCGAATTTTCCCAAAAAATAAGAAAATGGCAATGGCCGGCAAAAGGTAAAATGATTGCTACTTATTCCACTGCAATACAAGGTAATAAAGGTATAGACATCGCAGGAACACGCGGTGATAAAGTAAAAGCCGCAGCAGGCGGCAAGGTTGTGTATGCCGGTAATGCATTAAGAGGTTACGGGAAATTAGTCATTATTAAACATAATGACGATTATCTGAGCGCTTATGCACACAACGATAAAATACTAGTTGACGAGCAACAATTAGTGAAAGCTGGTGAGTTAATTGCAAAAATGGGAAAAACGGATGCGCAAAGAGTCATGCTTCATTTTGAAGTTCGCTTTCGTGGAAAATCAGTTAATCCACTGAAGTATTTGCCAAAAAAATAGCGTTACCCAAGTAATGATTGATAATGAAAAAGGGAGTTAATGCGAATGTTTAATCACTAATTTAATTTTGCCTATACGGGAGATATAGCATGTCAAAAGTACAACAATTACAAAGATTTGAGATAGATGATAAAAAAAAATCAGGGGAAGAGACTACAGTGAATCAGGAAGAAACATCGTCAAATTTAGATGCAACCCAGTTATATTTAAGCGAAATTGGATGTTCACCTCTTTTAACGGCAGAAGAAGAAGTTTACTTTTCGCGCCTTGCACTAAAAGGTGACGAACCCTCACGTAAACGTATGATTGAAAGTAATTTACGTTTAGTTGTAAAAATTGCCCGCCGGTATAACAACCGCGGCTTACCTTTATTAGATTTAATTGAAGAAGGTAATTTGGGCTTGATCCGCGCAGTAGAAAAATTTGATCCAGAACGTGGTTTTAGATTTTCAACTTATGCGACGTGGTGGATACGTCAAACCATTGAAAGAGCTATAATGAATCAAACGCGTACCATACGTTTGCCTATTCATGTGGTCAAAGAACTCAATATATATTTACGCACAGCAAGGGAATTAGTACAAAAATTAGATCATGAACCAACCGCTGAAGATATTGCGAAATCTCTGGATGTGTCGGTAAGTGATGTGAGCAAAATGTTGCGTTTGAACGAAAGAATTACTTCAGTTGATTCTCCGTTCAGTGGTGATACCGATAAAGCATTATTAGATGTTATTCCAGATGAAAAAGGAGGTGAGCCAGAAAGTCATCTACAAGCAACTGACATTAAAGATAATATTGTACATTGGTTGAATGACTTAAATTTTAAACAAAGGGAAGTACTGGCAAGGCGTTTTGGTTTATTAGGTTATGAAGCAGCAACATTGGAAGATGTTGGTGTTGAAATAGGGTTAACCCGAGAACGTGTTCGTCAAATTCAAGTTGAGGCATTAAAGCGTTTACGTGACATTTTGAGTCAACAAAATTTATCTATTGAAGCAATTTTTCAAGAGTAATTAGTTCCTAAGTTATCATTCGAAATAATTAGTCAATAATTAAATAGAAACAAAAAAGCCAGCAGTGTTGCTGGCTTTTTTAGCTTTGTTAGTTTTTTAGTGGATAAATTTTATAGTTTTTCTTTCAACTTAAACAATAAATCTAACGCTTGCTTAGGGCTTAAATCGTTAACATCTGTATTACGCAAGGCATCAACAACGGGATGGCTGCTGTCGACTAACGATAATTGTTCAAAGACATCAGTATCGGCAGGTAATATTGATGGAGCCTGAAGTTTTTCCAATTCAGCTAATCTTTGTTTGGCACGATGAATTACTGCTTTTGGTACACCAGCTAATTGCGCAACCTGCAAGCCAAAGCTTTTGCTGGCGGCACCTTCTTGAACCGCATGCATAAAAATAATCTTGTCGTCGTGCTCAACTGCATCTAAATGAACATTCGCCAGGCTTTCTATTTGATCAGCCAATATAGTTAATTCAAAATAGTGTGTTGCGAATAGCGTGAACGCTTTGGTTTGTTTTGCCAGCATTTCTGTGCAAGCCCATGCTAACGACAAACCATCATAGGTACTGGTTCCCCGACCAATTTCATCGAGTAAGATTAAACTTTTTTTAGTGGCATTATGCAAAATATTGGCGGTTTCTGTCATTTCTACCATAAAGGTTGAGCGTCCGCTGGCAAGATCATCAGATGCCCCGATACGGGTAAATATACGATCCACCATACCAATAACCGCTCCATCGGCAGGAACATAGCAACCAATATGAGCAAGTAAAACAATTAAAGCTGTCTGGCGCATATAAGTTGATTTACCCCCCATGTTCGGGCCGGTAATAATTAACATTTTTCGTTGTTCATTCAATACAACGGGGTTGGCAATAAATGCTTCCGTGGTCATTTGTTCAACGACAGGATGACGACCTGCTTCAATATCAATGCCAGTTTCAATGGTTAAATCAGGCTTTACATAATTAAGTGTTTCAGCGCGTTCGGCAAAAGTATTTAATACATCTAATTCTGCAACAGCTTGGGCAAGTATTTGCAGATTTTCCAAGTGTGGCATCACCAGATCAAATATTTCATCATAAAGGCGTTTTTCTAATGCTAAAAATTTACTTTGGGCACTTAGTACTTTTTCTTCGTGAGATTTTAATTCTTCCGTAATAAACCTTTCATTGTTCTTTAATGTCTGGCGACGAATATATTCTGGTGGAACATCATTTGCGGCACTGCGACTTATTTCAATATAAAATCCATGTACTTTATTATAGCCAACCTTCAGACTTTGAATACCAGTACGCTCTTTCTCTCTTTGCTCTAACTGAGCTAAAAAGTCTGTGGCACCTTGGCTTAAATCACGAAGTATATCTAATTCCTGATGGTAACCCGGGGCAATGACCCCACCATCACGAATAAGCACGGGAGGGTTTTCTATCAGTGCTTTTTCCAATAAATTCTGCACATCAACCTGGGGCATACTTTGTTTAGCTAAAGTTTGTAAATACCCTTTGGGACATAAAACTAAAATTTCTTGTATTGCAGGTAATTGTTGTAAGGCGTTTCTTAAACGGGCGAAATCACGAGGTCTTGCTGAACGTAATGCGATACGGGCAATAATTCGTTCCACATCTCCTAAATGTTTAAGTAATTGATGTAAATCTGTGTGTAAATCATGTTCTAAAATATCACTAATGGTATTTTGACGATTGTTCAAGATGGTTAAATCGCGCAGTGGAAAATGTAACCAGCGTTTTAATAAACGGGAGCCCATTGGTGTTGCGCTTTTATCCAATATTGACGCTAAGGTATTGCCATGGCCCCCTTGTAAATTTTGTGTCAATTCTAAATTTCTTCGGGTTGCGGCATCTAAAATAACTCCTGATGCTGAAGACTCGGCAATAATAGAACGGATATGAGGAAGGGCTGTGCGTTGAGTGTCTTTTACGTATTGAAATAAACAGCCAGCGGCTGATAAACCTAATACTTTTTCACTTACCCCAAAACCTGTTAATTCCTTGGTGCCAAATTGTTTATTCAGTAAAGACGTTGCAGTATCAAGATCAAACTCCCAATCAGGACGTCGACGCAGACCTTTGCAATTTTGAAATACAGTCGTGTCGCTGAAAGATTCCGAATACAATAGTTCAGCTGGAGAAAGTCGTTGTAATTCTGCTTGTAATTGCTCTTTGGTCTGCGGTTCAGTTACAACAAATCGACCACTTGTCATATCCAGATAAGCTAAACCAAAACCTATTGTTGAATGACTGATTTTAGTTTGGCTGTTGTCACACACAGCTACGATAAGATTATCTTGTCTGTCGGTTAATAAAGCTTCATCACTGACTGTACCAGGAGTAACGACTCGAACTACTTTTCGTTCTACAGGCCCTTTGCTAGTCGCTGGATCGCCAATCTGTTCGCAAATGGCAACAGACTCCCCCAGCTTGATCAGCTTAGCTAAATAATTTTCCACCGCATGATAGGGAACACCAGCCATTGGTATGGCATTTCCACCTGTTTTACCACGGGCGGTCAGTGATATGTCTAATAAATCGGAAGCCTTTTTGGCGTCATCAAAAAATAATTCATAAAAATCTCCCATGCGGTAAAAAATGAGTATATTGGGAAATTCAGCTTTAATTGTTAAGTACTGGCGCATCATTGGAGTATGCGAAGCAAGATCTTTATCTGGAGTGGTCATTATCAGTAAATACTTCGTGTGAGGTTATTAATTCAGGGTTTTGTTAAAGCAAAGGCATTGATAAAAACAATTATGCCATAAGGAAGTATCGCATGGCTTTCTTTATTTGTGAAAAATACTGTTAGTAAACAATAGACTTATAACATCTATATTCAAGTATTCTGGAATAAACAGTATAACCAATAGAAAAATAAAATTATTTCCATTAAGGTTTTATGTTTATTGTACTATTTTACAATGAGTTAAGTTGTATCGTAGAATAGCAAAAGATAAAAACTAATAAAATCACTTGATACTGTACAGCTATACAGTATAATTGCGTTATTGAAATATATTAGACCATCGACCTCGTGGAGCGATAAATGGACACAAATAAAGAAAAAGCATTAGTAGCAGCATTAAGTCAAATTGAACGTCAATTCGGTAAAGGTTCAATCATGAAACTTGGCGATAATAAAACTATGGACATAGAAACAATTTCTACTGGTTCTTTAGGGTTAGATATTGCGTTAGGTGCTGGTGGTTTACCTTTAGGACGTGTAGTCGAAATTTATGGTCCTGAATCAAGTGGTAAAACAACACTGACATTAGAAGTTATCGCTGAAGCGCAACGTAATGGTAAAGTTTGTGCTTTTATTGATGCTGAGCATGCTCTTGATCCGGTTTATGCTGAAAAATTGGGAGTTAATATAAACGAACTGTTAATTTCTCAACCAGACACTGGTGAGCAAGCACTAGAAATTGTTGATATGTTAACTCGTTCAGGTGCTATTGACGTTATAGTGGTAGATTCTGTTGCTGCCTTAACGCCTAAAGCTGAAATTGAAGGCGATATGGGTGATTCACACATGGGGCTTCAAGCTCGTATGTTGTCGCAAGCTATGCGTAAATTAACGGGTAACTTGAAAAAATCAAATACCATGTTGATCTTCATAAACCAAATACGTATGAAAATTGGTGTTATGTTTGGTTCTCCTGAAACTACAACGGGTGGTAATGCACTTAAATTTTACGCTTCGGTACGTTTAGACATTCGTCGAATTGGGGCAGTTAAAAATGGTGATGCAATCATTGGTAACGAAACCCGTGTTAAAGTTGTTAAAAACAAAATTGCACCACCGTTCAAACAAGCTGAATTTCAAATTCTTTATGGCGAAGGTATTAACAACATGGGTGAGCTTATTGAACTAGGTGTTAAAAACGAATTGGTTGAGAAAGCGGGTGCATGGTACAGCTGTAATGGCGAACGCATTGGTCAGGGTAAAGCAAATGCTGCTAAGTATTTAAGCGAACATCCGGAAATGGCTAAAGACATTGATAGTCGTTTACGCGCTAAATGTTTAGCAAAAGCTGATAGCAGTGAAAAAGAAGAAGAAGCTGTAACAGAGTAACGCTTTTCAAATAAAAAGTTTTATAACTCAAAAGACTTTAAAAACCACTGACTCGCAGTGGTTTTTTTTTGTTCAAAATCTGTCCTGATATTTTTATTTAGCCATCTATACGTTTAGATGTTGACATCTCTAGCAATCCAAGTCACATTAGAGCCTATACTCAAACTATTCTTAAATATAGGATTTTGGAAGTTCAGAATTCTAGTTGAGATATCAGGGTTGAGACCCAGATTGAGAAACGGTTACCAAGATAAAACATATAAAATGATTGTTAAGTATATGTCTTCATACTTAGACCTATTATTAACATACATATTTTGCCCTCTTCTCTTTGTTTTGTTTCGGATCATATTTCAGCTCTCACACTGTTTTTCGAAGTTTTTGGGTGTAAATGATGTGATTGAACTATCCTGAATCTGAATACCATAATTTGTATGGACCAATTTTATGGATTGCCTGTTGAGAAAAGTTCATTGCATGCAAACGTATTTTTACCAATTGTATTAAGTTAGTGGTCAGGGATCGATGAGGATAAATTTTCAAGAGCACAGGTTTTTAGTTCCAGACAAAACCTAAGAGCTGCCATGTCGGCAACGCAGCTATTGAAAATTTAGACCATCGAGGGTGATCACTTACTTAGTACAATAGGTATTACTTGATTAGGTTAACGTTATGCCAATTAAAATTCCGGATCAATTACCTGCTTTATCTGTGTTAGACAAAGAGAATATTTTCGTGATGTCAGAACATCGCGCGGCGAATCAAGAGATCCGTCCGATGGAAGTAGCGATTTTGAATTTAATGCCGAACAAAATTGAAACCGAGGTTCAAATTTTACGTATGCTGGCAAATACACCATTGCAAATTAATGTTGAATTTGTTCGTATTCACGCCAATGAATCAAAGAATACTCCTCAAGAACACTTAGACGCTTTTTATCGTTTGTTTGATGATATTAAAGAAAAGCAATACGATGGTTTAATTATCACCGGTGCACCATTAGCTATGCTAGATTACGATCAGGTAACCTTTTGGGACAAAATATGTGAAGTATTTGACTGGGCAGAAAAGAATGTTACCTCAACTATGTTTTCGTGTTGGGGAGCCCACGCAGCGCTTTATCATCATTATGGTTTAAACCGGCACTTACGAAAAGAAAAACTTTCTGGGGTCTTCAAGCACATTACGACTGATGCTAAAGAACAATTAACCAGAGGGTTTGATGAATGCTTTAATGTGCCGCATTCCCGTTATGGTTATATTGATAAAGCAGATTATTTATCTGTTCCTGAATTAAACATTTTAGCTGAATCTGAACAGGCCGGTGTTTACCTGGTTGCTTCTAAAAATAAACAACAAGTGTACTTAATTGGTCATCCAGAATACGACGCATCTACTTTGCATGAGGAATTTCTACGGGATCTAAAAATCAATAAAGACGTAAAAATTCCTGAAAATTATTATATTGATAATAAAGTAGAAAATTCACCAAAAAGTTCATGGCGCAGTCACGGCAGCTTACTATTTACAAACTGGTTAAATTATTATGTCTATCAAATAACTCCATATAAATTAGATGCAGAAAACATCCAGGCTGTCCACCCTGATGTTTTGAAGGAATAGCAGGTCAATTACATTTCGAAGTATTACAAGTATGTACATTAAAAGTAACTAGCCGCCAGTTGTCAGTAATAGATAATAGCAGTAGATAGGTAGTAAATAAGATGAAGAAATCAGCGTCATTCAGCTCGTTAGAACAGCAATTAAATAATAGAATTCTTATCCTTGATGGTGCTATGGGTACAATGATCCAGGCATATAAATTTGAAGAGCAAGATTATCGAGGAGAACGTTTTGCTGATTGGCATAGTGATGTTAAAGGTAACAATGACTTATTAGTGCTTACTCAACCGGATATTATTAAAACTATTCACTGTGAATATCTGGAGGCAGGTGCTGATATTATTGAAACCAACACCTTTAACTCGACTACCATTGCTATGGCTGATTACGATATGGAATCGTACAGCGCAGAAATTAACCTGGTCGCCGCGCAGTTAGCCCGACAGGCAGCCGATGAATATACTGCGAAAAACCCACTTAAGCCAAGATTTGTTGCAGGGGTTTTAGGACCAACAAACCGTACTTGTTCAATTTCTCCTGATGTAAACGATCCTGCTTTTCGCAACGTAACTTTTGATGAGCTCAAGGATGCTTATATTGAATCCACTAAGGCTTTAATTGAAGGTGGTTCTGATCTTATTTTAATTGAAACTATCTTTGATACCTTAAATGCTAAAGCGGCAATATTTGCTGTTGAAACCGTTTTTGATGAATTGCAGATACGATTACCCGTTATGATCTCTGGCACTATAACTGATGCATCAGGTCGTACTTTATCTGGTCAAACAACTGAAGCATTCTATAACTCCCTGCGTCATGCCAAACCAATTTCTTTTGGTTTGAACTGTGCACTCGGACCTGTCGAATTACGGCAATACGTTGAGGAATTAAGCCGTATATCTGACGTGGCGATTTCGGCGCATCCTAATGCAGGGTTACCAAATGCTTTTGGTGAATATGATTTTACCGTCGCAGATATGAACGAACATGTTCAGGAATGGGCTCAGTCTGGTTTTTTAAATATCATAGGTGGTTGTTGCGGAACAACACCTGAGCATATTAAAGGTATGGCAGATACCGTTGCTGGTATTAAACCAAGAGAAGTAAAACCCCGTGAAATAGCTTGCCGCTTATCGGGTTTAGAAGCTTTAACCATCAACAATGATTCGTTGTTTCTAAACGTTGGCGAAAGAACCAATGTTACCGGATCCGCTATATTTAAACGTTTGATCACAGATGAAAATTACGATAAAGCGATTTCAGTTGCATTACAGCAAGTTGAAAATGGTGCACAGATTATCGATATAAACATGGATGAAGGCATGTTGGATTCAAAGGCAGCGATGGTCCGCTTTTTGAATTTGATCGCAGGTGAGCCTGATATTGCTAAAGTGCCGATCATGATAGATTCTTCAAAATGGGACATTTTAGAAGAAGGTCTAAAATGCATACAGGGTAAAGGCATAGTTAACTCTATCAGCTTGAAAGAAGGTGAGGAAAATTTTCGTCATCAAGCTGAATTATTACGTCGTTATGGCGCTGCCGTAATTGTTATGGCATTTGATGAAAAAGGGCAGGCAGATACCCGCACCCGAAAATATGAAATTTGTAAACGTGCTTACCATATTTTAGTTGACGAAATTGGTTACCCTGCTGAAGACATAATATTTGATCCTAATATTTTTGCTGTTGCTACAGGAATAGATGAACATAATAACTATGCGGTAGATTTCATTGAAGCAACTGCTGATATCAAGGAAAATTTACCTTATGCGATGATCTCTGGTGGTGTGTCTAACGTATCGTTTTCATTTCGTGGTAATAACCCTGTACGTGAAGCCATTCATGCGGTCTTTCTCTATCATGCCATTAAAAATGGTATGGATATGGGAATTGTAAATGCTGGTCAGCTGGCAATATATTCAGATATTCCCGATAACCTTCGTTTGGCTGTTGAAGATGTTATTCAAAATAGTGATGACGGAGCCACCGAACGCCTGTTGGAAATTGCACAAGAATATCGTGGAAAAGGCGGAGCCAAAAACAGCAAGGCAGATCTTACCTGGCGGGAGTTACCTATTAATGCTCGTTTGTCTTATGCATTAGTCAAGGGAATTAACGAATTTATTGTTGAAGACTCAGAAGAAGCGCGTCTAGAGGCAAAAAGACCGTTGGATGTTATCGAAGGGCCTTTAATGGACGGCATGAATACTGTTGGTGATTTATTCGGTGCGGGTGAAATGTTTTTACCGCAAGTGGTTAAATCTGCACGGGTAATGAAACAGGCCGTTGCTTATTTAAACCCGTTTATTGAAGATGAAAAAACTGAAATCAGATCGAACGGTAAAATTTTATTAGCTACTGTTAAAGGTGATGTTCATGATATCGGTAAAAATATTGTCGGTGTGGTGTTGCAATGTAATAACTATGAAATAATTGACTTAGGGGTGATGGTATCTTGTGAAGATATTTTGCGGGTCGCCAGAGAAGAAAAAGTCGATATTATTGGCTTATCGGGTTTGATCACCCCATCGCTTGATGAAATGGTGCATGTAGCCAAGGAAATGAAAAGGCAAGAGTTCGATTTACCCTTATTAATTGGTGGTGCAACCACGTCTAAAGCACATACAGCAGTTAAAATTGAACCGCAAAGTGATACGCCAGTTGTTTATGTTTCTAATGCATCACGGGCGGTTTCTGTCGTTAGTAATCTACTTTCTGATGAAATACGTCCTGATTTTGTTGCCAAAACTAAAGATGAATATGTTCGGGTACGTGAACGTCATTATAAAAAAGGCCCTCGTTCTACATTAATCTCATTAGAGCAAGCACGAGCAAATTCCATTCCTATAAGTTTTGAAAATTATAGCCCGGTAAAACCCAACAAATTAGGTGTAACGGTTCTTGACAATATAGATTTAAACGAAGTAAGAAAATACATCGACTGGACACCATTTTTCATGACTTGGCAGTTATCTGGAAAATATCCTAGAATTTTGCAGCATGAGCTTATTGGCACCGAAGCAACTAATTTGTTCAATGACGCTAACGCGATGCTAGATGATGTAATTAACAATAAAAAAATCAGTGCCAGAGCTGTATTTGGCCTGTTCCCGGCAGCGCGTGTTGGTGATGATCTGGAGTTGTACTCGGTCGAAAATGGTGTTGAAAATCGCCAACAAGTAATTATGAATTTGCATCAACTTCGCCAGCAAAGTAAAAAACCCGCAGGGCAGTTTAACCGTTGTTTATCTGATTATGTTGCTCAAAAAGACTCTGGCATAAACGATTATGTCGGTGCTTTTGCCGTATCAGCCGGATTTGGCGCTGATGAATTGGCCAAAGCATTTGACGATAATCACGATGCTTACAATAGTATTTTGCTTAAAGCCGTTGCAGACCGTCTGGCTGAAGCCACTGCTGAATATTTACATAAAAAAATACGCAAAGAATACTGGGGTTATGCTTCAGATGAAACGGTTGATAATGAAGCTTTAATTCGAGAACAATACCAGGGGATACGCCCGGCACCCGGTTATCCGGCTTGTCCTGAACATACAGAAAAGGGTTTGCTGTGGGAATTGTTAGATGTAAAACAAAACATTGATATGGATCTTACTTCCAGTTATGCCATGTGGCCCGGAGCCGCCGTAAGTGGCTGGTATTTCGCTCATCCTGATGCTAAGTATTTTGCCGTGGCAAAATTAGCTAAAGATCAGGTTGAAGATTATGCAAAGCGTAAAGGTTTTACCTTAGCAGAATCGGAGCGTTGGTTATCTGCGAATTTAGATTATGAGCCTGAGTAATTGATACTTGGTAAATCCCCTGCTAGTGTTCGTCCAGAAACGGGGTCGTAGCGTGGGGATGATCAGTAGGCGTTTTTTTCAATTCCCGCTTTTATACAGTTGCTCCTCAGTCTGATCTTTAAATCTTGTTATACCTAGGAAATCCCAATTATAGCCCTTTGTTTATCTACGATCCAAAACGTTGGTTGAAAAATAACCAGTGATTAAGTTATACTAAATTCAAAGGATTTATAGCTAAATTTAAGAAACATGAATTTCAAAGGATTGAAATCAAAATTAACACGGTTCAAACAGATCTTTACTGATCATTGGTCTGCGTTTGTCATAAAACATCCCCGTTATAATTCCGATTATTATTGCGCAGAGATCACAAAGATGCTCGACTGTGGCAGTAAAGCGTCAGGTTTTGCCGTTTATCAATGTTTATCGTGTGGTAAAGGCCACTATAAAGTACATTTCAGCTGCAAGGGCAAGGCCTGCCCACATTGTGGTGAAATAATGGAGCTGACGCGATTATTTCATCCGTTGAGAGGGTTTTTCTATGACATTTTTGCACCTGGTTAGCAGGTAACTTTTTTGCTGCCTGTTAGGAAATATTTATTGATGGTTAGTTACTGATCTTTAGTGTTTTGATTTTTGTTCATACATGACGATTGCCTCATACGTTTTAATAGATATATTTATTATAGCGACATATTGCGCGCTTTTAAGTGATATTTGACGCTTTTGTTGGTAAGTAATTGTTTCTTTTGTTTTTACTGTCTGCTAAATAACGAGGAAAATGAAGCGAAGGTTAAAATTAATTTTTCCTGCTAAATTTATTTAGGAACCAACAATTCAAAGAATATACCTTTGAATGTAATAGTGCTATTTGATTGTAAGTGTTTAATCAGAAATAATTTTCTGTTGGTTATTATCAGTGACATGATCTAGTTAAATACCTGTAAAATTAAGGAGCTATATGACTTGATCAGTCGTATTTCAAAAACAGATATAAGTTAATTTATCTCTTTCATAAATTCACTTTCAGAATATTTAGTCTCCCACCTATTAAAACAATTGGTATAAAGAAGTGTATCAATTCTGCGACACTCAAATTTTTAGTTGTTTCAATATTGGCACAATGTAAAAATCGGCTGATCGAAAGAAAAAGTAAAAAACCTTTGTTATCAAGGTAATAAGGTAAAAGTAACTCTTGGCTCAATCATTGCGATATCAATATCATCTTGTCAGTAAAAATATTGGATGAAAGATGGATACAAAACGTCAGATTGTGCCTAAGCCGCTTTGGAAAAAGTATTGGTTTGTTATGCCCTTTGCAGTGATGATTATTGCCACATTTATGTTAAAAAATGTACTGGGTAATGCTTCCTTTGTTGTTGAAATGAATGAATTAGTCACTGCAACTGTAGAGCAAGGTGATTTTCGGGTAAATGTTCGGGCGAGTGGTTTGCTGAAACCTTTAAATATTCGCTGGGTATCAGCACAAGTTTCTGGCCGGGTTGAACAAGTTAATTTCAAACCGGGTGCTATGGTTCATGAAGGTGATGTGTTGATAGAGTTATCTGATCCTGATTTGCAAAGAGAGCTGGAAAAATCTAGCTGGGAACTTAAGGCGATTGAAGCTGAAAATTTTGCTGCCTTGGTTGGGCTGGAATCACAAATGGTTGATTTAGAAAATTCAGTGGTCGAAGCTGAACTTTCTTATCAAATGGTTAAGCTTAAACTGAATGCGGAAACTTTATTAATGGAGCAGGGCAATGCCACTGTTTCTGCGTTGGATTATCAAAAAAGCCAGTTAGCGGTGAAACAAAAGATTCAGTACTGGCAGGCGCAACAGCAAAAAGTAGACAAAATGAAAGCGAATATGAAAGCCAGTAAAACAGCACAACAAGCTCGTTTAGGGTTAGTTGATAATAATTATCGTCGGGTAACCGAACAAGTGGAAGCATTGCAGGTAAAAGCGACTATGGACGGTGTGATTCAACAGGTTTCTCTGGAGTTAGGTGAACGGGTAAAAGTTGGTGACAGTGTAGCGCTAATTGCAGATCAGCAGGCGCTTTTCGCTGAGTTGCAAGTACAGGAAGTAAAAATTAGAAATATCCTCATTGGTCAATCGGTTGTGATTGATACTCGAATCAGTTTGATTAAGGGTAAAGTTATCCGTATAGACCCTGCAGTGGTTGGTGGCATGGTTCAAGTAGATGTTGAGTTGCTAAGTAAATTACCTGCTGAAGTTCGGCCTGATCTTACTATTGATGGATTAATTGAAACCAGCAATATTGAAAATACGCTTTTTGTTAAAAGACCAGCTTTCGCAGCTGGACATCAGCAAACGGGATTATATAAATTAACCAATGATCAAGAGTTTGCTCATAAAAAAATGGTGAGTTTAGGGGAAAGTTCAGTGAATCAAATACAAATAATTTCAGGCTTATCCGTCGGAGACCAAATTATTATTTCCGACACATCCGCCTGGCAGGAACATAAAGAAATAATGATCAATTAATTTGAGCAAAAACCTAGAGAAGAAACACGGGTAATAAAACTAAAAAGCAGTAATTAATCAAAAAAAATTAATCAAAAAATAATTGGCAAAATATTCGACTCAATCTATACCTCATGCAGGAAAAGTAAAAACATAGATCTGAGTAAACTGGAAATTGGAGCAGAAGATGACAACAGTTATAACGTTAGAAAATATCAGCAAAATATTTTTGACACAAGAGATCGAAACTCGGGCATTAAATGAAATAAGTCTGGTGATAAAAAAAGGTGAATATATTTCCTTGAGTGGCCAGTCAGGTTGTGGAAAATCAACTTTGTTATCAATATTGGGATTGCTTGACTCACCTAGTTCAGGATCATATGACCTTCATGGTGAAAATGTTTCTTTATTAACAAGGGATCAGAGGGCTAAAATTAGAAGTGAACAAATCGGAATTGTTTTTCAATCATTTAATTTGATTTCTGATCTTAATGTTTTTGAAAATGTAATGTTGCCATTAACTTATCAATCAGGATTATCTAAAAAAATGATTGAAAATAAGGTTAACGAGGTACTGAAAAAAGTTGATATGTCGCATCGAAAAAATCATTATCCTGCGCAATTATCTGGAGGTCAGCAGCAACGGGTAGCCGTTGCCCGGGCATTAGTAAATGATCCTGCTATTATTTTAGCTGATGAACCAACGGGTAATTTAGACTCAAAAAACGCTGAAATCGTATTGCAATTGTTTGATCAGTTACATCAAGACGGTGCAACTATTTGTATGGTGACTCATGACCCTGCTTCAGCAAAACGTGCTAGCCGTTGTTTAGAATTATTTGATGGTCAATTAGTTAAAGATCATGAGAATAAGCCAGCAAAAAGTATATCACCAGGATCTTATTCCACACAAAGCACCGCGAGTTAGGGAGTTATAATGCCTATTTTAATAGATATTAAATATGCACTACGTTTGTTATTTAAAGCGCCAAAATTTACTGCGATGATCTTACTAGTACTTTTAGGAGGTTTATCAATCAGTTTATTTACCTTCTCTTTTTTATATTCAGTTATGTATAAGCCATTACCCATACCAGAAGGGGAAACTGCGCTTTCTGTCAGGGTGAATTTCAATGGTGATTTTAATCTGATTTCTTCTTATGAATACTTGAATGTAAAAGATAATTTAACAAGTTTTGCAGAATTTGGTGTATATAGTCAAAAAGACAGTCGATTTTCTATTGGTGAGTCAGGTAAAAGTATACCGTCAAGTTTTGTTGATGAAGGTTTCTTTAAATTTAGTCGAACAAATGCATTACTCGGCCGAACTATACAACCACAAGATTTAATCAAAGGCGCTTCTCCTGTGGCGGTTATTAGTTATGATACTTGGCAAAATGAATTGTCTGGAAACGAAAGTGTCTTGAACATGACGATGAGGCTTAACGATGTTATCACTGATGTTGTAGGTGTTATGCCACAGGGATATCACTTTCCTGTCAGGACAAAAATTTGGTTGCCGAATCTTTCAATAGAGCTGGAAAATAATGCTAAATATCCCGAATTTTATTACGGTTATGCTCGATTGAAAGAAAATGCCAGTTTAACGAAGGCAGAGGCTGAATTAGGTAATGCTATCAATCAAATTTATCAAGAAAGTGTTCAACTATTTGATAAAACCAAAGGAATAAAAACAGCAAATTTATTGAGTTTTCCTATGGCTCAAATGGGAGGGCAAGGTACTATAATATTTACCTTCCTTAATGTAATTTCCTGGATAATCCTGATATTAGCGTGCATTAATGTAGGGAATTTATTGCTGGCACGTGCTATTGAACGACAAAAAGAAACAGCAATCAGAGCTGCTTTAGGGGCATCAACCAAACGTTTAGTAAGTCAATTGATGTGGGAAGGTATAATCATAACCGTGTTTGGCGGAATTTTATCCGTTTTACTTGTTGGTGCTGCTCTTGATTATACCAATATTGCCGTAGACTCCTGGCTGGTAAATGGTAAACCTTTCTGGTGGCGCTGGGGTATGGATGTGGAAACAATAACTATTGCGGTACTCTTTACTCTGGTGACCATATTTTTATCTTCATTTTTACCTGCATGGCGAGCAGCCCGACAAGATATAAATAATACTCTCAGGGATGGTACCAGAGGTGCGCAAAGTAAAAAAGCAGGTCGAATTTCCCGGTTTTTAGTGACCACACAAGTATTTTTAGTCGCAATTTTAATGCTTATCGGGTCGATGACTGGTTACATGACTCATAATTTTATTAATATTGATCTAGGCGATGATTATACGAATGTAATGAGAGCTTTTGTGGAGTTACCTGAAGATAAATATGTAGACCCACAGCAGCATATTTCATTTTTTAAATCTTTAACTGAGCAGATAAACAGTCATCCTCAGGTAGAAGACGTATATTCACTAAACTGGATCGGAGAGTCGAAGTTGACTCTTGAAAATATGGATTATGCGAGTGAAAATGATCATCCTATGGTTGATACGATGAGTGTGATAGGTAATACAAGCACGGTTGGTGTTAACCTGCTTGCAGGTCGGCAGTTTACTGATCAGGATAAAATAGGCCATGGGAAAAAGACAATCATCAGTCAATCTATGGCTAACCGTTACTGGCCGGGTGAATCGCCATTAGATAAGCGTTTTCAACTTGAAGTTAATGGCAAAAATGAACAGCTGACCGTTGTTGGTGTTGTAACAAACAAGATGAATCCTAAATCCCTTTTTAATAAATTGGATAGTGCGGACGAAATTTATCTTTCAGGTTTTCAATTTATAACCCCGTACCAGAGGATCTATTATAAATTGCGCAATATCAGGAATGCGGAAGAAATTTTCTATCAAGCATTATTTGCCGTAGATCGTAGTATAGAGTTAGACTACTCGGTAGAAGCAGCAGAAAAAGATCGTGATATGATGCGGGGTTCTATGCAATTAGTATCTAATATTACTTTCGGGACAGGTTTTTTTGCATTGATGCTGGCGCTTGTTGGTATATATGGTTTAACGGCAAATTCAATTGCTCAACGGACGCATGAAATAGGTATTAGAAGAGCGGTTGGGGCGACAGATAGAAATATTGTTAATATATTTATCAAACAAGGAGCAAGGCAATTAACGGTTGGTTTAGGTTTAGCTTTAATTATTTTTGCTCTGTTGTCTTATGTATTCGATAAATTTTCAGAGGGAATGTTTCCATCTTATCTTTATTTTATGTTGGCATTTGGCGTGGTTATAGGTTTATCCAGTACTGTTATGTTCGCTATTTTCGCTCCAACCAGAAAAGCGGTAAAAATGGAACCTGGTTCGGCCTTACGTTATGAGTAACTATTTGTGAATAAAAAAATTCTTATCGCCGATGACGATATAAATATCATTGCAAGTTTGAAATATATTTTAGCTGAAGAAGGCTTTGACATTTTAGCGATGACAACCCCTGAAGCTGTGCTTGAAAACTTGCAAAAACAAACGGTCGATTTGATTTTACTGGATATGAACTTTGTGCAGGATACTACTTCTGGTGTCGAAGGCTTAGCACTGGTTGAAGCTATATCCAGACAAGGGTTGAATATTCCAATTATAGTGATGACGGGCTGGGCGACCATAGATATTGCGGTTGATGCTATGCGCGGTGGGGCAAAAGATTTTATTCAAAAGCCCTGGAAAAATGAACGAATTATCAATGCAATTAATACACAAATTGAACTAGCGCGTATTGATAAAAAAGCACACAGGTTAAATCAGCAAAACCATCTGCTGACATCACAGGCTCATCCAGAAAATCGTTCGGGCATTATTGCCCGTTCATCGGCTATGCAGTCGTTATTATCGAGTCTGGACGATTTAGCCAAAAGTGATATGAGTATTTTGCTGACCGGCGATAATGGCACAGGTAAAAGTATGCTTGCGTCCTATGTTCATAAAGTTTCAACCAGGGCAAAGAACTCTTTTGTGCCTGTTAACATGGGTGCGATACCTGAAAGCTTGTTCGAAAGCGAAATGTTTGGTCATGTTAAAGGGGCTTTTACTGATGCAAAAGGAAATCGCATCGGCCGTTTTGAAATGGCAGAGCAAGGAACATTATTTTTGGATGAACTGGCTAATATTCCACTGGCTCAACAAGCCAAATTATTACGTGTTTTAGAAGAGAGTAAGTTTGAACCAGTAGGGAGCAGTAAATCTTTAATGGCGGATGTTCGTATTATCTCAGCAACTAATAGTGATTTACCCGCGGCTATTGTTGAGAAAACTTTTCGCCAGGATTTATATTATCGGTTAAATACAGTTCAATTAAGAGTACCTTCTTTAAAGGAACGTATTGAAGATATTGTACCGCTGGCTGAACATTTCTTACAAATATTCAGTGTTAAATATCATATGTCTTGTCCTGAGTTATCAGATCAATCAATCGTTAAGTTGCAACAACATGCTTGGCCGGGAAATATCAGAGAATTAAGTCATTTAATGGAGAGGGTATTATTTACGTGCAAACAAACAATAATTACCCCACATGAGTTAATGTTAGAAGAGGTTGAAGAAGTATCAGCCTCATTTGATCATTCGACACTCACCATGGATGAAATTGAGCAGCAGGCTTTATTATCCCGCTTGAAATTTCATCGGGGTAATGCGACTGAAACAGCAAAATCATTAGGACTGAGCCGTAGTGGTTTTTATCGGCGAATGAGTAAATATGAAAGCGACACAAACGAACAAAGTTAATTACCCTGAGCAATGGAAATTAATGGTTTTGATATGCTTGCCTTGCTTGTTGATCACCACCGTTTCTCTTTACTTAGTTGATATTTCGCCCTATTTAATTGCTTTTATTCTACTTATTCTATTGCTGTTAAGTAGTTATGTCATTGTTGCCAGTAAACAAAGCTCAGAGCATCAGATTCGAACATTATCAAATATAGTCGAAGCGATGATCTATGGTGATTATTCTTTAAGGGGACGGGTGCAAGCTAATCAGGCTTTTCAAGAACTGTTGGAGCATATAAACCAATTAGCGGATACTTTATCACGCCATAAAATTGAGGCTAAAGAAAGCAGGTTATTGCTTGAAAAAATTATGGAGCAAATGGATGCAATGGTGATTGCTGTAGATGAGCAAGGTTACATTGTGATCGCTAATTTTTCCGCTCAAAAGCTAATACTCAATAGAAATGTCGATGGAGCTGGTGTAGAAAAAACACAACAAATAAAACTGTCAGATAATCCGCTGGGTTCTATGATACTTAATGCTAAAGCTGGCATTCTCAATTTTAATCAAGTCCAGTTTGACCAGGCCCAGTCAGATCAAGCTCAACTTAGCGGAGAACATTTTTTAATTAAAGAATCATTTTTAAGTGAAGGAAAAAAGCATCACTTATATTTGATCACTAATGCCGAACGTTTGTTAATGGAAAAAGAGCGCAAGGCCTGGCAAAGTTTGTTTCGAGTCTTAAGTCATGAATTGAATAACTCGTTAACACCAATTGCTGCTGTTAGCCAATCAATGAAGCAAAAGTTGAAACAAACAGATAGTGTGATTAACCAGACTTCCCTTTATGAAGGTATTAGCTTAATTAATGAGAGATCTGAATCTTTGAGTTCATTTATTGCGAGTTATAGTCAGCTTTCTCATTTGCCGCAACCTAATAAAACAAATTTTGAATTAAAGGTATTTATTAATAATATCACTAAGCTTTATCCTCATTGTCATTTTACCTTATCTTCAAATATTGAAAACTTTGAGGGTTTTGAGATTGAAGCGGATCGAAGTCAGCTTGAACAGGTATTGGTAAATCTATTCAAAAACGCAATTGAAGCGATGGACAAGTTAGAAAATAAAGTTATTGAAATACATTGCCGACAAAATGATAAATGGTTACAGATTTTTATTAAGGATCAGGGAACAGGTATTGTGAATCTTAATAATTTATTTGTACCTTTTTACAGTACTAAACCACAAGGTAGCGGTATTGGATTAACGTTAAGTCGGCAAATATTATTTAACCATGACGGCATGTTAAAACTTTATAATTATGAATCGGGAGCTGAGGCAATGATATCATTGCCTTTATCCAACGAATTACTTTCGAAACGGTTAAATTAGCCTAGTCGTTTTGATTCTTTTTTGAAAAGAAAACAAAAGGGATCGCAAAAGGGCCAAGTAGTGCACCTACAAGAGCCCAATAATACTTATCTGTTTTACGACGTTTGGCAATGGCGTAACAAATATAAATACTGATAATATTTATTAATAACAATGCAAAAATCATATTATGCCTCCATATTCATTTTTCATTAATTGTGAGGTTAATTAACCGTAAATCGTTGGTATAGCTAAACGTTTATGCTGGGTTTTACGGTAGGTATTTATAATAATACTTTCAACTTCAGAGGTAACCTGTTTACCTTCAAGAAAATCATCAAGTTGATCATAACTGATGCCTAAGGCGTCTTCATCTGTTTTACCTGGGTTTAATTCTTCTAAATCTGCGGTAGGAGCTTTGTCAATCAATAATGACGGCGCACCAAGGTGTGTTGCTAATTGTCGAACCTGACGTTTTGATAAACCAAATAATGGAGCCAGATCACAAGCACCGTCACCCCATTTAGTGAAAAATCCGGTGATATTTTCAGCCGAATGATCTGTTCCTAAAACCAGGGCGCCAACAAGTCCGGCAATATGGTATTGCATAACCATGCGTGTTCTTGCTTTTACATTACCTTTGCTGAAATCTTTTTGACTGCCCGAGGCTTGTAATATATTAGCGTCAGACAAGGCAGCGAGAGTTTCATCATGAATGCCATTAGCGCCGTTAGCAATATTGGTCGTTAAACTATGAGTGGGCTTAATAAAATCTAATGCCAGTTGAGCATCATGTTCATCTGCTTGAATATCAAAGGGTAACCGAACTGCAATGAATTGATATTGGATGTTTTCTGTCTGGTCTGAGCTTTTTTTGCTTAATTTCTCTTGATTTAGCTGGTTAATGGCAATTTGTGCCAAACGTCCACAAGTTGAAGAGTCAACACCACCGCTGATCCCCAACACCAAATTTTTAAGTCCAGACTGAGTTAGCTGTTCTTTAATAAAATGCACCCGACGATTAATTTCAAATTGAACATCAATTTTTGATAATACTTTCATTTCTTTAATGATCAACTGCGGATCCATAGATTTTCCTTTTAACACAAGCAATAGTGGTCGTTGTAGGTAGTTTAACCTAAATTCAGTCGTTAAAATACGAGAAAAACCTACAACTAAGATCATATTTTATATATGCTATTATTAATGTAATTAAGATATTTGGAACGAAAAATGAAAAAAATTGAAGCGATTATCAAGCCCTTTAAAATGGATGATGTTCGAGAAGCATTGAGTGATATTGGCATTACTGGAATGACTGTTTCTGAAGTTAAAGGGTTCGGACGTCAAAAGGGCCATACTGAGTTGTATCGTGGTGCTGAATATATGGTAGATTTTTTACCAAAAGTAAAGCTTGAAATTGTTATCAATGAAGCCGATGTAGACCGCTGTGTTAACGTAATAGTAGAAACTGCTCAAACGGGTAAAATTGGTGACGGTAAAATATTTGTTACGAGTGTAGAAAGAGTCATCAGAATAAGAACCGGCGAAGAAGACGAAGAAGCAATATAGAAGTAATATAGAAGTAATATAAATAAGAAATATGCAGATACACTTCATTAAGGTTAGGCATAACTCTTACTTAATGTTAAACAAACAGGATGGATTAGCCAACGGCGTAACCCATCACATTTGAGTAAGACTCAGTACTTAATCGCTTGATAAAGATATTTTGATGGGTTATACCTGCGGATAACCCATTGTGTCGCGATAAAATTCAGACTTCAAAAAATTGATGCTAATAAGTATTTGCTAGTTATCAATTAGTGAATTATCAGGGTAATTTGCTGCAAGAACTTGTCTAGCGTTATTTTTCAATTCAACTAATCCTAGCTTTTCATAACAAACCACCATTATTTCTAATGCTTGTTCTACTTCTTCACTTGGTGAGTAATATTCAACAATATACCTACCTCTGTTAGCGGCAGAAGCATAGGCTTCACGCTTAAGATAAAATTTAGCGACGGATAGCTCATATTTTGCTAACCGTGACTTTATTTCAATCATACGCATGCGAGCATCGGCAGCATATTTACTTTGAGGATGATCAGTGAGTATTATTTTAAAATCGTTGAAAGCATCACGCGATGCAGTTGGATCACGATCTGAGCGTTCTATCCCTGCCAAGTTTTGAAACAAATTAGTTTCAGTTGATAAATTGATCAATGCCCGCATGTAATACACATAATCAATATTAGGGTGAGTAGGATTTAATCGTAGGAAACGATCGGCCAATGCCGTGCCTTGAGCGGCATTACCACTTTTATAATAAGCATAAATTAAGTCAATTTGTACTTGGTGTGAAATTGGCCCATAAGGGTATCTAGTGTCAATAGCTGATAATAATTGAATGGCTCTTTGATATAAATTATTATCAAGAGCTTCCCTTGCATCAGTAAATAATGATTGAGCCGACCTGTCTGGTATCTCGTCAATCGCGTTGTCGTCTGAAGATGAACAGCCCGCTAGGCCCATCGCCAATACTAAGATCATAGATTTTATTGTTAATTTTTCCATATACTTGAGAATCACTACATTGTTTTAGTTGAAATTAATATGAAAGACCCACACAAAGGGGTAAAATATACGTTTTTATAATTGCTAGTGCATTCTAACCTAGCAAACAGAGCTTGCACAGAGCTAATTTAACAGAACCCATTTTAAAAAACTATTTCATAATACTAGTTTAAAAGAGCTAATTTAAAAGAGATCATATGGCTGAGAAAATTCAACATAAAGATACTGTTCCTGAGTCGTGTTTAGGTAAACGCTTAGACCAGACAATTGCAGTAATGTTTCCAGATTATTCACGTTCACGGTTAAAAGATTGGATTCTGGCTGGTCAAGTTTCAGTTGACGGTCAGGTACAGACTCGCGCCCGGGAGAAAATGTATGGCGGCGAAAGTATTGAAATAAATGCTGAAATAGAAGCTGAAATACGTTTTATACCACAAGATTTGCCGTTAAATATTGTTTATGAAGACGACGATATACTGGTAATTAATAAACCTGCAGGTTTTGTTGTGCATCCCGGTGCAGGAAATCCGGATGGGACGGTACTTAATGCTTTGTTACATCATTGCCCGCAGCTAGATATTGTTCCGCGTGCAGGTATTGTGCATCGTCTTGATAAAGATACGACAGGTTTAATGGTGGTCGCAAAAACAATTGCTGCTCAAACTAACCTAGTAGAAGCTTTACAGGCAAGAGAAATCACCCGCGAATATGAAGCGATTGCCAATGGTCTTATGACTGCTGGTGGTTTGGTTGATGAACCCATTGGTCGTCATTCAACAAAACGTACTCAGATGGCGGTGAGTTTTGTCGGGCGTCCTTCCGTCACTCATTATCGGGTGATGGAAAAATTTCGTTTGCATACGCGTTTAAGATTACGTTTGGAAACGGGGCGAACCCACCAGATCCGTGTTCATATGTCGTATATTAATCACCCTTTGATTGGCGATCCTGTTTATGGTGGTCGTCCGCGTCCGCCTAAAAATGCCACGGAAGAATTACGGGAAGTATTAAGAGGCTTTAAGCGACAAGCTTTACATGCTGCGATGTTATCTTTACATCATCCCGTAACAGGGGAACTAATGACCTGGCATGCGGAGATCCCGGAAGATTTTGTCAAGTTAACAGAAGTATTAAGAGAAGATACTAAACTTAATGCTACAGATAACTATTAGTTTCAAGTAACACTATTAGTTCAAGTAACATTAAATAAGTAAATAAATAAGTAGATTAAGTGCAAAATATTCACTCAGTCACATGGCCGGTACAAAATGTACTGGCTTTTACAACTACCCGCCATCATCCTGTTATTTCTGGGAATAAACCTGTTTATAGCCATTGTTTAAATAGTGAACATGATAATTTAGCTGAGTCTTCCCCTCCATTTGATAGCTTTAATTTAGGGATTCATGTGGGTGATAACAATGTTCAAGTACAAAAAAACAGGGAAGTTTTAATTGAATTTTTACCAGAACAGTCGGTTATTCAATGGTTAGATCAAGTTCATGGTGCAAAGGTTGTTGAAATAAATTCTATTTCAAATGAACCTGTTACTGCAGATGCGGTGTTCACCCGGGAAAAACAAATCGCTTTAGCAATTATGACTGCAGACTGCCTGCCACTTTTATTATCTACTAAAACAGGTGAAGTGATAGCTGCAATTCATGGTGGCTGGCGGCCGTTAGCACAGAATATTATCAAGCATACCGTAAATAAAATGGCGGTGTCTGCTGAATATATTTATGCTTGGTTGGGTCCATGTATAGGAAATAAGGTTTTTGAAGTAGGGGCTGACGTTCGGGATCATTTTCTTGTTCATTCTAAAAGTTTTATACCCGCATTTTCTAGAGTTACAGATAAAACACCCACTAAATATTATGCAGATCTTCAACTTATTGCACAATTACAACTACAACAATTAGGAATTAACAACATAAATTTGTTATCTCACTGCACTTATACGATGAATAAAGAGTATTACTCTTATCGGCGTGACGGCACCACAGGACGTATGGTCAGTATTATTTGTCGTAAATAATGCTCATCAAGTCTCCTCACTAATTAAAGTTTTCTATCAAAAGCTTGTTTTAAATCAAGCTTATTGTAGTATCTTCATTGAAATTGAACTTAATTATCCCTATTTACTATTAGTACCAATTGTACTAAGTAAGTGATCACCCTCGATGGTCTAAAATGCCAATAGCTGCGTTGCCGACACGGATGTCAGTACTTAGGTTTTGTTTGGAACAAAAAACCTGTGCTCTTGAAAATTTATCTTCATCGATCCCTGACCACTAACTTAATACAATTGGTATAATAATATATCGCTATTTTATCTGTGTTTAAGAAAGAAGGGTTTTACTTATGCGTTTAGATCGCTTTACTCAGGCCTTACAAGAATCTATTTCTAATGCCCAATCAATTGCTCTTGGTCGTGACCATCAGTTTATAGAACCTCTGCATTTAATGCTGGCAATGCTCAATCAAAATGGCAGTACCATTATTCCATTATTGAAAAGTGCAGGTATTGATGTTTATTCTATTCGCAGTGAGGTAGATGCAGCAATAAATACACTGGCTAAAGTTGAAGGTATTGGTGGAGAAGTACAACTTTCACCTGCAATGGTTAATCTACTTAATCTTTGTGACAAGTATTCACAAAAGCGGGGAGACAAATTTATCTCTTCAGAAGTTTTTGTACTTGCAGCATTGGAAGATAAAGGTAAGTTAGGACAAATTCTAAAATCTTTAGGTGCGACAGAACAACGAATCAACGATGCTATTACTCATATTCGTGGCGGGCAGAAAATAGACGATCAAAATGCTGAAGATGTTAGACAGGCATTAGACAAATATACCATTGATTTAACCGAAAGAGCAGAACAGGGTAAGTTAGATCCTGTTATTGGTCGAGATGATGAAATTCGGCGAACTATCCAGGTTTTACAACGAAGAACCAAAAATAATCCGGTATTGATTGGTCAGCCTGGTGTCGGTAAAACGGCAATTGCAGAAGGGCTTGCACAGCGAATTGTTGATCACGAAGTTCCTGAGGGTATAAAAAATAAACGAGTTTTATCACTGGATATGGGCTCTTTAGTTGCGGGGGCAAAATATCGGGGTGAATTTGAAGAACGTTTAAAAGCGGTACTTAATGAATTAGCCCAGGAAGAAGGGCAAGTGATCCTTTTTATTGATGAACTGCATACCATGGTTGGTGCTGGTAAAGGCGATGGGGCAATGGATGCCGCAAACATGCTTAAACCTGCACTTGCCCGTGGTGATTTACATTGTGTTGGTGCAACAACTTTAGATGAATATCGCAAATATATAGAAAAAGATGCGGCGCTGGAGCGTCGTTTTCAGAAAGTGTTAATAGAAGAACCCAGCGTTGAAGATACTATTGCTATTTTACGTGGTTTAAAAGAACGCTATGAAGTACATCACAATGTTGATATTACCGATCCTGCTATTGTAGCGGCTGCTACTTTATCTCACCGATATATCAGTGATCGACAATTGCCGGATAAAGCAATTGATTTAATTGATGAAGCTGCATCAAGCATTCGAATGCAAATGGATTCAAAACCTGAAGATTTAGATCGACTTGAACGCCGTTTAATTCAATTGAAATTAGAACAAAGAGCCCTGAGTAAAGAATCTGATCCTGCTTCAGTTAAAAGGCTTAACAATATTGTTAAAGAAATTGATGAGAATCAACTTCAATATGATGAACTTGATGAAATATGGACAACTGAAAAAGCAGCATTGCATGGCACTCAAGCAATAAAGACAGAACTGGAACAAGCACGAATAGAGTTGGAAGCGGCAAGAAGAGTGGGCGATCTTAATCATATGGCGGAATTACAATATAGCCGTATCCCTGAACTTGAAAAACAACTGGATTTAGCAAGCCAGGCCGAAATGATAGAAATGACCTTATTGCGTAATAAAGTCACAGATGTCGAAATTGCTGATGTGTTAAGTCGTGCAACCGGCATACCTGTAGCTAAAATGCTTGAAGCAGAACGTGACAAGTTACTGAAAATGGAAGCTGACTTACATAAGAGTGTTATAGGACAAGCTGAAGCAGTTGTTTCAGTATCAAATGCAATAAGACGTTCCAGAGCTGGTTTAGCGGATCCAAATCAACCCGTGGGATCTTTCCTGTTTTTAGGCCCCACAGGGGTGGGTAAAACTGAATTGACAAAAGCACTGGCTATGTTTTTATTTGATAATGAAGATGCTTTAGTCAGGGTTGATATGTCTGAATTTATGGAAAAACATTCAGTTGCCCGTTTAGTGGGTGCACCTCCGGGTTATGTAGGTTATGAAGAAGGGGGCTATTTAACCGAAGCTGTCAGACGCAAACCTTATTCTGTTATTTTATTAGATGAAATAGAAAAAGCTCACCCGGATGTTTTTAATATTCTATTACAGGTATTAGATGATGGTCGTTTAACCGATGGAAAAGGTCGCACAGTTGATTTCAAAAATACCGTTATCATCATGACTTCAAACATTGGCTCAGAGATCATTCAAACATTCGCAGATGACAGTCAATATGAAGAAATGAAAGCTAATGTAATGTCCGAAGTCGGGCAATACTTTAAACCCGAATTTATTAACCGAATTGATGAAACCGTTGTGTTTCATCCGTTGGTATCTGAGCAAATACAGCAAATTGCAGCCATTCAAATTCAGGCTTTATCAGCACGACTTGCTGAACGTGATATGAAATTACAAGTGTCAAAAGAGGCACTGGCATTAATCTCTGAAGCTGGATTTGATCCCCTGTTTGGTGCAAGACCCTTAAAAAGAGCAATTAGACAGGGAATAGAAAACCCATTGGCACAATATATTCTTGCGGGTAAATATACCGGGAATTCGGTGATTAAAGTGGAGCTCAGCAATGGGGAAATAGTCTTTAGTTAATAAAAACTGGGTGGTTAGCTATTCTGATAAAGTTAATAATTCAAGTAACTCAATGCTTTTCTTTATCTAAGTTGATGTTTATAACAATATATTAGGCGTTTATCCGTTAGAAATATAAGAATATAAATTTTTATGAAGGAGTGTTATTAATAACAAATAATTAATCACTAACAATTTATTCGTAAAGTTATTGGTTGAAGTTGCGAGTTACAAGTCAATAAACATACGGTATGGTCGAAATTTCTACGTTTAAATGGTTAATTTACAATAATGCAAAATAATATCAAAAAAGGGTTGACCTAAAATCAAAAGTGTCTAAAATGCGCATCCAGTTCCAAGGGGTAACCCAAGGAACTGTTTTGATAAGTTTAGTCTTCTTAGAAGGCAATAAACAGTCAACTTAACGTTTAGTTTCGATTGAAATTCGAAGTTCGAAAAACTTCAAAATAAACGTTGACATCAAAACTGAGAAGCGTATCATGCGCATCTCGCTTCAGGCAAGGCTTGGAGCAACGGTGGTTAGCGAATGCGACTAACACCGGTTATCTTTTCCACTTTTAAAGTGTTGATGAGATAACGTTCTTTAACAATTAGTTATCATGCAATTTGTGTGGGCACTCACATTAATGTTGATTTTACATAGTCTT
>JABSOI010000026.1 GCA_013216015.1 Alteromonadaceae bacterium | reverse complement strand
ATTTATAAAATTTAATGCCTTGAATATAGCCGTTTATCGACTTGCTGAATCCTGCATTTCCAAGTAGTTTGGGTATACATATTAATTTGTACTATTAATTTATAACAATCCCAACTTAATCTGACAATATACTCCTAAAGTTAAGATAGATAATAGCGATATCAGGCAGGATTTTTTTATTTTTCATGCCTGGATAATCGCATAACTTGAAAGTGCCTTTTTATATTATATATGCTACTAAAGCGCCAAATCCTTTGGCAATATCTATCTCGTCTACAAGGCCCGGGCGGTCAATAAATGGATTCCTGTTACCTTGAGCCGCATAAATGGTACTGTTACGATGTAATTCATACAAACTCACCGGATACCGTTTATGCCAATCTACAACGACAGCTAACCTTTGCTTTTGTAACTCTCTTTGTTCGTTTCCAATCAACCCTGGGTATCGAAGTAAAAAGTACAAAGTCGCTCTGGCCACAGCACCATGTCCCATTTCTGGTTCAAACTTGTCACCTTCCCTCCGACCGCAGTCTGCACGTACAGCTTCTTCTAATGGATTAAACTGATAATAGGGTATATTGCTTCTGAAACTGTTACATTTGGGCTCACAAGCAAATAAATGATGCAAATCTCCCTTCATAGGTTGAGCTTTACCAAACCATGACTGTGGTACTACATGCTCACAATTGAACGCTTGTTGTGCTTCCAGTAGATCCATTGCTTCTTCAATATCCATTTGCGCGTCCAACTCACCCGTTGCCATGCGATCTTGCAAAATTCGTTCATATTGATGAATCATCACCAATTCTGAGCGGATTATTTCAAGAGGATCAATAATCGTCCCGGAATACACATTGCGTAATGAGCCAGACTCGCGTCTGTCTACCACCGGGTATAAATATTTCAACCGGGCATTACGATATGAAAGCTTATTTTGGTGTGTCTGTGAAAGTAGCTTTGACATGACGTCAAACAACTCGCCTCTGCCCATTTCAAAATCGATTTCGTTATAGTAACTTTCCCGGATGGCTTTATCCTTTTCTTCATCGTAATATGCGCCCGGAATTTGGGCATCTTCCAACATTTTAACCGCTTCACGATAATAAGGTTTTTCATCTTGCGTAACTAATTGCGTAACTAAAGACGCTGCTCCATGTTCCTTGTTCTTTACTGTCATATTGTTCACAGGCGCAAAGTTCGCTGGCGGAAAATTCACAGGAGCAAAGTTGAGTCGAAAATACCAACTTGATGAACCATCATTCTCCACCTGCGTAGAACTTACACTTGGTACGCTTGGCGTTGGTAACGACATAACATCTGACTGGTGATATCCAGAGGCCGACAAGTTTTGATGGACTGGGGTTGCCGTTAACAACTCTTGAAATAACACTTGTTCATTGAAATCCATAGTTAAATCGTCTAAATAGTCAAGAATTTTACTTATCCGTACTCCTTCATTTGCAACCCATGAAATAAGATGTACTGTCGATTGAGAACCATCCCAAATACTACCGTCCTGAAGTAAATAATTACCCTGTGCATCCATTTCAGGGACTCCAGCATGATGTAACGCAACAACATCCCATTGATCGTTATATACAGCAGAACCGGAAGAACCTTGTCTTGTATCCGTAAGGTAGTGAACAAAATCATCTTTCACCGATACAATGGTATTCTGACGAATAGCGACTTGCTTCGGTTGAGCTGCAGGGTGCTGGATGATATTGACATGCTCCCCTACAACCGCTTTACCGGAGTCCTGAATAAGTTTATTCCATCCAAATTCAGACAATTTTCTGCCTCCATCGTTTATTTCCTCGACAGCCACAAGTGCAAAATCCAATTTTTTGTTATTGAAAAAGAATTCATATGGCAACAGCTTAAATCGAACAGATGGTGTAATGCCAATTGGTGTGTCGCGGAAATTAAATTCAATCAAGCTGTCTACAGCGTCCGATTTGGCTGACAATACATGCTTATTAGTTAACATAAGTCGTGGAGATACCATAAAGCCTGTGCCGTGGCCTAAAACGGTGTTACCTGAACAGATAATTACGCGGCCCACTGTTTTGGCCACCGATGCGCCTTTAATTAAGAAGGATACGCCCATCAGTTCATTTCGTTGGATAATTCGTTCCAATACATTGAGAGGTTCTACTTTTTGATAATAGTCATCCATGACTTCGGCAACCGTATCGCTCATGCCAAGTTGTGACAACCTAAACAGCAACCGTTTAGCGTCTTCTACTGTACGCCAATCTGTTTTTCCAGCAAGACAGTCTTTTAATGCTTGTTGCTTTTCGCCGATATCACTTAATCTCTCAATGGCCCTTTCGACCTGATATTTAAATTCTTTCATTTCACATACCTTTGTTCAATGATCCTAACAACTTAATGGAATCTGTTATTTGTGGATTATTCATCACTCGCAAACAGTTCATTTAATTTACGGTTTTGAATCGCTCGAATTTAAGTGTATAACAATTAATCGATTTCTGGGTTTGTCTCTGCTTTATTTAATATGGCTGGTTCGACTGCAATAGTGGGAATATACCCAAACCATCTGGAAGTAGAGTTATTCCATTTAAGTGTTTTTAGTACAAAACTGATGCGGGGGAGTGGCGATGAGTGGCGGGAAGTAGCGTCAGGAATATGCGACTGCGACCGCACATTCCTGGCAGAACAACTTAAAACGAGGCTGAAAGGTAAAGACTGAATCGTCTATCGGTTTTAAAATGACTACGTGGGGTTTGACGTCCATTTTGCTCGTACATCATTTCTGTTTCGATAACTTCATCAAATAAGTTAGACGCCTCAAAACCAACCCTAAAGTTTTCATTAATTTGATAGGAGATTGAGGCATCCAATTGACCAGTCGCTTTGGCAATAACCGGCGCGAATAAATCGGCGTCACGACGGGTTAATAAATACTCAGAACGCCAACTGTATGCCATACGGGCTGAAATATCATACTTCTCAAACATCAAGGCCAAGTTGAATGTATCGTCAGAATACCCAGGTAAATCCAAGTTCTTGAAGGCACGGAAGGAATTGCGGCCACCGTCACCATCAGAGCCGTCACCAAAGCCAATTTTATCTTCAACTCCAGATTGCGCTATAAAGGTGTAATTAGCTGATAAACCCAGGCCACTCCATGCACCGGGTAAGAAGTCATAAAATTGTACATAAGACAACTCAAAACCACTGATGGAGCCAGAGCCCTCGTTGGTATCAGTTTGAAACGCTACTGGCATGGTTACATTTTCATCACCTTGATCACCAGCATTAACGTTGGTAATGTCCCGCACGAACAGACGTTTACGAATCAAATTATCCAGCTCTTTACGGAATAAATTCACATTCAATGAACCAGCATCAGAGAAATACCACTCCAGACTCAGGTCCATATTCACTGCTTCTTCTGGTTCAATATGCGGGTTCCCTGTTTCACCAGAAAAATTAATTGCCACGTATTCAGTTTGATCATAGTTTTTCACTGAATTCATCGAGATTTGCTGATAGTTTTTAAAGTTACTGAAAATGGGGAAATAAACATTTTTCGAGATGGCAACACGCATAATATGTTCTTCGCTCATTTCCATACTCAAGTTAAAGCTGGGTAATAATTTGGTGTACTTATCACCTTTTTCTGTTGTTCTGGGCGTTTGGGCTGAATTGGCAAAAGGAATAACTCCCGGAAAATTTTCATCAATGATAAGGTTGGTACTGTTCCAGCGTGCAAACCCCTCTTGCGGGAATAATACACCACCGGTAGATTCAACCTGCCAACTGATATAACGTAGGCCAAAATCACCTCGAATTGGGTAATCTAAATCATCAAATACATAGTTAGCCTGTAAATAAAGCTCCAAACGAGTTTCAGACGTATCAGTCGTTTCCGAATCGAGGTATGAGCCGTTAGTATTCGCTCTATCTGCTAAATCGGGGCCATTAAAAGAAAAGTCTGAACTTAATGTCTTGCCATAAGCATGATAATTTTTAACCCCCGACATAACCGGGAACTGAAAGGTTTGATTACCATTTAAGATACCGCCACCAAAAAAATCATTCGCATTAAAGGTGAAAGATTCGAATAATTCCGGGTGTAAAACATAACTACCTGCTTCTTGTAAACTTGCCCACGGCGTATTCCAATCCCATGATGGTGAAACTGCTTGCCAATTCCAGACAGAATTACTTGAAAGCTGAGATTTTTTAGACGCATAAGCGCCGGCTTGAATTGAAGAGATCCATCCCTCATCAATTTTATATTCCAAATCAAAGGCAAAAGAAGTCGAGTCGGCTTCATTATCTTCCTCATGATCCATCTTGCTCCCTAAAAATGACTGTAAGTCAGTTTGAGGCTGAGCGGTATTACCAACATAATGAATATGATTGGGCGTACCATTGGTTAACTCAAATTCAACACCAACATCAACGCCGGCATCTGGCTGCATATTACTGGTGTACGACCAATCCTTAACCGAATTTGTGGAGTCTATTTTTTGAATATCAAAATCTAACTGCAGGTTTTTATTTGGATTAACTTTAACATGCAGACTCAAGTCTTTAATTTTAGTATTAACCTGATTAAACCGGCTACCCACCAGCATCCAGTTAGTATTTAATTGACCACCTGTCATAAAACCATCGTCGTCAAAACTACCATTAACCACACCCATATTGTTCGGGTTAACTAAAAATCCCTGCTCACCGTATTGAACAACTCTCTCTGCCCAGTCTCTTGACGCATCTGAATAGATGTATTCAGCAGTCACTTCAACAGTGCCTTTTGGATTTGACCATTGTAATGCAGAGACTATACCTTGACGATTTCTGTCGGAATCAGAAGTGCGAATAGCAACGCTGGCTGGTGTATAAAGCGTTTGGTCTTCCATGCCCGCAATTGCGGTACCCCAATTACCAAAATTTTCTGTTTCTCTGGCAGTACTGCTACGCTCATAATAATTGTCTACACCAACACCATCACCACGGTCTTTAAATTCAGATTCAGTTCCACCTATCAAAAAGCCAAACTTACCAGAGTCCAATTCCCAGACATTACTAAACATCAGTGTAACCGCCGGCGTAGCCTCCTTACGATGGTCACCATATGATGCTTTAGTTTGGCCGTATAAAATCATATCTTCTGAATCAAACGGCTTACGGGTAACTAAATTCACCGTGCCCGCAACACCACCTGCGACTAGATCAGCTGTGCTATTTTTTACCACTTCTATGCGGCCCAATAATTCACCCGGGATATCTGCATAACTTAAGCCGCCCCCCGAGGCGCTGGCACTAAATGAGTCTCGACCATTAATTTCACTACGAATTCGTTTCAAACCACGAACTACAACCCCTGCTCCTTCTGAAGAAAAATGATTGGAATCGCTAGAAGATTCAAAACGTTCAATCGTCACTCCAGGCACACGTTGCAATGCTTCGGTAACGCTCTTATCAGGTAATGAGCCAATATCATCAGAAGTAATAACATCCTTCACAGTGGTTGCTAAGCGCTTTATTTCCTGCGCACTGGCATATTGACTACGAATTCCCTTTACTTCAATGACTTCAATCTGATCTTCTACTTTTTGTTCAGTTGATTTTTTTGATTCTTGCGCAATTGCAACATTGCAAGTCGCACACGAAATTGCGCTACTCACAGCAATGGCTAATATGTTTTTTCTATATATAGTCTTCATATGTTCAACCTTGGTTTCTGTTGATGTTATTTATTTTTATAATTTTGATTGTGACAATTTATCGGTCAGCTTTAGTTATCTAATTTAATCCACCCACAAAAAAGACAACGCTGTCATTTTTTTTGTTTACAAAAATCACTACCAATTTTATAAATGTTATCAGCACACTATATCTACACTGCCTCTACAACATTTCTACACTATGACTACACTAACGAGCTGAACACATTTGATACAACATTTAGCGGACCACGTTCATAAAATAAACAACACCATACTAAGAAACAATGAAAAACACTGTCAGGAAATATTTTTTTGGCTATGGAACTGCTTGAAACCATTGCGGATGCATGGGCTTTAATTGGCAGGTATAAGTACGGCTAATGTGTATTGGTTCAAACTCAGACTGACGGTTTCTGCAAAGGGTTTCGGAATAACAGAGCAGTCTAAAAAGTGCCCGAAGTTGACGGTTCTTTCACAGTTAATTCGAAATTGTTACTAAAAAACATATAGAATTGTCATTTTCAAGCGACTATTATTTCATTTCTTATGAATATTTAAATAATCAGACAATAGGTCGGGCCGAATTGGATACCAACCAATTGCAAAGCAAAATTATTCCATTTGGGCTGACCCCGACTTCGAACAGTGACAGTTCTTTTTAAAGGTAAGTTTGTCAGGGGCTCGGATCATAATGTTTATGTGAGTGATGATATGTTTTAAGCGTGAACCTAACGTAACAATACACCCTCCGATTTTACCTTTACGTAAAGATAAATTTAGCTTAACTATAAAACACTAAGGAGTCATTTCTAATGGTATTAAAATTGAATCAAACGGAGTGACGCTTGACAAAGATTACTCTCATACCACTAAAGATTTTGCATTTGAGTTCGGCGAGCCAGCAACTCAGCGCGTTTTTGAAGATCACAAACCTGCAAGATGTATTATTCCTACACGTGAATTACACTTTGGATGTTTAATTGAAATAAAAGTAAAGGCGATTAAATTATGATTAAAATACCCGAAAAATCAGACCTTTTAGAGGCTCATAAAAGAATAAAAAATTTCATTCACAATACTCCAGTACTTAGCTCTAAACTAATCAATGAAATTATTGGTGCCAACATCTTTTTTAAGTGTGAAAATTTTCAAAAAATGGGTGCTTTTAAAATACGAGGCGCAACAAATGCCATTATGCAATTATCAGAAAGCCAAAAGAAAAAGGGTGTTGTAACGCATTCTTCTGGAAATTTTGCTCAAGCACTTGCACTAGCAGCGCAAAGTTTAGGAGTTAAGTCATTTATCGTGATGCCTACTACTGCTACTCAAGTAAAAAAAGATGCTGTGATTGGTTATGGAGGAACAATCATTGAATGTGAACCAACACTTGAAGCGAGAGAAAACACAGCCAAAGAAATTGAACAAGAAGAGGGAGCCACCTTTATACATCCATCAAATAATATGAACGTTATTCTAGGTCAAGGAACTGCTTGCATTGAATTATTAGATGAGCAATCTGATTTAGACTATATATTTACGCCAGTTGGCGGCGGTGGTTTAATAGGAGGTACAGCATTATCTGCACATTATTTTTCTGATAACTGTAAAGTCGTGGGCGGAGAACCATTTGCAGCAGATGATGCATACAGGTCATTGCAAAGTGGCGTTATAGAATCAAATACATCAACAAATACAATTGCTGACGGCCTAAAAACACAATTAGGTGATCAAAACTTTCCAATTATTCAAAAGTATGTTGAAAAAATAATACGAGTAGAGGAAGAAGAAATTGTTAATGCCATGCGATTAATTTGGGAACGACTGAAAATTGTAGCTGAACCCTCTTCTGCGGTAGCTCTTGCGGCTCTATGCAAAGAAAAAGAGGTTTATAAAAACAAAAAAATAGGAATTATCATTTCTGGTGGAAATGTTGATTTAAGCAAGTTGCCATTTACGAACTGACAAATTAGGGAAAAGGATAGTTAATGATTAAATCCTTTTCATCCACCATATTTACTAGCCTAAATATATTCTGACGGTTATCTGTTTCTTAAGCCGACTGTCAGATTAGGTCGATATAAATAAATCTAAATCGCTATGAGAAAGCGTAAATTCAGATTCATGAACGTGTGTTCTGTATTTCTTTGTAGCAACTACCTTTCAATGAACACAGGCATGTTAAGCAGACCTTATTATCTACTATAAGTTTCATCCCAATATGTCTTATGGTAACGGAATATTAGATTACCCAATCGGATCTAGCCTAATATCTTAAACTGCAAGATCAGATTTGAATCGATACGCTAATGTGTGATTTTCACCACAAACCAACACCTCATTTTTTAATTTTGACACATATTCTATGTGACTTACATTTTTATTCTTCACCAAATATTAATGATGGTTCTGAATGAATGAACATCGAAATATATCTTACTTACCCTAAGCCGCATGGAAATGTAAAGAGCATTGTTTTTGCCCAGCAAATAAATTCCGGTATAACCCGATCCAGCTTTGATTATGAATACGTATGTAATCAATTGCAGGAAATATTCACCTGTAGCTAATATAAATACATGAGGAACAAATAACCGGAAAGGTAACAATAAGATGAAAATTAATTTTAAAACATGCACTATTTACAATAGATTGCATATATTTCTATTTTTGTTGTTGGCATCATTTTACAGTAAGGCCGCAATTAACGAGTCTCAATTAGGGGCTAGCTACAGCTCTGATCAACAATCAATTGAATTTCGGATTTATTCCTCACAAGCTTCACGATTACAACTCTACCTTTACAATGTTGAAACGGGCGCACAGGAGATTTCAAGCCATGTAATGACCAAAGACCCACTAAATATTTGGTCAGTAACTTTGCCTGTTGCCAACTTAAACAGCCAACTCAACGGCACAATCTACTATGGCTATCGTGCCTGGGGGCCGAATTGGCCATACGCGCCAACGTGGCAGAAAGGGACCAGTATCGGCTTTATCACCGATGTTGATAGTCTTGGCAACCGTTTCAACCCCAACAAATTATTATTGGATCCCTACAGCAAAGAAATGAGTCATGATCATCTAAGTTCTTTTTCAACTGATTATACTGTTTATGCGTCAGGTAATAACTATCGTCAAATAGACAGCGGCCCATATGCGCCCAAAGGGATCATTTTGCCTGCTATATCACAGTCGACAGGCGTAAAACCAACACGGGCGTTGAAAGACGACATCGTCTATGAAGTTCATTTACGCGGCTTAACCATGAATGATACCAGCATACCCGTGCAATACCGTGGAACCTACAAAGGCGCAGCACTAAAAGCGGCCTATCTCGCCGACCTTGGTATTACAGCGGTCGAGTTTTTGCCGATTCAGGAAACACAAAACGATACAAATGATGTCGACCCAACCTCTACCACAGGCGACAATTATTGGGGCTATATGACACTCAATTATTTCGCGCCTGATCGTCACTATTCCAGCGACAAATCAGCAGGTGGGCCAACAAAAGAATTCAAGGCAATGGTAAAGGCGTTCCACGATCAAGGCATAAAAGTAATAATTGATGTAGTTTATAATCATACAGGTGAAGGTGGTGCCTGGGTCAATGGTGATACCAGCCTTTATAGCCTTTATTCATGGCGTGGTCTGGATAACGCTACGTATTACTCGCTGACCAGCGACAAGCAGGAATCCTGGGACAATACCGGTGTTAGCGGCAACTACAATACCTTGAATCCTGTTGCCCAAAATCTAATCATTGATTCGTTAGATTATTGGATTAACAGTCTGGGTGTTGATGGTTTCCGTTTCGACCTTGCTTCGGTGCTGGGCAATACCTGCGAACACGGTTGCTTTAATTTTGACAAAATGGCGCCACACACTGCACTAAATCGCATCATTAATGAATTTACCGAGCGTCCACAATCGGGCGGCATTGGCACCGACTTTATTGCAGAGCCCTGGGCAATTGGCGGTAACTCGTTTCAAGTAGGTGGATTCCCCAGCGGTTGGTCAGAATGGAATGGCATCTACCGCGATACCCTGCGCAAAGACCAAAATCAAATGGGAGCACAGAACGTCACGCCTGGCCAGCTGGCAGACTTATTCAGCGGCTCTGCCAGCTTATTCCAAGATGACGGACGTAAGCCATGGAACTCTATAAACTTCATGGTAGCGCACGATGGTTTTACCTTAAAGGATCTGTATTCGTGTAACAGCAAAAACAATACACAACCCTGGCCATTTGGTCTATCAGACGGAGGCGAAAACAGCAATCACAGTTGGGATCAAGGTTGGTATAATCAGGCACAAGAGCAACGCAAAGCAGCAAGAAACGCCATTTCTTTTTTGATGCTCAGCGCCGGCACGCCGATGATCACTGGCGGCGATGAATATTTGCGCTCTATTCAATGCAATAACAATCCCTACAATCTCGACTCTATTGCAAACTGGCTCGATTTCAATTGGAACACTGACCAGCAACATTTCAATACCTTTGTAAAACGCATGATCGAATTTAGAAAAAATCACCCGTCACTGCGCCCGGCTGATTTTTATCAAGCAAATGACACCAACGGTAATATTATGGAACAATTACGCTGGTTTAAGCCCGATGGCAGCGTCGCCGACAGTGGTTATTTCAGCAATGCCAGTAATCACGCTATCGCCTATCGTATCGACAGCTCAGAATTTGGTGAGCAAACCTCAGCAATTTACATCGCGTATAACGGCTGGTCTGGCAATGTTAATTTCACCCTGCCCTGGCCCGGTTATGGCAAACAATGGTATCGGGTAACAGATACGTCAAATTGGAATGAAGGGGCAAATACAGTCAAACCCGCTGGCAGTGAAGACTACATTGGTGGTGAAAATACGTCTTATGGTTTAAATGGCCGTGGTTTGTTGGTGCTGATCGCCAAATAAACTATTTGCTGGATATTTTCTGTATTTAATATGAAAAGGTCGTGATACCGGGTCGCCTATTAATCAGCCTGTTATAGGTTCTACCCGCTCTGAGCGACTAAAAAAAGTCAAAGACCTTTTTAATGACCGTAAAGTTTAGAGCTCATTTTACTGGTAAGAATAGAAATAAAATTAACGCTTAAGGGGTAGATACTTCACATTCAATTACCTCTAAACTGATATGAAGCAAAATATATTCAGATCAGGTACAAGCAACTAATTAGGCAATGTGATGCTTCAAACTTTAGACAATCAATCGAGCTCAGAGGACATTGCCAGCGTGCTGATGCGAGATGGCGGCGTCATTGTCGCCAATCAGGTGCAAGGTGATTTGATCGATAAGATTAATACCGAATTACTTACCCCCTTCAACAATCAGGGAGATAAATTTCAAAATAACTTCAACGGATACAAAACACTGAGACTAAGTGGAATTTTAGGACTTTCCCGCACGTCTGCCGATTTAATAGCACACCCTCGTGTAATGGAAATTGCCGACGCTATATTGCAGCCCAATTGTGTTAACTATCGAATAGGCAGCTGTACTGCGATAAAAATTCATCCGGGTGAAGGCTCGCAGGAATTACATCGAGATGACGATTTATATCCCATCAGGATCCCAGGTGTCGAATTTCAGATAAGTGCGATGTGGGCTCTGGACGATTTTACAGAGGAAAATGGAGCAACCCGTGTTGTTCCCGGCAGCCACAATCTACAAGAAATTTCGTCGGTAAAAGAAAATAACGTGGTGCAGGCGGTTATGGCAAAAGGTTCAGTACTATACTATTTGGGCTCAACTATTCATGGTGGAGGTGCCAACCTTTCCCGGTTACCACGTTCAGGTTTGATAAACACCTATAGTCTTGGTTGGTTACGTCAGGAAGAAAACCAGTACCTGACAATATCACGAGAAATTGCGGATAGTTATCCAGAGCATATTCGCAGACTAATGGGATATCAATCCCATGGTAAATATCTTGGTGTTTACCCTGACGATCCAGATGGCAATTGGTTCGGTGCCTGAAATGGTATTTTCAATTGTTCTAATTATGACGATTAAAGTAAGATTTAGAAATAAATCACAATTCCAATGGAAATAGGTTAACTAACCATTATCCCTGCCCTAGCGGAGAATCATCCAGATACTGTTTTGAAATCTGGTGTCATTATTTTATCGAAGAAAAGTAAAGTTAAGTAAATTTGTTTGGTTTTTTGCTGACAAAATAATATTGTTGAGAATCGCTATTCTATCCTGTTGGAAAATTATCAACCTGGACAATGATTTAATGAGGCTACGTTTTAACGATGAAAAATATGAACCAAAACTTATCACGACGAAATTTTCTTAAACGCTCATCCTTGACCTTAGCAAGTGCTACGGCCGTTAATTCACTTGGTCTGGCCTCGTTGTTAAACGCCAGTAACTGTTTGGCTGGAGAAACTGACTACAAAGCTTTGGTTTTTATTTTTCTTGCTGGCGGCAACGATTCCTTTAATATGATCTCCCCTAAAGGATCAGGAAACCTGCGCAATAATTACGAACAAGGTCGACGTGCATTAGCATTGCCGGCAGAAAACCTGCATAGCTTGCAACTGAGGACTCCGGCGCAAATATACGGTGGTGAAACATTTAACGACTTTGGCATGCACCCCGCCTGTAGTAATCTCGCTAATATGTTTAATGATCAGGAATTATCCGTACTTTGTAATATCGGAAATTTAACAACACCAACCACCCGGGCTCAATATTTCGCCAAAGAAGTCAGCTTACCGCCGCAATTATTTTCTCATGCCGATCAACAACGTCAATTTCAAAGTGATGCAAACAGCCCTTTCCGCTTTGGTTGGGGCGGACGAATGGCTGAATTATTAAACGACTATAATGCCAATGGCTCAGTTTCACCTCTGATATCGGTTTCCGGCCTGAATTCTTTTCAAGTGACTAAAAACAGTATCATCAACCCCTATGTAATGAGTAATGATGGTGTTGCCACACTTAAAAACTTCACCGGTAATCGCCAACACATGGTGGAATCATCAATGAATTCTATCGACAGCTCAGCACATTTAATGGTGCAGAAATATCGCAGTATTTTCAGTTCAGCACGCAATGCTGAAGATATTGTCGACAGCGCATTTCGTCAGGCAGCGGCCACCGGGGTTGATTATGATCAGGTATTTGAAACTGCGGGCGCCGCTACCAGCAAAATTGGCAGAAGACTAAAAACGGTGGCCAAGATGATCGCTGGTCGTCAATCAACCGGTAATAACAGACCGATATTTTTTGTCGAAATGAATGGCTTTGATACCCACCAAAATCTTTTAAGCGATCACAATGAACTAATGACCGAGCTAAGTACCGCTTTAAAAGCTTTTAGTGATGTTCTCAAAGCCCAGGGTGATTTTGAAGATGTACTCAGCTTTGTCGGCTCTGAATTTGGACGTACTTTAACCCCCAACGGTAATGACTCTGAAGCCGGAACCGATCATGCCTGGGGAGGACATGCCTTAGTGATGGGCGGCATGATAAATGGCGGACAGTTCTTTGGTACTCATCCAGATCTTAAATTACAACAAGGCCTGGACGCCAGTGAAGGTAGAGGCCGGTGGATCCCGACCACAGCCACAACCCAAGCTTCTGCTATTATAGCAAATTGGTTTGGTGTGCCCCAAAATGATTTACCGCAGCTGTTTCCCTCACTCAATAACTTTGCCAGCCCTTTTGAGCCTGAAGCCAACCTGAACTTTATTAAAACCGGAGTTGCCTGATGAAATTATCTTTCAAAGCCCTGCTTATTACCCTAATTGCCAGCCTGCTCTTTGCCTGTGGCGGTGGCGGATCCAGCACCGAAAACAATGGTAATACGCCAACACCAACAACACCGTCAACAACACAAAAACCTCAGATAAGCATCACCACAGTAACCCAACTGGCCATTGAAAAGAGCAATGAGTTTGCCAAGTTCAAAATTGAACGCACAGGCGACAGTACAGCCTTATCACTGCAATTCACCACATCAGGAAATGCAGATATAACAAAAGGCTCAGCCAGTGGCGACGATTATAAATTGGTTTATAGCGACGGTGGCGATGTTGGCAACACCTTAGAACTGGCCGCTAATCAAAACTCTCGCGTAATTGAAGTGCAACCAATCAAGGATGACCTTCACGAAGTACCAGAAACATTAACCCTGACCATTACCAATAGCAGCAACTATAATCTCACCAGCAATAACAGCATTGAAGTGATTATTACTGATGCCAGTAACGAGAGTGAAAACACCAAAGTATTCCTGGGTGTTTTCAGCCCGCAAAATAACGCTGTCACCAACGGTTCAGGATTGTTAAGCCTTATTTTATCAGGCGATAATGAAAGTGCGCTGTTAAGCTATAATTTTTCCAATTTGGGTTCAGTGCAAACTGATCAACATATTCATTTGGCGCCTTCAGGTACCATGATTAAAGACATCGAGCATACTGGCGCCCTCACTGACTATCTTTGGGACTTGGCAACGGGAGGCCCTTTTACCAGTGAACAAGCTATGCTTGACACCTTGTTTAACGGTGAGTTTTATCTCAACATTCATACCGCAAACTACCCGGCCGGAGAAATATCTGCCCGGATAATCTATGACGCCAATATTGAACCTCCAGAAGAAACTAGTCTCAACGCAGCAGATATCGACCGCGATGTCATTCGTTTTTTAACCCAAGCTACCTTCGGTGCAACCCCGGAAGCTTATCAGACATTACGTCAGCAAATTGATGAAAATGGCGATAACAGACTACAAGTTTACAGTAACTGGATAGAGGAGCAATTCACCCGGCCAGCCACCAGTCTACTTGAGTTAACCGATGCCAGTGTCACTTTATTTGGTGAAGAAAATCCCTGGTTCTCCCGTCGTGATGCGTTTTGGCCAATTGTTATTTATGGCAAGGATCAATTGCGTCAACGCATGACTTTTGCGTTAAGCGAAATACTGGTCATTGGCGATGAAGTAAAGAACGTACGTAATGCTTACCGAGGAGCTGCCCAATATTGGGACCAATTGGCTGGCAATGCGTTTACCAGTTATAGAAAAACAATTTCCGATGCCAGCTTGCATCCAATAATGGGCACTTGGCTCAGTCACTTGCGCAATCAAAAAGCGGATATTGAACAAGGTTTTTATCCGGATGAAAACTATGCCCGTGAAATAATGCAATTGTTCAGTTTTGGCCTGGTACATAAACAAATGAACGGGGCAATCAAGCTGGGTGATGACAACCTGGCCATGGCCACGTACGACAATGATGTAATCAAAGCTATGGCTGAGGTTTTTACCGGTTTAGGATTCAGTCATAAAAACTCAAACGACATTAAAGTCGCCAACGATAATTTTTTCCTGAAAAATAGCACAAACAAATATCAATACCGATGGACAGAGCCAATGAAATTCTTTCCTAACTATCATGACTTTGGCGAGAAAACGTTATTTACCAACCAGGGTAAAACCTTAACTATCCCAGCAGGCAATGACCACTCTGCCGCGTCAGCCCAAGCTGAACTCGATACGGTATTAGATGCCCTGGTAAGTCATGAAAGTACCGCCCCCGTTATCAGCCGCAAGCTTATTCAACGTTTTGTTAGCTCTAACCCCAGTGCCGGGTATATCGAACGTGTTGCCAATGTTTTTGGTGAAACCGGCGATTTAAAGGCAGTTGTCAGGGCAATATTACTCGATAAAGAAGCCCGTAATCCGGCGGTCATAAGTTCACAGACCTTTGGCAAAATAAAAGAGCCTATATTGCAACTTACTTCATTAATGCGGCTATTACAGGCGAGTTCTGCAATACCCTTAGGTAGTGGCAATGGTAGTGATAGTCTGGGCTTAAATTTTTCTTTTGCCGATAAGTACCGGGCAGGTGCAAGTTTGATGCGTCTTGGCGATGGAAATATCGGCCAACGAGCCTTGGGATCACCGTCAGTATTTAATTTTTTCTTGCCTGACTTTGCACCAACAGGCGACCTTGCCAGTAATTCTCTGGTTTCACCTGAATTGCAACTATATACCGAGAGTCAGCTATTTACTATTTTCAATACTTATCATCAACTAATTGACAATGGATTTTACCGAAAGTCAGCGAAGAAATATTCAGACTTCAGTGCCAGCGAACTAACAGTGAAACTGAATAAAAACATTTTACCGACCATTTGGAACCAAGCAGCTGGTGACAATATGGCTAAAGCAGAGGCGGTAGTTGATTATCTGGATTTTTACCTGAGTGCAGGACAATTGAAACAAACCAGTAATTCTGATACCCGACAAATATTTATCGATACCTTAGCCGCAGCAGGCGAAGCCGAACGCTTTGATCTGGCAATTTATGGCGCAAGTATCAGCCCGGAGTTTTTGATTCAGAGATAACAGGGCATTGTCAACTTATCGTATTTGAGTCTGCGCAATTTCCTTACTTGGCAACGATTGATTGTTTTTAGGGTAGTTTATAAAACATAGTTTTGATAAAAAAGAGTGTCGATAAAAATCACTGTACAAAATGAAACACAGCAAACTGTTATGTGTCTCGTATTTAGTGGCTTGTTAACATTATATTTTGTCTAAAAACCAAGTGTATCACTGTATTTTACGGAAGCCGTAGTTCTTTACCACTGATTATTCTAGGAGAATTATTTACATTGAGTTGATTAACACACTTAATTGAATCACAATTTGATTCGAATAAGCTTATTAATCAACTCAGGAAGATTTATGTGGTTATGGCAACAACAAAACTGGCCTAACTTCGTTGTTGATAATGCTGCAATTGTAGGGGTATTAGAAAAATGTATCCAAGCCGTTGCACCACTAAAACAATTGAGCACCGTATTAACCAATGAACAACGTTTAGATTGGGAAGCCGCCATATTACTTGATGAAACACTTTCTTCAGCCAAAATAGAAGGTGAAATTTTCGACCGGGATTCGGTTCGTTCGAGTATCGTCAATAAACTAGGTATTGGAAAAGGCTATAAGTTCCATAAACAAAGCGACTCCATGGTCGAATTATTATTACATGCGGTTCGCCTGACTGACAGCCCAATGGATCACACGGGTATAAAAGCATGGCATCAGTTACTATTCCCTACTCCACCGTTAATTACGCCAATGACTATTGGTGAATATCGTAATGATGAAATGCAAATTCTCTCCGGCCGCCAATACGGTAAACAGGGTAAACAACAAATTCATTTCATTACCCCCGGGGTAAATTCAAATGAGGTGCATCAGGAGATGGATCTATTTTTTAAGTGGTTGAATTCAGCTTATACCGGATCCAGTTATGTTCGAGCAGCCATAGCTAAATTTTGGTTTGTAACCATCCACCCATTTGATGATGGTAACGGTAGACTATCTCGAGTAATTGCTGAACGCTGCTTGGCAGAAGCAGAACAAACCAATCTACGATTATTTTCTTTATCCTCTGTCTTTGAAGCGAATCGAACTGAGTATTACCAACAACTGGAAGATCATCAAAAAGGTAATTTGGATTTAACGAAGTGGATCATTTGGTTTTTATCCAAAATTGAAGAAGCGGCATTAAATGCCAAAATTGAATTTGAACGAGTGATGAAACGCACCCTCTTTTGGCAAAAGCATCAAGCAACACAATTTAATGAGCGTCAACGAAAAGTTCTGACACGGTTATTAGAAACAACTGATTTTGAAGACGGAATTTCACGTAAAAAATATAAAGCATTAACTAAAACGGCTGATGCAACCGCAGTAAGAGATTTAACAGACTTAGTTGAAAAGAAGATCTTATACCCAACAGGTGGTGGACGAAGCCGAAAGTATATAATTATTTAACGATGTGAATTTTAGCTGCCAATAAAGGGTTTGCATTATGACTTGTTTGCTGAAGAAGATTACTTACAAAGGTACTGTCTACATGTCAAACTTTGACGTTAAAATCTAGTCATTCAGTAAATGCACTTTCGCTTTGGCACTCATTAAAATACTGGGCAATTGGAATTGACATCAACGCAGATATTGGCAATTTGAACAGCTTAAGTTGACAAATTATTTAATCCAATTTGTATAATATTGTTATCACCTAGCTCTGTCGGGATCTGAATAGCTAAAGAACTAAAAATTTCATTTTTCCTATACGATGATGCCAATTTAACAACTACATAAAATTGTTGATAAAAACATCTTGCACTATCGGTATATGTCACCACTTGTTGCTGTAAAAACTTTATCTTGCGTAAATTAATACCATTCGCATTAAATAAATGATCAATATTCAATGATTAGTGCATGAATGCACTAATGCAGAGAAGACATGAATTCCTAGGCGCTGCCATGTCGGCACACGTTTAGTTCCAGACAAAACCTAAGTACCTACATCGACGTGCATGGATGCACTAATGCAGCGAAGGCATGGATGCCTAAGAGCTGCCATGTCGGCTACGCAGCTGGTGGTGATTTAGACCATTTGAAAATGAACACTTACTTAGTATGATTGGTCTAAGTACTCTTTTTTCATTGGGAAACTTTCGTTTTATATGGAGTTTTCCAGTTGGAAATATCCCGTTGAAGGACAGCCTCGCTCAGAAATGAACCAGAAACTGCGAAAACTGACAAAGCTATATCAAATAAGTCAGGCCATACCATTGAGCAGACAACAAACAGTTAATTGGGAGGTTAAATTTGATGTCGGGTGAAAAAACGAAACTTAACGAAATATCAGTTTTTAATTAATGATGCAGGAATGACCCAGTCACAAAAAACATAAACGACTAAAATGAAAAGATTGCAACGCTAAAGTTAAAGGTAAAGGTAAATCGAAGTACAAGCCCAAAAGTTTTTTCACAATTCATCATGCGCAATGATAATTAACGTATAAAAAACGTCCACTGTCTGGTTCGGGTTCCATCCAACTTAAACAAATAGATGTGTATTTTTATACCTCAACATCAATTTTATGTTCATTATTTAATCGATCAAAAATAGCAGACCAAGTTTCACATTTATCATTGATGTACTTTGCTACAGTATTCGTACAAAATCAAACCGACCCAGTCAAAAATCATACAACTAAGGAATAAAAATATATTTCTTTAACAAAGGTACTTGCTAAACAGAACCTATATTGTTAATGTTTTATCAATTAGTTGTTACCCACATCCGTTGCTAAACAATAATAAAAATAAATTCAGCATAATATTAATAAGTTAGATAATAAACAAATCGATCACATTTGAACTAAAAGCGATCAGTGCCTTATTCGTACTACATTCGCATGCGTAAATCAAACGTATTTTGTTCAAATGCGCAAAGCAAGATTAAAATAACAACACTCATTAGATGTCTGTTCTTTTAGTGCCCTATTATCAATACTACCAGCAGAATTTATAAAAATGACAAACGTGATGTATTTTACTGAAGAAGAAATACAAGCGATAGCCTTGTAAGTTCAATCACCACTCAAGTCACAACTAAAGAATAAATTAAAGGCGAGATAAAACAATAAATCGCATAGCTTAAAAAACTGCATTACCGGACAGTTAAAACGAACTGCATGGGATAATAATTTATGGGCCGAAAGTTTAAAACCATAAAGCACAATGTGTCCCTGAAATAACTGCCAATTTTTTAAAGCGAACTGAGGTAGATCTATATAAAGAATAAAAATGGGAAATGAGGTACTGGAACACAATTATAGCGAAGATTTTAGCTAAGAATACATATTGGCAAAATCTAAACTCTATCTAATCGCAGCCGCATATGCGTTTCAGTTAATGAAGAACAACAGGCCACTTAGTAATCATTTAACAAATCCATCCCGAAATGACAAACTCAATATGATTTCGTAAAAGGAATCATTATTAAACATGCCTATGCACTTCACTCAGGCCGATTTTACAGGTGCATGACTGATTGCTAAATTTAACAATCGGTTAGGTATCTGTTTCTCGATAAATCGACGGTTGAACCGATAACAGAACTCATCTAAGTATTCTTGAAGGTATTTTCCTGATACTCCATGAAATGTACCTAACAAAAATGTTTTTAAATTGCTGATAGCTATGTGGACCCACGGTAGCCATTCATCCACTAAATGGCTTGGTGTTACCCTCGCTTCATAGTGCTGGGTTTGGTCAATAATATTCAATGCTGGAAGTGCATCTGAATGAACTTTTTGACCCGCTTTTAAATGCTTTTTAACAAATTTATCTACACTAAAATGACAGATACTATCCACCACTTCCATTGCAATAAAACCTGCCTTTTTCTCCCTGCTTTCACAGGCTATTAGCACGTTCTTTTTTCCTGCTGCACCTCTACCTCGTTTACCTTTTTGTTTGCCGCCAACCAAAGCATCATCTAGTTCAATGGTACCACTTAGTTGATACAAGCTATCCCTGTGTCCCATAGCTGTTCTAAGTTTCTTTAAAATCAACCTTGCAGTTCGCCAATTAACTTCAATGAGTTTACTTAACCTAAGCGCTGATATACTGCCCTTATCTGAACCAAGGAAATAGATAGCCCAAAACCACTTAATTAAAGTGATATTTGACCCATGAAAAAGTGTACCTGACATCACTGATGTTTGCTTCTTACAATGCGAACATTCGACCAAACGACGACTTTTAATTTCGTAACCATGTTCATTGCCACAACAAGGGCAAATAAAGCCGTTTGGCCACTTCATTTCCTTTAAATATTCTAAACAATCATCTTCCGTACTAAATTGTTGTTGCCAATCTAAAAAGCTTGCTTCTGGCATATTCATAATAAAATCTACCTATACAGCGTGTTTGTATATAGAGTTTAGACCAATCCTGAGAATAATGCATAGGCATGTTATTAAATATTAATATGTTACATATATAATAAGGATTAAATATGGAAAATGATACAGATACATTTGAAGATTTATTGGAGTCACTTCGCGAGCATTCAATATACTCGGATACTGAAGATTGGGTCGAACCAAATAATGTATGGATGAGATCGCTGAGGCCTCAAGCATTCAAGTATACTGAATTTGAGAAAATTCACTCTGGTAATATCTTCAATTACAGTGCCTTAACTATTAATAGAACTTTAACTGCGCTATATGAGCAAGATTTCCTTTATTTACCAGAAAAATCTATAGACATAGTAAAGGATCTAAAGGCTGTTTATAACCCTGAGATTCGCGCCAAAAAGGCCAAGTTGCTACCTTTACTTGAAGATAAGGCTCTAAGCTTTTTGGATGATATGATTCACGTTGATGGAAACTGGTCAAAAGAATCCTTTGTGGAATATATCAACGAAAAAATCAAAGATTCCACAACGGGCATTCCAAAATCTTTTGATATCATCAACAACTCTGACTGTAAAGAATTGCTTGCGCAGATGTTGCTTATACAACACGCAGTAGATTTTTTACCTGAATCGTCACATATGGCCCGTTTTACAAAAGGTGATTATGGCGAGACTCAATCTGCTTTATTTAGAGTCATGGTCGACGAATATGGTTACGGTAAACATGAAGTAAAACACAGCACACTTTTCAAAGAAACGCTCCGCTCGGTTGGACTAAAAACGAATTCACATGCTTATTGGATGTTTTATCTGAATTCATCGCTGTTAAATAATAACTATTTTCATGCGATCACCACGGCTCCTGAAAGATTCTTCGAGTATATCGGTGCAATTACTTATGCCGAAAATACTTTCGGGCCATATTGTAAAGAAACTGCAAAGTTACTCAAAGCGTGTTTCGGCAAAAGTGTCGATACTCGCTATTACAAAGAACATGCTCATATTGATGGGTATCACGGCACAATGACACTGAACGAAATTATTATCCCGTTAATTGACCAGTTTGGTACCAAAATAATTCCCGAGTTAGTGAAAGGCATTGAAACAAGCGGCGCTTTACAAAAAATAATGGAAGATGATTTTTATGCCCAAGTAAAATGGATGAATAATCGACCAAAGTTTGTTCAGTTGGCCAAAGATATTAAAGAAACGGTGTTAGCCGATATTGATAATATCCCCGTGGCGCTTTTGGATGAGCCTCAAGGAGAGCTTTCTGTTGCTCATGTTCATGATGGTGATGAATTTTGTATCGTCGATAGTGGTTTGCTTAGATTCTGCCATGGCTACGACTGCTTTACTGATTTAGGACCAGGTGACTGTGTTGTGATTCTGAAAAATAGAATGCATGGAGCCCTTGTTCTATCGGATAGCTGCCAATACCGAATTTTATCAATTGGAGACTATACCAAGTATGCCGATTATCAAGTTTAGTACACACGATTTACCGTTAGTTTTAAAAACGAAGCATAAATATATCGAAGTGAAAACAAATGATGCCGGAGGTTGTTTTATTACTGATATGACATGCAAACATCGTGGCGGTCCACTCACACATGGTGTGGACCTTGGTGATTCAATTATGTGCCCATGGCACAAAACTAAAACTCGGAAATGCATGATTAAACATACTAATACTCCATATATAGTTAATGAGTTAAAAGTTTCGATTATGCTACCCGAATTTGAAAGATTCATAAAAATAAATTGATAGAGGTAAGTTGTAATGTCAATAAAAGAAGCAGAAGGCCAATATGGCAACGAAAAAAATCTTTATACGGAAGATTTAACAAAAAATAGTGAAGAAGTGCAATTATTGGATAATCAGGACGTAATCAAATCAATTCCTCGTTGGCATTTTGGTATGCTTAACGATGTTAACCGTAATATCAGTTTTGGCAATGGGATCAATATGCTGGAACTGAGTGGAAAAACGGTTTTGGATATTGGTTCTGGAACTGGATTGCTAGCAATGCATGTTGCGAGAAATAATGCAAAACACGTTTATACCGTGGAAGCCAATCCATACATTGCAAAAATTGCTACTGATATTATTAAGAAAAATAACCTCCAAGATAAAATCACTGTAATAAATAAAATATCCACGGATCTGATCCCTGGTGTAGACCTTCCTGCAGATATTGAAGTTCTTATCTCAGAAACTGTGGATTGTGGATTTTTTGGTGAAGGTTTTGTTCCCTCATTACGACATGCAAGAGAAGTTTTACTTGCAAAAGATGCCATCATTCTCCCTTCTTCTGTGAAGTTAGTAGCTGGTTTACTATCAAGTCAGGATGTTCGAAATCTAAATCAGGTGACAAATGCATTAGATTTTGATATCAGTATGTTTAATACTTTTTCTACTCAAGGTTATTTCCCAGTACGATTAAATTCCTGGGAAAATAAATTAGTGAGTAACGAAGTTATGTTTTACGAAAGAATACTTTCTGAAACTGATAACTTTAAACAAACAGGCGTAATAGATTTTGTAGTCACCGAAAATGCAGTCGTTGATGGTGTTGTGTTTTGGTTTGAACTTACGCTTGTTGAAGAAGGCGTTATGATAACAAACAGTCCAGATAACAAGACAACTCATTGGATGCAGGCTGTACAGATATTTGACCATTCCATTAATGTTGTAAAAGGCGAAAGTTGCAGTGTCAAATACACAACATCTGATATGGCGGTTGATTTCGAAGCGGTTACTACTGTTAAATCACAAAAATCATGATAATGAGCAGCAACCAAAAACTCATTTAATAAATTGATTTAATTAGTGATGCGCATTGCTGTAAGTTGACGGCTTAAATATAATTCGTCACTTATGCAGGCCCTCTCACTGGTGTTATCCTGAACAGGAGCCACTGAGTCAGGGTACCGAAAATAGCAATGTTAGATTTCTCATGCCACATACTGTGATGAAGCATTGCCAATAAAACAGCTGTATGACTTCAACCTCCCCAAAAAAAACTGGGTGAAACTTTAGGATTGGTAGAATGGTTCTTTCGAAAGAAATTGAAAATAGCGATTTGATAAACAAGATAGAAAACATTGACTGGCAGTTGATTTATCAAAACCTACACGTTTTAGGCTATGCCAAAATACCGGCAGTGTTGACACCACAGGAGTGTAAAACAATGTTAGGACTTTATGATGTTGGGCAATTTCGTTCTACTATATCCATGGCGCAGTATTCATTTGGTTCAGGCGTATATAAGTATTTCAGCTATCCGTTGCCCAATTTGGTTAGCCAGTTGAGACATACCTTATATTCAAAGCTGGTTAATCTTGCGAATGATTGGAATGTAAAAATGGGTATACCGAAGAAATACCCAGATACGCTGAGACAATATACTGATGAATGTCATGGTGCAGGCCAAAATAGGCCTACACCATTGATACTCAGATATGGCACTGATGATTACAACTGTTTGCACCAAGATCTTTATGGAGAGATGCAATTCCCTTTGCAGAGTATTTTTGCATTAAACCAAAAGGGTGATTGTTTTGAAGGTGGTGAAATTGTTTTAGTTGAACAGCGCCCGAGAAAACAGTCCAGAGCCTCAGTGATCACTCTGAACGCTGGGGAAGGATTAATTTTTGCTGTATCAGCACGGCCTGTTGTGAGTGCCAGAGGCTATAGTAAAGTCATTTTGAGACATGGTGTATCACAGATCCATTCGGGACAGCGATATTCGTTAGGTGTTATTTTTCATGACGCAAAGTAGTCTTGTATATTGCACGATGCGAAGCACACCTGCTGCCGGCTAGCAATTACTTTTGTTAACATACTAATTTTTTAGAAAAATTCAGGAAAATTATCTGCATGAATAAATTAAGATTAGAGAAAGTGAAGTACTTTGATTTTGAGCAATGCGCCCGACAAATTTGTAGGGACCCAGCCGATTCACGTGCCAAATATATTAATGGCAAAATTGTTGTTTTAGTCGAAATGGGCAAACACAATTGCCTTGTCTCACTAGAAGAACAAGATTGTTATATAGATGTACAAACTGTATATAAAAGTGATGATGGCATTAAAGATGTTGACGTGTTTGCTTATATTCGCAAGCTGTTAGATATCGATGCTGACCTTGAGCCTTTTTATGACAGATTAAATGATAGTGCAATAAAGAGGATGTTTGGCACTGTTTTTTCTGTTTCAAATGGATTACGTATCATTGGGATCCCAGACCTGTTCCAAGCACTGACTTGGGCAATTATAGGGCAACAGATCAGTTTGGCAGCAGCTTTCTCTATTAAAAATAGATTTTGCATAAAATACGGCAGTCAAATTGAATATGCAGGGGAGATTTTTTATTCGCACCCTACTGCAAGTGATGTAAAAGATATGGATATTGAAGAGCTACGCAGTATTGGTCTTTCTCGACCTAAGGCGAGGTATCTGCTGAATATTGCAAATGAATTCGCAAAAAATCCAAATATACAAAAAGATCTTGAAAAACAAACAACACAAGAAATAAAACAATATCTATTATCATTTATCGGGATAGGTAATTGGTCCTGTGAATATGTATTATTAAAGTGCCTTAGGCAGTATGATGTTTATCCTGTTGGTGATGCCGCGTTGATCAACGCTATCAAAATGATATACGAAATGGATGAAAAACCACAGGCAGAAGAAATTCATCAAATCTTTAGTCAGTGGCAAGGTTGGGGTGGATATCTGTGCTTTTACATTTGGTACTGGTATTCATCTTTAAAAAATAACAAGGGTAATTAAATACCATGATACGCATTTGCGTATGGATTTATTGTACTTGACGGTACGTAGAAGTCGCAGTATTAAAGAATATTCTTAAACCTGAATTAATCAGTTGAATTTATGGAAACAGCGCTAACCAAAGATGTGATTTTGTCACATAGGCAGCGCATCTATGGATGACGCAATTCCTCGTGATACGACTGATTAATTTTGGCGGAATATAGATATTGTGCTAAAAAAATAGGAACATGATTTTGTATAAGATGCATAGTTACACCACATTTATATTTTTATTTATTCTAAATATAAGTTGTGCACAGGCAAAAAATTTAAACCTCACGATAAACGACAATACGGTTAATATCCAAAAAATTATTAACGAGCCTGAATTGGATACATATATAAGGGCAATGGAAAATGGGGCAATTGACAACCTTCCAGGCAATAGGATTGAGAATTTTGTCGCAAGAACACCTATAAATAATAGTGAGACATCCGAGAAAACTATTGTTTATTTGTCTTATGACGACAAGAATATCTATAGCGTGTTTTTGTGCTACGACACTCAGCCTGAGTTGATCCGTTCAACCTTTGCCAGTCGAGACGGCATTCCTGGTGATGAGGACACAGTTGCGCTTCATTTAATTACCTTTCCAAAATCACAACAAATGTCAGGTTTTCAGACTAATGCTGTCGGCTCACAAACAGATGCTTCGTATAACCTCAGCACAGGCTGGGATTTATCTTCTGATCCCATTTGGGACTCCTCGGCTAAAAAAACCAGTAATGGTTATGTTGTGAAGATAAAGATACCCTTTTCAACATTAAGATTCCCACCGGGCGATGTTCAAAATTGGGACTTTTTTGTTTATCGCGGAATTCCACGAAAAAATGAGGAAATGTACTTCCCGGCTTATTCTTCGGACATAGCTAATCGCTTCGTACAGTCAGGTAAAATTAATGGCCTTGAAATACAAAGACAGTCATTAAAAACGGAACTTACTCCATTTGCAACATCTGCTGACAGCAAACATAAAACTGTTCAGGACAACACTAATAGTGGCTGGGATTCAAGTTCGAACAGAAATATAGGGATTGATGCTAAGTTTATATTGGACGACCGTATCGTTGCCGATTTAACGCTTAACCCAGATTTTTCGCAAGTTGAATCAGATGAACCTCAGGTTGTTACTAATCAAAGATTTGCTGTGTATTTTCCTGAGAAAAGACCTTTTTTCATTGAAAATTCAAGTTATTTTGAAACGCCTCTAAATTTACTTTTCACTCGTAAAATCGCAAATCCGAGTGCAGGGTTGAGAACCACGGGTCAAGTTGGAGACTGGTCAATCGCTGGGATGGTGATAGATGACGAAAATGCTCAAGGGAGTAATGATGATTCTCTACTATATGTCACCAACATTAGAAAATCGTTATATCAAGATTCATTTATCGGTGCATTCTTATCAAATTACTCTAGTTCATCTGTAGACTCCACCAATATTTCATTACAAGGTCGAGCACGCATTTCTGATAATTGGTTGGTGGAATCTCAACTAGCGATACTTGATGAAAATAACAACCAGGATTCGATCAACGGAGAAGCGTTTTATGTTTCAGCAAAGCGTCAAGGTGAAGTTTGGAATTACAACCTAACGGGTAAGTATATTTCTGATGATTTCAACTCCAGAGTAGGGTTTATTTCCAGAGTTGGAATTAAAGATATTTCACAAAATATTGCTTATCGCCAACTATCTCAAAGCGATTTGATCATTGCTTATAACTATCAGCTTAATACAAACTATGTTTGGAATGTCGATAGCCAAATTTTGGATGAACATAATCAAGTGAAGGTAACAGCTGAATTAAAAGGGCAAACATTTATTTCAGCTAATATTCATCATAAAAACGAAAGGTTGGGCGCATCAGATTATTCATTGTTGGCGGAGCTTACCAATTACGAGCAAGAATATTATAAATTAGGTTTTGAAAGTGCGTGGCTGCAACATCTTAATTTTTCGTTAAATTACGCAAATGGTGAAGCAATTAATTACCAACCAGCGGCTGGTCAAAAACCTGAGGTTTCTGACTATGAACAAATCGTGTCATCATTGACATATGCTGTCGGTCCAAAGCTTAAGTTGAAATTACTATATATAGGTAATACGCTGAATTCGAAAAGTGATCTAGAAATATTCTCCAGTCAACAAACTCGATTTAAGGCCACTTACCAGTTTGACTCAAAATGGTCTTTACGTTTTATTGTTGATAATCAGAAAATCACCTCTAATCAACAACTCTCTGCCTTATCAAATCAAGATACTTTTGTTGCAGATTTACTGCTCAAGTGGCAAGCCAATCCAGGGACGGCAATGTATTTAGGCTATGGGTCGTTACAAGAAGAATATTACAGTACTCAATCTATTTTCTTTACTCAAGAGAAAGAGAAAAGCTTATACCTTAAATACTCTCATCGTTTCAATTATTAATACTTGATGAAAGCATTAAATTTTCATATAAAATTAAGAGAAATTTCAACATGAAGAAAGATGTAAATAAATCCGCACCACTTAGTATGGATTTTAAGATGCTCTGGGCAGGGCAAACACTTAGTATATCAGGGGATCAATTATTATTGCTCGCACTACCATTGTTGGCAATAGAGATTATAGGGGCGTCAGCTGCTCAAGCAACACTGTTACCATTTGCAATGTTCGCCCCTTTTCTTCTTATCGGTTTACAGGTCGGTGCGATAATTGACAGAATACCAAGAAAAAAAACCATGATGGTATGTGATTTAGTTCAGTTTTTTGTATTTGGAACTGTTGCTATATTGGCTATGACTGGTTTTCTTACATTTTGGTTATTGATGGGATTGGTGGCTATAGGCGGAGTTTCTGTAGTGTTTTTCCAGATCGCTTATTCGTCGTATACGCCTGATCTACTCTCTGGAGAGGTTGATATTCAACGAGGGAATACTCGTTTAACCTTTTCTGAATCCACGGCCAGAACACTCAGCCCAATGATTGGTGGTCCAATGATTGCTACGTTCGGCTTGATTGCAACGGTTTTTATTAATGCCGCAACATTCTTGCTTTCGTTCTTTTCATTGCTGGGCATAAAAACACAATCAAAAAAACTTGAGCCGAAACCTATTGTTAAAGGGTGGATGAAAAAAGACATAAAAGAAGGTTTGAAGTTTGTTTTTAGCAATAGAAAACTCGAACCTATGTTGCTATGTAGTTTAGTTTATGTATTTTTCCTATGCATGGTTGAATTTAGTCTGGTCTTGTATTGTCGCGAAGTACTCAAACTGGACATTACTGTTATCGGCTTTATCGTTGGTGCTACCGCTGCTGGATTACCTATTGGTAATTTAATATGTACTAAGTTAACCAAAATATACGGTACGTCATTTGTTTTAGTATTTGGTGCCACCGTGTCAGTCATCGGCATTGCACTGGTCCCAGTTATGGGGCATTTCAACTCTATTATAGGCCTTATTGCAGTGAGTGTATTCCATGGTATTGGTGAAGGGGCTTTCACTCCAACAGCGATGACTATTAGACAAACTGTGACGCCAACCGAATTATTGGGTCGCGTAAACGCCGTACAACGATTCTTGGTTTGGGGTGCCATTCCGTTGAGTAGTTTATTTACTTCACTGTGTATCAAACTTGTTGGTCTTAGTCCTGCAATGTGGATTGGTGGCATCGGTTCAATTCTATGCTTGGTTCCATTATTAAGAAAAGAAATATTGGACGATATGAAAAATTTATATAATAGGAAATTATCTTTAGACTCAGATAATAACTAGGGCTCATTAACCAATTTATTGATAAATAGGCTGTAAAGTTGCCGCTCCTAAATGTTCGTCACGAGCGATAACCATTTTGAGCCAGATTTAGAATCATTTGAGGAGAATAATTTTCCATTCAACAATAATGAGCGGAAAATCTGGCTAAAACGGCTTTTACACAGCAGAACTGCCCAAGAGCGAAAGACTCCTAGTGCAACACATTTCACCCGTCATACCATCGGCGAGCGAAGTTGCATGACGGGCTCTAATTACAACATTATATGTGAGTAACAATGTATAAAAATAATAAGAAAGTAACACAAAGAACAGTCGTAGTGGTTGATCCATATACATCAGGTTCGCTCTATGCGCCAGCTTTTAAAGCACAAGGTGTTAGAGTTATTGCTGTTCTATCAACTGAGCAAACGCCAAGTGTTTATACTACTTCTTTTCGAAAACAAGACTTTGACGCTATTGTTAAAGCCCATGGTGACTTTGAAGATGTTGTCGCAACATTGAAAAGCGAAGATCCGATCTGCATCATTACAGGTAGCGAAATTGGTGTTGAGTTAACCGACAAGCTTGTTTGCCGGATACTGCCACAATATGCTAACGTGGAATCGCTGGCAACAGCACGACGTCATAAAGGCGATATGGCTAAGGCAGTTGCTACAGCAGGATTACCGTTTATAAAGCAAATTTGTTCGGCTGATGCAACTGAGGTTCAACAATGGTTGGAGTCCCAAGGTCTGGAAAATTCAGACTTGGTCATCAAACCCGCTAAAAGTGCTGGGACCGATGATGTTACTCGTGTTCCCGGCGCAAAAAACTGGTTGAGTGTTTTCAATGATATTCTTGGCACCACCAATAAATTAGGCGGAAAGAATGTCGACCTTGTTGTTCAAGAATACGTGACTGGCACAGAATATGTGATTGATACCTTTAGCCATAATGGTAACCACTCAGTCGCCAATATTTGTCAGTATACCAAGAAAGATAATGGCAACTTTATTGCCATATATGACAAAATGCAATGGTTGCCACCTCAGACAAACGTCTATGATGAGTTGGTCAATTATACTAAGGCTACACTTGATGCTGTAGGGCTTCGATTTGGTACGGCACATGTTGAAATCATGATAACTCCAAGTGGACCCAAATTGATTGAAATTGGCGCTCGCCCACATGGTGGAGGACATCCTGTATATTGCCGCCTGGCAACTGGAGATAGCCAATTGGACAGGGCTGTGCGTTACTTTACATCATCCGAGCCGATCCCTGAAAGTTACGAATTAAAGACCAACGTACAAGTCGTATTCTTAATCTGCGAAAGTCATGGGTACGTAAAAAACGCCCAGTGCCTCGAAGCAATAAATGACTTAGCCAGTTTTGAAACTTCTGCTGTTAATGTTAAAAACGGCGATTCCGTAGAACCAACAAAAGACTTGTGGGGTGCGCAGTGTTTCGGTTTTGTTGTATTAAAAAGCGATTCACTCGAACAAATTCATGCCGATTATTTACGGATCAGAGCTCTTGAAAAAGAACTTCAATTTGACAGTCAACCATAATTTTTTGCATAAGAAGCGTTCATGCTAAGCAAGTGAGTATTCGTTGACCACTAAAAACGCCGAGGCCGGTAATTCGCTGATTTATATCAGCCTGTGCTTAGACACCAGTAGGATTTTAATAACACTCAAACTTTAAACAGCAACCTTAATATTGCTTGTGGTTAAGTTATGACGTTGCTAGAAAAATATATTTTATAGGAAATAACATACATGACTAAAGATTATAAAGAAATTAATACGACTAAACCGACTATTTTATTGGTTGGCAGTGGTATTTGTTCGTATCGTGAATATTTATTGAGCATGATTTCCAAGCACGCAAATGTTTGGTTATTACTCGACAATGAATCTACGTGGGAAAATAATTACATTGTTGGTTTCACCAAAGTCAATACGATTGACCCAATTAAAATGAAATCGAGTTTACCAGAGAACTTTAAAGCTGATGGCGTATTGTGTTGGGATGAAATTCGGATTATCCCCAGTGCAAAACTTGCAAAATTGCTTGATTTACCAGGTGGTGATGTTGACACCATTATGTCATGTAGAGATAAACACTTAACCCGTACATTATTGGATGAGCATAACTTGGCTCAACCTAAGTGTGTCCTGACAACCACATTGGAAGAAGCGCAAGTCGCTGCTAGTGACATTGGTTATCCTGTTATTGTTAAACCAAGAGCAATGGCTGCCAGTTATGGTGTCTGTAAAGTAGAGAACAAAGCCCAATTAGAACAAGCTTTTAAATCAGCTGCTAATATGACAGAAGTATGTGAAAATTATATAGCTGATTCTTATCGGGAAGCCAAAAACTCAGATAGCAATGCCACAGAGCATTACTATCGTAAAGGTGTGTTGATTGAGCAATGTGTGATAGGCACTGAAGTCAGCATTGATTCTGCTGTGGTTAATGGTGAATTAACACCTTTGTTTATTGCTCGAAAGCAAACAGGTTTTTACCCACATTTTGAAGAAATTGGGCACGTTGTGAATACTCACGACACATTGCTTGAAGATAAAGATTTTATCAATTACCTCCAGCAAGTTCATAAAGCATTGAACTTCAACAATGGCTGCACACATACAGAGATAATGCTGACAGAAGATGGGCCGAAATTAATTGAAGTGAATGCTCGCTTGGGTGGAGATTTAATTCCATATGTAGGTCAGATTGCTACGGACATTGATCTTGGTAAAGTTGTAGTTGATGTGACCTGTGGCAAATCAATTGAAATAGCAAAGGTTGAGCCCTCAGTTGCTGCTATTCGTTTCTTTTATCCTGAATCTGATTGTACAGTTGAGGATATCAGTATTAAAGAAGATAAACTCCACAGTACTGTAAAAATAGCAACATTACTTGCTGTTGCAGGACAAAAACTGTTGTTACCGCCAAAAGATAATGTTGGTGGTCGCTTTGGTTATTGTATTGTCAAATCAACTAACCTCGACGAATGTATTAAGACTGCTATTGCGACTAAAGAGTCTTTTGAACTAAGCGTAATCGCAGAATAGTTGTCATAACCTGGTCTTGTGCCATGGCACATGGCCAGTAATTCTGAATGAAAAAACTTCCCACCGGTAAGTTGTTATTCAGTATTGAAATTTTAATTTTTTTTAACTTATATTATGAGGTAAACAATGAGCTACGCCCCTGGAATACAAGAATTTATCGACCGATCCAACAATACTTTACCAGCTGATTTTTATAAATTGCCACTGGTAGAACAACGTGCTTTATACGAATCATTAACAGTGGAGTTTCACTATGATCTCCCTGAGACAGTGACTATAGAAGACCGCAAGATCAATGAGAACCTTATTGCAAGGGTTTATACACCTCAAAAACCCAGTGGAAATGGATTATTGTTTTATATCCGAGGCGGCGGGTTTGTTATCGGTTCATTAAACAGCCATAATTCAGCGGTTGCGGAATTATGTGAAAAATCTGGTTTGGTTACGATTGCGCCTAACTTTAGAATGGCACCAGAACACCCTTTCCCATGTGCTTTAGAAGATTGTTATGACATTTTGTTAAGTATTATTGAATCTGCAAAAGATCTGGGTATAGACCCTACAAAAATTGTTCTTTGTGGCGATAGTTCCGGCGCTAATATGGCCATTGTTTTGTCAATGATGTTACGTGATAGAAATGGTCCAAAACCTAGCGGTCAGGCATTGATTAGCCCGGTATTAGATTTCTCACGCTGGCAAAAAGGAGGTGAAGATGCACCATTACTTACCGGTGGTGAAATGGAATTTTTTACCGCTTGTTATGCTGGTAAAAAAGAAAATGTATCAGATCCATATATTTCACCATCAATCAGTGGAAAATTTCATGATCTTCCCGCTGCTTACATCATGGGAGCAGAAAAAGATTCGTTGGTGAAAGATGCTACAGAATACGCAACACTACTGGAAGCGAACAATATTAAAGTTAAATTGTCAATTGAGCCTGGATGCGTACATTCACCAATTCGAGCTAGACAACTGAGTCCACAAGTTGCTGATGCATTTGATCGATTTTGTGCAGAGGCTGCTTTACTGGCATCTTAAGGTTAATTGGGATCCATGTCTTTTCTGAGATGGGTCTTACATTCATCCAGCATGCGTGCACTTGCACGCTGTTGGAAGTTTATTCATGACTGGATGAAGCTTTCACTAGTTTGATAATACCACATACATTGGGAAACATATGGAGATTGGTAAAGAAGTAAGCGATTTTTCGTGTTTTGATGAGCAGTGGCAACGGGTGCTTGCAAGGGATAAGGGATCTGACGGCCAGTTTTTTTACGCGGTTAAAACCACAGGCATATATTGTCTACCGAGTTGTCCTTCGCGCAAACCGAAAGTAGAAAATATCGCTTTTTATGATTCAATTGATGCGGCTAAAAAAGGAGGGTTTAGAGCATGTAAACGTTGTAAGCCCGATATTTATCTTTGAGTGTGACCCCGATTAATATAGGATGAAATATTGGTATAGTCAAATATGCTATAACTTAATGATGATGGGGAGTTTAAAGTGGTTAGATATACTATTGAAAAATGCCGATATGGACAAGTGCTTATAGCAATTAAAGGCAGTGACGTTTGTTTTATCTCATTAATGGATGACGATGTCAGTACAAGCGTTGAAGAATTCCTACAGCTTTTTCCCAAAGCCATAGAAGAGAATTCGGATGAAACTGTTACCAAACACTTTCTAAAGGTCCTTGAGGCGATAGAGTCGCCTGATAAAGCGTGTGATATTAGCCTAGATCCAGGTGGAACTGACTTTCAAAACATTGTATGGAATGTATTACGAAATATACCCTCAGGAACAACGTTAAACTATTCAGAAGTAGCATTACAATTAGGCCGCCCCAAATCAGCCAGAGCCGTAGCCAAAGCATGTGCATCCAACAAAATTGCGATTTTAATTCCTTGTCACCGTATTATTCGAAAAAATGGTGAACTATCGGGATATCGTTGGGGTGAAGATCGTAAACGAGCAATTCTGGATCATGAAAGTGGTAAATTATAAAATTGTAATGCGATTGATGTGTAAGTTTAACTAATGATTGGTGATTTATTTGACACTATTGAAGAGCCTGAAGTTAATATTGTTAAATTATCTGATGGGACTACGATTTTACATAAATATGCCTATCGTGATTCAGCCGACTTAATGCAAGAACTTAGTAAACTTCTTAAAATTTCACCATTTAGAAACATGGTAACAGCTGGAGGACATATTATTAATGTTGCCATGACCAATTGTGGCAATTTAGGTTGGGTTAGCGATCGACAAGGTTATCGCTATTCACCAATCGACCCTCTAACAGGAACTCACTGGCCTAAAATGCCATTGGCCTATAAAAATCTGGCAATCCTAGCAGCCCAACAATCGGGTTTCAAAGACTTTGCACCTACTGTTTGTCTAATAAACAAATATCTTCCAGGTAGCAAATTATCTTTGCACCAAGATAAAAACGAATCCACTTTTAATGCGCCAATAGTATCGGTCTCACTTGGCATATTAGCTTCATTTTTATTGGGAGGACAAAGTCGTTCAGATAAAGTATCCCGCATCGCTTTAACACATGGAGATGTAATGGTATGGGGTGGCCCTGATAGACTGAGATATCATGGGGTCGCACCGATTAAGGACGGCTACCATCCTCAAACAGGAGAATGCCGAATAAATTTGACGTTCCGCCAGACTTGACTGTTCCACAGTGACCAATTAAGACTGCAACTGAGTGGGCCACAAAATGCCACCCAAGTGTGACCACCTCTTCTCATTGATGCTAATACCAATCGCACTAAATATGTGTTCATCTTCAAATGATCTAAATCACCACTAGCTGCGTTGCCGTCATGGCAGCTCTTAGGCATCCATGCACTAATCATTGAATATTGAGCACTTATTTAATGCGAATGGTATAAGAGAAAACGAAGGAAATACTAACTCTTTGGTATAAATTAAGATAAATAATTATACAGGGAATAAATTATTTACTTCACAATATTGGGATCGCATCTTGTTTTTCTCACATTTTGCCAAATGCAACACGCGGCCCCACTTTCCATAATTTAAATAAATAATGCATTAATTTACTTTCCTGCATTTTAGAAACACTTAATTTTCCCCACTTTCTAATTCATTAAACTTATGGGATATTATTAACATTAAATTTTAATTGTGTAGCAAGCTGTTACTGATTTTGTTATTGATAGATACACAATTGTTAAGCTTCTAAGGAAATTATGTGATTTATCAAGGCAGCTGTCATTGCAAAGCAATCACCTTTGAGGTGGAAGCACCTGAAAATATTGATGCAGATGATTGTAATTGTTCAATTTGTACTAAATCAGGTTTTCTCCATTTAATCGTACCTCTGGGTAAATTTAAACTTTTATCCGGCCAAGATTACCTATCTACTTATACATTTAATACTGGTGTTGCAAAGCATACTTTCTGTAAAGTTTGTGGTGTTAAACCTTTTTATACCCCGCGTTCGAATCCAGATGGTATAGACATTAATATCAATTGTCTGGATACCAGACCACTCTCAATAAACATCAAACATTTTGATGGCCAAAATTGGGAAAAGCACGGAAGCAGTCTCGCACATAAGAGTAAAGAAACAACAAGTAACAAACTACCAAACATTTAAATGTCCATTTTATAGATTATTTTTTTTCCGCAATCCTTTAAACCCAGCGCTAACTGTAAGTTTGTAACTTCACCTACCCTAACTGGGTATACATTTAAAGGCTATTTCCTTTTACCTTTTGGGGTAAACAAAACGAAAAATTTATTCAGGATCGAATGATTGTCTTTAATGACGACCAACTGAAGTTGTAGTATTTTCAAGACTAAACCAAATTGAAACTTCGAAAACGACTCAAAGCGGGTAACAACTAAAATCCGTCAATCTGTCCATCTGTCCATCTGTCCATCTGTCCATCAAAGGAGACGACTATGTCCCAGTATATTCGAAACGCCAAATTCACGGTATTTCTGTTAGTTCTTTTTATGTATGTTCCTCTGGCTTTGGCTTCACCCAAAACTGAAAACAAGCCCAATATTGTTCTGGTCTTAATGGACAATTTTGGTTATGGCGAGGTTGGCGTTTATGGCGGCGGCGTTTTGCGCGGAGCGCCAACACCTAATATTGACAGCATTGCGGCTGAGGGATTCCAACTCACCAATTTCAATGTTGAAGCAGAGTGCACGCCATCGCGAACGTCACTGATGACTGGTCGTTATGGAATTCGTACACGACAACAAAAAAACGGCTCCCCTAGAGGAATATGGTACGGCATCACCAAGTGGGAGATTACCTTGGCCGAGATGCTGTCGGATAATGGGTACGCGACAGGCATGTTCGGAAAATGGCATTTGGGAGACGCCGAGGGCCGTTATCCCACGGATCAGGGTTTTGATGAATGGTATGGAATACCCAATTCATCTGATCAGGCTTTTTGGCCAGATAGCACTAGCTTCCAGAAGGATGCAGGTGTTAAGTTCACCCACATCATGACGGCGAAACGAGGCCAGAAACCAAAACAACATGAAGTTTATAACCGAGCCAAACGCGCGACGATCGACCGGGAAATCACTGATCACGCTATCGATTTTATCAAGCGTAAGGCCAAAACCAAGCAGCCTTTTTTCGCCTATCTCCCTTATACACAAACCCATGAACCGGTTGACCCTCATCCTGATTTCAAGGGTAAAACAGGTAATGGAAGTTTTGCTGACGTGCTGGCGCAAACCGATTCCTATGTGGGCGAGCTTCTCGATCAAATTGATGAGCTAGGACTTAAAGACAACACTATCTTTATCTTTACTTCAGACAATGGCCGCGAAGGCATAAAAAGATCGTTTGGATTCACCGGGCCTTGGCGAGGAACCATGTTTTCTCCCTATGAAGGCTCCTTACGTGTTCCTTTTCTTATCCGCTGGCCTGGAAAAATCCCTGCCAAGCAAGTATCTAACGACATTGTACATATGACAGATGTGTTTCCCACATTGGCGAATTTTGTCGGCGGCGAGATCCCGCAAGATAGAATACTCGATGGTGTTGACCAATCTGATTTTCTGGTGGCCAAGTCGAAAAAATCAGCTCGGGATTCCATGGTCATTTACATCGGCAACGAGCTTTTTGGTGTGAAGTGGCGCAATTGGAAAATGCTTATCAAGGAAATCGATTCAAAGAGTTATGCGGTCATGAACATGGCTTATCCATCAATCTACAATCTGCTGATAGACCCAAAAGAAGAAGAACCCGAAAAATTCTATCTAGATGACACTTGGGTAGACACTCCTTTGTGGAAAGTTATACAAGATCACCTGGCGTCGTTAAAGAAAGAACCTGGCACACCAAATCCCTAGGTAGTATTAGTCCTGAAACGGGTGAAGCCCCAGATACCGGCTTCGACCCGCTTTGGCCACACTATCTTACCGCCATTTTTTAAAAAGCCGCTAATTTTCAGCGGCTTTTTTCTTTCCAGCCACCACTAAATTATTCATTGAAATTAATTAGTTACCACAATACGACTAATCATCCTAAATTCCCCACCAAGGATCATCCTTAGGCAATGGCGATGTTAATGTTCTAAGAAAGCTTTCAAGCGCCAATAATTCTTGTGCATCCAACTTTAGGGGCATAATGTCAAAATGCGGTCTATTGGGATGTTGCTCGCGGTTGTATACCGGGGGTGATGGTTTATTATAATGCCCGAGTACTTGTTGTAAGTTATCAAATTGACCAAATTGCATATAAGGCGCAGTTGAACCAATATTACGCAGTGTTGGTGTCTTTAATGCGCCTACCAGTTCTGGTCCTGATGATTTTAGAAAACGCATTTCAGCACAGTCATTTTCTTTGGCGTCACTCCAAAGTGACAAACATGAGAATTCATCTGTAAGTAATTCTTTCACACCTTGATAACGTCCTAGTTCTACAGAGGGCATGCCTACTTCTGGTGCGCCAATATTATGAAATTCATAATTGGTAAATAGCGGACCATTATGGCAACTGGCACAATTTGCTTTTCCAACAAAAAGGCGCATTCCCATAACCTCTACTGGTGTTAATATATCTGACAATTTAGCTATGTAATTTAAATCTGAGTTTGAACTTGCGTTTTCGTCTGAGTTTATGTTTTTATCCTTGGCTAACAGTTCTACAAACTGATCAAAGCGAGACATAGGTAATGTCAGCTGTCTTTGATAGGCCATCATCACTTTACCTGCATTGGTAAATACTTTATTAACTTGATGTTTGAGTGATTTATCCATAGCTTGCCACTGAGCTTGAGCAATATTGTCACCCAATGGAGAGGCAACTTCAGGAAGTTCACCCAAAAAACTCATTGATAATTCACCGAATATATTTTGATAATCTTGTGGGTACTTTTTTAACAACCGTCGAACATATTCCACACGAGTGGTGTTAATTTCGTTGGCATCTTCAATTGGACCAAGCGCCTGAGACCAGAGACTATCTTTTCGTCCATCCCAAAACTGCCATGGACTATAAGCCGCACCAAGAATTGTTGGCGAACTACGATGGGTAGTACCAGAGGCTTTGGAAAGTTTTAAACCATCGGTAAAGTAGCGCTGTGGTTGATGGCAGGAAGCACACGAAAATTGATTATTTCGACTGAGGCTTTTATCAAAAAATAATTTTTTACCTAATTTTGCCGCCAATTCATTATCGGCAAAGTGATTACTTACTGACTCTGGTGGTGTGCCCAACGCATTAATTGAGAACTTTTCCAAAAAAGCTATATCTACCTCTGTAAATTGATACAGGGACAGTTGTTGCGCGGATAAACTCTTTTCAACTTCCTGAACATTATTGTTGTTAGATTCTTTTAAACAAGCCGATAATAATATTAAACATGAAAGTAACGCTGACAATTGAAAAATTCGCATTGTTAAAGTACCAGATTGAAAATAAAGAAGTCTGACTGAGATTTGTTTTCAGCCTCATTTTCATCAGATCGTAAAATAAACTTTATTACCCACCATCCTTTCATTTGAAATTTCATACCATCCACTAAATAAACACCGGGCTCTATTTCTTTTGTCACCCGGGGTTTGGTTGGCAGTCCGTGCACATGTCCCGGCATATGTCCCTCAACTTCGAAATTAATACCTTCAATTGGTGTTCCTGCTAAATCGGTTACGAATAATCTCCATTGGTGAATTTTATTCAGTGGTACAGCAGAAACATTGGCAGAATGTTTTGAGATGTCACTTTCTGCATTGTTAATTTCAGTATCATTATTTTGAACTTCTATATGGGCAAAATATTTTTCTTTCCGAGAGAATTTAAATGCATCAATATTAAGATCAGGCGGTGCATTTTGACCAGTTAACGCTGGTATTTCCAGGGACATAACTGATTGATTAGTGGTGTCTTCAGGAATGTTATTTTCTGACTGAACTTCCATATTATTCATATTTAATTTGTTTTTATGAACACTGCGGATTTTCGCATTATGGGAGAAATAATTTTTAACATCAGCATTCATCGTTAAAGGGCTGCGACTTACAATTTTACCTTGCCATAAATCAATAAATCCCTGTTCAAACTGCACAGTTGCTTGCTGTTTTAATAACTTTGAGTGGAGACGTAACTCAGCACCTTTTTTCTGTTCTTTTTCCAGCAACTTGTTCAATTGAGATATATGTTCTGATTTATCTTTTTTTGACTTTTCTTTGCTTGACTCTTCTTTGTTTAACTTATCTTTGTTTGATTTATCCTTCAGCATTTGTGCACGAAGGTTTTTTATCTGTTTACGCACTTTATTGGCTTTAACAATTAATTGACGTGATTGAGTTTCTTCAGAATTAGCCTGAGCTAACATTTCAACTGCAATTGTTAAAGGTTTGCTAGCTTGGGTTTTACTCGTCTGATTTTCATTGGCCTGGGTTTTAGGAGAAGCGGCATAAGCAATAGATTGATTACTGGCTAACAATGTAAATATGAATGCGAAACTAAAGGATATTTTTCTTATTATTGTTTTTCTGTTTATTATTTTTTTTGCTTTTATTTTTATTTTTTTTAAGAGTAACAGCATTTTAAAGTATTCCCTTTTATAAAAGACAGGACAATTAGTTGCCCTGTCAATTTATTCTATTGAACATTATTCATTCAAATTAGCTTGAATTAACTTAGCTTAAAGTAGCTCAATTTAAGCTTTAATATTAATTTACTATTTAAATGTAATGCTCCAACTATCAATGGTACCTGTATCTCTGCTTACCATATCTTTAACACGCAACTGCCATAGTCCTTCAGCGGCTTTAGTGCCGGCATTAACCACATAAGTCTGGTTAATATTATCGTTTGAACTACCCGTAAGATTATGTAGATTGTAAACCGTACCATCAGGATGAATCACATCAACGATCAAATCACCTATCCATGTATGGGTGATATTAACTTCTACAGATACATTACCTGCATTACCCTCACGGGTAGAAGTTATCGGGCTGGTGATCCCGGTGGAATTATTGTCAGGAATGCTAAAGCTGGTAGTATTTTCATAAGTATCGCTAGGTGGTGGTGGAGGCGGCGGAGTACCGTCAAAGCTCACGGTATAATCTTCAACCTCACCATAACTAAACGAGCCACAAGCGCTGGGCTCAGCATTGTAACGCATAGCAATTCTCATTCGAGCACTTCCGGTGGCATCTGCAGGAACTGTGATATTTCCATTAACCACTGAACTGCTTGCACTACCTGAATCAAATACTTTTTCGCTGGCATCAAATGTATTGTTGCTGTTAAAATCAATCCAGACTTTCCACCATTCGTTCCAAGTTCGACTGCTAAATCCAGGTGTAAAAGTGATTGAGTTAGACCCAATAACCATTGGAATATTCATTGCGGTAAAATCAGTATATTCAGCGCCACTTGAAGCGTTGCTAAAACTACCGACAACAACACTAGCAATCCATTCATCATTAGCATTGTTACTTGAAGCGTCACAATAGTCACTTGGCGGTGGAGGAGGTGGAGGCGGAGTTTGATTCTCTATTGCAGTCCAATCAGGCTTGACAATAAATAACCCTGTTCCAATATCACTTAACACAATATTGCCACTGGCAAAATAAGGATAGTTACTCCAGGTGCCTGAAAATTGTGCTGCATCTGATCCAGGAATAGTATCGAAATAAGCCGCTTCAAACATATTACCGTTTGCTATATCGGTTGTTTTTAATATTCTTAATCCGGCGCGATAATTGGTTTCAAGCACATAATCATTTAACGTATATAAATTATGATCAATAGCTTCAGTTTCACCAATATAACGACCTGTTTCAACAGGATTATCCAGATCACTAACATCCCAGATATAAGAGGTGGTATTGTTACCTGTGCCTTGCTCATCTAGCTCGTCATTCATAATAAGAATAGAGTGGTTATCATTTAAAAACCAACCCTGATGGGTATATCGCGAGCCACTGTAAGTACTTCTTGAAATTTGCACAGGGTTACTTTTATCGGTTACATCAATAATCGTGATGGTGTCTTCGTTATAACCGACACAAATTTCATTTCCAGAGTAAGCAGTATCTGGTCCTGAGTAATTAACACATTGGGCATCATGAGTGTAGCCGTCTGACGAAAAACAACCGGCAAAAGAAGGTGACGTTGGCGATGAAATATCCACCATATATAACCCACCACTACATTGATTACTACCAACTACATAGGCATAACCACTGTCTTCATTAATGGCTATATTATGAGCAGAGCCAAAATCACTCATGTGCGCGGTTTCACTTAAAGTGGAGCCAGGCGAAGTAGTGCGCAGTAGTGTTAAATCGAAAATCTGCATTCCATGGCTACTGGCCTCAGACACAATAAAGGCATGGTCATTATAAACTTTAATATCACGCCATGATGATGTGCTGTTGTTATGACCGCGTAATAATCCAAGGTGAACAGGATTCTCAGGGTCAGAAATATCGACAAATGCTGTGCCGTTGGTTCGCCCGACGATAGCTATTTCTTTACCGTTAACTGGATCAGTCCAACCCCAAATGTCATTAAGGTTACTTGTGCCACCACCCATGTCGCTTTTGGGAAGAAATGCTTGTAAGTCTATATTTTGACAAGGATAACCGTTTGCTGAACCATCGACACATTGGTTCGCTAACAACCCTTGAACTCCTTGGGATCGTAATTCTTTTGCGCTTAACCCCTGATTACTGTCATCAAAAACATAATTATCATCGTACATTGGCCCGTGACCCCAACTCGTAGTGCACCAACCTACACTGAGTGAGAGTAAAAAGGGTAAAATTGATCTTTTTTTCATATTTAATCCTATCGAAAAGTTATAGTTATTGTATTTTTTATTTACGTGACACGACAGGAGGAAATAAAACCTTTACTACACATTATTAGGACTGCAGTTATCCCTTCCTAGACAACGATGGATATTTTGATTAATTGAAAAATACTACTTGCTAATTTCAATTGACGAGGCAAAAAATAACACGTTATCAACTGATAAATATTTTTTGCCGTAGGTTTTAATATTTCCATAAAATTAGAACCTACGGAATACTATAGTTTATAAACCTTATACTTTCAATATGTTATAAGTTAAGTTAGTGACTCACTGTGAAGAATTGTTTACTAAAATTAATAAATTTTGTCGCTATTTTCAAAGATATCAGTAAAGATATCGGATCGAACCAAAGCTACTAAGATATCAGACCGAATCAACCTAACACATTGAATTAACAAAACATTAACTTATAATAAATAAAATATTAACGTAAAATAAGCTTATAAAATTGCTTAAAAATACCTTTTTAGTACAGAATAAACCTACCGGAATAAACTAACTATTAACGATAAAACAAACTTATAAAATTGCTTAAAAGTACTTTTTTAAGTGCAAAATACTATTTTAAGAAATAAGATGTCTTTCTCTAAACAAATGGCGTTGTCACCCAGCGCACAGTCAGTATTACAATATCGAATTATAGGCTAAAAACATACGTTCAAGCTTTTAAAATGGCATACCCTTAAATTAAACACCCAATAATCAGCCAGTTATGTATGTCAGATCCCGTTATGGGGTAACACGAGTAACTTTTCGTATTATTAATGCTCGGATCACCTCACAGCTGCCGGTGTATCAATAAGTTGACAGCATCTAAAACCTACTATAAAGGGTTAATGTAACCCTGATAAATTTACGGTAATTTATTGTTAATGGCATAAAAATAAAAATCCACATGCGAGAATTGTATTGAAGAAATCAGCAGATAAAAATCTTGGAATGGACCGTCAAATTTCACGTAGAGATGTTTTACATGGAATTAGCGCTCTGACTGCGGGGGCCATCACTGTAGGCTCTGTGTCTACATCATCTGTTCTTGCCAAGCAGATAATTGCAGGAGAAGTCAGTAGTGTACCTCCGGTGAATAATAGCTATCCACCGTCATACACTGGTATGAGGGGTAATCATGATGGTGCCTTTGAAGTTGCCCACCAGCTCGCGCGTGAGGGTCGTGAAAATTGGGGAAAAGTTGAAAAGCCTGATCCAGTAATAGTCGACCTGGTAATTGTAGGTGGTGGTATCAGTGGTCTTAGTGCAGCGCATTTCTATCTAAAGGATAATCCAGAAGCCAACATTATCATCCTCGACAATCATGATGATTTTGGTGGCCATGCCAAACGGAATGAGTTTCAGGTGGAGGACCGTACATTGATTGGATACGGGGGAAGTTCCTTCCTTGTGCAGCCAAACAGTTACAGTAAAATTGTCAAAGGTCTTCTGGATGATCTAGGAGTTGACATAAAAGGTTTTGAGAAATCTTTTGATCAGGGGTTCTACAAGCGACATGGCCTCAGGGCTGGCTTACATTTTAATAAGAAAAAATGGAACGCTGATCTTACAGTACCATTCTCTGGTCCCTTCTTTGAATATCTGCCCATGGCAACGACTTCTCTTACAGCAGAAGAATCTGTGGCTCAAATGCCAATTTCTTCAGCAGCAAAAAAGCAATTTCACCATCTGCTGACGATTGAGCAGGATCAAATACCCAATATTAAAGCTGATGCGAAAGAGAAGTATCTTTCCAGCATTAGTTACCGTGACTTTCTTAGTAAACATCTGGACATTACCGAGCCAGAGGTATTTGAGGTGTTGCAGGATCTTGCTTTTGATGCCGGAATGGGCATTGAAGCAGTTGATGCATACTTTGCATTAAGTTATTCAGGCCTGCCTGGTTGGTATGCAGCTGGCTTGCCAGATGATACCCAGGAATATGATCCCCTGATCCATCGCTTTCCTGACGGTAATGCCTCAATAGCTCGCTTGCTGGTGCGTTTGATGGTCCCAGCGGTTGCGCCCGGTAACGGCATGGAAGATATTGTCACAGCGAATTTTGATTATTCTAAGCTTGATCAGGCAAACTCGCCTGTAAGAATCAGACTCAACAGCACAGTTACAAAGGTGCAACATCAAGGGAGTTCTCAATCGTCCAAGCTTGTTAACATTTCCTATGTACAGAATGGTCAGGCTTACCAGATACAAGCACGTGGCTGCGTGCTTGCCTGTAACAATTCGATAATTCCATACTTATGCCCTGAGATGCCTGAAACACAGAAGCAGGCATTAGCTGATCAGGTTAAACAGCCAATTCTTATAACAAATGTTGTTGTTCGCAACTGGCATGCATGGAAGAACCTGGGTATTGGCGCTGTCCTCTCCCCTGGCTCCTATCATATTGGTGCACAACTGGATTATCCGGTTAGTATTGGCGACTATTCCAGTTCCAGTGGTCCAGAGCAACCCGTGACGGTAACCATGTTTCGATATCCACATATGAACAATCAGGGCTTGACTGCGAAAGAACAATATCGCCTTGCACGCCATGAACTTATGTCCACTTCATTCGAGACCATAGAGCGCAATGTCCGCACTCAACTTTCCAGCTTGTTAGGTTCAGCGGGTTTTGATCCAGCAAAAGATATAATAGGCATCACAGTGAATCGTTGGGCCCATGGCTATGCATACGATAAGCATTCCCATGCGCTGTTCGATAAATTGTATGCAAACGATGACGATGAGCGATACCCCCATATGCGCGCGCGAAAACCTTTTGGTCGTATTACTGTTGCCAATGCCGATTCAGCAGCTTCTGCAATGCTCGAAGCCGCTGTTGAACAAGCTCATCGTGCCGTCAAAGAACTACAAGACTCTTAGGGTTATTACCGCCCTAATTTTAAATTGATGTTGGGTTAAAAGTCTATCAGGTCAAACTTTAAGTCTAAATCTAATCCACAGATAATTTGGTCGCTATATTTCAGAAAATTTGGGGCTGAAAGTGATGATGTTGAAATTTGTGGCAATGTACCGCTCAGTGTAGCTTTTGTTATTTTAATTGTTTGATATGAGAAGTTTTTTGGAAGCCACTTGTCTTTATATCAAAAAACAATGGTTATTAAAATTGGTGAACTGAACGATACGCCAGCTTTTACTTTGAATTTAACGCCTATAAATCAATAAGTAACCATTTAGCAAAAAATATCCTTAAATATCTTTCTTGTCGCCGGGGCATATTACCCTAAAGAGGAGTTGGTTCCTGTACACCCATAATGATAAAGTAGTGAAAGCCCGTTGGTGGAAACTAACCATTGGCAGTGGGTCTGTACTGGTAACTAGGACAGGCATGAAGTTGAGACAAGGATTGAGGACTAAACTTATGATAGAGACAGTGAAATCAATTAACCCAAGTAATGGTAAATTGCTTGGAGAAGTATACGTTACTTCTGAAGAAGAACTCGCCAATAAAGTTAAAAAATCAAAAGAAGCCTTTAAGAAATGGAGACAGGTGTCAATAAATGAACGAGTCGAAATTGTTTCACGTGCTTTTGAATCACTGGAGCCGATGCAAAGGGATTTGGCAAAATTAATGAGCATGGAAATGGGGAAAGATGCCCGCCGTTCAATGGGAGAGGTTTCTGGTGTTATACATAGCGCAGCTTATTTTTCACAATTGGTCGCATCAGCTCTAAAGCCAGTAAATAAAGGAGCCAATACTGAAATTCAATATATACCATTGGGTGTTGCAGCCGTAATTTCACCTTGGAATTATCCGTTAGCCATGGCTGCCAATTTAATCATTCCATCTTTAGTGGCTGGAAATACGGTGCTGTTCAAACCATCGGAAGTAACGCCAATAGTTGCCGATGAAATGGTGGCTTCTCTGAATGATTATTTACCTGAAGATATCCTTCAGATTGTTCATGGCAGTAAAAGTGTCGGGCAAATGATAGTTGAATCAGAGGTTAATTTGATAGCTTTTACTGGTTCTCAAAGCGCAGGAAAGGACATCATGATGAGAGCTGGCTCTGGGTTGAAACGCCTCATTATGGAACTGGGCGGCAACGATCCCATGATTGTAATGTATAATGCTGATATTGAGTCCGCAGCAAGCTTTGCGGTTGCCAGTAGCTTTGAAAATTCAGGTCAAATGTGTATTTCCACTGAAAGGATCTACGTGGATGAAAAAGTAGCAGACAAATTTGAGACAAGAGTTAAAGAACTGGCGGCTCAATATACAGTCGGTGCCTGGGATGATGCCAACGCGAATATCGGGCCTTTAGTTAATGATGTTCAATTTAATAAAGTTAAATTACATATATCTGATGCTGTTGCCAAAGGTGCCAAGTTATTGTTGGGAGGTATAACGCCAAAGTCTCCCTATATAAATCCTACCGTAATAACTGACATTAAACCTGACATGTTACTGGAATCAGAAGAAACATTCGGACCAATTGTTGCCATTTCAAGGTATTCAAATATTGATGATGCAATTTCCAGAGCAAATGATTCAGATTATGGATTAGGTGCGGTTGTCTTTGGGGAAAATGGAGCGCTAGAGGTGGCAAATCAACTTGAAGCCGGCATGGTCGCAATTAATCAAGGTGTAGGCGGTGCGGGTGATAGTCCTTGGGTAGGAGCCAAACAAAGTGGATTTGGTTACAGAGGCTCACCAGAAGGTCATAGACAATTTGCGCAAGTGAAGGTGTTAACTAAATGAATAGTTTAACTTCTAGTTTAAATAAACCAAAAGCTATTGATGATCCTTTCTACGTGGTCGCATATGAACCCGGGGCCGAAAATCCCCGGTTACCAACATGGACGCCTAAAGAGGAAAATCCTTTTTGCTTAGTGGACAAAATCGAAAGGACAATCACTCGCCACGATATTCCAGAGGTTCCAGGATGCTTTCAATTACTTAATGTTTTTTCACATGAAGAGTGTAACAAGTTGATTGAAATATCGGAATCTCTCGGCTATTTACCCGATGCGCCTGTCTCTTTACCACGAAATGTACGACATAACGACAATGTCACTATGGTTGTTGATGAAGATACAGATGTTATTTTTTGGCAACGTATGGCTGGATTGTTCGCATCGGGCGATGACAACTTTGATGGATTGAAGCCGATAGGTATTAATGCCAGATTCAGATTTTACCGATATAAATCTGGTGATTTCTTTAAACCTCATACTGACGGTTCATGGCCGGGAAGCCGTGTGATAAATAATAAATTAATTACACAAGCATATGACGACAGATGGAGCCAAATGACTTTGTTGGTGTTTCTGACCGATGATTTTGAAGGTGGCGCCACACAATTCTGGGTAAATAAAGATAACCCAAGCTTACCTGCCAGAATAGCATCAGAAGCTAAGGTTTTTGAAGTAAGAACGCCGAAAGGAGGTGCATTGGTTTTCCCTCACGGACAACATCCAATGCATTGTTTGCACAGTTCTGAGCCAATAGTAAAAGGCACTAAATATATCATTAGAACTGATGTTTTGTTTTCAATTTAGACTGCTGATGCATCGCATTTTAATGTTCAATGCTAGCTCGCAGAACTATCGTCACTGAAAGCAATACCAATTTCCTGCTCTGACATAAGCTCTTTAAGTTCATCCAAAACAGCCGGGTCCTCTATCGTTGAGGGTTGTGTATAAGCTTTGCCGTCAGCAATACTACGCATGGTTGCTCTAAGTATTTTTCCAGAGCGTGTTTTAGGTAACCGTTTTACTACTGCGGCACGTTTAAAACCAGCTACAGGACCCACTTGCAATCGTACTGTTTTGATCAGCTCTGCTTCAAGTTTATCCTCTGGAATACCAATGCCTGCTTTGAGAACCACAAAACCAACAGGTATCTGTCCTTTAAGTTCATCGGCTATTCCTATAACCGCACATTCAGCTACAGCCTCATGAGCTGCAACCACTTCCTCAATAGTTGATGTAGATAACCTGTGCCCAGAAACATTAATTACATCATCGGTTCTGCCAGTAATAAAAATGTAGCCGTCTTCATCCTTATAGCCACCATCTCCTGCCAGATAAAAACCTTCAAATGTCGAAAAATAAGAGTTGATAAACCGTTCGTCATCGTTCCACAAGGTTGGAAAACAACCAGGTGGCAGGGGTAATTTAATAACGACAGCTCCTTCTTCATTGGCTGGTTGTTCCTGACCATTTGCATCCATTATTCTGATATCAAAACCACACACAGGAAAAGTCGCAGATCCAGGCTTCAAAGGCTTCATACCATAACCTAATGAATTACAAATCATTGGCCAGCCAGACTCACTTTGCCACCAGTTATCTATAACATCAACATCCAACAGAGTATCCAGCCATTCATAGGTAGCAACATCGCACCGCTCACCAGCAAGAAAAACATTTCTCAAGCTGCTGGTGTCATACCTCTGGTGCAATTTACCCTTGGGATCTTCCTTGATAATAGCCCTGAACGCAGTAGGCGCTGTGAACATAACATCCACTTTATACTGCTCGATGATCCGCCAGAAGATTCCTGCATCAGGTGTTTTAACAGGTTTGCCTTCAAAAAGCACCGTGGTACACCCATGCATTAAAGGTGCATAAACAATATAAGAATGGCCAACAATCCATCCGACATCTGAAGCCGACCAGTATGTTTCACCCGGTTCAACATTATAAACATGATTCATACTGTATTTCAGCGCTACAGCATGACCACCATTGTCACGAAGGATCCCTTTTGGGGTACCTGTTGTACCGGAAGTATACAAAATATAGAGGGGGTCAGTGGCGTCCAGCACCACACAGTCACAAGGCTCGGCTTTTTCCAACAGGCTTGCCCAGTCAAGATCTCTGCCTTCTTTCATACCAGCCTTAACAAATGGCCTCTGCCAGACAATAACTTTGTTAACCTTATAGTCTGCAAGCTCAAGGGCTTCATCAACCAGTGGTTTATATTTGATGATACGGGTTACCTCAACCCCTGCGCTGGCGGTAAGCAACACTTTAGGTTTAGCATCATCTATTCTAACTGCCAGTTCCTGAGCGGCAAATCCGCCAAAAACCACAGAATGTACTGCCCCAAGTCTTGCGCAAGCCAACATCGCAAAGACAACCTGAGGGATCATAGGCATATAAATAATGACCCTGTCGCCCTTTTCAACGCCCTGTGCCCTCAGTAATCCTGCTAATCTTGCAGTTTCAAATTGTAATTCCCTATAGCTGTATAATTGGCTTACATAGGTAACTGGAGATTCATAGATAATGGCAGTTTGATCACCCCTGCCATTTTCTACGTGTTGATCAACGGCCAGATAACAGGTGTTGAGTTTGCCTCCATTGAACCATCTGGAAAATCCTTTTTCATCTTTTGACAATCCCTGTTTTGGTGGCTCATACCAATTAATGGCTTTTGCCTGTTCCATCCAGAATTTCTCAGGATCCGTGATACTTTCGTCGTAGTGGGTTTTGTAATTTGTCATCACATTTTATTACCTGATCATTTTCACATTTTCACATTTTCACATTTTCACATTTTCACATTTTAACAACTATGCGGCCTTTTGTTTCTCCTTTGAGCATCATCTCAATGTAAGGATCCAGTTCATCAAGGCTACAGTCGGTAACAATGTCATCCAGATTTGATAATCGCCATTCATTGGCCAGTTTTGCCCATACGTAATGTCTTTCTTCAAGCGGATAATTAGCTGAATCGATACCCAACAGATTGATGCCATTAATAATAAATGGAAACACTGTAGTGGAAAGGTTAGGAGAACCCACCAAACCACATGCAGCCACTGAACCTGTCGGTTTACAACCTTTCAATAATGTTGCCAGGGTATTCCCACCAACGGTATCAATGGCCCCTGCCCATTTGGGTTTAATCATAGGACGACTGGAATCATCATTGATATATTCCCTGTCCACAACCTCTGTGGCGCCAAGCTTTTTCAAAAAATCATAACAATCTTCTTTACCCGTTGATGCAATTACCTGATAACCGGCTTTTGCCAGAATGCTCACTGCCATGCTACCAACACCACCAGATGCGCCACTTACAGCAATAGGGCCATGTTCAGGTTTTTGACCATTTCTTTCCATCTTATACAAGCTGATCGCTGCAGTTAATCCTGCTGTACCAATGATCATACTTTCTTTTAGATTAATACCTTCAGGAAGAGGGATCACCCACTTTGCCGGAACCCTGATGTATTGTGAAAGAGCACCATCGACATTCATCCCCAGATCGTAACTGGTAACTACTACTTCGTCTCCGGGGTTGAAGTTGCCCACTTTACTCTCTACTACCACTCCGGCACCGTCAATACCCGGAGTATGGGGATACTTTCTTGTGACCCCTTTGTTACCTATGGAAGATAAGGCATCCTTAAAGTTCAGGGCTGCATAATGAATCTTAATCAGGACGTCCCCTTCGGGAAGTTCATCAATGGTTCTGCTAATAATATTTCTGCTGAAATTGCCCGACTCATCCTCGGTAATTCTTAACGCTCTGAAGCTATTATCCATCATTTTAAAGTACCTTATTTCAATTTGTTTTCGTACGCGAAACAACCAATCCTAATGTAGCAAAGCTGATTTTGTCAAATACATTTTGTGGCAACATAAGCCACTGAACTCGCTGGAATATTGGGCACCACTAACTAGTGCCCATCCAGAAACGGACGTCCCAGTAGTACAATCTGAACACCACTATATAAGATTATTTAGTATGACTAAACACCCATAACTAGTAGGTTCATATTGAACCCTTGGGTACATTGTAATATTAAAGCGGTATTTACGGCTATGTACCAGTTAAGTGCGGCTATATAAGTTATAGGATGGGTTAGCCACCAGCGTAACCCATCATTTTAAATACGCAATTATCTAATAATACAGTTAAAAACTTACATTTTGATGGGTTACGCCTTCGGCTAACCCATCCTACGCGCTAAATCTTAAAGTAGTAAATAAACACAAAAAATTCGATTACTGTTCCAGCAACACTTAGCTGGAACATAGCCGGTATTTACCTATACTGTGCCAGTAGATGCCTGTCCTAGTGCAGGACGACAGGAAGCAACTTTTGGTATTATTTCTTAAGTGCCTTTAAATACCAATTGAGGAAATTTTGTTGGAAATCTTCCATTTCAGAAAGTTTCCCTGGGCTATAAAAATGCGAATCGACGCCTTTTTGGTTATTTACGATAATTTCTTCGTCGGCCTGGGTTGTCACATCCCAAAGCCAGGTTAATTGGTCAAGATTATAATCCTGACCATCTTCAGCATCTTCATGAACAAACCAAAATACATCACACACACAGGTATCAACAGATAAAGGTAGGAAGCGATATCCAACCATATGGTCATTGTATATGAGAAAAAATGAAACCGGGCCAACCATGAATTCAGAACTACCACCATCATAATCAGTAACATTGCCCAAGAACATCGAAGCAGCTTTACCGCCATTAGTTCCACTTTTCATTCCCTCAAGGAGTGGATCTCTACCGTATTGATATCCCTCATCCCCTTCATTGGCCAGGTCAAAATATAAATCGACGGGTGTTGTTCTGATTGTATTTGTCTTGGATGCCAAATAAGCCTCGCGATAACGTTCCAATCTCGACGGTGACATAGCAAGCGCGTGGATCTTTGAGTATTCTTTGTGAGATGGTGAACAGTGATAACACTCTTGATAGTTTTCAGTCGCCAATTTCCAGTTTGCATTAATAGGGTAGGATTTTTGTTGAACCAGCTTCATTCGGTCAAAACCGAATAAATCAAATGTGTCTTTCAAATCATCTTGCATTGACTTCAAAGACAACGGATCCTTCGCAAGGCTTATGAAAATTAATCCGCCGATACATTCAACATGTGCTTGATGTAGTCCGTTTGCCGTTTTATCAAAATCATCATTCATCAGGCGGGCAGCTAATAATTCACCATCCAAATTGTAACTCCAGGCATGATAGGGACAGGTAAATGCCCGGACATTGCCCTTTTTCTCCAAACAGATAAGTGAACCTCGGTGGCGACACACATTTAGAAAAGCCTTTATTTTACCTTCTTTTGTGCGCGTAATAATAACGCTCTCTTTATCAAATTCGAATAAGAAAAAATCGCCATGTTCAGGAATTTGCGATGCATGACCAGCCAACATCCAGTTTTCCAGAAAAATATTATTTATCTCTTTCTGGTATATTTCATCACTCTTATAAAAGCCTTGCGCTAACGAATAGCCAGGTTGATAATTATCAACAAGCTCAAGTTGGTATGTCTTGTTCATCCGAAATTTCCTATATTTATTGTTCTTATTATTCTTGATCGGGAGTCACATCCACTGGGAGCACCATATACTGCTAAGCAATTCTTGCTGCAAAATCTGAAGCACCTGACAATTACGCTTTTCATTCGATGGGATCAGTAATTACAGATCAATACTTTGTGAATGTTAATATGTAATATCCCATGCTTTAATGTCGTTATCAATTATCGATTGAGGTTAATCCTCTAGTCATGACTTTAACTAATTCGTTATAGTTGGTGCGTTGAGAATAAGAAAAGTAAACGGATCAACCTTGAATGACAGTATCTTTGAATAATGATTTATAGGCTAGAAACATACGTTTAAGCTTTTAAAATGTGATGTGGTTTATATTAAAACTTAGATAATCAGCCTTTTATGTAGTTTCGCCACACCCTTGGCTCCACGCACTCAGGGTTCCAATTTAAGCTTCACCACAAAATACGCAAAGATGCTAGACAGATGAAAACCGAAGGATTTTTTCACAAATTACCCTTTCCTCTTTTTAAACTTTTCCGATAATGCTAAGGTTTATGCCATTACAAGGTTGTAACGAGATTTTTCATGACTGCTATATCAAACACGAAACCCCAATTACGATTATTAGAAGCCTCAAATAATAAAAAAGGTGATTTATTTACCCGCCTGACAGCCGACTTATTTTACGCATTGGGTTATAAACCTGAAGTTTGACGTACAAAAATCTGAACGCGAAATTGATATTATAGGCACACACAGAACGGAAGAACGCTTGGTAGTTGCAGAATGCAAAGCCCATGTGGCAAAAATGGGCGGTGCAGAGTTAAACAAATTTCGCGGCGCCGCAGAATGTGAGCGTGATGAACACGAACCCACCCCGGTAGCCGCCTATTTTATTTCGTTAGGTGGGTTTACAGAAACAGCCATAGAACAAGAAAAAAACTCAAAACATCCAAAAGCCAGATCCTTTTTGACAGTAACAAAATAATCACTGAACTTATCAACGCCCGTATTGTAATAGATCTACCCGCAGCGGCAGAAAAAGCGGGTCGTTGTGCTGAAAACCTTGGTTTAACAGATACCACATTAGATGGGGCTGAATTGCTCGGTCATAAAATGGGTTACATATGGGCTATATTTTACGCACAGGGCAAGCAACGCAGTCATTTTGCTTTAATTCATGCTGACGGCACGCCACTGGGCGAAACTTCCGCCCAGAAAGTTATAGCCGCGGATAAAAGCTGTAAAGGCAAGTTATATCAATATACTTACCTGGCACCGGCAAAACCTCAACCTGACAAAGAGGCAATGGAACAAGTCGCATTGGCGCAATATCAAAAATGGGTAAGTGCAGAATGTGGTCAGATACAACTTGACGGTATACCAGCCGACGCTGAATTAAGCGCATACAAACTTAAGCTAGAACGACTATTCGTACCTTTAAAGGTAGAAGTTAAAACCAAAGACAAAGATAACGAATACAAAATTGAAACCCTACCGGTGGGACTATTTTTAAGACAAAAAATGCGGTTTTCATTATTGACCAAACCCGGTGGTGGTAAGAGTACCTTGTTAAAACGACTGACCGTTGCTTATGCTGAACCTGAGCGACTTAAAGCAGCCAACGACCAGTTACCCGACAAGCCTTATTTACCTTTACTGTTACGTTGCCGCGATCTACAAGAACGGGCACGAAACCCAAAATTAATTAGGCCACCCAAATTAATTAGGCCAAATTAATTAGGCCACCCACCAACAAAATTAATTAGGCCACCCACCAAAATCCTCTCTTCAGAGACTATTCAGCACTTATTTTCGGTTTGTTACAGATCTTAGGTTACCACTGCATTCAAACTATCTGGCGAGTACCCGCTCCGGCCATTTTTAGACTCTAATCTAAACGGGTAAATATCTTCTCGACCTTTAAAGTATGAAAAGAATAATTCAATTTTAGATTCATGCGAAGCGTGCAGGTTAAACTTTTAGCCACTTTACTACGCAATACTTCCTTTCCATCAGCCCCTTAAAACTCGCCTAAATTTCATTTAAAGCTATATTTTTTCAATCAGATAATAATAGAGTTTTTTGAAATAAATTTAAACTTATTATACCCAGTAACTAGCTTATCGACTCAACCAAAGACTTTATTTTTATTGCCTTCTCAAAGTGGTCAAACTGATTCGTTTTAATCCACCAGGTTGCAGCTTCCATAAGAAGTTCAGGATCATCATTTTTATTAGCGAAAAAGGCATAAAATGACAAACCTACATTTTCACCTTTAGCCTCTATTTTCCTACTACAGACTTTGATTATTTTATCTCTTAATAATTTTCTCATAAGTTTCTTAATTTTTTGGAGCACTAAATAATAGCTTTTGCCACCGATTTATAGCGGCAACTTGCTCTTTGGGATTGACGTTTGATATGGTGATTTCAGAATGACCAAAGCGTAATTTTGAAATCTGTTTATGTGTAGCAATTTGCTCTTGATGGAATACAAATAACTTCCTAACAATAAAGAAGCTGGCCCATAATAAGATTTAAATAGTTTGCAGATGTTAGTTTATGGTGATCCTTTGTTTAAGCTTTAATAAAACTAGCTAACCTTAATTAAATTTCCAAAATTTTGAATGAATATATCAATATCGCTTTTTATTATATCTAAATGTGTAACTAAACGCATCGGGTTACCAGCAGTGATTAAAACACCATTCTCTTTAAGTTGTTGAGTTATACCCTTAATATTTAAATTCTCATCTAATGCAGCATATACTATATTGGTTTCTACCTCAGACAAATTAACCTCAATACCTGATATTTTATTTAATTGCTCTGCAAGGTACTTCGCATTTTGATGATCTTCAATAAGTCTGCCGACATTTTTCGTTAGCGATATTTTAGCAGCGGCTGCTAACATGCCAGCTTGGCGCATACCGCCACCTAATACTTTTCTCCAGCGTCGTGCTTTGGCGATTAATTCAGTCGACCCCAGTAACAATGAACCAATGGGCGCACCAAGTCCTTTGGAGAGACAAACACTCATTGAATCAAAGTATTGACTTATTTCAATTACATCCACATTTAATGCCACAGCAGCGTTATAAACACGAGCGCCATCTAGATGTAATTGTAACTGATGTGTAACGCAAAAATCTTTGGCTTGGGCTAAATAAGCTAAGGGTAATACTTTGCCGCCGATAGTATTTTCGAGGCTAAGTAACTTTGTTTGTGCAAAATGTGGATCTAATGGTTTAATTGCTGCTCGTAGTTTGTCAAACGACAAGGTGCCATCTGGCTCATTTTCTATGGGTTGCGGTTGTATAGAGCCTAAAACCGCGGCACCACCGCCTTCAAATTTATAATTGTGTGCTTGTTGGCCACACAAATATTCATCACCACGTTCACAATGGGCCATTAATGCCAATAAATTAGCTTGAGTGCCAGAGCTGCAAAAAATAGCGGCAGCAAAACCGTGCCTTTCAGCAGCCCATTTTTCCAACTCATTTACTGTGGGATCATCACCATAAACATCATCACCAACCTGCGCCTGGGCTATGGCCTGTCGCATTGCTTCGCAGGGTCGGGTTACGGTATCTGAACGCAAGTCAATCATGAAAGTTCCTGTGTGATGATATTAGTTTGAGTTAGCTAGACTTAGCTTGAATTAGTTGAGTTTAGTTTGACTTACCTTGAATAATATTCTGATATTGCAGGGGTTTGTGCTACTCGTTGCATATGCGCATTTAATTTTGGCGCGATATCTTCTACCAGCGAGCTAGGCACATGATCTAAGTGTCCTGAGTTTAATGAACGGATCCAAACGAAGGTTTTTAAATCGGCTAGAGTCAAACGATTTTCAACAAAATATTCTCCACCTTGTTCCTCTAATCGTGCTTGCGTCCATTCAAGGTATTGAGTAAGAGGACCTTTAACCAAAGCCTCTCTGGCAAGTTTTTGTTTCTCACCCTCTAAGCCAAATGTATCAACAATTTTATGGGTGACTGTTTCAATGGCATCCATAATTTCATCACACAATAACGCCTGATAATCATCTTCAGGATATAGTCCCGCCATCTTACCCACAAAGCGATTTATAGCATTATTCTGCGTCACTTGTCGGCCATCAACGTTCAGTGTTGGCACTTGTTTTAACGGTGTTTGCTCTCTGACCTTACCGAATTGTTCAAAGGGAAATCTATAATCTTCAAATTCAATACCACCCAATACCATAGCAAGACGTGCGGTTTCTCCACGGCCACCGGGAAAATCAAAATAAGTGAGGGTTAATTTATGCATGCCAATTATTCCTAATAATAAAGATTGTTTAATTACTAACTTAAATAGCTTGGGGCAGTATTACTTAAAACCAAGTAAAATGTTGCAAATGAGCTATGGTCAACTTGACGGGTACAAGCCGAGCGGCAGCGCGGGGTCGGACCTACGTAACAGACTGATTAATCGATATTTAATACAAATAATATAGCATTATAAGTGCTTAAACGTATGTTTTGAGTCTATAAATCGATATTATAATACTGACTCTGCTCTTTAAATCTTTAAAAATATAACAATTATTTACAATTTCACTTATCCATTATTTGCTTTTATTCCAATTGAATCTAAATTTTTTCATATAAATATTTTTCTGCTAAATATCTTTCTGCGAATAGTTTCCCACCCACAGCCAGACTTTCTACACATTTTTCATCACAAACTATCTGATTTATCATTAAAGCTTCTTCAACCCGATTAAACTAAATTCCTGCCTGTTTAAAAATCAGCAGGAGGAGTCAGTCGCTTTCGTTCAGGATCCCAAAATGGTTTGTCAACAACCAGACATTTTGCCCAAACTCGATTCCACTTTAATTCTTTTTGATAATATATTTCTGCCCAAACAACGTCGCCCGACTTACCATGAGGCATTTCAACATAGCCAAGTGCAACATTTTTCTTGGCACTTGGTGCCCAGGCTGTAGATGTAGTTGCACCAATACTTTTGCCGTTTTTCCGATCGAACAAATAAGCATTGCACGCGGTCTTATTGCCCTCCACGTCAAGTTTGACAAACCGATATCGAGAACCATTTTTCTGCTCGTTGATCAATGCTCGGCGGCCATTAAATGTAACGCCTTTGTCTAACTTCACCAACCAATGCATGCCCAATTCGTAAGGCGAACGGGTACAACCAGGCCGAATGGTCTCGTTGGCAGGTAAAAAGTCGACACCTGCTTGAAGAAAACCCGCTTCAACTCGCGCTAATTCCAAGGCATTACCACCTATGGGTCGCACGGCATAATCTTTACCCGCCTCAAAAATAGCATCCCACAATGCTTCCGCTTTATCCGGCGAAACCATTAGTTCATATCCTAAGTCACCGGTAAAGCCAGTTCTGGAGATCAGTATTTGTTCCCCCTGAAAATCAAAGTAACGTAAATCGAAAAGTTTTAGCGTTTCGACATCACTAAATCCCATATTTCTTAATATGCGGCAAGTAACCGGCCCTTGGAAACTAATAGCGGCAACCTCATCGGTTTCTTCCCAGAACTCAACATCGAAACCAATAGCATTGCGTTTAAGTATCTCCAACTGACGTTCCTGTGAACATAGTCGGTATTCATTTTCGCCCAAACGAAAAATAGTGCCGTCGTCCAATACCTGACCGGCGTCATCACACCAAATTACATAAGCAACCCGCCCAACTTTAATTTTGCTCATATCGCGGGTAACCAACCGGTTCATGAACGCCAGTGCATCTGGACCTTTGATCCGATATTTAGACATTGGCGTCAGATCAAACAAGCTGGCGGAATTGCGGATGGCAAAATATTCCTTGGCGATGCTTTCGAATACATCGCAAACTGTGTATTCACCCCATCGATGCCATTGATTTACTTTGTCCCATTCTTTCTGCCGGTTGTAAAAAGGAGTTTTTTTGATTGTTTGTAAATAATGATCTTGCTTGATACCGGCATTTTGCGCGAGATTGTTCATTTGGCTTCCCCTTTTAAAATCATTCTCGCTGCATTACGACCTGCAGCCCCCATAACGCCTCCCCCCGGATGCGCACTGGCACCACACAGGTGCAGCCCATCCAATGGTAAATTATAACGAGAAGAACCTGGCACTGGCCGTAAAATTAACATTTGATCAAGTGCCATTTCACCATGGTCCCAGTCCCCAGCTTTCAGCCCAAACCGTTTTTCCAGATCAAGCGGTGTCAGCAATTCAACATGCTGTATTTTTCCACGAATGTCAGGACTATACCGCTCTAGCTGCGTTATACAACGTTCAATCAATTCAGCGCGATTTTCATCGTTCCATCCACCTTTAAGTGCATAAGGTGCATACTGCACTGTAGCATTGAGCAAATGACAATCACCGTCACCATCACTGTCACCATCAAAGACAGTGTCATCACAGAGCGAAGGGATAGAAATCTCCATCAGCGGACGTTCTGACAATTCACCATATTTTACTGCGTTGTAGGCCAGTTCAACTTCTTCTGCGCTAGGCGCAATAAGCAATCGACCTTTCATTAACTCCGGATCTAACCCATTAAAATCAGGTGCTTCTGATAAAACCAAGTGTAATTTTGCCGCCACACCGCGCATTCGAACGTTGGTTGTGGCATGGACAAAATCAGCTTCAAAATGACGGCTTCCTACCAAGTCCAACACTGTCGTGCGAATATCTGTGTTGGAAATAACTGTCCCGGCAATTAACTTCTCACCATTCTCTAGGGTAACGCCAACCACCCGGCAATTTTCCACGTCTATGGATTTTACCTTAGCGTTGCTACGTAGCCCTACACCTGCCTCGGCGGCGGATTTTTCAATGGCGTTAACCACGCTACCCATTCCGCCGTAAGGCAAATCCATTTCACTTTTATTACTCAGTGCGTGACGAAACAAGTATTTTAATACGTTCCCCGATGAGCGCGCACCAAATTGGGTACCCAATACACTGTCGAAAGACAGCGCACCTTTAAGTAAGTCGTTATCGAATTTTTCATCGGCCAGATCAAACATGGTCATACCAATAATTCGCAATAATTCTCGCATTCGGGTTTTACCCAAACCAAAACGTAGCGCCCATCCCAGTTTCACCGAATTGATTTTGTCATCCCAGTCAAGATCAAAAATATCCATCGGGGGCTGATCAATCAACTTACCTATGATCTTGGCGAAAGCCTGCATTTCGTCCATAAATTCGCTAAATGCCTGCTGATCTGCCGCGCTCACATTTTCCCCCGTCAACTGATCATGATTGATGGTAAGGTGTTTGCCATCAGTGGCTAACACTGTGGTTGGCAAATTTCGTCTGGCATAACGCAATCCGTGCTTTTCCAACGCCAGATCAGCGATAATTTGCGGATGCAACTGATATAAAAATTGTGCACCCGTTGACGCGCGACATTTATCAGTAATTGCTTCGGTTGCTGCTGCACCACCAAAAGAGCCCCGTGCTTCTAGCACACAAACGCGCTTTCCGGCACGGGCCAGATAAGCGGCACAAATCAACCCATTATGACCGCCGCCAACAATCAAAATATCATAGTTATTAGTCATCGCCTTCATCCTCAGGTACTGTGTTAGGTCGTTTTAAATCAAGCAGAATTTCACGCGCAGCATTTGCGCCAGGTGCAGCCATGACACCACCACCTGGATGGGTAGATGACCCACACATATACATTCCTTTCACTGGTCCACGGTACTGGGCATAACCGGGAAAAGGCCTGTTAAACATCAATTGATCCATTGTCAATTCACCTTGAAAAATATTTCCGTCGGTCAATCCTATTTCAGCTTCTATCTCTCTTGGCGTGCGCACTTCGACGTGTTCAACCAAATCTCGAAAATTAGTGCTGTATTTACTGATTTGATTAAGCACTGTTTCACCAAAAGCAGTCACTGTTTTATCTGTCCAGTCTTCGCCATTATGTTCTGCAGCAGTAAGTTTTGAGGGACAATATTGCACAAATACACTCATAAAATGTTTGCCCGGTGGCGCCATTGTCGGATCGGCATAAGTAGGAACTAGCATGTCCAAATAAGGATCTTTTGACCATGTTCCCGCTTTCCAGTCGTCATACGCTCGCTCCATCCGTTCAATGCTATCAGTAACATGAATGAAGCCGTTAACAAGATCGCTGCCTTGCGGCAGTGCGTCGAATCGTGGTGCGCCATTTAATGCGATATTTACTTTACCGCTTGAGCCACGACTTTTAAAATTCTTCGCTGCCTTGACTACCTTTTCACCAGCGTCCTTTGGGTCCATAATACCAAGAAAAGTTCGCTTGGCATCCAAATTGGAAACGACAATATTTGCATGGATTTCATCGCCATTTTCAAGTGCGACGCCCGTTGCCTTGCCATTTTTAACAATAATTTGTTCAACACCTTGTCCTGTTCGAATTTCGCCACCGTGCTCTTTCAGCGAACCAGCCAGAGCATTTGCAATAGAGCCCATTCCGCCGCGGGCAAATCCCCAGGAGCCAACGCTACCATCCATATCACCCATATAATGATGCAGCAAAACGTAAGCTGTTCCCGGTGACATCGGGCCAAGACCAGTACCAATAATACCTGAGCCTGCCAATGATGCTTTAAGCACATCACTTTCAAAATATTGATCGAGATAATCCGAAATACTCGCGGTAAAAAAGCGTAAAAAATGGTGTAAATCTTTCTGGCCCAAATCATAAAACTTTCTACCAAGATAGATCAATTCTTGAATGTCTCTGGGTCTGAAGCTGGTAGGGTCGGCTGGCGTGCGCAGCAAAAATGGACGAATAAATCGACACCACTTAGCCATGTCAGTTGAAAAGCGATCATAAGCGTCAGCATCACGAGGGCTGTGTCGTATTAGTTCGCGACGGGAAACTTCGTGATCTTCATAGCTGCCCAGAAAATCCCCGTTTTCCATCAACGTTGCGCCACCACCAATATTGATTATTTGCAAACCATGTTTACCAAGTTCCAAATTCCGATATATTTCTGGTCTGAACAAGGAACAAACATAAGAACAGTTGGAATAAGTCCAGTCATCATGAATGTTTCGGCTCACTGACGCCCCGCCAATATAGTCGTTCTTCTCAACGACCACTACGTTAAGCCCGGCTTTGGCCAGAAACGCAGCATTGGTGAGACCGTTATGTCCGGCACCAATGACTATCGCATCATATTTTTTCATCTCGGTATCCCATTTTGCAAACTAGATAAGAATAGATTCCATTTCGACATAATGCCACCCACAAAGTAGCTTGTCCAACACTTTATTGAATGAACAGCTATTCATTAACTTATACTAACTAATTGTATTGACATTATTTAATATAATAATTAAATTATAGAGCAAGAGTATTATTTCGGGGTAAATCCATGACTGCTGAGTCACAAAAAGGCCGACGCGCGTCAAAAGACACGCGTCGACGTCAACTAATTGAAGCTACAATAGCATGTATAGCCAAACGCGGGCTGGGCGATACAACACTTGCCCACGTATCGAAAACTGCTGGTCTCAGTCAGGGCATTGTGAATCTTCATTTCACTAATAAAGTGAATCTAATGAATGAAACCTTATCTTTTATTCGGGATGAATATGAGCAAGCATGGAAGAACGCCTTGGAAAAAGCCGGTGATAATTCAGCCAGACAATTGTCAGCCCTTGCTCGTATTGACTACAGTGCTACGGTGGCAGATCCGAAAAGACTTGCGGTATGGTTTGCCTTTTGGGGAGAAGTAAAATCTCGACCCGTTTACAAAAAAATCTGCCAGTCTCGCGTGACAGATTATCGGCTGATCCTTGTAGGCATTCTCAATAAGTTGATTGATAATGGCTGCTATAAAGAACTTCAAGCCACTAATATAGCTGACAGTATGATGTCGATGGCAGACGGACTGTGGCTAAATATGCTCATATCTTCCCATGTATTAAAGCGTAAAGATGCAGAAAAACTCATGATGCAATATCTTGCCCAGACATTTCCACAACACAAAAACTATTTTCTGGATAGCCATAGTTAGTTCATCTTATGCTAATTTTACATTCATCTTATGTTCGTAATTTCCCCACATTACAACTTAAGATGAACTATTAGACGACCATTAACTAGCTCAGATTACAACCTTAAATTATTGAAATTAGAAAATAATCTTGAGCTTTTCTCTTTGAACTTTTTAAAAAAGAACACGGTGCCTGACTTATCAGAGTTAATTGAAGTTACATATAACTGCCAGCTATTGCTCAATCAAGCGCCTTGCTCTTGAAAATTTATCCGCATCGATCCCTGACCACTAACTTAATACAATTGGTATATACCCATCACCATTCAAAATGCAGGTTTTGATTCGTTTAAAAAACATATTTACTGCGTTGCTGAATCTTAAATTAGAATAACTTATCCGGCGAATCAGCGTCTTGTAACTATGCTTTTTAATTCACCTCAAATTCCCGCATCTTGAATGACCACGGGTATAGTAACCTCTAACCCTTTTTTTCTTCTGGTACTTCTTCACTTTCTATAGCCTGTCGGGTTTTCTTATATTCATGAAGTATAGATTTTGTTGGCTTCTCATATTGTTGTTCAAGCAGTTGCCATTGTGATTCGAGGGGCTTTCCTGGATCATAACTCTGCACTCTTTGTTGTTTTTTGCCATTGCCATTTATTAAGAGTGTTTCTAGGGTATAACCCCAATCTTCATTATCTTGTAACGAATGCCAATGTGTAACACTCACTTGTTGTTTAACTATACCGGTAACAAGATTACCGGTAGATTGATCAGCAAACGAAGTCACGGTAAAAAGCATAAATAACGTGCTGATTATTCGCTGAAACTTACATGTTCTTGTTTTCATCTTAAATTCTCCTGATTCTTTAGGTAAAAAGTTAAACACTTTTTTCATGTAAAATAGCTTCGTTATCAACTCTATTTCTGTCGATAAAAATAAGTTGTGGATCGATAACAATCCTGGAAGGTTTCTTGTCTAATAAAAAAGAAATTTCCTTCTTGCCATCAACAAATTGCACATTGATTTGCTCCAGAACATAAGGGTTTGTTTCGCTGTCTGAATAAACAGCAATTGGCACATTGTGAGTGAAAGGTTCTTCTTGAACCGGTTTGTCTTGTTCAAATTTAAAGGTTTTTCCTACTAAGGTTGCCGATACTTTATATTGACCATTAGGTAGTTTTTCCATGCTGGCATTTTCAATATTCAAATCGTAAACAGCAATTTGCATTAACCATTCATCAATTAAGCGACTAGAACCATTTCCTGCCACCTCCTTAATGTGCTTTATTAGGTGGTGACTCGTTGCATAATCTGTTGTAACGAACGCTTTGTGATTAAATAAGTTTCTCAGTGATTTATTCAATTGCTCTTCACCCATTAAGTGGCGAAGCGCATTATAAATAACGGGACCTTTTTGATAACGTAAATAATGCTGACCTAACATTTTATGTAATGATGTTTCCCCTATTTTATCTGCACTACGTCCTTTTAAATATCTACGTGTAGAGCGAGCTGCCATTTTTTCTACATAGTCTTCGCCATAAAGCTGTTTCATTACCATAAGGGCTGAGTAGTCTGCGAGTGACTCAATCAGTAACATGGCCCCTTCTGTTTTAGCGGCGGTTAATTGATGTCCCCACCACTGATGAGCCACTTCATGAGCGATGATATTTGAAAAGTCATTTATGTTTGATTTACTGGTTAAGTTTTCTTTAAATCCCACGTTTTCAGAGATAAAAACAGTACCAGGATATGCTCTGGCAAAAGCCCGGTAAGGAATTTCAACTAAATTAAGTTCGGTAAGTGGGTAAGGACCAAATTGTTCTTGATAATACTCAAGCGATGCTGTTGCAACCTTTAACATTTCAGTTATATTTTTGTCGTGACTTGGGTGGTAATAAGCCTTAACTAGAACATCATTTATACGCTGAGTTTGTATCTGATAGCGTGCAGAAGAAAAAGCAAAAAAATTAGCAACTTTGTGATTTACTTTGTTATTTAATTTGTAATTTGTTTTGTAATGGGTGTAATTTCTATCTTCCCAAGACCATTGTTTTTGTAGCTCGCCAGTACCGACTGCCGTTTGATCTTTTTGTGTAGAAACAATCGCTTCGAAGTTTACCCAACTTGCATCTGTTTCGAGTGAGTGTTTTGTATACTTTGTACCTAGGCTAAGTGGGATGACAGGAGTTTGATTAGCCAATCCATATTTTTTTCTGATACTTTCATCGCTAATTTCATACCCTGTGTTATAACCAATAAATGGAAATAATGACGCGCTGTGAAAATAGCTGCCGTTTTCTAGTAAGGACAAATCTTTATCGGTATTCTTAAAACCTTTTTTGGCTAATGTGGTAGAGAATTCTAGTTTTAGTCTTTCTTCAGGTAGCAGTGCTTGAACTAACTCTACTTCAATGACATTCAGAGCTTTATTAACATTAGCATTAAATTGTCTATCCATATCAAACAAAAACGTCTGATCTTCGTTTGGTATCGTAATAAGTATTTTTTTAATGCTCTCCTCTGCGGTATTTTCGAGCCAATAATGCCCTTTAACATCAACACTGTGGTTGCTTGGAAAAAATGCTACTTCAGTATATACATCAGTAATTTGAGGCATCAGTTTTTGTTTATAGCCCGCAAGTGATTTTTCATAATCCACTTGAAAACGCTCAACATCATCATCAGTTACATACGAATTGATAATATTGGTATTATAAAAAATATAGCTACCACATAATATTGCTAACGCCACAAAAGCTTGAAGTGAAACCATGCCACTTTTTGACAAATAGAATGGCATTTTCTTAAATGCAGAAAATACAGGTTCGTCGATTGCTCTTTTTGATACGCCATAAGCAACCAAAGCGATCACAATAGCAACCAAACTCCAATAGAGCGCAAACCAAAAAGTATTGTTAAGGAAAAAGTCATAACCATTAAAATCAGAATACCTAAGTGATCCTGTCACTGAGAATCTCAACAAGTTATGGTCTAAGCCGATAGAAGAAGCGACGTCTGTTTTAAAAATTAGTAGTAAAGCTGCTGATACGATAAACCCGGCATATTTATTAGGGACAAAATACTGGGCAGATATACTTAATATCGACAATAGAAGTAATGGCAAGCCATACAGAGGAATTAACCCAATAAACAAATATAAGTCTGAGGCATAAAATCCTTGCCATACCTGATACCCGATTGCAGCTGATACACTTACACCAAGCATGATCAGGATCAGAACCGCCATTACCACCATCTTTGACAAGAAGTGTATCCAGGGCGGTGCCGGCATGGTGTTTAGCACACTGTAAAAATTAAGTTCTTTAGCGCGCCAGACCATTTCTCCACTATAAAATACAACAACAAATAAACCGACAATCTTTAGTGACTTTACGATATGGGGTAACAACAAACTGGTATATGGGTATTGTTCGCCCACTAACGACCCCATACTGATTGCATTCACAAGCTGGGCTATTACCATAAACGCAATTAAAACCATCAAAACAATAAAAGGAATACCGCGAAGTGTCATCCTGAGTTCAAGCAATACGTCAGTTTTTAATGCGGCCCAACGGTTAAAGGAAGGAAGATTCGACATATAAGTATGACTCAACTTTGCAACAGGTTGCTTAGTTCTTTGAGCAGCTTTAGTTCTTTTATCAGTTTTAGTAGGCTTGCTTTTATTCGCAGAGCCACGCTGTTGCCATATTACAGCAACCACTAAAAGCAAACAGGACACAAACATCCATAGCAGTCGGTTTAATAACAAACTCCCTTCCAAGTTTACTAATAAGGTATTCTTCTCTTCACTGGTCCAAAATTGTGTTTGTTCTAAAAAAGCAGAGACAGCAAAAGGGTCGAATAGACTGGCCAAATTAAGTGCATCTTTTGTTAAGGGATCTGAGCCAGTAAACATAGGTGAATCCAAAAGCGCTGCAGATATAAAGTAGAAGACATAAATCGCAATACCTGATAGAAATGTCATCATAGTTGTACGGAAAATACTGGCACTGAAAAACAAGATACAACAAGTAAAAAACAGGTTAGGTAAGATAATTATACCGATTGGCCACAATAGGTTTTTCAGTTCAAATGTCCCGTCTATTTCTGCATCCAGGTCACCAAGTATCTTAGGTAAAATAATTGCTGCTACTGCAGACAGCACAATCAACAAGCTCATGACATACAAACTTAAAAAACGACTCATGAACAGTACTTGTTGACTGACTGGTTTGGTATTCACAAACGAATAGAAGTCATATCGAGTGTCTCGCAAAGCAGCATTAGCCGTAATCAAGGTAGTGGTAAAAATGGCGAGCTGACTAAGAAATGTCATCGCATAAGTAATATTTTGCGGAGACAATACTTTAACATTTCCGCTGATAACAACACGGTCTGACAAAAAATAACCAAATGCCGTTAACAGTAAGAAACCAAGCCACCACGAAAGCTGCCTACTCTGATATTTCAACTCAAATTTAAATAATTGAAAAAACATCGGCTATTCTCCCGCAATAACATTAGATGATGTGCATAGCCCGCCACTGTTTGACTGCATAAGCGCATTGAAATATACGTCTTCTAAAGTAGGGTCAATAAGCTCAAAGCCATTTTCGGGTTGATGTTGTGAATGAATATAAACAACCCTATTGGCCCCTGCATTTTTTGTAGACAATACCTTATGATCACGTTGAAGTTGCTCAACATTTAAGGATCCAGACTGCTTAACCCATACATTGCCAGCAATTTCTGCCATCAGTTCTCGTGGAGAACCTTGTCTTAATACCTGCCCTTTATTGATGATTGCCATGTCAGTACAAAGCTCTTGAATGTCTTCAATAATGTGGGTGGATAGAATCAATACGATATTTTCGCCAAGATCACAAAGCAGGTTATAGAATCGATTGCGTTCTTGGGGATCTAAACCAGCAGTCGGTTCATCAACCATAATTAACTTGGGCTCTGCCAGTAAAGCTTGAGCGATACCAAACCTACGTTTCATTCCACCAGAAAAAGTGGCTACATCATTGTTACGTTGATCATAAAGATTAGTTTGTTCCAATAGTGATAAAACTTGTTCTTTTCTCGCACTTTTGTTTGAAATACCTTTCATTACAGCCAGGTAATTAAGCAGTTCATAAGCTGAAACTCGAGGGTAAACACCAAACTCTTGTGGTAGGTAACCCAATACTTTTTTTAATTCATCAGGCTGTTGCAGTACATCAATCCCATCAAAAGTAATTGAGCCCGAATCAGGTAGCTGAAGAGTAGCTAAAGTTCGCATAAGACTTGATTTGCCTGCACCGTTGGGACCTAGCAAACCAAACATGCCCTTACCTATAGTTAGATTTATATTTTGTAGGGCCTTAACCCCATTTTTATACTCTTTAGATATACCATTGATTTCTAACATAATAAATTTTCCTTCATCTAAATTTAGGCATAAAAAAGCCCTATCGACTGATCGACATAAAATGAACTAACTACAATGAGCTAGTGATACAGTGATGTGGTAACGCGAGTAAACAGTTGTTCTATTAAATAAGAACTCCATTTGGTTTTGCTACTTGTTTTTGAAGGGAAAACAAAAGCAGATAAGTCAACAATGCAGGAAGTCCCACAAAGCAATTTGCCATAAGCCAAAATCGTTTTTCAGCGATAGAAATAAAGCTCCTCTTATTAAGATGGAATGTAATAAGTAAACAAAAAATGCTAATCACGAAAGTTATCAACAATATATTTTTATTTAGATTTGTCACGGTAGATGTTAAATACGTTAATGAGTTCAGACCTCCTGCCATCGCCAACACAGGAGACAGAATAAATTCACTCGACAAATAGTATTTTGACCAGGCATGAGGCACTTTCACTTTGCTGTTTTGTACCTTACCAGACTGGTGTTCAACTTGAATAAACTCAAGATATGGCGAGCCTTGCCATAATTTATGTTCTTGAAACAACACCGCAAGCCAAGAATAGCTATCGTCGTTATATAAAGTAATGTGTTTGATATCCGCTTGTTTGTGCGCTAATTTTACTTCTATCACTTTCTGCTCTAAAAGAGACACATCGTTAACCTCTGGTAACAGCAAATTACCTTCAATAAAAACAATATTGATCTGATTTGAAACTATATTGTGTCGTGTAACCGCTTTTAAAGTTCCAGGTAAAGGACTAAAAGTCAAAAATGAACTATTTAACTGTGCAATAAATGTAGCCTCTGCAAAATCAGTGTTATCCAGTTGTTGAACAAGATGTAGCTGTAATTCTTCGGGGGTATTACGGCTTACTTTTTGATAACTGTCATTAGAAAAATAATCATTCCAAGCCCCCTTATGTTTTGGATCAAAAGACGCTATTCCCAGTTGAAACAATAACTTTAAAACAAATGAAAGAATGACAAACATAATGATTGAAATGGGTAAGAATAATGCTCGACGTTGATTGAACCTAGTAACATTTTTACTGTTACTCACTTTGAAAGACGTTGTAGTTGCAACGATTAACATCAAAAATACAACCCATAATGATAAAAAGCTCAGTTGCAATGTGTTTGTCAAAATAAGTAATAACAAGGGCAGAACTAGAATAATCAGTGATATGCGCCTTAAAAGTAAGTTAGCTAGAAAACCAGACAAATAACTACTAAAAATAAGTAAACTGACTTTTGATAAGATCTTAATTGTATCTGCCAAATCAACACTGACATCTTGAGCACTGATACCACTGATAGCACTGATAGCAACAATCACAATTAAGGGTAATATCAAACCAATCAATAACGTAGTCATTCCTGCGATTATAGTAGGAGCCAGCACCTGCATTAATGATAAGGGTCGTAATATTAAAAATGTTTTATTATCAGTCCTTATCAGCAGTCCAGACTGATGATAACCAATAAACAAAGCAGCTAGGCAATAACATGTTGTAAGTATAAACAGCAATGAAGCGGAAAATATCGGTTGTTGTTGAATAATCGTGACGGGGTAACAAAAAACAAGCAATAACATACTGTTAATAACAAGAGACTTCTTGCAAAGATTTTTTAACCTTAATAATTCAGAGAGCAACATCATTTTAAACATTGTTACCTTCCTTACCCTGTACAGAAATACTATGTACTTTAGTTGTCATTGCTGAAATGGCTTTAGACAAATTGCCTGGCAATTGCTCTATGTTGGTCGCCCCAACGCATTTAACTTATCTTTTGTCAGATTCGATGAAGATAAGTTGGTCAAATAAGTCGTGTCATCCACTTGTTTTATTGAACAAATACCTCTTACTGATTGTGTGATCGAATCCAGACTCGACACGTTAAACCGCCAACTTTGCACATTATTCATAATAGACTGGACAGTTCCGGTAGTAACCAACTTGCCTTGGTGTAAAACCACAATATTATCGGCAAAACGCTCTATTTCACTCACTCTATGTGTACTAAAAAGTACGGTACTATGCTCAAAATAATCATTTAATAATAGCGCATCAAATAGCAGCTGCTGGCTATGCACGTCTAAACCATTTGTAGGCTCGTCCAAAATTAATAATTCGGGCTTCTGCGCAAGTACTAGCGCTAAATAAACAATAAGATTTTCACCAAGGCTGAGTTGATCAGATCTTTTATCTAGACTAATCGATACTTCAGATGTAATTTCATTAAAAATATCACGCGACCAGTGACTAAAGCTCGAACGTTGAAATTCTATCAGCTGTTTAATTGTTAAATGGTTAAATGGTTAAATGGTTAAATGGTTAAATGGTTAGGCAAGGAGTAATCTGAACTGATATAACCGATCTTTGCACGTACCTTTGTTGGCAATGCTTCGCTATTATACCCCATAACTTGGCACGTTCCGCTGTCTGTTGACTCAACTCCAATAAGAGTTTTTAATAATGTAGACTTACCTGCACCGTTTTCACCAACAATGCAATGAACCAAGTTAGCGCCAAGTGATATAGAAACATCGTCTAAAATACGCTGCCCCTTATTTTCTTTAACCAGATTAATGACCTGCACTATAACTTCACTCATTGTTATCACCTTCATGATTGCGATATAAGTGCTCTAGTTTTTTACTGAAACGACTCGATATTTCAGCGACTGAAAAGTCCAACCCTATTACACTATTAATAAATACATCAATGGCCTTATCTAATTCCACTTGCTGCTGTTCTGGTGATTTGTCAATTGTCGTTTTGTCGACAAATAACCCTTTACCTTTCTGGGAGACAACTAACCCTAAATCAGTCAGTTTGGCGTATGCCCTGGAGATAGTTTTACTGTTTACTGAAAGTTGAAAAGCAAGCTCTCGCACACTTGGCAATTTGTCCCCTTCAGACAACTTACCTGTGGCAATTTTAACTCGATATTGATCGACAATTTGATCAGCTATTGGCTGCTCACTGCCCGTTTTAATTTCAATCATCTCGTTGTATCTTATCCAACCCTAGTGTACCCATCAGATGGGGACACTAAGTTATAGCTAAAAAATAGTCAACTAAAAATTTAACCAATGTAGAGATTATTAGTAATAACCAGCTTTAAGCAACACGAATTATCAACCGAATTAACAACGAGTTACCAGAAAATAACACTATCAAAAAATTTAACTTTATTTTTCTTTCAGAATATAAAAATACAGCGAATATACTATATTTTCAGATCAGCTACTGTGGCTGATCATCAACATAATTCATACCTGACGCTTTGATTTAATAAATATTCTTTCATCTGAGAAATATCTATTTACCCCAACAAGTTAAAAAATCGCATATTCAATAATCGTCTATTATATAGACAATTCTTATTATTTCTTTCATGTTTTTCTACGTACGATAGCTCTCGTAGAAAGCACTTTTCGTTTTCTCATTAAATTATCTAAATACAACAAACGTTAATTAAAGGAATTTTTAAGATGTACCACTGCAGTAAAAAATATTATTTCGTCAATACACTTTTATCCCTGGCCATGAACGCTAACCGTACGGATTATCATTTACTGAGTTTTTCTCTTTCAGAAACAATTCACAGAACTTTACCTACCCATCAATACTCAGCAAAGTTATAGGGAAATAATGATGAACAAACAAATCATAATATTATTCAAATTATTGATATTACTCTCAGCTGTTGCACTTGCAAACCCTAGCAATGCCGGGTGTTATTACACTTCGTTTTCTAAGGATGGGGGTGATAATAATGCTTCGGGTAAATGGGGAGTTGAATGTACACCTATGGTTCGACTGAAGGGGGGAACATTTACTATTGACGGTGAAAGAATGGGGATAATGTATAGCAATTTTTATCATAATCCACATCCCTATCCCAATTTTTCCCCTGAAACATCAACTTCAGCTGTAGATGCTAAGGGAAATCCTACGAGTCAGGGGATACAAGGTAATTGCGCGGGTAATCCTATTCTTATTGGCTCAGGTAATAAGGTTCAAATTGAACAAGATTATAAGGGGCAAGGAGAATTTCCTCTTGAAATAAAAAGAATTTATAATAATTTCTCCGGAAAATCAGGTGTATTTGGCTATGACTGGTTTTCATCTTTTGACTATAAATTCGAATTTCAGGGGGAGCCTGGCCAGCATTTACAAATTATCACAATGACTAGACCTGATGGAATGAAACTTGATTTTCAAAATTTTGATTACGCTGATTCGTTGCATACAGAAAATACGTATTACCTTAAACTTGGTAAGTATGACGCAAGTAAAAGCATTAAAGTGATTTACGATCCTGCTCTAAAGTCACTCACTTATATTGACCCGAAAGGTTTTAAGGAAATTTACAAAAAAATAGATTATAAAACATGGAAAATCAGTTCTCGCACAAATCTACGTGGCATTAAGCATACTTACGCATATCAGTCAGGGAAAATAACTTCTATTACCCACTCAAGTGGTCGTAGTTTAACCTTTACTTATACGGGTTATCGTCCTACGACAATAAGTGATCCAGCAGGCAACAAATATCGTTATAAATATACTAATAATTCCTTAATTAAAGTCACTTTCCCCGACAATAATTACAGAGAATATTTTTATAAAGATCTGAAGTACGTTGGGACCAACCTAGAACGTATAGATTGGAACGGTAAAAAGTACGCTACTTTTAAATATGATAGTAATAACAAAGGTAAATCTACCGCGCATGGTGGAAGGGGTAATGTTGATAAATATGAATTTAAATACACTAGCCAAACATCGAACGGTAAACAAACATATACAACCAGACTGACGAATCCATTAGGGCATATAACCAATTACATTTATCAAGATACTGGTAATGGTAAGCAGCTTGTTTCTGTTGACAGGCAAAGTTCAGATTATTGCTCGTCTGCGAAACATCGCTATACCTACACCAAAGAAGGATATAAAGATGTTGTGACTGACTGGGATGGAAATAAAACGGATCATGATTATTTTGATAATGGTAAACTTAAACGTATCACTAGCGCTAAGGGAACTTCCGTTGAAAGAACCGTAAGTTTTGAATGGGATGATGTTTTTCCTACCTTTTATAAAACTATTACTCAAGAAGAATCAATTCAAAGCTTTGAATATTACCCCACAGGCCACGTTAAAAATATCACGGTAACCAATACTTCAATTCATGGTGTTGCAAATCAAAAACGCAAATTCAGCTTTCGTTATGTCATTCAACCAAGTGGTATTGTCACTAAAACAACTATTGATGGTCCTCGAACGGATGTATCTGACATTACGGTATTAAATTATGACAAAAAAGGAAATTTAACAAAAGTGACCGATGCTGTTGGTCACAAAACTTACTATCGCGACTATAACAAATTAGGGCAAGTGGGTGAGATTGAATCTGCTAATGGTTTGAAAACCTTTTTTAGTTACAACGTAAGAGGTTGGTTATTAAGTAAAACAGTCGGAGGGAAGAAGGTTAGAAACGTGATATCAGGAGGTCGAAAAACAAGTTTTACTTATTGGCCGCATGGGGCCATTAAGCGTATTACTTCTCCACGAGGTGGGTACATAGAATCTGAGTTAGATGATGCTTTGCGAGTAAATGCCTGGTTTGATCACAACAACGAAAGGCAAGAGTTTGGTCGGGATGCAATGGGAAATGTTACCTGGACAACGTATGAAAATTCAGATCATGTTCAGCAGTTTAAACAACGCTTACAATACGATAAGCTTGGACGATTTAGAACTACTCTCGGTGAAAATGGACAATATTCAACCATTACTTACACGAATAATAGTAATATTGACCTTATCACCAATGGTTATTCAAATATTACCAGCCATGATTATAATGAGCAAAATGAACTCACTCGCGTCACTGATGCCGATAACAAAATAACCACACGATCTTATAATAAACAAGGTATTGTAAACAAAGTAAACGACGCTCGACTTCATGCAACGCTTTACATGCTTGATGGTTTTGGTCAAATAGTAAAAATAGTGAGCCCTGAATCAGGCACAAGCACTTTTGTATACGACGAGGCAGGCAATGTGATTAAAAAAACTGATGCTAATGCCACGGTAAGTCGTTATAAATATGATGCTTTTAACAGAAACATCAGTGTTGTCGCTGGCAATGAAAAGCGGTCTTTTCAGTATGATAAAGGCACTAACTCAAAAGGGCTTCTTACCAAAGTCGAAAATAGTCATGGTTATAATCGTTATTCTTACAATGATTATGGTGAAAAAACCAGCCAACAAACCAAAATCAAAGACAAAAACTACCGTATAGATTACACATATCATTCGTTTGGTGGAGTGAAAGACATTACCTATCCCAGCGGTAATAAGGTAACTTATCAATATTTAAAGTCAGGCAAAGTTGCCGGCATTACCGCGAAAATTAACAACCAGCGTACAAAGAACGTTATAACTGATCTAAGTTACAAACCTTTTGGTCCGGTAACATCAATGACTTATGGTAACAGTTTAAAGCGTGCATTCACCTACGATCAAGATTATCGACTAACCTCTATCGCCACACCTGGCATTCATAAATTAAACTTTACTTATTATGGTCATAATAACAATATGTTAAATTTAGAAAATGTGTACAACCAGCGGTTATCCCAATATTTTATTTTTGATGATTTACATCGATTGACGACAGTGTACAGTAAATCAGGAGAGCAACATTTTAGCTATGACTCAGCTGGAAATCGTACTAAACATAATGGTCTTTATTACACAATTGATATAAGAAATAACAGACTAAAGAAAGTAGGCAGCTTAAAATACAACTATGATCGTAATGGTAATTTAACGTCAACATCGGGGGGCAGCAGTTATACTTATAATAATTTTAATCGGTTGGTGAGCTATACAGATGGAGCTTCAGCCAATTTCTATGGTTATAATTCTTTGGGTCAACGCATATTTAAATCAAACGGTAACACAAAAAGTGCTGAAACGAAGCGGTTTATGTTTGATACACAGGGCAACTTATTAGCAGAAACTAACAACGGATCAAGCATGGATAAGGAATACATTTATCTGTATGGACAGCCCATAGCCCTTATCAATGATAATACACTTTATTATATTTATAATGATCAATTAGGTAGACCAGAAGTTGTTACCAATTCCAATGCGAACATTGTTTGGAAAGCCAGTAACTTTGCCTTTGACCGTACAGTGACTAAAAATAAAATAGGTGATTTAAATATTGGTTTTCCCGGACAATATTGGGACGAGGAAAAAGGCTCGTACTACAATATGTTTCGCGATTATGATCCTGAAACTGGGCGGTACTTGCAGTCTGATCCGATTGGTTTGGCGGGGGGGTTGAATACTTATGCTTATGTGGGTGGGAATCCTGTTAGTTTCTATGATTCTCTTGGTTTAAGTGCAAGGGATGTTGTAGCCGACCAATTTCCTGTCGTACTTTTTACCAAATTATCTATCATACAATTTGGCAATATTTAGGCTATATTCC
>JABSOI010000025.1 GCA_013216015.1 Alteromonadaceae bacterium | reverse complement strand
CCACTGCCATCATTCATGTAAAGTTTGTTGGTTTGGTTAAAATTGCCGACCACCAAATCCAAATCGCCGTCGCCGTCTACATCTCCTAATGTGATTGAACGGGTTTCATCGGTCTCACTGCCAAGGTTAGAGTCCAAGGTAAAACCACCATTGTCAAGGACAGCGGCGATGGCATCTGCCAGAAGAGCAGCTTGTTCATTGGTTGACCAATTGGCTGTCGTTTTGCTTGCATCCATTAATGTTTGCGTCGAAAAATTTTCAGTAAACGGTAACCCTACTGTGGCGCTGCTTACATTAAATGTAGTTGCGCCAACAAATAGGAGTATAAATAGTGTATTAAACAACTTATTAAGTAACGGAAGTATTTTTTTTCTTAAAAAATTATCCATCTCAATTTTCACACTTTGTTAAAGAATTTATTGGGTATACAATTTGTTCGGCGCTGTCTTTAAATTGATCAGCAAAATGAAAGTCGAGCATTTACTATTCCTTTTTATTTTCTTATTCGTCAAACAAACGAAAATACTGTAACCAAACAAAACTGGTTGGCTCTGAGTGATAACGGTAATACTCAAAGCCCTTTTCATTATTCAGTAGAATTTTACAATGCCTGAATCCTTGTTCATCTGTTCTTTCTTCGAGACAATTATTAGAGCTTAATGTGGTAATAACCTCCCAGTTGGTGCCATCAGTACTGCCTTGTATACTAGCTGAATCTCCCTGATTTGATTGCTTAACAACAATTTCAACGCGTACAGCGACAAAAGGGAGCTGATATTTAATTTGCAGCCATTCTTCATTACCAGAGCCTAACTCACTGAGCCACCAGCTTGTTGGATTAGGGTTGTCAATGTTGAGAGGTGCCAGCCTATAACTTGAAGTTGTTGCTGTACTTGGGGTGTTGCTGTTGTCACAAGTTTGATCTGTGGCGGGGGCTGGAGTAGGGGGAGATTGAAATACACACATATACTCTAACCAAACTGAATCAGTTGGCTGCGAATAAAAACGATACTGTTTGTATTGTTCTGAGTGATTCAGTTCAATAGTTATATGTTTTACATTGCGCTGGTCTGTGTAATCCTCCATGTTATTTGAAGTATTAAGATCGGCAAGTTCCACCCAATCTATGCCATTATTACTGCCTTGAATAAGTGCGGTTGTGCTTTGAAACTGGTTGCTGATTCCGATCTTAATTTGCTGTGCTAAAAAAGGAGAGGCATAGTCTAGCTGTACCCATTCACTTTTTGGTAAATTTGTTTGAGCGTTAGGTTGAGAGCCAGGTTGTGAAGTAAAACCGCTAACCCACCACCATTGACCCGCTAAAGGGTGAAGGTTGGCTCCCCAGTACGTACTGCTTGCTTTTATTTCACTTGGTACTTGTCCTGTGGCAACTGTAAATTCATTTTTTGCGTTTGATAATTCGGTAAAATTAATACCTTTGTTCAGTGCTTGTGTCATCTTGTTCTTGATTTGTTCGTTCTCTACCTGCACCAGATTGCTGTTGATCAGAATATTGACTTCTTGCAAAGTAGTTTGCTGGATCTCTTGTAAATCAGCTATTGCAGACTCATCTTCCGGTGATGAGGAATACTGTACAAGGGCATCTGAAAATTGTTTGAGACCGGTAATGTTATTGGCCTGACTGGCATTAATCAGCCCAAGTGATGCGGTCAGAGGATCTATATTGTTTATGCTGTTCTGTTGAACGATATCGGGCAGTGTAATGTTCAGTAAGTTAAGTGATTTACTATCGTCAACTTCTAATCCAAGCGAAACGGTTACAATGGCGCTACCTTTTTGTGTTATTGATTGAAATTGTTCAGCAGAAAGCCCTTTGCTTAAATACACATTATTTATGTTGACCACTAAGGTGGACATGCTGTTTATTTGAATGTTTGTGGCTGTTGTATCAGATGGTTTATCGTTAACGTATATGGCACTTTTAAAAGCCACGGGTCCTAACTCGTTTCCCGGTATAAAATCGCCAAACTGATATACCGTTGAAGATAACGGTGCTATACATTCGGTGGCATCACATTGCATTGCTCCGTTGGCTAAAATTGCAACTATGGTATAAATTTGGTTTGAATTGGTTGAAAATTCGGCAGTAAATTCGCCGTCTTGGTTGGAAGTACCTTGCCATATCACGCTGCCATGAATATCTAAAACTTCCACGTCAGCTTGAGTTACCGTTCCTTTTAATACAGAGCCATTGAGTAGGACTTTATTAGATCCTTTGTTTTTTCCTGTTTCAAAACAGCCGGTTAATGCAAGTAAAAGTGTAAGTACAAGCGAAAGGTTGAATAGTTGCGGGAAATAAAAAAAGGGATTTTTTTTATATTTCATAGCTTTTATAGTGTGTCTAGCTTTCACAATACAACTCCTGTGACCGAAGCTTGTTTTAGTGCAGGTGTTAAGCGGGTCAATTTTTTTGTCTCCGGTTCTGTCAATGGTTCAACCGGAAAGTATTTATTCGAAAAGGACGTAAGATGAACACTAATGATCACTGTTAGCATGGTTTCAATGTCTCGACAAAGTGTGGCTTGTTTAAAGGTTAAATTTCGTGCGGTACAGTCTGTTCCCCTGTGTTGGTCTAAACTGGTAAAAAATTCATCGTCGAATCGATTCAATATTCCCTGTGCCTGAAACCATGAATCCCGATTGGTGGCGGCGGTAAAATAATTTAATTCAAACTGGTCTTTGAAAGGCTCTGAAAAATCAGAATAAGCAGCACGAAGGACATAACGTTGTGCGCCAAAAGATTCTATGGTTCTGAAGTCGCTGTATTCGCCATAATCTCCTTCTTCATTTAGATCTTCCCAATGTTGATCTGCTACGGTATTAAGAAAGTGTTCAGGATTTTTTTGGAACTGTGTTTGCGTTTTATGCACAAGCTCACGGGCATGATATTGAATACCGTAGTCGCAGGTGCGGCAAAACATCTTGCCTTGTGCAACCAGAAATTCGTCATTATCGACAACAAGTTCTACACCGTGGGGAACAGCGATATTGAGGCCAAAACGGCCGTCTTCATAAATATCGAAAATGAATTTTTTATAGTCAACTTTATAGTCATAAAAAATATAATTGAACAGGGTAAATACTTGATCCATGTTGGTTGGTGTTCCTGAAGAAGACAGCAATTGCCCGTAGGTTCTGCTTTTTACTTTGACGAAATTAAACTGGTGGTAATTTACTTCTTTGAATTTTGGCAGGTCAGACTCAGGGTTAGGTAAGACGTTTGTTTGTGCGTATGCGTTTTTTACCGTAAGTGAAAATACCGGAGAAAGCTCGGGAGAAAGATATGGAGAAAGATATGGAGAAAAACCAAGATAAAACATAGACTTCCAAAGTGGCGGTGAGTTGTCTCTCCCAGCTTTTGGAATTTGTGGGTATTGCAGGTCTTCTAGAAAGGCTGGATGAAATGCCGTGAGCTGTTTACCGGGAGTAAGTTTGTCGACACTGAATATTTGACTGTAGGCATCCAGAGATACAGGTAATTGTGATGTGGTTGATTTTAACAATGCGTCTAAATTGCTTGCAGGGATCACCCAGCTTACACTTGACGCACCGTTTTCCAGGCCACCATCTCCTATGCCAATGAGTTGTCCTTGACTATTGACAATGGGAGAGCCGGAATATCCCGGTAGCAAGCTACCATCTAAATAATAAATGGGCAGTGTGACATTCAATTTACTGTGTCGAAGGATATTTTTTAAGGAATCTGGGGGTAAAAGTACTTGCAGCATTTCAGGCGTTACAAAGCCTTTCCTTAATTCGCGGGTGCTCATGCCGATTGAACCCTGGTTGAAGCCCAGCGCTGATACTTCGGCTTTATATTTTGGTTTTATTGCATTAAATTCAAGCAACGGCTTCCATTCAGCTACGGGGTTTTTTATTTCAAGTAACACTAAATCTGCGTAAGGTAATACCGCTTTCACGGTTGCCAGGCGCTTTTTTCGGCCAAATTCTACAATGATTTTACTATTAGGATCGTTACTTAATACATGTAACGAAGTTACTACTTGAGTATTGGTTTGCCATAAAAATCCGGTGGCAGCACTTGTTACTCCCTGTTTGTTTTTGATTAGTATTCTGACCGTTGACTGACTTAATACTGCTGGATCGAATTCAGCGTAAACTCTTGCGCTGCTTAATACTATTATTATTGAGAGTACGGCTGATGGTAAGTAGGAAATCCAGTTGTTATTTTTATTCATATGTTTTTCCATGATTTTTTAATTTCCATATTAAAATCCACATAAAGTTTTGTTAGCTAGTCTGAGAGAATGCAGTTTGTCTTCTTCAGGTAAAGATGATAAATCGATTGCTGAAGCGACGGTTTGCCAGTTTTCGTTATAATTTGTCATTGTTGTTAGTACTGTTTGATAATTGTTTTTAACTATTTCAGGGGTTAATGCATCACAACTTTCTTCTTTTACCTCGTCAATTTTGCATACGGCTTCTTTGACGGTTAACAGTATCGCTTTTTGTTTATATGGTGCGATTTCTGTGGTTACTGCACTGGCAAGTTCTTCCCATACGCCGTCGGTTAGTTCAAAGTTATTCAGCACTTCGTCTAATGGTAATGAGTTATCGGTGTATTCCAGCTCATCACAGCCACTAAGTTCTATGGGTGCGCTAAAAAGTACGCTGCTGTGTTGCTGGCTGACTGGTGTATTTGCCATGACTAATTGAGTGGTGACAGGAGAGTTTGCTTGGGATGGATCTTCTGAAGCTGAAGGTTCATTAGTGGTTTTGGTTTGTATAAGCAAGCCGAATGCTTTTTGCGAGATAAAATTCAATGCTTGTTCTTCGCTGAAACCAAGCGCAAGATATTCTTCTTTCAACGACATCAGCGAAGGTGATAACAGATCGTGCGAGCGAACAAATAACCCCAAATAGGCGCCGAACACACAGGCAAACCCAAACGAGCCTATTCTTACGGCTTTGGTATTGCTGAAATATTTGTCATCTAATCCTAAAATAGCGGCAAGTAATGTGGTGAGTGTACCAAACATGATCGAAACTGTTGGGGTTACGCTGGTTCCCATGATCACACCAAAAAGTAAACCGATGCCCGCACCACCATAAAGAGATAGTTTTAAATTATTAGTATCACTATTTTTTGAGGCACTAGTTTTTGATGTATTACTTTTTATAGCATTACTTTCCATAACATTATTTTCCGTATAATTACTTAATTAATAATTGTGGTGCTTTGCGGCGACGTTTGCGGCGTTTAGATTTTTTGGCACCAAATTGATGTTCAAACCTCAGAGAAATGCCGTTGATATGAGAGCTGCCGGCAAAATTCATGCGTTCAATCCGTAAGGAAATTTCATTTGTATCCCATAAGTTGTATCGTATTTCAGTGGCTATTGAAGTTACATAACGTGCGTCCCAATAATTTGATAGATCAAAATCAGGATAATATGACAATCGAGTACTAAAAATGGTGGTTAACTCGTAGGTCCATTGATGAGAAAGGTTAAAAAGTAGGTTATGGAAACTATTTGAGATTTTACCTTCAATGAGACTACCAACATTTACCCGTCGATGGCTAAAAATGTAATCCAGCCGGGCGTCAGACGAACCTAGTTTGAATGAGCGGGCGGCCAGAAGTCCACCGCCTAATTCTTGATCGTAATATTTTTCATCATCGCCTTCGTCTCTATAAAAATCTCCACCGTAGTAAAGATCAAACCCTATAGTTATGCCTTTGCCTAAATCATGTTCAACAAATACTTCCCCCAGTGATTTATTACGCTGATAATAAACGGATTCTTCGTTAGCATCATAAATAACGCCTTCTAAGGTGAATTGAGTAAAGGTAAGATCCATATGTACAGACGTTTTGGGGAACAAGTTACCACCAGCGGTAAACGATAAAATTGCGGGATTGTAATTTGCTTTGAATAGCTCTTTGTTTAGCTCTAGGTTTTCTGGAATTCGAGAGATTGCAATTGTTTGTCTCTTTTTCTCCAACGAGACAAAATAGTTCATTTTTGTGTACCAGGGTTTATGTTTGACTTTTTTTAATCGGGTAGTTTTTTTGAACAATTCGACAGCTACAGGTTGATCCTTTATTTCTAAGTTTTTATTTGGGATCTCTGTAGATAATACTTCAGAAGATGTAGTGAGCAAACTGATCAGAGCGATGAGTTTTAACCAGAATAAAGAAGGATATAAAATGTTCTGTTCCTGAACCATTGGATGCACCTGTGCCATTATTACACGTAAATTTGTTATTATATTCGTATCAAATCTGAGTTATGTAAGAAATTAGGAGTAATATTTTTAGTAGAATAAGGTAATTTAAAATGTAGAAAATAACCTATGATGAAAGTAATAACCCATTGTAAATCAAGTGTAATTCAAAGTTAAAATAATGTAAACCGAAAAGGTTAAAAATTCAGCTACTGTTCTTTTTTATTAATTAACCCGCTGTTTAACAAAATAACGTTCGCCATCATACTTATTAAAGTAAGAACCAAGTAAAGGATGTTCAATTTGGGAAGTGTTTTCACTGGCACCTAAGTTTCGTTGGGCTACGTAGGTCATATTCATAGACTTATCGACCAGCACGCTGTACCAGGGTTTATCTTTGGGTGGTTTGGTGATGGCCATGGTTTCGTACCATTGCTCACTGTTATTATATTCTGCATCGACCCCGATGATAACACCCCGATAATTGAATCTTTGATGGTATATTATTTGACCGATATAAAATGATGCTTCTATCATTACAGCTCACCTGACTATTGCCAATTTAAATGCATTAACATTTATATTAGCACTTAATACCAATTGTAATAATTAATTTAGAGGATGATGGAAGATTGGTCGGGAAAGGATTAAAAATCAGTAAGAGATAAACAGGTGGTGAATCTATTTAAAAACCTGTTTATCTTCAGATCAAAGTTGAATTTGAAAATTTATGATGACAATTTATGTTGTTTCATAAATTTTAATGATCTGCTAATTGCTTTATTTACTTTGGTTTCCATTTCGAATCGTTCTGATGGTGGTAAATAAAAGGCCATATCCACTTCGTGTCTAATATAACGTGTTGGTAACTGGTTAAGTACCACGCAAGTTAAATCAGCCATAAAGTCAGTATCATAACTATCATCTAGTTTCATTTCGGTAAACTGTTTAACGACCATTTTTTCATAGTAATTATGAATATCATCAGAAATTCTCATATATATTCCTTTGTTTTTGTCTAAACCTAACTATTTAAAGTTTAACAGTAATACCAATTGGATTAAATAACTTGTCATTTTAAGCAGGTTAAATTGCCAACAGCTGCGTTACTCTCAATCCCAATAGCCAGCTATTGCTCAATCGAGTGCCTTGCTCTTGAAAACTTACCCTAACTTACCCTAACTTAATTGTGTCAACTTATTTAATCCAATCGGTATAATCATTAAAAGCCTAACCCTATAGTCAATAAAAAGCGAATCTAAATATGTAGATTTTACTAATAAGATCATGACGATATTTTAAAGGCTGAACTCCGTTAATATTTATAGATTCAGGAATTCGTTTATTTTTGTAACGATACCTTCACAGTCCAGCCCCAGTTCTTGATGTATTTCTGTTTGAGTACCATGTTTAATAAAAGTATCCGGTATACCAATATTCAGAATTTTAACGGCAATTGCTTTGCTTAAAATAAATTCATTTACTGCAGAGCCTGCACCACCAGCAATAACGTTATCTTCAACGGTTACAATGGTTTGATGAGTTTGTATAAGCTCTGTAATTAAACTTTCGTCTAAAGGTTTAACAAACCGCATATCGACAATTGTGGCATTAAGGGCTTTAGCCGCTTTTTTTGTTTCGGTCAGTAAAGTACCAAAACTCAATAGTGCGATGTTTTGCTCTTTATTAGTAGCTTGATTGATAACCCGCGCTTTACCTAATGCTATTGTTTCGTTGATGTCAGGTAAATCAACACCTGTACCGCTACCACGAGGGTAACGTACCGCTGCCGGACGTTTTAGTTGATAGCCGGTATTTAACATTAGCTGGCATTCACGTTCATCTGACGGTGCCATTATTATCATGTTTGGTATGCATCGTAAAAAACTTAAATCAAATGTACCTTGATGAGTTGAACCATCAGCACCTACAACACCAGCTCGGTCAATAGCAAATAATATAGGTAAATTTTGAATGGCAACATCATGAATTAATTGATCGTAGCCGCGTTGTAAAAAGCTTGAGTATATAGCGACTACTGGATTATAACCGCCAATTGCAAGGCCCGCAGCATAAGTTATTGCATGTTGTTCAGCAATTGCGACGTCAAAATACTGATCAGGAAAACGTTGACTGAATTCAACCATGCCAGAGCCTTCACGCATGGCTGGTGTTATTGCCATTAAGGCATTATCGACCTCCGCTATTTTACAAAGCCAGTTACCGAAAATTTGTGAATATGTGGGTAAACTTGGTTTGGCTTTTGGTAAATTTTTATCTGCAGGATTAAATTTAGGGACCGCATGGTATTTGATCGGGTCTTGTTCGGCTGCGTGATATCCTTTACCTTTTTTAGTGATGACGTGGAGTATTTGCGGACCTTTTAAGTTACGCATATTTCCAATAGTATCAACCAGGCTTTTAACATCATGTCCATCAATAGGACCAATGTAATTAAACCCCAGCTCTTCGAAAAAAGTACTAGGTACTACCATACCTTTTATATGTTCTTCAGCGCGGCTGGCTAGTTCTTTAATTGGAGGAAGGTTGTTAAGAATACGTTTACTGCTTTCTTTCAGGCCTGTGTATAAGCTACCAGAGAGCATTTTGGCAAAATGATTATTTAATGCGCCGACATTTTCTGAAATCGACATTTCGTTATCATTCAATATAACTAACATATCACTTTTAATATCACCAGCATGATTAAGCGCTTCAAAGGCCATGCCTGCGGTCATTGCGCCGTCACCAATAACAGCGACAACTTTTTTGTTGTTACCCTGTTTCTGGGCTGCAACAGCCATGCCTAATGCGGCAGAAATTGAGGTGCTTGAATGACCAACACTTAAAACGTCATATTCGCTTTCTTCACGCCAGGGGAAAGGATGTAAACCATCCTTTTGTCGTATCGTATTAAGTTGATCCCGACGACCCGTTAATATTTTATGGGGATAGGCTTGATGCCCAACATCCCAAATTAACTGATCAAACGGGGTATTGTAAACGTAGTGCAAGGCAACCGTTAATTCTATTGTGCCTAATCCTGATGCGAAATGACCACTGCTCATGCTCACCGAATTCAATAAAAAGTTACGTAATTCGTTACTGGCTTGAGGTAATTGATCTTTAGTTAATTTTCGCAAATCATGCGGCGTATCAATTTTGGATAGTAATGGGTAATCAGCAAGGTTTATGGTCATAATTATTATTAGCGTAACTTCTGGGTTGTTAATCTGGTATTCAAGCACTAAATGATAGACAAAAATTGTTAATTAACTAGTGCGATGTACAATAAAAGACGCAAAGTCTGATAAGTTTTGTGTATTGTAGGGCAAACTAGACAAAGCTTGAAGTGCTTGTTGGTATAAGTTTTCCGTTTTTTTCCGCGCACCATGTAAACCAAGCAGTGCAGGGTAGGTACTTTTATTAGCTGTTATATCTGAACCTGCTGGTTTTCCTAATTCATCATCACTGGAAGTAATATCAATAATGTCATCCCTTACTTGATAAGCTAAACCAATTGCTTTTGCGTATTGGTTAAGTTTTTGTTTTTCGTCTGATGTTATTTTATTACTGCATTCAGCTGCCATGAGTACGCAGGCTTGTAATAAAGCGCCAGTTTTCAGTGAGTGCAGCTTCTCTAATTGTGTTAATGATATTGATTGGTTCGTTGCCGATAAATCAAGCGCTTGTCCACCACACATACCTTGATAACCCGATGCATTCACTAAATGTTTAATCAATGTAATGCGTTTATTTTCAATCCCGGCAGAAAAATTATGATGAGCCAAAATATCAAATGCCAGAGTTTGCAAGCTATCACCCGCTAATATTGCCGTTGCCTCGTTAAATGCTTTGTGACAAGTCGGTTTTCCCCGTCGAAGGTCGTCGTTATCCATAGCAGGTAAATCATCGTGTAGTAAAGAATAAGCGTGAATACATTCTAAAGCAGCAGCGATACCATCTATATCATTCATATCCAGTTCAAGCATCTCACCGGTAATATAGGCTAAATACGGGCGCATACGTTTGCCGCCAATCAGCAATCCGTACTGCATAGCTTCTAAAAGCTTTGTATCGTTCACCGGGAGCTGAGCCAGTTTATTAGCCAGCAACTGATTAATACGTATTTGATATTGAGCTAAATTTTCAAGTTTATTCACGAATCAGAACTCTGGGATAATTGAAAGTTTTCCAGCTGCATTTCACCATTTTTTTCAAGCAATATTTTAATTTTCTGTTCTGCATCCTGCAGTTTAACCTGACTACTTTGACTGAGGTTTAACCCTCGTTCAAACAAGGTCATAGACTCTTCTAAACTTAGTTCTCCCTGTTCCAGGTTTTGAACTATATTTTCTAATTCAGTCAATGATTCTTCAAAGCTTAAATTCTCTATTTTTTTCTTGGCCATGGGTTTGTCGCAGTTCAGATGAATTACCTAGCCGCAAACTTACCTTAGCTAGACGCTGGGGTCAATTGGCTAAGGTGGAAAAAATAGTTTTATTTCAGGGTTAAGTAATTGAGTGGCTGGGCGATAATATAAGGATAGGATAAATTATACTATTCGCGTATCTTATAATTTAATGTATTATCATTAGGTACTGCATATGTTAACGGGAGTTTTTTGTGGATTTAGCTACAATAGTCGGCGTGTTAGGGGCTATCGGATTACTCATTGCTGCAATGATATTATCTGGTGACATCGGGATGTTTGTCGATACTCAGTCTATTATCATTGTTTTTGGTGGCTCTTTATTTGTTGTTTTGTCCAATTATAACTTAGGGCAGTTTTTTGGTATTGGTAAAATTATTGGGAAAGCATTTTTATTTAAGTTAGAAAGGCCGGAAGAATTAATCGAAAAAGCGGTTGATATGGCTGACGCAGCCCGCAAAGGTGGTTTTTTAGCGCTTGAAGAAGCAGAAATTTCAAATTCATTTATGCAAAAAGGTGTCGATATGTTGGTAGATGGCCATGATGCAGACGTGGTCAGGGTAACATTGCAAAAAGATATTTCATTAACAACACAAAGGCATGAAACCGGTATAGGTATGTTGATGGCTTTGGGAGAGGTTGCTCCTGCAATGGGAATGATAGGTACGCTTATCGGTCTTGTAGCGATGTTGTCAAATATGGATGATCCAAAATCAATTGGTCCTGCAATGGCTGTAGCCTTGTTAACAACGCTTTACGGTGCTTTTTTGGCTAATGTTATTGCGATACCGTTATCAAATAAATTAAAGCTGCGTGTAGCTGAAGAGAAAATGAATCAACAACTTATATTGGATGCTGTGTTAGGTATTCAAGATGGTCAAAATCCAAGAGTTATTGAGGGGTTATTAAAAAACTATCTCGCTGAAGGTAAACGCTCAGTCAATACTATGGATGACTAAGGGGAGTAAGTCATGTCTGATATGTTAGATAAATGTAAATGTCCCCGTCCTGGTTTGCCTGCGTGGATGGGAACTTTTGCTGATTTAATGTCTTTATTAATGTGTTTTTTTGTTTTGTTGTTATCTTTTTCTGAAATGGATGTTTTAAAGTTTAAGCAAATAGCAGGTTCAATGAAGTTTGCATTTGGCGTGCAAAATAAAATTGAAGTAAAAGATATTCCAAAAGGCACCAGTATTATTGCGCAAGAATTCCGTCCCGGTAAACCTGATCCTACTCCTATTCAAGTTATTGAGCAGCAAACCACTGAAATGACTCAGCAAACGTTGGAATTTCAAGCGGGTGATGAAACTTCGTCTGGTGGTCGTCAAGATCAAAGAGGCGAAGAACGTGGCGGGCAATCTCAAAGCACTGATGATTTGCGAACAGAGCAAATGACGCAAGCAGCTAATGATGCACTGGAACAAGCCGAACAAGATCGAATGGATGAGTTAGTTAAGAAAATAGCGCAACAATTAGAACAACAAATACAAGATGGCGCAATTGAGTTAGAGTCTTTAGGGCAGCAAATAGTGATCCGTATTCGTGAAAATGGTTCTTTTCCTGCGGGCTCTGCATTTTTACAACCGCAATTTAAACCTATTATCCGTGAAATTGGCGAGTTACTTGTTACCATTCCCGGTGAAATTATGGTGTCAGGTCATACTGATAATCAAGGGATTTCGAATGAAATTTATGCCTCGAATTGGGATTTATCCAGTAAAAGGGCCGTGGCGATAACTCATATCCTAACGAAGGTAGAAGATTTGGACCCTTCCAGAATATTGGTTGTTGGTCATGCTGATACGCGTCCGCTGGTGCCTAACAACAATGCACTGAATCGACGTCGGAATCGTCGTGTAGAAATTTCAATTAATCAAGGTAAGGCAAAAGAAACTGATCCTATCAGTGTTCTGGATTAGGTATACTCAAGCTTTTAATTTGTTTGTCCATATAGTGTCCTTCCGGGACACTATATATTTTGTCTATACCCGTGGTCATTCAAGATGCAGGAATTTGAGGTGAATTTAAAAGCTTATCTAAAAGGCGCTTGATTGAGCAATAGCTGGCTATTGGGATTGAAAGCAACGCAGTAGATAATCTTTTAAAACGCTTCAAAACCTGCATCTTGAATGATTACGGGTATATATATCTCTTTTCTATTTTTCGTGTATAATTCGCGCCATTATTTTTTGTGGTGTTATTGTTAATGAAATTCATTGTTAAGTTACAGGCTGAAATTACGATCAAGAGCCGTCCTGTTCGTAAACGTTTTACTAAAATACTAGAGTCAAATATTAAAAACGTCTTACGTCGTGTTGATGAGCAAGTAACGACTCGCCTTAATTGGGACAATATTGAAGTTAATACAAAAAATGACAGCCCAGAAAATCGTTTATTGCTAATTGATGCACTAAAATGTATTCCGGGTGTGCCGATGTTCCTGGAAGTGCAGCAAACCGATTTTACCGATGTGCATGATATTTTCGAAAAGACATTAGCGGTTCATGCTAAAAACATTGAAAATAAAACTTTTTGTGTACGAGTTAAACGTACAGGAAATCATGACTTTAATTCTTTAAAAGTTGAACAGTATGTTGGTGGTGGTTTAAACCAAAATGTTGAAAGCGCGAAAGTGAAGCTAAGCAAACCGGATGTGACTGTTCGTCTGGAAATCAAAAATGACAATCTTTTTATTGTCAATGAACGTCATAAAGGTTTAGGCGGTTTTCCGATAGCAACTCAAGAAGACGTGCTGTCACTAATGTCTGGCGGCTTTGACTCTGGCGTTGCCAGTTATCAGATGATTAAAAAGGGTGCGCGTACTCATTATTGTTTTTTTAATTTGGGTGGCTCTGCCCATGAAGTTGGTGTTAAGCAAGTTAGTTATTATTTATGGAATAAATTTGGCGCTTCTCATCGTATTAAGTTTTTTGCCGTTGATTTTGAACCCGTTGTTGCTGAGATATTAGAGAAAGTTGAAAATGGTCAGATGGGGGTAGTTTTAAAACGTATGATGATGCGGGCTGCGTCTACTATTGCCGCTAAAGGTAACATTCAAGCTTTGGTCACTGGTGAAAGTTTAGGGCAAGTTTCCAGTCAAACCTTAACTAACCTCAATGTGATCAACAGAGTTACCGAGACTTTAATTTTAAGACCTTTAGTTGCTTATGATAAGCAAGATATAATTGATATTGCCCGTAAGATTGGCACAGAAGATTTTGCTAAAACCATCCCCGAATATTGTGGTGTTATTTCTAAAAAACCTACCGTGAAAGCTGTTTTATCTAAAATAGAAAAAGAAGAAGGTAATTTTGATTTTGATATTTTAGACAAGGTTGTTTCACAAACCCGTGTTTTTGATATTCGCGATATTGGTAAAGAAACAGAAGAAGAAATAAAAGCGGTAGATATGGTTGAGCAAATTGGCGATAACGCAGTTATTGTTGATATTCGTAGCCCGGAAGAAGAAGAAAATAAGCCATTAGAGCTTGATAACGTAGAAGTTAAACATATTCCATTTTATAAGTTGGTTACTCAATTTGGCGATTTAGACATGAGTAAAGATTATTTACTTTACTGTGATCATGGCGTGATGAGCAAACTTCAAGCGTTATATTTAATTGATAACGGTTTTAAAAATGTAAAAGTTTACCGTCCTTAATTTAGATCTGCTCAGTTTTGTGGTTTTGTAGTTTTGTGGATTTTACAAGATGGGTTGGTCTCAGGCGTAACCCATCAATTACCGGAACATTTAAGCAGGATGAAGCGCAGATATTTGTTGCCACAAGTTGGAGTTTTCAGGAGTGGCAATATTAAATTCCAGCCCTAATTTGTGAATATAACCATTGATATAATCCACTTCAGTTTTTTGCTTATTTAAAATGTCACTGCGCATTGATGAGCAATTTTTTCCGGTGTTTTTGGCTACTGTTTTTACCAGCACAATCAGTTCATCATAAATTAAATTAATCCCGCAAGCTGTGGCAACTGTTATTATTTCCCTTAATATTTTCTCTATATCAGATGAATATTTGTCAGCAAGTACCTCACCATTATCAATATTGTTAAGTGCCGTTATTGGGTTTATAACACAATTGATTGCTAGCTTTATCCATTGTTTTTCCATAATGTTTTCATGAAAAAGTACCTTGGGCATGGCGCTGTTAAGTAAGTTTTTCAAGCGACTATTATTGTGAGTTTTAGTTTTAGCATGAGCATGAACTTGAGGGTTATTTATTTTATCCACCAATAAACCTAAGTCACATTGTCCTATCCCCGTATGTTTTATATGCCAGGTTTCAATTTTTCGGCAGCCGTGGGTAATTAATAAGGTATATATTGAATGCTCTTGTTTTATTTTTTCAGGTAGTTCTGCCAGTGTGCCCATGCCGTTGTGGCACAGGACAAGTTGAGATTGTGGTTGGATTGATAAGGAAATATTATCGATGGCGCTTCTAATCTGGTAAGATTTAACACATAACATTATGATATTAGCACACTTTAAATCTTGTTCACTTGTGTGATTAATTTTTATATTTTCAGTTACATTGCTAAAACTTGTATAAGTAAATGCTGATTGGTTTTGATGTTTTTTTGCTGAGGTCAACAAAGATACGTTAGCTGAGCTGTGACAGTTTTTTTTAACATGTTTGTACCAAAGTAGGCCGATGGCACCTTGACCAACAATGACAATATTGTCTTTCTCATTGTAGTTATTAATATTTTTATTCATTACTTATGTTACTTATGTTACTTATGTTACTTATGTAGCTTTGTTGGCTGATCACAATTTCGAATCACCATCTTTTTTGTTTAAAGCTGTTTTGTCGTAGAAAGTGTTGCTGTAGACAACATTTAAGCATTTTAGTAAGACGAAAAACAATATACCAATAATATCTGCAATAAAATCCTTGAAATCGCCATTTCTGAAACCTAAGTAATATTGGCCTAGTTCACTCAACGCACCATAAAAAATTAAACAGATCCCTATTTTGAACAACGGGAATTTCAACAGGCTATGCAGGAGCCATGTTAAACAAAAAAAGCCGATAATATGACCAATAGTGTCGAATTTGGTATGTATAAATAAAAGATTTCTGACATCATCAAAAATAAATAGTGCGATGAAACACATAAGGAACAATAGCAGAAATAGTAAATGTTGATGTCTTTTCATTAAGTGGAATTAAACAGTAAAAAATTTATATAATTATAACACGTGATTGTTTTGATATGCCATTGTTGTAAAATTGTTATATTTTCCGTGTTGTTTAGTTAGAAAATTAGTTAAATAAATTCGTTAGATAAGTTGGATGAGAGTAATTATCGTAAGAGTTTTAATTGATGCCATTACTTTCTTGGTATTGATAGATTGCTTTGTTATTATATTCTCTAGAATATATATCCAACTACTTGGGTATTAATGATAATTTACATTAGCTTGAGAAATTAGATATGCCTTCATTAGATATTGTGTCAGAAACTGATTTGGAAGAAGTAAGAAACGCCATCCAAAATGCGAGTCGTGAATTGACGACCCGCTTTGATTTTCGCGGAGTAGATGCGAGTTTTGAATGGAAGTCACCAGCTATTACAGTAAAGGCTGAGGCTGATTTTCAATTAACTCAGATGCAGGATATTTTGCGCACTCAGTTAGCAAAGCGTAAAATTGATGCCAAAGCAATGACGATTGGCAATGCCGTGCATACAGGTAAAACTTTTAGTCAGCAGGTAACTTTTGCTGAAGGAATTGAGCAGCCGGTTGCTAAAAAAATCGTTAAATTGATCAAAGATGCCAAGTTAAAAGTACAGGCAAGTATTCAAGGTGAGCAAGTTCGCGTGACAGGAAAGAAACGTGACGATTTACAAGCGGTAATGCAGTTAATTCGTGAAGCCGATTTAGAACAGTCTTTTCAATTTAATAATTTCAGAGATTAATACGTCTTTAATCTGACAGGGTTTAATTTCATCTTAAATATACCCTTAATGATTCATTATTGAAAACAGTTCATATAATATGATGGGTGAGACAAAAGTGTCGCCCATCATTGCAATGTTACTGGCTATGTCCCAGTTAAGTGTTGCTGAAACTATAATAAATTGTTTTATAATGCTTATTAGCTAAAACCAACTTAACTTTTATAAAATCAAAATTTTACCGCGTAGGATGGGTCAGGCGCAGGCGTAACCCATCAAAACCAAGATTTATCAGGTGGTTAACGGCTGAGTGGTTACCAAATATTATGGGTTACGCCGCTGGTTAACCCATCCTACAACTATTACAGACACAGTTAACTGGGACATAGCCAATGTTATTTCATCTAATATGTTACACCACATCAAATACCCTCCTTTAAAAATCGTTATAGCCAGTTGATTTTATTTACTATTTCATTTGGATTAGCTCCATTAGTAACCATTACTTTACACGTTCGGTAAGTTTAGTATCTAAAATATTGTTAAAACTATATGTTTTACTCTATTTTTTTGTCGCGACATTAAGTAGATTAGAGCGCATTAAATAATAATAAAGATGAAAATGCATGAGTGTTGCTAGAAGTGGGTTTAGTTCTCGGTTAGGTTTTATAATGGCGGCGGCGGGATCTGCTGTAGGTTTGGGCAATATTTGGGGATTTCCAACCCAGACCGCAAGTAATGGTGGTGCTGCTTTTGTACTTGTTTATCTTATTTTAGCTTTTTGTCTTGCTTATCCTGCTTTTATGGCTGAGTTGCTAATTGGTCGTTATGGTCAGGCAAACGCGGTGACTTCTTTACAAAAAATGTCCCGTACACTTTGGCAAAAACGTTTTGCGTTTTTCGTTGGTTTTGGCGGTATTATTTGTGCAGCGCTTATTTTAAGCTTTTATGGCATTCTTGCGGGTTGGATGATGTCGTACGCAATAGAGCCTGTTGCCAGATTTGCAGGTCTTGATGGCAGTGCTGACTGGCTTATCTCACAATCGTTAGTTCGTAATTTATTATTTACTTCGATATTTATGGTACTGACTGTTTCAATTATCCGTAGTGGCGTCGAGCAGGGTATTGAAAAATGGTCGAAACGTTTGATGCCATTATTAATTGGCTTGCTGATTTTGCTCATTATTTATGTGATGACTTTAGATGGTGCCACTGAAGGCCTAAATGCTTATTTGAATCCTGATATATCGAGAGTTTTAGAGCCAGAGTTGTTGATCAGTGCTTTAGGGCAAGCATTTTTTTCATTGTCATTAGGCACCAGTGTTATGGTTATTTATGGCTCTTACATTGCTAAAAGTGAAAATTTGGTGACATTAGGTGCACAAGTAACCCTGATTGATGTGTCAATCGCTTTTCTAGCTGGTTTGCTGATCATTCCATCTATGTATGTGGCTCAAGCACAAGGCGTTGCAATTTTTGCCGAAGATGGCAGTTTGATTTCAGGATCAAGCCTGGTATTTACAGTATTACCGTCATTATTCGAAGGAATGGGAGCTGTTGGTCTGTTTGTTGGTTTTGCATTTTTTGTACTAATGTCTATTGCGGCACTGACTTCTTCAATCTCTATGCTTGAAGGCCCTGTTTCGTATGTTGTTGAACGACATGCTATGGCCAGAGAAAAAGCAACAACCTTAATTGGACTTGGTATTTTTGTCTTAAGTAGCATTATTGTTTTAAATATTGAATTTATGTTGGATTTGGTGGCAATGATATCAACTCAATACGGTCAACCAATTATTGCAATGTTGTGTTGTGTTTTTGTTGGTTGGATATGGCAGCGAAATGATTTATTAAATGAGATAAAGCAAGGTAATTATACTGTTGAGCATAGTCTGTTCTGGAAAATATGGCCTTTGTATACCAAGTTCATTTGTCCTTCTGCCATAGCAATGGTTTTCTATCATTCTATTTAGAAAGCTAAAATATTAGAAAGTTAAAATATTAGAAAGTTAAGATACATTTAATAAATTTTTATAACACAGGACTTATTTTAAATGAAATAAGTCCTGTTGATATTTCTATTGGTCTGCGCTAACAAAATTGAATACTTAAACTTTATGGCACCGCACCAATAACTGATTTCATTAAGGTATTGGTAATGATCTTTCCAGCTTTATCGGAATAATTGAGTACTGACGTGCTGATAGCAGTTAACTTTTCATCGGTTTGGTCAACACTATTTTTTAAGCTACTAAATGCTTTTTTTAAATTTTCGTCATTGATGTTATCTATTTTTACTTGTAGTTCATTCATCAACATACGCGTTTGCTGTTGTTTTTTATTCAATACTTTGAGCTGGTCAGCACTTTCTGATTTTAATTTTTCTAACGATGTTTGTAAGGCTTGACCATAATTGCCATTTTCAAATTTTGCCGCTATTTGGGCAAGCTCTGCTTTTAAATTATTAAATTCGACAGAAATGATTTCTTTGGTTGCTGTTTCAACTTTTCCCTCAAGCTCGCGCCATTTTTTATCCAGAAAATCATCGGTAATATCAGGGTTGCTGTCCATTTTATTCTCCAATTAAATAAATTTTTTAATTGTTTTAGCAAGGGAATTATTTAGCATACTTTTTCCATTCTTTAGAAAATCGTCTGTAATTTCTTCAAAAGACTTTTTAGCGGTGTCTTTTAATTTGTCAAAATTGTCGGGAATATTGCCAATTACTGCTTTCAATAAGGCTTTACCATCATTTTTAATGTCAAACAGATTTGTGTCGAATGGTTCAGGATTAAATAATTGCGAAACTGAAGATTTACCGAAGGTTTTTAATGCATCAGCAAGTAATGATTCGGCTCCGAATCCGGTGATATAAAAATAATTTTTTAAGGATTTTGCTGCATCACTATTTAATTCCTGATAAATCGTTAAGTTATCAAAGTGCGCAGTTAGTCCTTGGTAATCAGCAAGTGATGGGTTTGTACTCTTAATTGTACTCTCAATTGAAGTTTCAGTTACAGCCTCTGTTATTGCGTTAGTTAATGATGAATTATATGTGGTGTAGGCTTGCTCCAGAGCGCCATTATATTTATGTTTTGTGAACATGAGTTTTGTTTGATATTCATCTAATAATTTTTTAACTTGCAGCGTGATGGTTTGCAGGCACTCTTTTTCTATTTTGTTAAAACGTATAAGGCGACTGAAATATTTTGCAGCTGCTTCACTGTATTTTTGTTTCAATACATTGTCATGTGGGTGGTTATTCATTTTTATTTTGGCGCTTTGTGCTTTGCTTTCAAACTTTATTACTTCTTGCTTCAATGTGTTTAGGCTTTCCTCGACCTTTGCATTCAATTCCACTTGAAAATCAGTTAAATATAAATTAATAGTATTGAGCGTAGTAAAGTAGGACAGTTCCACTTGAGAGTTAGCAAGTAGATATTGGGTTTTAGCTCTTGATGCCGAGCTTTGCTGAAGAAACTTACCCGCTTCTTTTATTGTTGATTGTTGATCATCAACTAACCTCTTAATGAGGTTCAATTCCTTACTGTAAGCTTGCTTCACGCTAACTAAATAAGGTCGGTATTCCTGATTAGTTTCAACCATTTCATTAACAAGTTTCTCAGCATCATTTCTTGCTGAACAACCAATTAAACTAGATAAAATTATCAATATTATTAATTGACGATTCTTGATGTTTAGAATCATCAGACATCCTTACCAGTTTTTGATTTTTCGTCAGCAAGTATGGTTGTTACACTATCGCTTGTATTTATTTCAGCATTACGTTGATATTTATCAATGATATTTGTTGGTTCTTGTTCCCTGGAATCACTCTGATTATCAGGGGGAGTTTGGGGCTTCCCTCTATCTTTGAAATTAACCATATTGCGAAACAAATTATTAGATATTTCACGAATTACCATCGTTAGATTTTCTACGTTGAATCCTAATAAAAATGAAAATATTAAAAATTGCGATAGATTAGCTAACTCAATGCCCGAATCTGTTATTCCACCTGCAACTAATGCCAATATAGCAACGGATAAAATGGGAGCAATAAATAGTTGGGGAATGAATAGAAAAAACTGTGCGGGTGAATATTGTTTAGAAGTCAATGCTAAATTTAACATAATGACGGTATTACAAAGTAAGCCGGCAACAGACCAGAAAACAAGTTCGATAAGCCAACCAAGATCATTGTCATGATATAACCAGGAAAATGATATATCAGGCTTAAACCCCTTAACGTTACGTTTTAACTCGTTTATGAAACTCTGTTTCATTTGGTTATATTGAAAGATTAACGAAAGTGTTACATCACGTTCTTTTATAGCATTGTCATCTGACCAATTATCATAAGTTTCTATGAGATTTTTAACATGATCCAGGTTGAAAATTAATTTTGCATTGTCGCTGTCATACTGAACAAGAGATTGTTTTGTATACATCTCAAAATTTGAACCTTCAGCACGCCTTTTTGATAATGACAGTATTGAGTCTATTGCTGTAGATTTTGCCTGTAATAGTAACTCGGTATCTTCATTGTATTTATTGTTAATGTTTTCCTCGAACTCTTCAATTTCATTATCATTTAATATTTGATGTAGTACAAAATCGTTAATAGAGAATTTCATACTTAATGTGGAGAAAGTAATAGCTGCGGGAGTAGTTGTGAGGCATGGTTCTTTACACTTGACTCTTTGAGAAATATTGCCACTTTGAGTTGGCAATTCTATAATATGCAGGGTAAATAATTCATCGATGTTTGTATCGCGCAGACTTTGATACAGCGTATAGCTGATGAGCCAGATAAACACTAAGGTTAGACTGATTTTATAGGCGTTTATTTGTTTATGTAAAAATTTGGGTACTATTTGTGTTGGGTCGTCCATAACATCTACAGCCTCTCATGTTAACAGTTTTATTTTTATGAAGTTTTTTGAAAGTGTTTTAAGCTTAGGTTATTAATTAAGTTTTTGCTAATTTACTGCTTTAAATTGCTTTGTGCGTGTGCGGGAAGTATACGATAGCTAGCGGTCACTCTAACAGGTTACTTGCTATTGGAGTGACAACTAACGTTAAAGTTTTGGAATTTAGCTCGGATTTTTCGTACAGCAATTACTTTTGTTGCAATTTCTTTCTATATTTTATGGCTAATAATTTTAGAATATCACGCCAGGTAATAATCCCGATAGGATGAGCTTTTTTATCAACTATAGGTAAGCAAGAAATATTGTTATCGTGAATAATTAAAACAGCTTCATTTAAAGAAATGTCTGCCTCAGCTGTGATCAAATTTCTCGACATGATCAGATGAACTTTTTTTTGCAACAGCAGTGAATCATTAAAAGTCTCTTTGTTCGTACCTATTGCCGGGCTTAAATGTTTATATAAATCCCGATCTGTAATCACTCCCACCAGTTTCTTATTATCAAGTATCAAAATATGATGGATTTTTTTACTGTCAAAAGTTGCTTTCACTTTATTCAGGTCATCGTCTAATTCAAGGGAAATTAATTTGTTCGACATGAAATTTGAAATACTCATTATACTACTCAGTTAATTTATAGTTAGTTAGTTAGTTAGTTAGTTAGTCCGCTACCTTTAAGCTGTAATGCATTTGTTCATTAAAAATCAATTGGATTGCATAAACTTACTGGCAGCAATAGATAAAAAATCAGAACGATCTTTATATTCTTTGTGGGAAGATACAAGATCATCAATTCTAATGAGTTGAGGTTTAGGTAGAGTGATATTCAATCGATGCTGAACAGGCTTAAATGTTTCGATATTTGCCTCTAATGCTACCCAACGTTCGAACTCTGGATATTCGTTGCTGTAATCTTTATAGCCTTGATCTAATTCACTTAGTAGTCGTCTATCATTAAATAATTCTTCAGCCATTTTTAAAATAGCTGTTTTGACGTTTTTTAAAATAGCGGCTTCTTTATCTGCTGCTGAATGACAGCCATAACTTAAATCAGAGAATACAGGAACGACTGCTCCAAATGCCTGTTCGTCGGTCGTTGGTTTGTCTATACCAATCATACATAACATATTAAGACCTTTATTGTTTGGTTATATTGTCGAAATAGAAAAGGCTAAATTCCTGCGTCTCTTGTTATGCTTCTTAATGTTCCGATTGGGATTTGTTTTTTAGGGTGTGCAACGGTAAATTTCTTTCCTGTAATCGGTGAATACCATATCTGATGGTCACCTTTGCCATGCCTAACAAATTCACAGCCACTTTTCTTAAGAATACCTATCAATTATCTCTATTTCACTAAACCACCTTTATCCCATTTGAAATGTAATACACACGAATGTGTATGGTGTAAAGTGTAAAGTTATATTCCATTGGTTTCCCATATAATAACTGATCCCAAATTTTAGCCCTGTTTTAAATAGAAGTGCACTATCTATGCTTACTATGCCTACTATGCCGCCTAATTTTAGCAAAAGGGAAAAGTTCTATTGTCTACGATAGTTATACGCTCAATTTTGTTGAAAATATAATTACATTTAATTATTACTTATAACGTTTAGGGAGATAGTTACATTGGAAATGTTCATGGATTTGGTTGCTGTATTTTATACTCGATGCCTGTAAAAAAAGTGGTGAAGTCCCAGCAGGTGTTAGACAAAGCTCTAAAAAAATAGCTACTACTTTATCGATATTTTTCCTAATTATGCACATGTTACTGCCATACAGCATTCATTTTTCAGCAGTTACAATTAACATTTTACATGCAGATTTGAAAACGGATAACCACAGTAAATTGGATAATCTTCATGGTCATTTAATACAAGAACCAACAACGCACAAGCTTAAAGATAAAGCTGAGCACAACATTCATTATTTGAATAAGCTATCGTCAAAGAATATTCATCATAAAACCGAAAGTTTGCTGGATTATTTACTGGTTGCTTTTTGTTTGTGGGTACTTAATTTAGTGATTATGCCGTCTTCATATTGAAGAATTTGTAGGCATATAATTAATTGTTTTATCTACATCTTTTAATTGATGTAGAGATAAATATAGTGAATTTTATTTCTTTAGCTTTTATTCTTCTATATTTTTTAACTGTTTGTTTAGTAACGCATTTACTTACTTAACCACAAATATCTAAAATTTTAACTGAGTAAATATCATTTCGTGCCTATTGCCTGGCTTAAATGTTTATATAAATTCCGATCTGTAATCATTCCAACCAGTTTCTTATTATCAAGTATTAGAATATGATGGATCTTTAAATTCATTAATTCAGAGGACTTTCATGGCTAATAATTTATATACTCCAGCTTATGATCTTGAACAAGTAGCCATTATTGATAAAACCTTTCAAATTCAGCAACAAGCTTTTGCTGATTCGCCTTATTTAAGTGCGCAAGAAAGAATTAATGATTTGAAGTTATTAAAGGCAGCAATATTATCCAAAGAAAAAGAAATAGTTCTGGCAATGTCTGAAGATTATGGTTTTCGATCACATGACGATACTAAAATTGCTGATATTTTACCGACCATTATGGGTATTAATTATGCGATTAAACGTATAAAAAAATGGATGAAACCGTCTAAAAGACATGTCGGTGTTTTGTTTCAGCCTGCGAAAGGGTTTGTAATGTATCAGCCATTGGGCGTGGTTGGTATTATTACTCCCTGGAATTACCCGGTATTTCTTGCATTAGGACCCCTGAGTACTGCATTGGCGGCAGGAAATAGGGTAATGATTAAAATGTCAGAATTCACACCAGCAACAAATAAAGTACTCATTCAGTTGATTAATGATTGTTTTGGTACAGATAAAGTTGCTGTTTTTGATGGTGGTCCTTCAGTTTCTGCTCATTTTTCACAGCAGGCTTATGATCATCTGCTGTTCACTGGTTCTACCCGCGTTGGTAAATTGGTTATGGCGGCAGCGGCAAAAAATCTTACCCCGGTAACGCTGGAGTTAGGGGGTAAATCGCCGACTATTATTGATGATAATATCGATATGAAAGATGCAGTTTCACGTTTTATATTAGGAAAAACGTTAAATGCAGGACAAACGTGTGTTGCGCCTGATTATATACTTTGTCCTGAGCACAGAATTGAAGAACTTGAACAAACCTGTATTAAACAATTTAAAAAGATGTATTCTGGCATTGCAAATAATCCAGACTACACAAGCATCATCAATGATGCACAATTTGAACGTTTGCAAATGTGGTTAACTGACGCTAAAGATAAAGGGGCGAAAATTTCGGTTGTCACGGATACTGATGAAAAACTCAATAATCAACAGCGTAAGATTCCATTAACGCTTGTTAGCCAGGTCAGTGATGATATGTTGTTAATGCAGGATGAAATTTTTGGCCCTATTTTGGCGATTGTCAGTTATAAAAAATTAAGTGATGCGATTGAATATATTAATGCCAGACCCAGACCATTGGCTTTGTATTTGTGTAGTCATGACAAAAATGTGCAGAAAAAGGTGATGGAACAAACACATGCTGGTGGTATGTGTATTAATGATGCCACATTGCAAGTGGCTCAAGATGACATGCCATTTGGTGGGATTGGCCCGTCAGGTATGGGGCAATATCATGGCCGGGAAGGCTTTTTAACTTTTTCAAAAGCTAAATCTGTACTGGTTAAAGGAAAGTTTAATTCGTCTGTATTGGTGTTTCCACCTTATGGTAAGTTGGTTCATAAACTGGTATACAAATTCTTTTTGAGGTAATAATTTGTTTACCCAAGTTGTTTGGGTATAACCTCATTTAATTTCTCAGCTGTCACAAAAGTGTCATACAACTGACTTATAATTAATTCTGACAATTAATTTATACTTTAAGGTAAGTTGTGTGGCAGCTACGTCAATAGCATCTAAGTCAATAGTATCTAAGTCCATATACAAGAGCGGACGATATGCAAACAAACGCCAGTTCAAAAATAAGTTGGCTCAGTGGTTGATCACCTTGGGTGGTATCAGCGTACTGTTTACTCTGGTGCTGATTTTTTTATATCTTCTCTATGTTATTAAACCAATATTCGCTTCCGCAGAGATAGAACCTATTCAAAGTATTGAGACAGAGCTCTCGGCGAAAGTGTTTTCTATTGGCATCGATGAGTTGAAAGAGCTGGCTTATTTCATTGACGGTCAAGGGCTGATTAACTTTTATCAAATTGAAGAAAGTGACTTCAGAGATGTCGGCAGTAAAGTACTGAGTCAGGCTTTACTTTTAGATGATGTAGATAATACTAAATTGAAATTATTGGTTGATGGATCAGATAAGAAATTATTGATTGATAACCATAATAGAATTCATCTTATTTCCCCTGAATTTTCGGCCAGCTATATTGGTGACCAACGAGATATTATTCCCGCAATAACTTATCCACTGGGTGAAGAGTCTTTAGTTATTGATGAACAAGCTGAACCGATTGAAAATATCGCTTTTGCAATGAATGATGAATTGGCAGTATTTGTTGCTTTCACTAAAGATCACCGCTTAATAAAAACTACTTTTACTGCTGAAGATGATTTTAATTACGATCCGGCTTATGAAACTCAATATCAGCAAATATCGTTTCAGGAAAAGCAGGTGGACCGTATTCTTGTTACACCTGATCTTGCGATGGCGTTTGTGCAAAGTGGCAATAAGGTGTTCGTTTATTCACTTGACGATGAAGATGATGTGCCGCTAAAAGCGTTGATAAATCCTGTGGGTACAACGAATATGCGTTCATCTGCTAAAGAGCTACCCACAAAAGAGCTAACCAGCATGGCACTATTGTCAGGTGGCAGCTCAATATTGTTTGGTAATAGTCAAGGTGAGGTGACTCAGTGGTTTGAAGTGGCTACAGATAATGGTCGTGAATTTAAGCAAATTCGTCATTTTGAAGTAAGTAATAATGAAGCCATAACAAATATATTTACTGAAAAATATCGTAAAAGTTTTTATACCATTACTGCCTCTGGAGAAATTGGCCTTTTTTATACCACCAGTGAAGCAGATTTATGGCGGGGAAATTTATTAGGTGTTCAGCCCACAGCCTTTTCTATAGCGCCGCGTGCCGATGGTTTACTTATGATGAAGGGACAAAATTTACAACTGTTTTCCGTTGAAAATGAGCACCCGGAAGTAACCTGGCAAGCCTTATGGCAAGAAGTCTGGTATGAAGGTTATCCTGAGCCTGATTATATTTGGCAATCATCATCTGGATCTGATGATTTTGAAGCTAAGTTTTCATTGGTACCTATATCGTTTGGAACATTAAAAGCGGCAATGTATGCCATGCTTTTCGCGGTGCCTATCGCATTGAGCTCGGCAATTTATACCGCATATTTCATGACACCTGCTTTACGTAAAAAAGTGAAACCTACCATTGAAATGATGGAAGCATTACCTACGGTTATTCTAGGATTTTTAGCTGGATTATGGTTAGCACCACTAATCGAAAATTATTTACCGGCTATTGTGCTGTTATTGGTGTTTTTACCTGCGGCAACCCTACTGACTGCTTTTTCCTGGCATAAGTTACCTGAGAAGATGAAAAAGAGGCTGCCTGAAACCTTGGCCCCTATTATTTTAATTCCGGTATTAATTTTAGCTGCTTATATTGCTTTCACTTTATCACCCGTGCTTGAAATTCATTTTTTTGGTGGCGATATCCGTCAATTTATCACAAATGACATGGGGATTAACTTTGATCAACGAAATGCACTTGTAGTTGGTATTGCTATGGGATTCGCGGTTATTCCCACTGTGTTTTCTATGGCTGAAGACGCCATATTCAGTGTGCCAAAGCATTTAACCAGCGGTTCATTAGCGTTGGGAGCTACCTCTTGGCAAACGCTTATTAAAGTTGTTTTACTAACGGCAAGCCCCGGCATTTTTTCCGCCGTAATGATGGGACTGGGACGAGCGGTTGGCGAAACCATGATTGTTTTAATGGCAACCGGAAATACACCCATTTTAGATTGGAGTATTTTTCAAGGAATGCGTACTTTGGCGGCTAATATTGCTGTTGAAATGCCAGAGTCTGAAGTGGGCAGTTCTCATTATCGGATTTTGTTTTTAGCAGCATTTGTCCTGTTTGTTTTCACCTTTGTTTTTAATACGGTGGCTGAGTTTGTTCGTCAACGTCTGCGTGAGAAATATAGTTCATTATAAGTTCAACAGCTTTAATTATGAGCTAATGGTTTTGAACTATTGGTCAAGAATTAATGGTCAAGAATTAATGGTCAAGAATTAATGGTTAAGAATTAATGGTTCAGCATAGACTGTCAAGCATAGATGGTTAGGAAGGAATAAATGAATAAATGGTTTAAGTCTGGTTCTCCATGGATATGGTTGTCTGCTGGTGGAGTCAGTATTAGTTTAATTTCAGTGTTGGGTTTACTGTGGCTAATTGCTTCGCGTGGTTTATCTTATTTTTGGCCAGCAGAGCTTTATCAATTTGATATGGTTGATGAAAAGGGTATAGCCACAGAGGTTATTGGTGAGATTTACGATCGGGAACGTATTCCTGCATCACAATTAGCTCACTTGGAGCTGAATTTAGATCCTGAACAAACAAGTATTGAACGTTTGTTGATTAAAACAGGAAATCGAGAGTTAGTCAGTCTTGATTTTAGATGGATATTAGCACCGCAAATCATTACCACATCAACACCTGAAAAACTTGTGGTTATTGAACGTCGAACTAATGGAAATTTCTATGGTTTTATTAAACAACTGATTCTGGATGGTAAACCGGTGGCGTTTTCACGTTTTGATGAATTATTAGAGCGGGTGGATAATTTTCAAGAACAACTTGACAAGTTACAAAAAGTTGATATCGGGGCCATTAATTATCAATTGGAACGTTTACGGTTAAAGCAGCGTAAACATGATCTTGATGGCACTTTAACTTCGGCCCTTGAAGAGGAATTTAGACAACAATCTAATAGTTTAAATAAAGAATATGTTCAGCTTGAAGAGAAGCTGATGCAATTACGGAATAATATTGCCAGAGATGCGTTAGTAGTAACTGCAATGAATGGTGAAGAGATAACCATTAATTTTGAGCATATATTAAAATTAAGTTTTAATAATCAATTATCTATTATTGATAAAATCAACGTATTTTTTGGTCAAATTATTGATTTTGTTTTAGATGATCCACGTGAAGCAAATACCGAGGGTGGGGTGTTTCCTGCAATCTTTGGCACGGTATTAATGGTGTTGTTAATGACCGTTATTGTTTCTCCATTGGGTGTTATAGCGGCCATTTATCTGCATGAGTATGCGGGTAAAAATGCCCTAACTAAATTACTGCGCATTGCTGTGATCAATTTAGCCGGTGTGCCTTCTATTGTTTATGGTGTGTTTGGTTTAGGTTTTTTTGTTTATATGGTTGGTGGCAGTTTAGATCAGTTGTTTTACGCAGAAAATTTACCAGGCCCAACGTTTGGAACACCAGGCGTGTTATGGTCGGCAATTACCTTAGCTATTTTAACTTTACCGGTAGTTATTGTTTCTACAGAAGAAGGGTTGTCTAGAATTCCTGCCTCAATGCGTCATGGTAGTTTAGCCTTGGGAGCCACTAAAATAGAAACCTTATGGCGTATTATCCTACCTGTTGCCAGTCCCGCAATTATGACCGGAATAATTTTAGCCATTGCCCGTGCAGCAGGAGAAGTTGCGCCCCTGATGTTAGTAGGTGTAGTGAAAATGGCACCTAATTTACCTTTAGATGGCAACTTTCCATTTTTGCATTTAGATCGCAAGTTTATGCATTTAGGTTTTCATATTTATGATGTTGGTTTTCAAAGTCCGAATGTAGAAGCTGCGCGGCCTTTGGTTTATGCCACAGCAACACTGTTAGTTACCATTATTGTGGTTTTGAATATGACCGCAGTAAAAATACGTAATAACTTACGTGAAAAATATCATGCATTGGAGCAATGATATAAAAAATTGCAGCAAAACAGCTTGAACGATAAAGAATATAAAAAAGATAAAGAGACCGTATGATTTCTGTAACGCCAAAAACATTGACAGGCATAGCGCCTAAAATAGATTTAACTAATTTGTCACCCGAGCAAGTTGCTTTAGATATTAAAAATCTGAATTTGTATTATGGTGATAAACAAGCATTGAATAATATCACTATGTCGATCCCTAAAGGGCAAGTTACTGCCTTTATTGGACCTAGTGGTTGTGGTAAATCGACCCTGTTGCGTTGTATCAACCGAATGAATGATTTGATTGATATTTGTAAAGTTTCAGGTGAGATAAATCTTCATGGTGTAAATATTTATGATCGCCAGGTTGATGTTGCACAATTAAGACGTAACGTCGGTATGGTCTTTCAACGCCCAAATCCGTTTCCTAAAACAATTTATGAAAATGTTATATACGGTTTGCGCATTACGGGTGAAAAAAATCGAAGAGTTTTAGATGAGGCGGTAGAAAATTCATTACGCAACGCAGCACTATGGAATGAAGTTAAAGACCGTTTGTTTGAAAGTGCATTAGGCTTATCTGGTGGGCAACAACAACGCTTGGTTATTGCCCGGGCAATTGCGGTTCAACCTGAAGTGCTGCTACTTGATGAACCAACTTCAGCGTTAGATCCTATTTCAACCTTAACCATTGAAGAGTTGATTAATGATTTGAAAAAGCAATTTACTGTGGTGATTGTTACTCACAACATGCAACAGGCCGCTCGTGTATCAGATCAAACGGCTTTTATGTACATGGGTGATTTAATTGAATATAGTGATACAAATACGCTATTTACGACACCTAAAAAGAAAAAAACAGAAGACTATATAACAGGTCGTTACGGTTAAATTAATTGATTGTACTTAGTGGCTATTTCTTAATAGGTAGTACTTAATAGGTGGTACTTAATAGGTGGTAGTTAATAGTTAATAGTTAATAGGTAATAAGTAATTGGCCTTATTCAAAAAAAGATGAGAAAACTATGGATAATGTAATTGTTGGTCGGCATATTTCTGGTCAATTTAATGAAGATTTGGAAAGTGTGATCAATCAGGTTATGCAAATGGGAGGCTTGGTTGAGCAGCAATTAAGCAATGCACTTAATTCTGTTAGTGAAAATGATGAAGGTTTAGCAAAAAGAGTACTCGCTAATGATTATCAAGTTAATCAAATGGAAGTGAGTATTGATGATTCCTGCACCAGAATCATAGCTAAACGTCAGCCAGCGGCGGGTGACTTACGATTAATATTAGCGATCCTGAAAACTATTGCTGATTTAGAACGAATTGGCGATGAGGCAATAAAAATTGCTAAAGTAGCCTTGGAAAGTTATTCGGGCAAGCAACAGGATTTACTTGTTAATTTAGATAATTTAGGTCGTCGTGTCTTGGAATACTTACAAGCCGCTTTAGATGCTTTTACCCGTATGGATGTAGACACTGCGATTAAAGCACATTCAACCGATGATAAAATCAATCGGGAATATGAAGCTTTAATGCGGCAGTTAATGACCTATATGATGGAAGATCCCCGTTCGATTCCACAAATAATGAGTGTTATATGGTCTGCACGTGCTTTAGAGCGGATTGGTGACCGTTGTCAGAATATTTGTGAGTACATTATATATTTTGTTAAGGGTAAAGATGTGCGTCATACTACAGCTGAAGATTTTAAAAATTTATAATTTATTTAATTTTGATGAAAGTTTGCTCTAGTATTAGTTGAAAATACGATATAAGAAAACATACTTAAAAGTGTGGCGTTTAACTCATAAATTTATTTGCTAATGATAATAAATGAGGTAATATCCGCCGCGAATAAAAATAAAGAGACTTCATTCTCCTGGAAAAAAATATGGCCAGAAATTCTATACTTGGTGTATTTGCTAAATCACCAATAAAGCCTTTGGAAAAGCACATACGTTTGGTGACAAAATGTTGTAACCAACTTATTCCATTTTTTGCTGCTTGCTCTGATCTAGATTGGACAAGTGCAACAAAAATTCGTAAAAAGCTATCAAAACTTGAACAAGACGCTGATGCATTAAAACGTCAGTTGCGTTTAGAGTTGCCTGGTGGTTTATTTATGCCGGTAGATCGTACAGATTTACTGGAATTACTTACTCAACAAGACAAAATTGCCAACCGGGCAAAAGATATTGCCGGTCGGGTTTTAGGTCGTAAATTAGAAATACCCGTTAGTTTGCAAGAACAGTTTATGGCGTACTTAACCCGTTGTATTGATGCAACCGAAAAAGCTGCAGACGCGATTAATGAGTTAGATGATTTACTGGAAACAGGATTTCGTGGTCGTGAAGTGAATTTGGTTGAAAAAATGATTAATCAACTGGATGAGATTGAAGATGATACCGATAGTATGCAGATTAAGCTTCGTCGTGATTTATTACTTCTTGAAGATGATTTAAAACCTGTTGATGTGATGTTTTTGTATCAAATTATAGATTGGGTCGGCGAACTCGCTGATTTGGCCGAGCGCGTTGGTGCTCGATTAGAAATTTTATTGGCTAGAAAATAGGGCATTATTGATGGATATTATACTTTCACATGGCTCTATTTTAGTGCTACTTGCTGCTATAGTTGGATTTTTTATGGCTTGGGGCATTGGGGCAAATGATGTCGCCAATGCTATGGGAACATCGGTTGGCTCAAAAGCGTTAACCATTAAACAAGCTATTATTATTGCGATGATTTTTGAATTTGCCGGTGCCTACCTGGCTGGTGGTGAAGTTACTTCTACCATACGTAAAGGTATTATTGACGCTAGCTATTTCGTTGACAGTCCGCAACTATTAGTCTTTGGTATGATTTCAGCCTTATTTGCTGCTGCGACCTGGTTATTGATTGCCTCGGCATTAGGCTGGCCTGTTTCTACTACTCACTCTATTGTTGGTGCTATTGTTGGTTTTGCCGCCATTGGTGTTGGGGTAGATGCGGTTGAATGGGGTAAAGTAGGTGGTATTGTCGGTAGTTGGATAGTTACACCGTTAATTTCCGGTGTTATTGCTTTTATAATATTCAATAGCGCACAAAAATTGATTTTTGATACCGACAACCCTTTGCAGCAAGCAAAACGTTGGGTACCTATGTATATGTTTTTAGCTGGTTTTGTTTTGTCGCTGGTAACAATAATTAAGGGTCTTAAACATGTTGGTGTAGAAGTATCTTTTGCTGACGGCTTTTTGTATGCGGTTGGTATCGCTATTATCGTTGCTTTTCTTGGTAAAATTTGTATCAGCCGTCTTAAATTTGACGAAACAGCAGCAAGATCAACTCACTATGCAAACGTAGAAAAAGTGTTTGCGGTACTGATGATTGTAACAGCTTGTTGTATGGCATTTGCTCATGGTTCAAATGATGTGGCTAACGCTATTGGTCCATTAGCTGCAGTTGCCAGTATTGTTGATAATGAAGGGAAAATTGCCGCTGAATCTGCTATTGCATGGTGGATTTTACCACTGGGTGGTTTTGGTATTGTTGCGGGTCTGGCTTTATTTGGTCATAAAGTTATTGCAACAATCGGTCAGGGCATTACTCATTTAACTCCAAGCAGAGGCTTTGCTGCAGAGCTGGCCGCTGCCAGTACCGTAGTTATTGCTTCAGGTACAGGATTACCAATTTCAACAACACAAACACTTGTTGGTGCTGTTTTGGGTGTAGGGATGGCACGTGGTATTGCTGCTATAAATATGACCGTTGTTCGCAATATCGTTGTTTCCTGGGTTATCACTTTACCTATAGGTGCTGGTTTATCGATTATATTCTTCTGGATGCTTAAAGGTATGTTTGCCTGAGGCTGAAGAGTTAATTGTCACATAACTTGAATACAAAAAAGCCAATCATTTGATTGGCTTTTTATTATCTGAAGATTATCTGAATAATATTTTTGTTAACAATATTATTTTTACTCTGAACGTTCAGTTACTTCAACTAAATGATAGCCAAATTGTGTTTTAACTGGCCCTTGCACTTTGTTTAATTCAGCACTGAATACCACTTCATCAAACTCTTTCACCATTTGACCAGGGCCAAAGGAACCTAATGCTCCACCTTGCGCTTTTGACGGGCAATTAGAATGTTCTTTAGCAATTTCGGTGAAATCTTCACCCGCTTCAATTTTTTCTTTTAAACTCAAACACGTTTCTTCAGTGTCGACTAATATGTGGCGTGCTGATGCTGTGGTCATTTTCTTTCCTCTTTAGTTATACCAATCGCACTAAATAAGTGATCATCTTCAAATGGTCTAAATCGCCACTAGCTGCGTTGCCGACATGGATGTCGGTACTTAGGTTTTGTCTGGAACTAAAAACCTGTGCTATTGGAAATTTATCTTCATTGAATCTTGAACATTTATTTAATGGGTTTGGTATTAGAATAAATAATTTTTTCACCATAACTTATTTTCGTAGATATATAAATGAATTAAATTAGAACTACCAAAGTATGGGTGTGAAATATTCTTTATTTTGTGCATAAAAAAACCGCTCAAATGAGCGGTTTACTAACGCAAACTTACTGTTAAAGTTTACTTTCTAATTCAGGTAGTGCGTCAAATAAATCGGCGACAATACCGTAATCAGCTACCTGGAAAATCGGAGCTTCTGGATCTTTGTTGATAGCAACAATAACTTTGGAATCTTTCATGCCTGCTAAATGCTGAATTGCACCACTGATACCAACAGCTATATACAAGTCAGGAGCAACAATTTTACCTGTTTGACCCACTTGCATATCATTTGGAACAAAGCCAGCGTCAACTGCTGCACGAGATGCACCAATTGCGGCACCTAATTTATCAGCAATACCTTCCAGTAATTGGAAGTTTTCGCCATTTTGCATGCCTCGACCACCAGAAATAATCACCCTTGCTGCGCCTAGTTCAGGACGTTCAGTAACGGTTAGTTGATCACTTACATGGCTAGATATGCCAGCATCAGTTACTGTGTCAATTGCGACAATTTCAGCACTGCCGTCTGTTGCTACTGCGTCGAAGCCTGTAGTACGTACTGTAATGACTTTTTTGCTGTCAGAGATTTGTACAGTAGCAATAGCATTACCTGCATAAATAGGACGAACAAATGTGTCGCTGCTTTGGACAGCAATAATATCTGATATTTGAGCAACATCTAATAAAGCGGCAACGCGTGGCATAAAGTTTTTACCAGTTGTTAATGCTGTGGCTAATATATGACTATAATCAGCAGCTAATTCAGTCACTAGCAAACTGATATTCTCAGCTAGTTGATGTTCATAGGCAGCATTATCAGCAAGGATAACTTTAGAAACGCCGTTAACTTTGCTTGCTTCATCAGCCACTGTCTGACAATCACTACCAGCAACAAGTATATGAATATCTCCACCGATAGCTTGCGCGGCGGCTACTGTTTTTAAGGTGTCAGCTTTAAGACTTTTGTTGTCATGTTCTGCAAATACTAAAATACTCATGATATCACCTTCGCTTCATTTTTTAACTTTTGAACTAACTCGTCGATACTTTCGACTATTATGCCTGCTTCACGTTCTGCTGGAGGGGTAACTTTCAAAATTTGTGTACGAGGGCTTAAATCAATGCCAAAACTATCGGCTGGCTTAACATCTAATGGCTTACGTTTTGCTTTCATAATGTTTGGTAATGAAGCATAACGTGGTTCATTTAATCTTAAATCGGTTGTTACTATTGCTGGTAAGTTAAGTGCGACAGTTTGTAAGCCACCGTCTACTTCCCGGGTAACGTTAACTTTATCGCCGTCTATTTTAACTTCAGAAGCAAAAGTACCTTGAGCCATGTTAGTTAATGCTGCAAGCATTTGACCTGTCTGGTTGTTGTCGCTATCAATCGACTGTTTACCTAAAATTACTAATTGTGGTTGTTCTTCTTCAACAATTTTCTGTAAAAGTTTAGCTATGTTGATTGCGTCAAGAGTTAACTCTGTTTCAATATGAATTGCACGATCAGCACCTAATGCCAATGCTGTACGAAGCTGTTCCTGACATGCTTTAGCACCAATGGAAACGGCGATTACCTCAGTTGCTGTGCCAGCTTCTTTAAGTCGAACAGCTTCTTCTACAGCTATTTCACAGAACGGGTTGATTGCCATTTTGACATTAGCAAGGTCAACATTTGAATGGTCTGCTTTTACGCGAACTTTGACGTTAAAGTCAATAACACGTTTGATGGGTACTAATACTTTCATCTTAACCTCTGGTTGTACTTGTTGTATTTACTCTAATGTTTAGATTATAGGACTTATTTTTAATGTTTTTAATTTCAATCACTTAAAAAACATAAGTGATATCGATCGTTATATAAACAGCATCCTGAAATTTGAATATTTGAGTGCGTGACAATTTATTTTTACAAAATTGTCTGATTTTAATTTATAATTTGATTTATTTTTCAAAAGACTACTAATTGGTGACGTATACGTCAACGTGAAATTGTCGAAACCTACACCATTTGGGTAAAAACAACCTTAATAGATAAATAGTTTATATCAGGATAGTATTTACTGACAAAAAGTCTATATAATGTTGAATATTATCAAACGGACGTTTGAATATCAAACGAACGTTTTATTTTTCGAATAATGTAATTAAAAATACTAATAATGGGGGATATATGGAACGCGAATCTATGGAATTTGATGTAGTGATTGTTGGCGCTGGACCATCTGGCCTGGCAACCGCTTGCCGTTTAATGCAATTAGCACAGGAAAAAGAACAGGAGCTTATGGTCTGTGTAGTTGAAAAAGGCTCTGAAGTAGGTGCACATATTCTCTCTGGTGCTGTGTTTGAACCACGTGCATTAAATGAATTGTTTCCTGACTGGAAAGACAAAGGTGCTCCTTTAAATACAGAAGTTAAAGGCGATGATATTTATTTACTCAATAGTGAAAGTAATGGTATTAAATTACCAGGTTTCTCTGTTCCTAAAACTATGCACAATGAAGGTAATTATATTGTCAGCATGGGTAACGTTTGTCGTTGGTTAGCTGAACAAGCTGAACAATTGGGTGTAGAAATATTTCCCGGATTTCCTGCTCATAGTGTAATTTATAACGATGATGGTAGTGTTGGTGGCGTTATTACCGGCGATATGGGCTTGGATCAGGAAGGTAACCCAAAAGATTCATTTGAGCCCGGCATGGAGCTTAGAGCAAAATATACCGTATTTGCTGAAGGTTGCCGTGGTCATTTAGGTAAAGAGTTAATCGAAAAATTCGAATTAGATGCAGGAAAGTCTCCTCAACACTATGGTATTGGTTTTAAAGAAATTTGGGATATTGATCCTGAAAAGCATCAGGAAGGTCTTGTTATTCATACGGCAGGTTGGCCTTTAGAAAAAGGTACGACAGGTGGCGGATATTTATATCATGCGGAAAATAATCAAGTATTCGTCGGTATTATTATAGATTTAAATTACAGTAATCCACATTTAAACCCATTTGAAGAGTTTCAACGTTACAAGCACCACCCAAAAATTAGTCAATACCTCGAAGGTGGCAAAAGAGTTTCGTATGGTGCCCGTGCTTTATCTAAAGGTGGTTTTAATTCTTTGCCTAAAATGACTATGCCGGGTGCAATAATGGTTGGTTGTGATGCAGGTACAATCAACTACGCTAAAATCAAAGGTAATCATACGGCAATGAAGTCGGGTATGCTGGCGGCAGAAACCATTATGAGCGCATTTGCGACGGGTGATGAAGGTTGTCAGGACCTAACTGCTTATACGGATAATTTTAAAGCTTCCTGGCTTTATGATGAATTATACAATACCCGCAATTTTGGCCCTGTTATGCATAAGTTTGGTATGTATATTGGTGGTGCTTATAATATGGTTGATCAGAACTTCTTTGGTGGCAAACTGCCATTTAACTTTAAAGATGAGTCTTTAGATCATGAACAATTGAAGTTAGCTTCAGATGCGCCAATGATTAATTATTCTAAGCCAGATAACAAGTTAAGCTTTGACCGTTTATCTTCAGTATTTTTATCAAATACAAATCACGAAGAAGAGCAGCCTTGTCATTTAAAACTAGCTGATGCCAGTATTCCTATGACAGTTAATCTGGCTAAATATGCGGAACCGGCACAAAGATATTGTCCGGCAGGTGTATATGAAATTCAAAACACTGAAGAAGGTGATAAATTTGTGATTAATGCACAAAACTGCATTCATTGTAAAACTTGTGATATTAAAGATCCCAGTCAAAATATCACGTGGGTAACACCAGAAGGAACGGGTGGACCAAATTATCCAAATATGTAAATTGATTGTTATGGTCTGAAGTAATAAGAACCAGTTGCCCAGGTAACTGGTTTTTTTATACCAATTGACATTAATTATTATCGTTATAAATTAAGTCATAATCGAGTAATTGAGGAATGAGTTGCTGCATTTTGGCTTCTAATTGATCCAGCAAGATTAAATTCTGACAAAATTGTTTTGTTTTTTGGTCAAGGTCTTTATCACGGGAGCCTATTTCAAATTCCAGATCTTTAGCCATCATTTTAATTTGTTCATCGAAAGTTTCGATTCTTTGCTCAATGTTATTTTCATCATGATTTGTCATTACTTCGCCAACGGCCATTAAAATAGTATCAATAGAGTTTGTGATTATTTCTTCAACTTCCTGTTTGAATTCACCAGTAAAAATATCATCAAAGTCTTCAAAATCTTGTGGCGCAATGTAATAATTTTTATCACTATGGTTGAATCGGTTGCGTAAACGCCACTGTAGTTCACTGAATTGTTCTTGAATTTTTTGATGTGAGACGCTATTTTCTCCCGTTAAACCTGCAATAACTTTATTAACAGATTTTAAATCAATTTCCACACCTTCTATAGCAATGGAAACAATTTCCGGGACTTGTTTACGAATTTCATGGCTGTATTTAGCTAAAATATTCTGTTGTTTTGATGTTAATTCAATTTCACGGCCATTTACAAATAGCTGGCTTTCACCATTTATCTGTACATGTGTTTGTCCTTTATCTAAAATACGAATATGCGCGGGATTGATTACAACGCCGTAGTTAAAGTTAACATCACAAGGTTTAGCAAGCGTATTGGTTGAATAGAATAAAGCTGAAATTAACGTTAGTGATAGAAGTTTCATATTATTATTTGGATACCGAAGTTATCATATATCTAGTAAAAAGCAGCTAGTAAAAAGCAGCTAGTGAAAAGCACTATAAGCTTCATTAGATATTTAGCTTTATGTCGTAAATTAAAAAAAGATTAAATTTTAATTATTTACTATTGGATCAATATGTATTTTACGCCCTTTGTAATTCATCCTGCTCGGGCCATATTCTCTCTTGCTCTTGTCATGGTAACTACTAACTCTTAATTCTACACCTTGATAAAGTTTTTCCGTGGCTTCGACAAAAACACTGGTCATGTATTGCTGTAGCTTTTGCTCTGTCTCTTCTTTTTCTATAAGTGTTTTGCCTAAATCTTTTGCGTGAAATTGATAGGTTGCAGTTACCTTTGCTAACATTTGTGGTTGAGCTTTATCTTTAGGTAATTTTCTTAACTTGCTGCTAGCCGCTTTTAATTCATTGGTTTTATCTGTGGCAGATTTTAATTTGATTTCAATTTCTTTCAGCTGTTCATCATAGGCGTTAATTTGCTTTTCGAAAGTTATTATCGTTTTACCACCTGCTGTCGCTCCAACAATGCCTGCATGTACTGATTTCCCTGCGCTAATGTATCCAGCAATAAGTTTACCATTAGCTTTACTTTCATTGCCAAGCCATAACTTTCCATCAACAGATAAAATACTGTGCATTAACTGGTTTTGAATTCTAACGTCACTGGCGCTATTTATTTCAGCATATTGGCAGTATTTAGCATATACCTTGCCTTTAGCAATAATTTTAACGCTCATATTAATGTCATCGATCTTAGAGTCTTCGATGTCTTGTTTACGACCAATAATACCTTTAGAAATTGTAATGTCGCCACCGGCATTAATAAAAGCTGACTCAACAAAACCACCGACAGTAATATCACCCGATGCGACAACTTTCATCCCCTCACAAACATCGCCGTCAATAATTACACTTCCCTGAAAATTAATATGACCCGTGCTGACGTCAACATTTTTAATTTTATATATTTCGTCAATTTCCATGCCATTATCAATTATTTTTGGCAAACCAACTTTAGTCGACACTAATAAATTTTCATTTTTTGGACTGATAGCTGTACCATCCCCTGGATCGATTTCTATATCCTCGCCTTGTGTGGGCTCCAGTGGATTACCTGTTACGGTGTAACCTTTTTGACCGGGTGTCGATGGTATTTTTTGGACAAGTGGATCGCCTATTTTTACGCAAATAATATCACCTAAATCACGCATATCGACACTGCCGTCTTCTCGTGTTTTTGGTTGTAAAATGCGTTCTTGAGCGCTTTCTACTAAATGCTTAATTCGAGAGTCTTTACCATCTATGGCCAACTTTCCCTTGGCGATTTGAGCTGTAACTAATGAGCCGGCGGGTTCTTTTGCTGCCTGTTGAGCAAGGTTTATTAATCCCTCTTTGCTGAAGCCTTTTGATACTCCAGAGGTTTGTGCACTGTTCAAAATCGCTTTAGCGCTTAAATGTTTGCCTCCTAATGCAGTAGTAATTGTGGCTGTAGCCCCCATTTCATCCTTATCAATAGTAATGGTAATGGAGGCATCGCGTCTTTCAAGTATCTGATAGCGAATTTCTCTTCCTTTTTGATCCGCTTGCATGTGTTTTAGTACACTAATAAGTTCAGCCATCGAATTTTTAATATTGGCATGATTTACAAAAAGGCTTGGGTATTCAGAGTTATCAATAAGTTCATGAACAGTTGATTTAGTAATTTTGGCATCATTTTTTATGGGCTCTAATACTAAATCAATATTATTTTTTTTATTAGGAACTAAACTTGCTTTTGTCATGAACTTCTTCTGTCAGTAAACACAATTATGATAATTATAAATAATGGCTATAAATAATTTCTATACATAATTGTCTTGATGGATTTTAATAAAGCTATTGGTATTTACTTTTGAATAGTCAATTTTATATTCTTTATTATCTAGCGCTTGTACAAAAAGAAGGGTTTTTTCTTCACCAAATACTTCCATTGCACTAACATCGACAACTTCTTGATAAGCTTTCTTAGCTTCAGATCTTTTTCTTGGTATTGGACCTTTATAAATGCCAATACCTCTATTACTGATAATAACCACTGGCTTTGAACCGTTAACAATTAATAAGTCGAATTTTCTTATTTTATGAATTATTGTATTTCGACCACTGGTTATAAAATTTTTTTCAATCAAAATATGCTCCTACGCTTTATGGTAAATGTAAATATTTTACGTTACATATTACCATTTGTTTTATTTATTCATTGAGAAAAGTTTTAGCGACAACGCGGTATAACTTCAAGGAATAAAAACATTATTAATATATTTTTAGATAACAATATTTATAAATATATAAAGTTTTGATTTACTACGCAATTAAATAACTAATATAGTGTAGAAAATCTTGATTTAAATATTCTCATTTTTAGTTAACTAATTATAAGTTTTAGTTAGGTAATCAATAAACTGTATTTATTTTATATAGTTAGCTTTTTCTTTACTATTTATAAGTAATCTTCGTATCAAATCTAAACCAATGGCTGCAGCATGCTGCTGAATGTAAATTCGCTCGCCATTAAGGTGAAAACAATGGCTATATATTTTTTCTGAGTTACCCCAAGCTATCCAAACTGTGCCAACTGGTTTATCTGGGGTTCCGCCAGCAGGGCCAGCAATGCCGGAAACAGCAATTACAACATCGGCATGAGCTTTTGCTAATGCTCCTTGTGCCATAGCGAGTACAGTAGCTTCACTTACTGCGCCATGCTGCTCTATAACATCGGGTTCAACCGCTAAGAGTTTACTCTTAATTCTATTTGAATAAGTAACAAATCCGGCTTCAAAACTTTGTGATGAACCTGATATTTCTGTTAACAAGCTCGCAATTAGTCCTCCCGTACATGACTCAGCCGTCGTTATTTGTTGATTCTTTTGCCTCAATAATATTAATACCTGCTCAGCGAGGCTAATTGGGCGGGATGATATTTCATTAATTATATGATCACCGAGTAAGGATTTAAGTTTTTCTAACCAGCGTGTTTTTAATGCTTTAGCGGTAGATGATCTCGACGTTAGTTTTACTTCCAATAAAGGCAATGTTGCTCTGAAACCTAATTCCAGTTCATCCGGCCAGTCTGGAAAATGATTATCGATCAGTGTTTGTAAGCTAGACTCCCCAATGCCATAAACTTGTAATCGAGTTACTTCAAGTTTCATTTTGGGCGGGATTTTTTGAGCTAACAAAGGAATTATTTCTTCGTTTATCATAACCTTCAGTTCTTTTGGAACTCCGGGAGTACAATATATCTCACAGTTGTTATGCGTTAACATTATACCTACTGCGCTTCCCCGGCTGTTAGCAATAATTGAGCAACCATCAGGTAATAGAGTTTGCTTTAAACTTGCCGAATTTAGGGCACTATTTCGTTTTTTGCACCATGCTTTGACATGTTTTAAAGCTTGCGGATGTTCGGCTAATGGTTTTCCACTGGTAAGAGCTATTGCCTGGGCTGTCATATCGTCAACGGTTGGACCCAGTCCGCCATTAATGATTAAAATATCTGTTTGTTGGCTGATATTTTCGATTTCTTGAGTCAACAGTTCAATGTCGTCAGAAATAGTCACTTTTCGTTTTATTTCTATGCCTAACGCTTTTAATGCCTGAGCGATCATGGCTGAATTACTATCAACAATATCGCCTGACAAGAGTTCATTTCCTGTCATTAATAATTGAACATTCAGTGCATTCACCCGATATTGCCTTTTAACCAGTTTGTTTGGGTATACACTAAAAGATATTGTTAACTATAGCTATAGCAAAGTAGTTTAAGTAGAACATTTTATTTATTTAATATTTAAACCTTTTCGTTTCTATCATCATCTAAAGGTATAACTTAATGAAACACAAGAAGAGAACATTATGAGAAATTCAATATTGAAAACAGCTTGTATCAGTACGTTTATTTTAACATTTGCAATGCAGGTTCAAGCTAAGGTAGTTGATGAAATAGTAAAATCATTTCAAGTTGAGGCCGATAGTTCTTTAAGATTAGATAATATAAATGGTTCAGTGGATATCGTCGCCTGGAAAAAGAATGAAATTAAAGTGACTGCGGTGATCACTGCAGATAAACAAGAAGGCCGAGATCGTATCAGTATTGAAATGGTGCAAAATGGCCGTGGTGTAAACGTTGAAACACGTTATACAAAACAATCCAGTTGGGGTCGTAATTCAGGAAAAGTAGATTATACCATTATGGTGCCTTTTGGTGCACATTTACCTTCTATTGAGTTAGTTAATGGTTCATTGAGTATTGAAAATGTGGCGGGTGAAATTAATGCAGAATTAGTTAATGGCGAAATTGTTGCTACTGGTTTAGCCGGAGACAGTGAAATTAGTTCAGTGAATGGTTCAATTATTGTGAAATATAAAACAATTACATCTAAATTAAACCGAATTAATCTGGAAACCGTTAATGGCCGCGTTAAGTTATCTCTTCCTGATAATATTAGTGCCTCAGTAAATGTGGAAACTGTACACGGTAGTATTAAGAATGATTTTGGCCTTAAAGCCAAAAAAAATATGTTGGTTGGTCATAGTTTGAATGGTGATATAGGTAGTGGTGATGTCAGTATTTCTATTAACAGTGTTAATGGCAGTGTAAAAATCCTTAAAAATTAAATATCAGTGCTAAATGTTATTTAATTATTGTATATCAGAAAAACAACCTGACTTTATTATGTTCGGTTGTTTTTCTTTGTGTTTTTTCCATTTTGATTCATAATATATGACATAATAAATTTAGTTTGTTTGTGGTGTTAAGAGGATAAAATGCATTATCAAAGAGATATGCTAATTGGTCGTTGGTATAGGGATGATCTAAGTCCACAAGGTTTTCAGCAAAGTGAATATGCCGAATTATCAGCTGACGGGAGTTTTGAATTAACTTTTGTAACCCTAAATGAATCAGGTGAAGTTACTGAACAAACAGTGGAACTTGGTGATTGGGGACTTGTTGGTGATATTCATTTTACTATAACAAAAGGTGAATTTGTTCTTGATAAGAATTATCCTGCTGATCTGGCAGATCCTGATAATTATCATGCTTATCGGATTTTAAAGCTCGATAATCAAATTTTCGAATATCAGCATGTTGTTACTAAGGAAGTATTTATACTTCGCCGAGTTATCAATAAAACAGGACATTGTTAAGCAATTTAGGTTGCTAGCTTCAACGAAAAAGCTTATTTTATAGTTTACTTGATTACATATCCTCAAGATAGATAGGTTATTCTAATCACAAGGTTTACCTGAAAAATAATTACCCCGTTTATAAATATTAGGGAAGTTTAATGAATCGCTTAAAATCAGCTAGTTTAATTACTGCTATTAAAACCCCGTTTAACAATAGAGGTGGGATTGATCTTGCCACATATGATGACTTAGTTGAGCAACAAATTCTTGCAGGAGTTGACGGAATAATTGTTGGAGGAACTACAGGGGAAGGTCACTTATTTAGTTGGGAAGAGCATTTTATGCTTATTGCCCACAGTGTGAATGAATTTAGTGACCGATTAGTTATTGTAGGTAATACGGGCAGTAATAATACACGTGAGGCTATTAAAGGAACAAAAAATGGTTTTGCTACGGGGATGGATGCTGCGTTGCAAATCAACCCTTATTATGGACGTACCTCAACGGCCGGAGTACGCGAGCATTTTAACCGTGTATTAGATATTGGTCCTGCATTTATTTACAACGTGCCAGGGCGTACCGGGCAGGATATTACACCAGATATTATTGAACCTTTATCAAAGCATGAAAACTTTATTGGTGTAAAAGAATGTGCGGGTAATGAGCGGATAGCACATTATGAACAACAAGGTATTGCTTGTTGGTCAGGTAATGATGATCAAAGTTTTGCTGGTCGCCATCAATTTGGATCTCATGGCGTAATATCTGTTACTTCAAATATTATTCCTGGATTGATGCGTCAATTAATGAATAAAAAAGATACTGAGCTTAATGAAAGCCTGCAGGGGCTTATGCAGTGGCTGTTTTGTGAACCAAATCCTATTGCTATTAATACTGCATTAATGATGACTGGAGCTGTGCCTGCTAATTTCCGTTTACCTTACATGGCTTTAACCAAAGAACAGCGTCAGGAAGGTTTTGAACTGTTATCTAAACTTGCGGGTAAAGACATTGTTGGTTCAGGTTTATCTCTGTTAAATGACGAAGACTTTAATTATATGTATTAATTATAGGTATTACTTATTCGCTGTTCTTATTCTCAGGTCTTATTATTTTATTAAACCGGCACCAAAAATTGTTTAATAACATTTTTAAGTTGCGGGGATAATTCTGCAGGTAATCGAAAACTTTGTGCTAGCCCTGACAATGGGCAAGTAAAGTTTAATGAAACAGCGGTAAGTTGTAAGTTTAATTTTTCAGGATAAACAATATCCTGCCTGCCATGTAATCGGTCACCAACAATGGGTAAATTCACGCTTGCCGCATGTTTTCTAATTTGATGTTTTCTTCCACTTTCAATTTTAACCTTGATTAATGAAAGGTTGTGCTCTTTATTAAATTCAACCAAAGAGAAAGTACTGCAAGCAGATTTACCGTCAATAGCCAGGGTTATTACTTCAGGTTGCGGGTGAACACCATGATTGCCATGCGCAATTATATGATAATATTTTTCCAACTGATGATGTTCAAACATTGCACTTAATGCGCTGGCTGCTTTTTTACTGTGAGCGATTAATATTAAACCAGTTGCGGCACGATCTAACCTGTGAACAATAAATACAGGTCTTTCAGGTGTTAAATTTGTCTGTGCATACCGACTGACAGTGCAATGGTCACTCCATTTTGAACCTTGAGATAACATGCCATATGGTTTGAACCAAACACTGTAATCTTTTAAATCCGCAATTAGCTGTGCAGGTTCTGTTGTTTGGTTAAGTATTTGTTCGTCGTAATATAAATGAAGAATATCTTGAGCTTTTAAAACCTTTTTCAAGCGACGTGTTCTTTGCGTTTTACCATTTCTTGTTAACCACAAAGCACCTTTGGTTATTGCTTTTTTCAGTTGTGCTCTCGATAAATCACATTGGTCGGTTAAGGCAGAAATTACTGTGCTATCACTGGATGTTATGGTGATGTGCAACTCAAACTTATTCAAAATAATAGCTTAATTATCAGATCAAAAATATAACGGCAGTTTATCAAATAATTGGGAACTGTTGTTACTTGAATTTAACTGAAAACGGTATAAAAACAAGTGATAATATTTTTAACATTTTATTTCCAGATTGGTTGAAGTATTAATAGAGTAGGTTTATTGCATTTATCAGGATAAAATATGCTTAACTAATAAAACAATATATCGTAGGACGGTTATGATTGACGCGAAACAGTTTGCCTCGCTACAAAAAATGAGCAGTAAATCATTTCATCAACAAAAAAATTTAATTAAAAATGTCATGGCTGGAAAAAAAACATTTTGTCCTGAGTGTGACCAACTTCTTGTATTAACCTTGCCCGATACAGGGGAACCATCAAAGCTTAATAAAGCGCCCGGTATTTCATGTGTAAAAGGTTGTACTGATATTCAGTTAGACTTTAGTAGTTAATTTCCCTTATTGAGTTTAATGCTAATTGGATTGGCTATGTACCGGTTAAGTGTGTCTGAAACTATAATAAACTGTTTTATAATGCTTATTAGCTAAAACCAACTTAACTTTTATAAAGTGAAAATTTTACCGCGTAGGATGGGTTAGCCGCAGGCGTAACCCATCAAAATTACATCTTTTATCACTATTATCAAGTGGTTGCGTTATACAAAATGATGGGTTACGCCGTTGGCTAACCCATCCTACAACTATTATAGCCACACTTAACTGGGACATAGCAAATTGGATTGGTCATTTTAAAATTGTCTACATCCCCACAATAGATTCAGCATCCTGCTTTCGTCCCTGTTCTGCATATATTCAGGAAAAGGTTGGTTTAGCTTTGAACTTGCATTTCCAACAGTTTGAGTTCAAAGGTTAACAAAGAACTCCTAAAAAAGTATGAGATCCAGGGCCCCGCACTTGATTTTTTAATTTTATTTATTAAATAACAAATAGATACGCAATTTTAATTCACATAAATGTCGGATTGTTGCAATGTCTTGTTATCTATAATCTAGTGAGTATTGAAATTAGAAGTGATTAGCTCATGAAGACATCCAAAGTTACCAAACAGACGGGAAATGTTACAACCTTATTAATTGCATTGTTAGCAAGTTTTTCAGTGGGTTTGAGTTTTTCAAGTCAAGCTATGGATTTGTCGGCACAATCTGATCTCGTTGAATCAAGCTTGAGTGCATCAATTTTACACAATGCTTCAAATATATCTTTCATTACTCAGTTAGGAAGTAATAATCGCGCTGAAGTTACTCAAAGTGGTGATAATTTAGTTACCATAACTGAGTTGGGTAACAATAATGTCGCTGTTGTTCATCAGGAAGGTTTAGGAAATATTGCCATTGTCACCCAGGTGGGTAATGGCAACGATATCGAAATCACCCAGATTGGATCTTCTAATATGGCAGTAACCACGCAAGTAGGCGGAGCTGGCTATAAGGTAGTGCAAATTGGTGACAATATGCGTGTTTTTGTTACTCAGTATGAATACTGAGAACGCACAATAATGAAAATATTCATCGTCTTTATCGTTATTTTTACTCTAACATCTATTGATACGAGCTTTAGTTCAGAGCGAGTTAAACCCGCTAAAAAAGTTAAAAAATTAGTGGTGCTTCCAGAAATACAAGATAACGAATTTGAACAAGATGAAATTGTTTTATCTGGGATCGTATTAGATAGAACCATATCCCGTTTTGGTAAAGAATTTGTCCGCCAGTTTAATTTATCCTGGCAAGAAGTACCGGCAACTGCTGGTGTAAATTTAGTGATTAAAGAAACTAAGTTACCTCGTTCCGGTACTCGTTTGGTAATAGAGGTGAAAGGTCAGATTATCTACCAGACTTATTTTGGTATGAGACAAAAGCCGATGAAAGATGTTGTCAGGCAAGCAACTTATTATGCAATAGAAGGGGTTGCTCGAGCTAATGTTGATATGAGTGGCCCTGATTTGGCGATTAGTGGTTATTAGGAGAGAAGTATGAAAAAAATAACATTTATTCTAGGTGCCTTCGTTTTTAGCACTTCAACATTTGCGAGTCAGTTGGTGTATCAACCAATTAACCCGTCATTTGGCGGTAACCCAATGAATGGCTCTATGTTAATGAGCAAGGCACAAGCTCAGAATAAACATAAAGAAAAGCGACCTGAAAAGACTTACGCAGATAAGTTTCGTGAATCGCTGGAGCGTTCGGTGATGAATAAATTGATCCGGCAAATTACTGATTATGCCAATGGAGAAGTTGATGACGATGGTAATCCAATCTTTTTGGAAGACCAACTTTTTTCCAGTGGCGATTATTTAATTGAAGTGCTTATTTCAAATCCTGACGTGTTAACTGTTCAGTTAACCAACACTGAATCGGGTGAAGTGACTCTGGTAAAAATGTTATGGGACGAACGTTACTTATATTTTTATACAGAACTGGAAGAACAGCATATTTGGGCTGATATTAAAGAACGTGATAAGGTTATTTTTTATAATAATGATTTTGAAATTTTTATCAAAACATCAAAATTGGATAAACAATATGCAGAGTTTGAAGTTAACGCTTTAGGTACAATCTGGGATTTATTATTGTTTAATACTTATCGACATAAAGTGCCGGTTATAAATCAGTGGGATATGAAAGAGGTTAAAGTTGCAGTAAACATTGACGGCACGTTGAATGATCCAAAAGATATTGATAAACGTTGGTCGATAGAAATTGCATTGCCTTTAAAAGATTTAGCAGAGACAGGGGGAATAAGTAATTTGCCTTCTGACGGAACTCAATGGCTGTTAAACTTTTCGAGAGTGCAATGGCAGTACGACATAATTAATGGTGGATACCAACGTAAAAAAGACAAGCAACAAAAATATTTACCTGAAGCTAACTGGGTGTGGTCGCCACAAGGCATTATAGCAATGCATCAACCAGAAACGTGGGGAACATTGTAATTTTCTACTGACCATATTGGAACGGATGTTTTTCAACAAGACCAAGATGAATTAGTTAAACAAAGTTTGTTTTACTTATATAGACAACAGCTGGAGCATCATAAGTTGCATGGTGACTATGCTGCAAAAATAGCGCAATTGATCAGCTTACCTTTTATTGTTAATGACACTGAATTAAAGCCAAGGATCACAAAAACGCATATGGGGTATGAGATTTTTCTAGTGAACCCCAATACGGCTATTGCTCATGTTATTAACCAAGAAGGTCAGCTCAAAAAACTCTGATATTAATGGAATGCAAAATAATGAATAATAGAAGAAATTTCCTAAAATCATCGGCAGCATTACTGGCCGGGGTAACATCAAATACGGTTAATGCTTTGTCTGTGACAGGCCATTCTGTTACAGGTAAGTCTACTACAGGCAAGTCGGTTACTGGTGAAGCATCCTTAAAAATTTCTACGACCCCTAAAATAATTTCTACCTGGAACTTTGCGATAGAAGCAAATAAACCCGCATGGGAAATTTTGTCCTTAAAGTTTAACGGGTTAGCTAAAAAACATCGAAAGCCTGATATATTAATGATTATGGTTGATGAACTAGGTTTCTGTGAATTATCATTTTAAGAAGCAAATATCTCCAAAAGCAAAATACCACAAACTTGTTTAAATAATAATGGATAAGCAATATGAAAATAGCCACTAAATTAATCGCACTAACATTAAGTTTACTCGTTAGTGCCTGTAGTTCTACATCTGAAAATGTGTCAGCAGAGCTTGAAAAAGTAGATCCCCGACAAGGTGAGGCAGTTACTCAGGTATGTAAAATTAGCGGTTGGGGACAAATTGAAGGTGATGGTAATGTCTTGCTTATATACAATTACCGTCGGGAAGCTTTTAAGTTATCAATGGTGGGTTTTTGTGACGCTGATTGGGCAATGAGTCATATTCTTATTGACGGCAAAGGCGGTGCTAATTGCGTTGCCCGTGGCAGCAAAATAACCACAGACGCAAACTTCAGTAGAGGTGGGTCTTGTACGGTAATGAAAATTCATAAGTGGTTATCATTGGCAACACCCACTGACTTGGAGTAGTTGTGTAGGATGGGTTAGCCGTACGGCGTAACCCATCACTCAAACTTTTAAATAGTTCAAAAACTTATATTGATTGCGCACGTTCAATATCCTAATTTTATATTATTCAGGTGATTATCAAAGTAATTATTAACAGATAAATTGATGGTTTACGCCTACGGCTAACCACATCCTACTACTAAAAATGCAAAGTTTATTGGACGTTAAGCTGACAAAATCTAACTTCCGGCCAGTAGTGGGTTGATCCCGACTAAAACCATTCTATAAATTCCGCACAAAATCATAGTGCATTGATAATGCTGTTATTTTTTTTGTTAATGTCACATGGTAAGAACAAACAAAATTCCATTTTAAAAAAATGAAAGCGCTTTCTTTACTGTTGTTGCAGTTCTGTCATAATCCGCCCCAAAATAATGAGGGTTAAATTGGCTGCTTAGTCATTATAAACCTATAGTAAGGCATACATTGATGTTTCAAAGAGGTAGTTTGGTTTGAATAATGTTGTAAATAGTAATACAAGATGGGTTACGTTTTTTAGTCAATTACTGGTCGTATTCTGTTTGATCCCCCTTGGTATACAGGCCACCGATTATACCGAAGATTTTTCAACACAAGTCTTGATGGACAGCACTAAAACGACCGCGAATTGGTCGGTGCAAAAGCAAGCGGCTTATTTGGCGTTGCGCAAATCACGATCTCAAAAATTGTTCGATGAAAATACCCCCGGCAATACCATTGAAAGTGGTGTAGAGGGTACCGTTGCACAGGTATTGGCTGATATTAATGGCGACGGAAATATCGATCTTATTAAAGCCACTCATTTTAGCACCAATAAACTGTATTTAGGCGATGGCAATGGCGGTTTTAGCGCAACTAGTAGTGATATCGGCGCCCAAACAGATAGCACTCGCGCGATAATAGTGCACGACATTAACGGTGACGGTAAACTCGATATTATCGCGGGCAATAATCACGACATCAATAAGCTGTATTTGGGCGATGGAACCGGAAATTTTGATGCGCCTAGCTGGATCGGATATGAACACGACAGGACCTTTTCACTAGCGCTGGCGGACATCAATAGTGATGGCGCTCTAGACCTTATCACCGGCAATGTTGAGCACAATAGACTGTATTTAGGCGATGGTATTGGTGGGTTTAGCGCCACAGGCACAATCATTGGCAGCGAAACCGATACTACCCAAGCGTTAGCGTTGGCAGATATCAATGGCGATGGTGCTCTTGACTTGGTAACGGGGGACCTTGACAAGACCAATAAGTTGTATCTTGGCGATGGTAATGGCGGTTTTAGTGCTTCGGGTACCGCTATTGGCAGTGAAATGGATTACACCTATGATATTGAACTGGCTGACATCAACGGCGATGGTAACCTTGATATTATCGCAGGTAATTCGGGCCAGACCAATAAGTTGTATTTAGGTGATGGCGGTGGCGGTTTTAGTGCCACCGGTAGCGACATCGGCACTGAAACCGATATCACATTGGACATCGTCCTGGTTGATGTCAATGGGGACGGTGAACTGGATCTTATCACTGGCAATTATTTTGACCAGACCACCAAGCTGTATCTAAATGATGGTTCTGGTGGTTTTAGCGCCACGGGTCTCGATATCGGCAGCGAAACTGAGGACACCAATTCCCTGGTTGTTGGCGATCTCAATGGTGACGGTTACATTGACCTTATTGTGGGTAATGATGATTATGACTTATCTTATTTAGACCATAGCAATAGAGTATATTTAGGGACTGGCGATAAGGGCTTCAGTACAAGCAGCAATATTGGAAGTGAAACAGACCATACCTTGGCGGTAGCACTGGGCGATTTTAATGGCGACGGCAACCTTGACCTTATCGCTGTCAATGGTGACGAAACCAACAAACTATATTTAGGCGATGGCGATGGCGATGGCGGCTTCAGCGGCACAGGCACAGCCATTGACAGTGAAATAGATTACACCGATTCACTAGCACTGGGCGATATTAATGGCGACGGCAATCTTGACCTGATCACTAGTGGCTCTCTTAGCAAGTTGTATTTAGGCGATGGCACTGGTGGCTTGAGCGCTGGCAGCACCATCGTTAGTGACATAACTTACACCTATGCGATCGCACTGGGGGACGTCGACGGCGATGGCGATCTGGACCTTATTGTGCGTGAGAACAGCAACAAACTGTATTTGAACGATGGCAATGGCGGCTTTAGCAGCGGTAGCATCATTGGCAATGAAACAGATAATACCTTTACGATAGCATTGGGTGATGTCAACGGTGATGGCAAGCTTGACCTTATCACGGGCAACCATAGTGGCACCAATAAGTTGTATTTAGGCGACGGCACTGGCGGTTTTAGTGTCGGCAGCGCCATAGGGCCTGAAATAGACAGTACCTATGTGATAGCAATGGCTGATGTTAACGGCGACGGAAAACTTGACGTTATCACGGCCAACCATAACGTAACCAATAAGTTATATTTAGGCGATGGCGCGGGCGGTTTTAGTGTCGCCAGTGCTATAGGCACTGAAACCGATACAACTTTGTCACTCGCGTTGGGTGATATCAACGGTGACGGCGACCTTGACCTTATCACAGGCAACTTTTACCAGACCAGTAAGTTGTATTTTGGTGATGGCAATGGCGGTTTTAGCACCATTGGCAGCGAGATAGACAGTGAAGTAAATAGCACGTTTTCGCTAGCGTTGGGAGACATCGACGGTGACGGAGACTTTGACCTTATCGCCGGCAATACTAGCCATGCTAATAAACTTTATTTATGGAGTGGCATTGATAGCTTTAACGCCATGGGTAACACTATTGGCACTGAAACAGATACCACCTTTGCGTTAGCGCAGAAGGATATCAACGGTGACGGTAACCTTGACCTTATCTCTGGTAACAATAACGAAACCAACAAATTGTATTTAGGCAATGGTACTGGCGGTTATAGTACAACGGGCAGCGATATAGGCAGTGAAACAGATTCCACAATATCGTTAGCATTGGACGACATTGACGGTGATGGTAACCTTGACCTTATCACGGGCAATAATGGCCAGACCAATAAGTTGTATTTAGGTGATGGCAATGGTGGCTTTAGTGGCACTGGCAACGATATTGGCGATGATACAGATGCCACCCATGCCCTGGCACTGGACGACATCAACGGTGACGGCGTCCTTGACCTTATTACGGGCAATGCTGGCCAGACCAATAAGTTGTATTTAGGTGATGGCAATGGCGGCTTTTTAACGGGCACTGATATTGGCGATGATACAGATTTCACCTATGCACTTGCTTTGGTCGATATTAACAACGATGGCAAACTGGACATTATCACGGGCAATGAAGAACAAACGAATAATCTGTACTTAGGCGATGGTAATGGCGGCTTTTTAGCCGACACATCCATTGGCAGTGAAACAGATAAAACCCATGCATTAGTGTTGGGCGACATCAACGGCGACGGCGATCTTGATCTTATCGCAGGCAATTATGAGCAAACCAATAAGTTGTATTTAGGCGATGGCAATGGCGGATTTTTAGCTGGCACAGCCATTGGCAATGAAACAGATAGCACGACTTCGCTAGCGCTGGCCGATTTCGACGGCGACGGTGACCTTGACCTTATCACTGGTAATGATGGCCTGACCAATAAGCTGTATGAAGGTGATGGCAATGGTGGCTTCAGCGCTACTGGTATCGATATTGGCAGTAAAAAAGATAGCACCTGGGCGTTGGCAATGGCTGATATTGAACGCGATGGAGACCTTGATCTTATCGCAGGAAATCATGGTCAGAACAAGGTGTATCAACAAATAAGTTATCGCACTGATAGCAATACTTTAACATCATTGAAAATAAATGGTGATGAGAGTGTAATAAAGGCAGCGAAAATTAGCGCAACTGCGCAAGTTAATACCAGCACAACCCGCAATACAGCGATTGATTATTACCTGACCAATAATGGGGGCGTTAAGTGGCACAAGGTACAGCCAGATGTCTTGTTTAACTTTCCAGATGATGGTAATGGAGATCTGCGTTGGAAAGCACAGCTGTATTCTTTATCACCTTTGCGCTCACCAGTACTATCAAACCTTGTTGTAACTACGGTTGATTTATCACCAATTAGCGACGTGCCAACATCGACGTCCCCTGAGGCACAAATTGCAAATACCACGTGGACCGTCTCTGGCTCAGGCCAGCCCGGCGCCAGCGTGACGGTGATTTTTCCTGACGGCACGACCCAAACGGGTGTTGTTGATAATTTGGGGAATTATAGCTTCACAGCAACTGGTATTAGCACAGTATCTCTCGTTAAGCCTGTGGTGGTGATTAATACAGAAAAGAAAAGTGGTGGCAGTATATCAATGTTATTCCTGATATTGTTATTGCTTGCTGCTGCCTGGCGTCAACCGGGTAGAAAGTATTTGTTAATGGTTTGTGGACGGATGAAGGTTAACGTAAGTAAAATAACATAGGCACAAATCAGGACCTATGATTGAAATCGTTATAGAGGATAAGTTAATTTCGGGCCAGGTGTGTCATCGCTTAGCCCTGAAAGAGATACCTGACACTGGTAGTTATGACCCATGATTTGATATAGGAATTTAGACATATGGCTAAAATAAAAAAAATTGACTAACGCTCAGAAGGCGGCAAAAAGAAAAGCAAAACGTGAACGCCAAAAAAATACGAATGGATATTCATAAATGGAAAACAAGTGAAAGTGAAACGACCACAATTGATCGACACAATACCGGTTGATGAATTTATCCGTCAAAATGCAGATCCCATTTTGTTGCATCAAAATGAAATGTGGGAATATATTGACGATGAGGAAAGTTAAGTGTTTTTGTTTTGCTTTTCGTTATGAATATCGGGTCGCGCCCCCATTTTTCTTGTTTAATTTTAACCTAGCCCCATTATTTTGTTGTTATTGGCTATGCACCAGTTAAGTGAGGCTACGGCTGTAATACATTGTTTTATTGGTCTTTAGTTTACTTTCCTATGACAGGATGGGTTAGCCGAAGGCGTAACCCATCAAAACACCAGTTTTTATTTATATTATTAGATAGTTTCGTGTTACAAAGTGATGGATTGAGCATTCGGGGTCGGTGCTATCTAACCTATTCACTCACTACGGAAATAGATGAATTACAAGCAAATAAATCTGCTTAAAAGTATGTTTTGAGGTACAAAATAGCATCTTTAATAACAAACATTCGCACACAAAACTCAGGAATGAGTCTTAAAGTAGTAATTTGTATGGTGAAAACATACGTTTAAACTAAATTAATGACTTGTTTTTCATACAAAACGAAAGAAATTCAGCCTGTTATGTAGGTCCGACCCTATGCAGCCATGTGTCCCCTGTCGTTTAGAAGAAAAAGTATTATTAGATAAGCAACCCGACCCCTATCTTTCTATCTTTCTATCTTTATTTTAACAGCCGCTACCGGTAACGGTAATAGTCGGACGCTCACCTGCCGCTGTTGCATCTTCATAAAGAACCTGACAATCACTCTTCGTAGAGCCTGCGGCTGTAATAGTTGTACTGGTATCACCTACAATAACAAAATCCCACTCCTCTTTCGTTAGACCGGTTGTATCACGAAAAGCGGTTACGAAAGAAGGATTGCCATGACTTCTCAGGTAGCCCCACGTAAGCAAATAGTCGTAGCCGTTTTCTCCCGGGGACGTCCACTTTTTATTTGCCGCACCATCTATAATCGCTTTACTGAAGACCATGTTGTTAGCCCCTTCAAGCGCCCCTTTTACGCCTTGCAGCGTAGATTTTCGGGCATCACCTGTTAAATCGATAAACTTAGGCGCTGCTGTAGCGGCTAAAATACCCAAAATAACAATAACTACTACCAACTCAATTAAGGTGAAACCTTGTTGTTTTTTTAAATGATACAATTTCAATCCCCATTCTATATAGATTATGTAACTATGTTTTAAAAATTACGAGTAAAAACAAAGACATTGTAAGCGCTTTTAGTAGGCGCGTCAATTGAACGGAGGTCGGACATCTAATGTCTGATGTAAAGTTTAAATTAATAATCGTCCTCATTAACAACGCTAGTTAAGTTTTATTTGTTTAAATAAAAATCATACTTTAGAGCCACTCATTGCATGTTCTATAAAACCACCTTTCGAATAATAATGTTTGAAGAAAAGGACTAATCTTAGACAATTAATTTCGTGACTACGATGGAGTTAAAAAAGCTTTTATTCTTGAATTGAAAGGTACTTGTCCTTATTACTTATAGTTACTATCTTATCAAGTATGATCATAATTTATGCAAGGATTTAAATTTGTGAAAACCAAATGACAATTCACCAATTTAATTTTTTTAACTGGATGAACCATGAATTTTAAATTCCCTTAATTAACTAACCCTGTAATTGGATTAACGAAATACATATGAAAAAAATCACTATTCTATTAATTGGAGCTTTAATGTCAACATACTGTTTCGCTCAAATACCAACTAAAACTGAAACAGTTTCAGTTAACGGAAAAAATATTTATTACGAAGTATATGGAAAAGGAAAACCGTTATTTCTTCTACACGGATATACCGCTTCTTTAAAATCTTGGCACCCTTATGTTGATGACTATATTGACAATTATGAAGTATATTTAATTGATTTAAATGGGCATGGAAAATCAGATACGTTTACAGAAACACTATCAATTAAAACAGTTGCAGAAGATCTAAATGCATTAATTCTGTATTTAAAACTGGAAAAAATAAAAGCAATCGGCTTCAGTTATGGAGGAGATGTTCTTTATCAACTGTCTTTAATTAATCCTTATCTTATTGAATCAATGGTAACGATTGGGTCTTTGGGTAGTTGGAATATTAAAGATTACCCCGAAGTAGAAAAAGGGTTTACATATGACAAAATTGAGCAGTTCTCGTGGATTCGAGATGCTCATCGTAACGAGGATCAAATTATTGCTCTATTTGAACAGTTTAAAAACTATTCAACGAGATTGAGTGATGACGAACTAAAGCGCATTAAACACGACGTTCTAATTGTTTCAGGTGATGATGACTCCGGTGTTCCACTCGAAGAAGTTGCCCGTGCCAGAAGGCATTTACAAAAGTCGGACCTTTGGATATTGCCAAATGTCCCACATGGAGCACATGAAGGCATTAATAAAAAAGAATTTATTAGAGTTTCAAAAGCATTTTTATCGAAGAAATAAAACTGTTAACGAATTGTATTGAAAAAGGGCTGTTAGTTTATTTGAAGTAGACATTCAAAAAATTCTATTAGTAGTTTACTACATACTAAAAATTTTAACTGTTATGTAGGCCCGACCAGAATGGCACTTTGTTAATAAAAAACCTAAAGAATCAACATGTTATTATGATTTCGTAAAAAGATTATTTCGGATTTAAAATCATAACTTTGTGATATTTAAAAGACCTCCTTTTAATTACAACAATTAATTTAAAGCAATGTAACTTCACATATGACGCTACTATGTTGATTTATATATTAATAACCCTTAACTAAGTGCCATTCGGGTCTGACCAACATAACTAAGTGCAATTCGGGTCTGACGAACATAACAGGTTGATTAATGGTTGTTTAATGTAAGTAAAACCCGATTAAAACTGCTTAAACCTATGTTTTCGACCTATAAATCGATTTTGAGAGTTGATGGTCAAGCATTTCATTTTTAAAGGTATTTTTAATAATATCGACAATCTTGGGGTCAGCGACTTGCCCCCTGTTTTTTATTTAGGCCAATAGTATAAAAATGCGACTTCTTGATGCAAAATGCAAGAGCAGCCCCTCACAGCTATTTATCGAACGGGCCACCTCACTTTGATTTATAAGTTTGATTGTCCGTATTGAATCGATGCATAATCTTGAATTATCAGCCGGATTTAACTGAGATTATTTGATGAAATCGAATAAATAATTCAGCCTAAAAAATAGTATTAGATTGTAAAAAAAAGCGTACCCTTATACAGTACTTTTTCAAAATGAAGAGATGAAAGTTATTGAATTTTAGGCGGTTTATTTTCTCGATTTTCCGTTTTTTCCTGTTTTTCTAGTGCGTAGTATAGGTTTATACTGTATTAAGTTATTGTTATCTTAGTTGAAATGTTGGTTTTGGCGACAGACAACTAGGAACAGATCAAGTAGTTGCTGAAACATCAGGCAAGCTATTGAAAAAGCGTTAGTTGTATTGCATACTTATGTTTATTGTATGCGGTCTTGTACCATTGGATGAAAATAACAAAGGAAGTTTCTAGATGACACCACAAGCTTTTTTCGCCTTCGCTTTAACATTGTGTAGTTTTTTTACCCTCGCAAGTAAAGCCGAGGTAATCCCTCTTTCCAGTTTCAACCAAATGCCTCTGGTTGTTCAACCAAGTTTATCTCCTGACGGCAAGAATATTGCTGTCATTACCAATCGCGGAGAGCAGACTCAGGTTTCTGTTTCCCCCTATGACAATCCCAAGGAAATAGTTCCTGTTGCTGGTTTAGATGGCGCTAAATATAGAATTGAAAGCATCGCCTGGGCCAATAATGAGCGGATTTTAATCACGGTGACCCAGCCAATTAAGTATCTTTATTACCAGTTACGCACTTCACATATTTATTCCGTGAAAATAGATGGCAGTAGTCTTATTGAATTGAAATCGAAAAAAAGGGTCAAAGATAACCTGGATGCCTACCGCAGTAGTCCACACTTGTTGAGCCTGTTAGATAAGGAGCCCAATCATATTTTGGTGACAATCAAAGATTGGCAGGATGAATATTACTCTTCGGTTTACAAAGTGAATATAGAAACAGGTGACTTCAAGAAATACATACCTAATGGCAACAAAATTTATGCCTGGCACGTCAATACAAAAGGTGAAGTTTTAATGGCGCGCGGTACTGACAGAAACCAGAAAAGTGGTATGGACTACTTCTATACGCGCAAGAACAATGATGATGACTGGCAACTGATCAAAAAGCGTCAGGCGTATGCCGATGAAACATTTGCGCCAGTTTTGTATGAGCAGGAAAACAATTCCGTCATTGTCATAAGTAATTATAAACTAAAGAAGAATGCATTGTGGCGTTATCACATAACTTCAGACGAATACGAATTACTGGGTGAAGCCCCTGACCTGTTTGACATAGATGGCGCTATTACCCGTTTGGATGGTGATACACGCACAGTTGTTGGTTTTTCCTATACAGACCACTTCAAAAAACGTGTCTACTTCAATGAACAAGCTGAGAACCTTAACCTACAAATACAGTCAATATTTTTAAAACAGGGTCTGCAAGCAAGTATTTACGACTGGGACAAAAACAGGCAGCGCTTTATTGTATACGTGGTGAGTGATACTCAGCCCGGACAGTTTTATCTATTTGATAAAAAGGTAAATAAGCTTTCACCTTGGTATGGCCAGTACCCTAGCCTGAAGAAGCATAAATTAACCCCAGTCAGACCTATAGAATTTAAGGCACGTGATGGTATGGTTTTATATGGTTACGTGACCCTGCCTGAAGGTATTAAAAATCCTCCTCTGGTCGTTTACCCGCACGGTGGGCCTTATGGTGTCAGAGATACCCAATATTTTGATCCCTTTGTTCAGCTATTTGCCAGTCGTGGTTATGCGGTTTTACAAGTGAACTATCGTGGTTCAGGAGGTTATGGTGATAAGTATCTCACCAGCGGCTATTCACAATGGGGCAGAAAAATGCAAACTGATATCATTGACGCAGTTAATTGGGTAAAAAAACAAAATGTAGTTGATACCGAAAATGCCTGTATTGTTGGTGGAAGCTATGGTGGATATGCTGCATTAGCAGCGGGTTATCAGACACCCAAACAATTCAATTGTATTGTCAGTATTGCTGGTGTCAGTGATATGGAACGTCATGTGTCTACGTTGCGCAGATTTAGTGGTACAAATGCCTTTATCGAAAATGCTATCAATGAAGATGAAACAGATTTTGAGGCCATTTCACCTGTGGACAATGTTAATCAATTTGAAGCGCCTGTGCTGCTAATTCATGGCAAAGTTGATCAAAGAGTGAGTTATCGCCAGTCTGAAAATATGTACGAAGAACTTAAAGATGCGAAAAAAGAAGTTGAATATAAGTTGTTTGAATTCGGCACACATCACCTAGACGATGCAGTCATCCGTAAGCAGGCTATGGGATTAATGATTGAGTTCGTCGATAAACACATCAAGGAGACGCCACGTTCAAAATAGAAGCGGGTGGCCTAATTAAATTCGCTTAATTAAATTCGATAATCTAAGCATTGTCCGGTCACTTTGTGTAGCGGACAATCGGGTTTAATAATATAGCTTAGCTAATTCTTCTAACTTAGCGTCTTGAAGTTCATTATGTGTCGCTTTAGTAGTTTGCTCTAACGTTATTAATCTTATTCTCAGCCTCGCCGAGTCGTTTACCCGTTCTGAAAATCACAACCATTATGGTAACTAATGCGGCTAAAGTAGCTATTGAAACCGAAATGCTGAAACTGTACTAAAAATTGATTTATCCAATTTTATTTCCTTATATGTTTTAATAAATTAATATTAACGATGTTACTACCTGTAAAAAGTGCCTTTAAATATAAGTAACTCCTTCCAAACATCTGGATGTAATTGACGTGCCTACATTTTATTATGTGATGGTCTCGGTAATTACAGACCAGAACTGTATAAACATTAGCATGTAATATCCCCTGATTTTAATTGATTATAAATTAATGTTTGACATTGATTTACTTGAAACTGTAATTCCAATATATAGAATATAATAAAGAAGTATCTACTTTTTCATTTTGTTACGCCTATCACCCTTTATTGATATCTGTTGTTTTTAAATTAATTAGGTCACCCAGATTAAGGAGGAACTTTTACTATAATCAATAGTGGAGATACCTCAGAGTGGAGATACCTCAGGGTCGGACCTGTCTAACCTATTGACTCACTGAGGAAATAGATGAATCACAAGCAAATAAATCTGCTTAAAAGGACCTTTTGAGGTACAAAATAGCATCTTTACGAACAAACATTCACACACAAAACTCAGGAATTAGTCTTAAAGTAACAATTTGTATGGTGAAAACATACGTTTAAACTAAATTAATGACTTGTTTTCCATACAAAACGAAAGCAATTCAGCCTGTTATGTAGGTCCGACCCCATGCAGTTACCTGATAAAACAAGTATTACGGCCTTTTTAAATTGTGGTGGCTCAACACAATGTGAATCTGAAATAGATGGCATGGTAAACAAAATATTGGCCGAAGAGCTTTAAAAGGCCACAACATTTTATAGTCGAGGTAAAACTAATGTATTTGCCTCTATTTAACATTAACACCATTTAAACGAGAAAAATTATGAACATTTTAAAAACAATACTGATTATCGCAGCCCTATCCATTACATCAGCTTGCTCCACAATTGAAGTAGCCAAACTTGAAAAGCTTGACGTTAACACACAAGGAAATCAACTTGGGAAAGTAACAGAAATTAAAGAAGTTTCGTTAAACGCAGAGTTTTCTAAACGCCTAAACGGCGCGGTAATAGGGCACTTTATTGGTGTTGGATTGGGCTTTAACAGCAGTCTGAAATTCGTTAGCGCAATAGTTGGCGTTGCTACGGTAAATAAATATAACGGAAGAAAATATCATTACATTAAGGTGAATACGGCCAGCAATGACGTTTATTCGGCTTTGGTACCGTTAAATTACTTTAGACTTGATGAATCTGTAGTGTTTATCGCTGATGGTGAATTAATTAAATCAATATCAAAAAGGCATGAAGGCCAAAAACCTAAAACCTAAAACCTAAAACCAATAACGTATCAAGTAAAAATAATGAAGTATCTGATTTCGATTTTATTCACGATCATATCCCTCCATTCGATTAGCTTAAATGCGAAGCAAGGGCGTAAAGTATTAATTTTTGCTTCAAATATTATTGATATGGGAGATCCTGAAAAATACGATGTGAGGAATAATTTATGGAAAGTTGCTCCTCCATACCATGTTTTTGTAAGTCATGGTTATAATATTGACTTTGTTTCACCAAATGACGGGCAAGTGCTGTTGTTTACGGAAGTCGTAGGGATCAGTAGCTATACAATACATTAACCAATTATTTTTAACCTATTAATCACTTGGTTGTAATGGGTTTTATGGAAAACCTGGAGCAACTCGCCATTCTCGGTTTAAAGATACATCATGAATGGTACATGGTTACTCATAATAATATTTTGGGTGCATCAATTGAAGATACTTTGGAATTTATTTATGGAAAATTAAATAGACGGTAAGATTGGACTAATATCAATTGAAATACTGAATTGACCAATTCATAGCTATGTCTGATAAGTTGACACAAAGAAAATTTGTACAGAGATAGCTGTAACGACCAATGCACAAGGTGATGCCATGAAATATATTTGGAATATATACATTTTTACCATGCTTAGTTTTGGGATTGCCAGAACGGCTGAAAGAATATTTAGGGATAGTGGTGGTTTTTCTAGTCAATATTTACCTTTAATTTTAAGCGCAATATTTGGTCTTGGTGTTTATGGCTGTATAAATAAGAAACCGTTATTTAAGCTGTGGTTTTGGAAAGCATTTTATTGGTTTTCCATCATTATTAGTTTTTCACTATTGGCCTTTGCGTTATATTTTGCTTTGGCCGTTGGTGGTAGTTCGCTACTATGGTCTGGCTTACTTGTTTTAGTTTGCTTATTTATTATTCCTGCTCAAGTAAAAATAAAAGAATACGGTTTTAAATCGCCTCAGGTTTGGTAGCTATTCTATGAAATAGAGTTTTTATATACTGGGGTGGTATTCTCATTCTTGATCAGATTAACTAGGTTTTGGTTAATTTCATCGGGAATGTGAAAATTCTCTTCTTTGTGTGTGACTACGCACAATGTTTGAGATTATCAATCAACACAAGATTGGTGCTACCATAAGTTGATGGCAGTTATAACTAACTAGTGTATCAGTAAAGCGAAATAGAATTACTGATCTTGGATGATTGGGGACTAGAAAAAATGAGCGCTAATTAAGCCAACGAATTACTTGAAGTCATCGATAAAAATTCTAAAAATGATAGGTATGTTACGTCTATAGCTTCATTTCTCACTCAAAAAACTCGTTGTTCAAAACTTTTACTACTCAACAATAATTTCATCAAATCGATGAGCCTTAATGGCTGTTAAACGCACATACCTAGCTGATTGGGCATTAAAGCTTAGCTTTATAGCGGTTTTGCCTGACCGTGAGGCAAACTTCGTTTGTTTCTTTGCAACTTGCTGCCAGTTGACCCCGTCTAGCGATAGTTCAATAAGTGTTGTTTGTGGCGATATCAGCCGGATACCTTTTTCTGGCTGAAAGCCAAAACTTACTTTAGATACTTCAGTGATCTTTTCTAAATCAATAGTAGCGATAACGTTAGTGTTTTTAGCGCCAAACCAGCGATTGTTTATTCGCATATGGTGACGGTCGTGTGCAATAAGACCATCACTAAGGATACGTTGACCCCAAGCATGAAGTCTTTGTGGCGTGTCACCCGATAACTTTATAGCTTTGTTCAATGCCAGATGATTAATAAAAGACAACTTGTAATCACCATAATGTTGCAGGGTAGTTTTATTTTCAGCTAATGCACGTATAAAAGTCGTTTTATCCAGTACTATTGGAGCCTGATAAAGTGGTGATTGGTGGTTAGGTATTGAACCATCGGTTGTGTAGCGTATTTGATGATTTTCACCATCGGTGTCCAAGGTTAATTGTGTTTTGTTTTCGCTTAATTCTCCGTGTACATTATAAACACTGGTCGCCGCATTTATGCCCATTATTTTCAGACGATTAAAATGAGCTGATAAGCGCGTGACGAAGCTTGTCCAGTTTTTGTCTTTTTTGGCTGACCAGGTTAACTCTCCAACAGCAGCCATTCTTGGCTGAGAACGATATTCAACCAGTCGGGAGGACGGCATGTATTCGGTCCAGACATTGCCTTGTGCCCCCATAATCTGGCTCGCTTGTTTTTCGGTGACGCCACCCAAAACAGGATCATAGCTATAGACTTTTTTTAACGGTAAATAGGATCCCCAAGCTTTGGGTTCATCCATAGATTCAGACTGATAATAGTCAAAATACAGGTGACTTACCGGCGTCATAATAACTGAGTTGCCATTTTCCAGTACTTGTTTGATATTTTCTTTATGATCACCAAAACTCCGCCAGAACATTACCGTTGCTGTATCACTTAATCCACCCTCGATAATTTCATCCCAACCGATAAGTTTGCGTTGACGTTTATTGAGTATTTTTTCAATTCTTTTGATGAAATAACTTTGTAATTCATGTTCATCTTTCAAGTTGTTCTGCTGAATAACCTGCTGGGCAAGTTTGCTATTTTTCCATCGGTCTTTGGGCGCTTCATCACCACCAATATGAATATATTCACTTGGAAACAAATCCATTACTTCATTGAGTACATTTTCAATAAAGATAAACGTTTGCTCACTGGGGCAAAAAACATCTTTTGATACTCCCCATTTTGTTCTTACGCTGAATGTTTCTTGGGTACAGGCTAATTCAGGGTAGGCTGTCAGTGCAGCGACAGAATGACCGGGTAATTAAATTTCCGGGATGATAGTGATGTATCTTTCTTTGGCGTATTTTACAATGTCTTTTATTTCTGTCTGGCTATAAAATCCACCATATCTGACTTTGTCATCTCTGACACCGTCATCATATGGATTACCGTATACTGTTGAATCACGATAACCTCCGCTGGAAGTCAATTTAGGGTATTTCTTAATTTCAATGCGCCAACCCTGGTCTTCAGTTAAATGCCAATGAAAGCGGTTAAGTTTATGCAGGGCAATTAAGTCGATATATTTTTTGATAAAAGAAACCGGATAAAAGTGCCGTCCGACATCCAGATGCATGCCCCGATAACTAAATCTGGGCTGATCTTTAATCTCTACCGTGGGAATATTCCATTTTATATTGTTAACTGGATAGCGTTGTTCTATTTCAGCTGGCAGTAGCTGCCTTATGGTTTGTATACCATAAAATAATCCATTGTTGCCAGCAGCTTTTATGATGATTCGCTCTGGGGTTACGGTTAGTTGATAACCTTCTTTGCTTTTAAAAATAACGTGCTACGGGCAATGCAGAATTGTTATTAATATGGATGGTTGTTTGTTGGTTCAGGTTAAATACATTCTTTCCTTGTAAAACACTTCCTTGTTTAGCTGTTTATCCACGCATTACTTTAAGGCGCACATAAATGTGCGAACTACAAGTTTGAAAAATAACAACTTAATGAGTTAGCCACAGTTAACTGGGACATAGCCAATATCATTGCTACTATATGTTTGAAGCGGCAAAAATGATTTTCTCCCTGAGCCATTTATTGGCGGGTTCCATATCTACATGTATGTGCCAATACAAGTGAACATCAAGTACGGGAAGTTCAACAGGTAAAGGATAAATAACTAAATCTAATAATTGGCTATACATCTTGGCGCTTTTTTCGGTTAAAGTGAGTAGCATATTATTATCTGTGATCACGCGACATGCCGAAAATGTATGTTGGCATCTCAAGCCAATTTTTCGCTGTAATCCTAAACGTGATAATTCAAAGTCTTCAATACTGGGGCCCGTAGAGCGGGATGATACCAAGACATGTTCTTGTTCAAGATACATGTCTAAATCAAGTGTCGACTTAAGATTTGGATGATTCCTGCGAGCCAGAACCACTAATTTATGTTGTTCTAATAGTGTATGTACAACGTTATCATTGACGGGAACTAAAGTATCAATCGCTAAATCAATATCTCCACTGGCCAATTTATTTTCTAATTCACTACGTTTAACCCGGCGATTACTTTGTAGATTAATTGACGGTGCTTCTTGCGATAGTTGTTGCATTAGAGGGGGTAAGTACGAGGCTTCTAATGCCCCATGTAAAGAGACAGTAAAATGTTTACGTGAAGTGAGAGGCTCAAATTGTCTTGATTGGGCTAAACAACCTTGTAACTGATGTAAAGATTCTCGTATATCGGCAACAACGTTATTCGCTATGTCTGTCGGCCGCATTTCATTGCCTTGGCGTATAAATAAAGCATCATCGAAATGATTGCGTAATTTACTTAACGAATGACTAACCGCTGGCTGTGATAAATTAAGTGCCGATGCGGCTTTGGTGATATTACCTTCACAGTAGATGGCTTCAAATACCACAAATAAGTTTAAATCTATTTTCATATACTCACATTATTCAAATTTGGTAAAAATTCAATAATTACCTTTGTTGAAAACTCAATAACAACAACATTGTTTATTCTTCAAACGAATAGTTGGTTATTAAAACTATTCATTGGTTTAATTTAAAGCTTACATCTAGCATAGTCAATAGTTTAATAATAGAGCTATAAGTGATAAAAACGATTGGAACATAAGATAAAGAGTAAATGTCTTTTAATTTAGGGCAATGTACGTGGTTCTACGTGATAGCTTAATTTTACCTTGGCTATTTATCTTACTCTTTATAGACGAACTTCGTTTGACAAAGCTGACTGATACCAATGGTCTGATAATAACAATAAGCAGCAACAGTAATTACTGCAACTCGCTAAATTAGTATACATTTCTACGAACAGGGAAAAATATGAACAATAACAATAATAATAAAACTCAACTTTTTAAGCATTCTTTACTGACTTTGGCTGTAGTGGGAGCACTTGGCTCTACTGCGTTCCAAGCCCAGGCTCAGGAAAATAATACCGCTGCGCAAACCAATGACGATGGAATTGAACGAATAATTGTGCAAGCTTCCAAGCGTCTTAAAGGTCTACAGGAATCACCTATTGCGATCACAGTGGTCAGTGGTGAAGCCCTTGAACAAACTAAAATAATGGATATCAACGATTTACAGGCTCTTGTTCCCTCGTTACGTGTTACACCATTACAACGTTCCACTAACACAAACTTTGCTATTCGCGGATTTGGTAACGGCACCAATAATACGGGTATTGAACCTTCTGTTGGTGTGTTTATTGACGGCGTTTACCGTTCTCGTGCGGCAGCGCAAATTGGCGATTTGCCAAGACTTCAACAAATAGAAGTGCTGAACGGTCCGCAAAGTACATTATTTGGTAAGAATGCTTCTGCCGGCGTGATCAGCGTTCGCACGCTTGCCCCGTCTCATGATTTAGAAGGTAAAATAGAAACGGGTTTTGGTAATTACAATCAGCGAAATGTAAAAGGATATATTACCAATGGCATAAGTGATACTTTAGCTTTTAGCTTATCCGGAGGATATAACTCCCGTGATGGATATACCGACAGTGTTGTTGGGCTGGGTAAATTGAATGATCGCGATCGGTGGAATATTCGCGGACAGGCCCTTTATGAGCCTAACGAAGATGTAACTGTACGTTTCATTGCCGACCACAGTAAGATTGATGAATCTTGCTGTACTGTTAACGACGTTATCAATGGCCCGACGACTGCAGCGGCTCAAGCCTTAGGTGGCACTGTCAATGACGGGTCTAACTCGTTTGCTTATCAATCAGCCCTTAATGAGGACCCAATCAGTACGGTAGATGATGGCGGTATATCTTTGCAGGTTGACATTGATTTTGATAGTTATGCGTTTACCTCAATTACCGCTTTACGTAACAACGATTCCACCTGGACACACGATGTTGACTACACATCTCTGGACATTATCCGGGAAACGGGTGACATAAAGATTGATACGTTTACGCAAGAGTTTCGTCTGACTTCTACCGGTACACGCAAGCTGGATTGGATGCTTGGCGCTTTTATCTTTCAAGAAAAAGTGGACGCCACAGACACCTTATTCTTTGGGAGTGCAATGAGGGGTTTCTTCGATGTATTAGCAGCTGCAGGCGGTGCTCCTGGTCTTTTAGCTGGCGTTGAGGGCGTTTATGGTATTGCCCCAGGTTCGTTTTTATCTGGAACTCACCCTGTAAAGACCGACTTTATGCAGGATAATGATGCCTATTCGTTATTTGCGAACTTTGATTATCATCTTACCGACGATTTTACCGCTACCCTAGGTCTGAGCTATACCAAGGATGAAAAAGATGTCAGCGTGCAACAGGCCAATGGCGATGTGTTTTCTGCCATTGACCTGGATAACGATTTAACTCTTTATGGTGTTCCTCTTCCATACGTTGAGGCTCTTGCGCCAGCTATTCCTATTTTAAAAAGTATGCAGTTTATGCATCCAATGCTTGAATTTCCTAACTCAGTGGAAGATGGTAAAACCTCAGACAGCAAAATGACCTGGTCGGTGCGTCTGGCGTATGAGTTAAATGACAACATTAATGTCTTTGCTACAGCAGCTACCGGGTTTAAAGCATCATCTTGGAACTTATCACGTGATACTCGTCCGTTCGCGGCTGACCAGACAGCATTGGTCAATGCGGGTTTAACTCAAGCAAACCAAACCTACGGTGGACGTTTTGCCTCTCCAGAAGAGGCCACTGTATATGAAGTTGGCATGAAAGCACGGTATAAAAAAGGTGCGTTCAATGTCACAATATTTGACCAGACAATAGATGGTTTCCAATCTTCCACATTTGTTGGTACAGGTTATGTTCTGGCTAATGCAGGCCAACAAAGTACTAAAGGTATCGAGTTTGATTCTTCCTTCATGCCGACAGATGAATGGACCTTTACTTTAGCGGGCATCTTCCTTGATCCTGTCTATGATTCTTTTGTAGGAGCGTCTGGTGTAGAAGGTCCGGTAGATTTATCCGGTACGAAACCTGCTGGTATTCATGAACAGAGTATTACCGCAGGGGTCACTTACAATTTCGAATTAAATAACGGTATCTACGGTTATGTCCGTACAGATTACCTTTACGAAAGTGAAGTCCATCTTGTAGGAAATGTACCAGAATCTTTAACCCGCGAAGTAAGTACATTTAATGCCAGCGCCGGTTTGACCTTCGAAAACGGGGTTAATCTTCAGCTTTGGGTACGTAATTTAAATAATGATGAATATTACCTCTCAGCATTCCCGGTACCGATTCAGGGTGGAAGCTTCAATGCTTATCCAAATCAGCCGCGGACTTATGGAGCAACTATTTCGTATGATTTTTAACTAGTAAAGCTTCTGAGCTACAGTGGCAGATACGGTCACTGTAGCTTTTGAAACTCCCCAGTTAAAGCAAGCCGATTATTGGTGTCAACGGTAATTGTCTTGCAATATTCTACTGCACTTATTTCCTGCATCCCTTATTTCCATCACCTCTAATGTCTATATTCCTTACCTGCACTTATTACTACAGCCAGCTTATTCATATTTGTTTAAAAATCAATCAACAATAGCCATCAATATCAACTATTTTAAAATTGAAATTTTACCGCGTAGGATGGGTTAGCCGCAGGCGTAACCCATCAAAACATAAATTTATCAAGTGGTTAATGGTTAAGTGGTCACCAAAAGTGATGGGTTACGCCGTTGGCTAACCCATCCTGACAACTATAATAGCCACACTTAATTATTACGTAGCCATCAATATTAGCCTCATGTTTATTCTTAGAATGAATAGTGGTTATTAAAACTATTCATTGGTTTAATTTTAAGCTTACATCTAGCATAGTGAATAGCTCAATAAAAGAGCTATAAGTGATAAAAGCGATTGAAATATAAGATAAAGAGCAAATGGTTTTTAATTTAGTTCAATGTCCGTTGTTCTACGTGATGCTTAATTATACCGCAGCTATTTATCTTTTTCTTTATTGACGAACTTCGTTTGACAAGCCGACTAACACCAATGATCTGATAAAAACAATAAGCAACTAAAGCAACTAAAGCAACTAAAGCAACTCGTGAAATTAGTATACATTTGCTACTAACAGGGAAAATTATGAACAATAATAATAAAACTCAACTTTTTAGGCATTCTTTACTGACTTTGGCTGTAGTGGGAGCACTTGGATCTACTGCGTTCCAAGCCCAGGCCCAGGAAAATAATACTGCTGCGCAAACCGATGACGATGGAATTGAGCGAATAATTGTGCAAGCTTCCAAGCGTCTTAAAGGTCTACAGGAATCACCTATTGCGATCACCGTAATTGGCGGCGAAGCCATTGAACAAACCAAAGTTTTGGAAATTGGTGATTTACAGGCTCTTGTTCCCTCATTACGTGTTACACCATTACAACGTTCCACCAACACTAACTTTGCTATTCGCGGATTTGGTAACGGCATCAATAATACAGGTATTGAACCTTCTGTTGGTGTGTTTATTGACGGCGTTTACCGTTCTCGTGCGGCAGCGCAAATTGGCGATTTGCCAAGACTTCAACAAATAGAAGTGTTGAATGGTCCGCAAAGTACATTATTTGGTAAGAATGCTTCTGCTGGTGTGATCAGCGTTCGCACCCAGGCCCCTTCTCATGATTTAGAAGGTAGAGTTGAAACGGGTTTTGGTAATTACAATCAACGATTGGTAAAAGGTTATATTACCAATGGCATAAGTGATACTTTGGCTGTTAGCTTATCCGGAGGATATAACTCCCGTGATGGATATACCGACAGTGTTGTAGGACTGGGTAAATTGAATGATCGTGATCGGTGGAATATTCGCGGACAGGCGCTGTATGAGCCTAACGAAGATGTAACTGTACGTTTTATTGCCGACCACAGTAAGATTGATGAAGCCTGTTGTACTGTCAACGACGTTATCAATGGCCCTACAACTGCGGCTGTTCAAGCCTTAGGTGGTATTGTCAATGATGGTTCTGGTTCGTTTTCTTTTCAATCAGCCCTTAATGAGGATCCAATCAGCACGGTAATTGATGGCGGTATATCTTTGCAGGTTGATATTGATTTTGACAGTTATGCGTTTACCTCAATTACCGCTTTACGTAACAACGATTCCACCTGGACACACGATGTTGATTACACATCTCTGGACATTATAAGAGAAACGGGTGAAATAAAAATTGATACTTTTACGCAAGAGTTTCGTCTGACTTCTACCGGCACACGTAAGCTTGATTGGATGATTGGCGCTTTTTTCTTTCAAGAAGAAGTGGACACAACTGATACCTTATTCTTTGGGAATGATATTAGGAATTTTTTCGATGTATTAATGGCAGCAGGCGGTGCTCCTGGTTTGTTAGGTGGTGTTGAGGACGCTTATGGCATGGCTCCGGGTTCGTTTTTATCAGAAAATGCCGCTATAAAGACTGATTTTATGCAGGAGAACGATGCTTATTCGTTTTTTGCTAATTTTGATTATCATATTTCCGACAAGTTTACTGCTACCCTTGGTGTGAGCTATACCAAGGATGAAAAGGATGTCAGCATCCAACAGGCTAATGAAGATGTGTTGTCTTCTATTGATCTGGACAACGATTTAACTCTTTATGGTGTTCCTCTTCCAAACGTAGAAGCTCTTGTGCCAGCTATTCCTATTTTAAAAAGTTTGCAGTTTTTGCCCCCACTGCTTGAGTTGCCTAACTCAGTGGAAGACGGCAAAACCTCAGACAGCAAAATGACCTGGTCGGTGCGTCTGGCGTATGAGTTAAATGAAAATATTAATGTCTTTGCCACAGCAGCCACCGGATTCAAAGCATCATCGTGGAACTTATCTCGTTATACGTATCCGTTCGCGGCTGATCAAACAGCATTGGTCAATGCGGGTTTAACACAAGCAAATCAAGGTTACGGCGGGCGTTTCGCCTCCCCTGAAGAGGCTACTGTATATGAACTTGGTATGAAAGCACGGTATAAAAAAGGAGCGTTCAATGTCACAATATTTGACCAGACGATAGAAGGTTTCCAATCTTCCACATTTATTGGTTCTGGTTTTGTTCTGGCTAATGCAGGCCAACAAAGCACTAAAGGTATTGAGTTCGATTCTGCCTACATGCCGACAGATGAATGGACCTTTACTTTAGCGGGTATCTTCCTTGATCCTGTCTATGATTCTTTTATAGGAGCGTCTGGTGTAGAAGGTCCGGTAGATTTATCCGGTAAGAAACCTGCTGGTATTCATGAGCGCAGTATTACTGCAGGGGTTACTTACAATTTCGAATTAAATAACGGTATTTACGGTTATGTTCGTACAGATTACCTTTTTGAAAGTGAGGTCCGACTCGTCGAAAATGTACCCGAATCTTTAACCCGCGAAGTAAGTACATTTAATGCCAGTGCCGGTCTTACCTTCGAAAACGGGGTTAATCTTCAGCTTTGGGTACGTAATCTAAATAATGATGAATATTATCTTTCAGCTTTCCCGGTACCTATTCAGGGTGGAAGCTTCAATGCTTATCCAAACCAACCGCGTACTTACGGAGCAACTATTTCATATGACTTTTAACTAGTAACAAGCTTAGGCTACAGTGACAGATACGGTCACTGTAGCTTTTGAAACTCCCCGGTTAAAGCAAGATGATCATTGTCGTCAACGGTAATTATCTTGCAATATTCCATTGCACTTATTTCCATCATCTCTTAAGTTAATTTACCTACACTTATTACTGTAACCAGCTTATTCATATTTATTAAAAAATAAATCAGTATTAGTCATCAATATTAGCCATCAATAAAAGCCATTATGTTTATTCTTAAAATGAATAGTTTGTTATTAGAACTATTCATTTGATTAATTTGATGGTTACACTTAGCATGATTGAATCGCGTAAATATAGCGTGTTGAAGAGTCGTAACGTATAAAGTATAAGGTGATAAAAACAATAGAGTTTTTATCTGAAATAATGCCCCCGTTGTTATATGCCCTGGCTGCATTTTTAAGTAGTTTGAGCATAAAGTATTAAAAGTTAGGAATAGAGTATGAGTATCAACAATTCAGATAGTTTATTTGAGTCATTTTCAGCCAAAGGTTTAACGTTAAAAAACCGTACAGTCATGGCACCCATGACCCGCACTTTTTCACCTGATTATATTCCAACCACTGATGTTGCCAAGTATTACCGTCGTAGAGCCGAAGGCAATGTTGGCTTAATTATTACCGAAGGTACCTTTATCTCACATAAGGCGGCAAATGGTTATGAACGTGTGCCTGCCATTTATGGTGAAAAGGCATTGGCGGGGTGGAAGCATGTTGTTGAAGAAGTCCATGCGGCAGGCGGGAAAATTATCCCGCAACTCTGGCATGTAGGATCTGTAAGAAAAGAAGGTATTGGCCCTGATAAATCTGTTCCAGCGTATAGTCCGTCAGGATTATATAAACCGGGTGCAGAAAATGGCGTCGCCATGACCCAGGACGATATCAATGAAGTGGTTGCTTCTTTTGCTCAAGCTGCGTTAGATGCTAAAACTATTGGTTTTGACGGTGTTGAAGTCCATGGCGCTCATGGTTATCTGGTCGATCAATTTTTTTGGCAGGGAACTAACCAAAGAACCGATGGCTATGGTGGCTCTATCGAAAATCGTACGCGTTTTGCTGTGGAAATTGTAGAAGCAATACGAGAAGCTGTTGGTGAAGACTTTCCGATTGTCTTTAGATTTTCTCAATGGAAACAACAAGATTATCAAGCTAAACTGGCTCAAACGCCTGAAGAGCTAGAGTTATTCTTAAATTTATTAAGCCATGCCGGTGTTGATATTTTTCACGCCAGTACACGTCGCTTCTGGTTGCCGGAATTTGAAGGTTCAGATCTTAATCTTGCGGGTTGGACAAAAAAATTGACCAATAAACCTGTGATCACTGTTGGTAGTGTCGGTTTAGATGGCGACTTTATTGGTGAAGGTAATGCCGATTTAAAAGGGACTTCAAATCCAACCAGTATTGATGGACTGATCGATCGTTTAAATAATGACGAATTCGATTTAGTGGCAATAGGCCGTGCGTTATTAGTAGACCCTCAATGGGTAAATAAAATACGGGATAAAAAAGAAGATGAAATAGCACCTTTTAATAAAGATGCACTCAAGACCTTAAGTTAGCACGATTCAATTACACAAGATGGACGCTACAAGATATACCCAAGTAGTTTGGGTATAGACAACTGGATATGTCCCTGATCCAGTTTTTTCGACTTTAGACAATAAATTTTAAGATGAGGAAACTATGGCTGCTGCAATGTTAAATGATCGGGATGTTGAATTTATGCTCTATGAGTTATTCAATACTGATAGCTTATGTCAACGAGAACGCTATCAAGATCATGATCGGCAAACCTTTAACGATGTTTTAAAGACCGCTAAACGTATTGCTGAAAAAGAGTTTTTGCCTATTCGTCAAAAGCTAGACAAGCATCAACCGACATTTGACGGTAAAACCATCAGTTTGATCCCTGAATTAAAGCCGGCATTAGAAGTGCTGCGCGGATCAGGGCTCACTTCAGCGACCGCCGATTATGAATATGACGGCATGCAATTACCGCCCATAGTGGCCAGCATCGCCAGTGCATATTTATGGATAGCCGGTGGTAACAGTATCGGTTATAGCTTATTAACAAATGCGAATGCTAATTTGTTGCAAGCTCATGGAAATAAAGAACTCATCGAAAAATGGGTGAAACCTTTGCGTAGTGGCTGTTACAGTGGAACTATGGCAATGAGTGAACCCGGTTGTGGGTCATCGTTAGGCGATTTAATTACCCGTGCGACTCGTGATGAAAATGGCAACTATCGCATTACAGGCAGCAAAATCTTTATCTCAGGAGGTGATCATAACTTATCTGAAAACATCGTTCACTTAGTCTTGGCACGCATAGCTGGTGCCCCTATAGGAGTTAAAGGTATATCATTATTTGTTGTACCTAAATATCTGGTTGATGACAACGGCGTCATTGGCGAAGAAAACGAAGTTGCATTAGCTGGGTTGTTTCACAAAATGGGTGGTAGTTCCCAAACTTCAACCGCATTAAGTTTTGGAGAGAAAAACGGGTCCATCGGCTATTTAGTCGGTGAAGAAAACCGTGGCCTGCAATACATGTTTCATATGATGAATGAAGCACGGATTATGGTGGGAAGTGGTGCTGCAGCACTTGCTTTGGCTGGGTTTCAATATTCTCTGGATTACGCTAAAAACCGGTCGCAAGGTCGTTTACCCTCATCAAAAGACCCGCTTTCCCCTATGGTTAATATTATAGAACATGCCGATGTGCGACGGATGTTATTAGCACAAAAAGCGTATGCAGAAGGCTCACTTGCCCTGGTATTATACGGAACACAGCTTTCAGATGATTCGCATACTGCAGCTACTGAAGATGAACGTAGTTATGCCCATTTATTATTAGATTTTTTGACTCCGGTTATTAAAACATGGCCATCGGAATATGGACCTGAAGCCAATGATTTGGCTATTCAAGTGCTTGGCGGTCATGGTTACATCAATGAACATCCGGTAGAGTTGTTTTATCGTGATAACCGCCTTAACTCAATTCATGAAGGCACTACCGCTATTCAATCGTTAGACTTGCTAGCGCGTAAAGTACCGATGAATAATCTTGCCGGTTATTTAGCCACGTTAGCTGAAATTAAAAAGACAATGGCAATCGCCAATGAATTTGAGCAACTTCACGGTTACGCAAACGAGCTTAATGATGCAGTTGAAACACTCAAGCAAACCACCAATGCATTATTAACGGCGATGAAAACACAAAATATTGATTTAGTGTTAGCCAATTCAGTGAAATATCTGGAGCTCTTTGGTCATGTGGTCATTGCATGGTTATGGTTAAAACAAGGCATTGTTGCAATCCGGGGTTTACTTGATCAACCCCACAGTGAAGATGAAGCTTTTTACCGAGGGAAAGTACAGACACTCAAGTACTTTTACCGTTTTGAATTACCACAAATTTATGCATGGTCGACATTATTGGTTAATTTGGACAGCAGTAGCTTTGACATGGAAGAACACTGGTTTTAGTGGACATAGATTTAATTGAATTGAGAAATTTTTGCAAGGAACATTGACTTAGCTCAATAGAAATAAACGGTAAGTCCGATAAATATTTAAAAGAGAGCGATTATGACAATAACAATAAAAAAAGATGAGCTAGCAAAATATATTGATCACCAGGCAGAGCCAACATCATGGCATCAAGTGACTCAAGCGCAAATTGACCAGTTTGCTGATTGTACCCTTGACCATCAGTTTATTCATGTTGATGAAGAAGCCGCAGGGAAAACCCCTTTTGGTTCTACCATTGCTCATGGTTTTTTATCTTTGTCTATGTTATCTCACTTTGCAGAAAGCTACAGTTTGATCATTGAAGGATTCTATATGGGTCTGAATGCAGGCTTTGACAAAGTCAGATTTTTACAGCCAGTTAAAGTGAATAGCCGTATCAGAGCTCATGCTAAAACACTAAGCATAGTAGAAACAAAACCTAACCAATACCGAATAAATACCGAAGTGACCATTGAAATAGAAAATTGTGAGAAACCCGCACTGGTTGCTCAGTGGATATCAGTACAAATGGTTAAATAAGTCCTGAGTTATAAATAATAAAAGGCATAGTTAATTCGTCAAAAATTTGAAGGAAATATCATGACAATAAGTTTTGAAGGGAAAGTTGCCATAGTCACAGGCGCCGGAAATGGTTTAGGGCGTTCACACGCATTAGCACTGGCAAAGCGCGGTGCTAAAGTGGTGGTTAATGATCTTGGTGGTGCACGTGATGGCAGTGGTATGTCATCTGAAGCTTCACAGGCAGTAGTGAGATTAATTGAAGAAAATGGTGGCGAAGCTATTAGTCATGGTGCGAATGTCGCTAACTTTATTGAAGTACAGGATATGGTTCAACAGGCCATGGATAAATGGGGACGGGTTGATATTTTAATTAACAATGCCGGTATTTTACGTGATAAGTCGTTTGCAAAAATGAGCCTGGATGATTTCAAACTCGTCATGGATGTGCATGTTATGGGTTCGGTAAATTGCACGAAAGCGGTTTGGGATATTATGCGCGACCAAAACTATGGTCGTATTGTAATGACCACTTCTTCAAGTGGAATGTATGGTAATTTTGGTCAATCAAATTACGGTGCAGCGAAAATGGCTGTCTTGGGTTTAATGAATACGTTAGTCCTTGAAGGGGCTAAAAACAACATTCGAATTAATGCTCTGGCACCAACGGCGGGTACACGGATGACCGAAGATTTAATGCCACAAAACATCGCAAAAATGTTATCACCTGAAGCAGTGACTGCAGGCATGTTAACCTTATGTGACGATGATGCACCTAATCGCTTTATTTTGAGTGCCGGCGCAGGTGGCTATGCCAGCGCTGAAATGTTTGAAAGTGACGGTATTTTTCTTCCCGGTAATGAACAATCTCCTGAAAACGTCAGAGCGCATTGGCATGACGTTACAAACACGGATAATCAGGCAGCACTTAAATCGGGTGTTCAACAATCTGAGAAATTTGTAGGTAAAGCGATGGCCTATTTTAAATATCAACAAGAAAAGTCTCAACAAGAAAAATCTCAACAAGAAGAGTCTTAATAATAATAAACATAACAATAAGAACAATAAGAACAGCTATTATTATTTTAGATTAAGGAGAATATCATGGAAAAAATCTGGCTAGAAAAGAGTTATCCGCCAGGCGTTGAATTTGAAATAGATCCCGATAAATACAAATCACTGGTAGAACTATTTCTAAAATATACGGCGCTTTATGGGGATAAAACGGCATTCATCAATATGGGTGCCACCCTGAGTTATCATGAATTAGCACAGCAAGCCACCATGTTTGCTGCTTACCTTCAGCAAGATTTAGGATTAATAAAAGGCGACAAGTTTGCCATTATGATCCCAAATACGCTGCAATATCCCATCGCTTTGTTTGGATCCTTAATGGCAGGATTAACCGTGGTTAATGTTAATCCGCTTTATACTGCGCGTGAATTGGAACATCAACTAAAAGATTCCGGCGCCAAAGGCATATTGGTTCTTGAAAACTTTGCTCACGTGCTTGCATCTGTTATTGATAAAACATCGGTTCAACATGTTATTACCACAGGTGTAGGTGATCGCCTTGGCGCCGTTAAAGGCACACTGGTAAATTGTGTTCTTAAATATGTTAAAAAACAGGTACCTTCTTATGAACTATCTAACAGCGTTAAGTTTAATGCTGCTTTAGCTAAAGGTGGTAAATTAAACTTTAGCCCGGTTGAAGTAACGGGACAAGATCTTGCCTTTTTACAATATACCGGTGGTACAACAGGGCCTTCAAAAGGGGTTATGCTGACGCATCGTAATATGGTTGCAAACCTTGAACAGTCTAACGCCATGACCAAGCAAGTATTCGAAATAGGTAAAGAAATTATGGTAACGGCACTGCCGCTTTATCATGTTTATGCTTTAACTTCTAACTGCCTGTGTTTTATCCCCTTTGGCGGCACTAACTTATTAATCACTAATCCAAGAGATATGGTGGGTTTTGTCAAAGAATTAGCTAAATATCCTTTTACAGCAATCACTGGGGTAAATACGTTATTCAATGCTTTGCTTCATACCCCGGGATTTGATCAACTTGACTTCAGTCATTTAAAACTTGGTTTTGGCGGAGGAATGTCGGTACAACGCCCTGTGGCAGAACTTTGGGAAAAAGTTACCGGAACACGTTTGTTGGAAGGTTACGGTTTAACTGAATGTGCGCCTTTGGTGACACTCAGTCCTTATGATCAGGAAAGCTATAATGGTTCAATAGGTGTACCAGCTTCTTCTACTGACATTCGTCTGATTGGTGATGACGGTGAAGAAGTTGGCTTTGATGAACCCGGAGAAATGTGGGTAAAAGGTCCACAGGTAATGAACGGTTACTACAATCGGCAAGACGCTACAGATGAAGTGCTAAAAGACGGTTGGCTAGCTACAGGAGACATTGCCACTATGGATGAAAATGGCTTCTTTAGAATTGTTGACCGTAAAAAAGACATGATAATTGTCTCAGGTTTTAATGTTTACCCGAATGAAATCGAAGAAGTCATTGTGTCGCATGACGGAGTGCTTGAAGCGGCGGCAATTGGAATTGCAAATGACATTACCGGTGAAACAGTAAAGTTATTTATAGTCCGTCAAGATCCTGAGTTAACAGAACAAGATGTATTGGATCATTGCCATAAATTGCTGACCAATTATAAAAGACCTAAAATAGTTGAATTTATGGATGAATTGCCAAAGTCTAATGTCGGTAAGATCTTAAGAAAAGAACTCCGCCAAGGTAAGGATGCTTAGCTTAACAGAACCAATACCATTTAGTTTAAATAGATAAATTGATAAAGAGAAAAAGAGATAAAAATATGACAACTTATACCGCTATAAATTTAATCGCCCGACCAAAAGGTGGCCCAATAGGTCCTGAATTATTTGAAGTCGTTCAAAAAGATATGCCCAGTGTCGGCGAAGGTCAATTTCTGATCAAACAAACTCATATGTCCCTGGATCCGGCGATGTTTGGTTGGATGAGCCCTGATACTGAAAGTTACATTGCGCCAGTGGAATTAGGTACTGTGATGCGTAGTTCCGGTATTGGAGAAGTGGTAGAGAGTAATCATCCTGACTTTCAAGTGGGTGATCGGGTTACGGGGTTATTAGGCTGGCAGGAATACATTTTAACCAATGGAAAAGGCTTGAATAAAGTGAAAGCGCCACTGCCTGATGAAGCGATATTATCGATATTTGCCCTGCCTGGCTTGACAGCAACACAAGGTCTTTTTACGATTGGTAAACCTAAAGCAGGTGAGACAATAGTAGTTTCTGGGGCTGCTGGCTCTGTGGGATCAATTGTAGGGCAATTGGCAAAGGCGGAAGGACTGACCGTTGTTGGTGTAGTTGGAAATGATGAAAAAGCCGACTGGATTGTAAACGAATTAGGTTTTGATGGTGCAATAAATTATAAGACCGATGATTTAGAAGATAAGTTAGCAGAGCTTACACCTGAAGGCATTGATATTTATTTTGAAAATACTGGTGGCCCAATTCAGCACCATGTGTTCGCCAGAATGAACACGCATGGTCGAATTGCCGTTTGCGGCATGATTGCCGATTACCCTAAAGCTGAACCCGATTTAGCACCTAATTGGATCCCGATGATCAAAAAACGTTTAACGGTACAAGGTTATGCTATGCCTGATCATTTTGGTGAAATACCTCAACTGTTAGAGAAACTCACACCTTATGTGATGCAAGGAAAAATCAAATATCGTTCCCATATTTTAGAAGGGTTGGAGTCAGCGATTACTGGTTTGAATTTATTCTTTACAGGTGGCAATAAAGGCAAGTTAATCGTTAAGCTTTAGCCTCTATTTTAAAAAGAACAGGTTTTTATTCATCAGATCAGGTAATAAACATGAGCGAGATTAAAACGCATTATCGAAACTGTAATATTTGTGAAGCCATGTGTGGCTTGGAAATTAAATATCAAGGCAAACAAATACTGTCGATAAAAGGGGATAAACAAGATCCTTTTAGTGCAGGCTATATGTGCCCTAAAGCCACCGCATTACAAGATTTTTACACAGATAAGGACCGTTTGAAAACCCCAATAAGGCGCACAGCAACTGGTTGGGAAGATATTTCATGGGATGATGCGTTTACAGAAATTGCCGAACAATTTAAAAAAATACAAACAGAGCATGGCAAAAATGCTCTGGGTATTTATTTGGGTAATCCTAATGCGCATAACTTAGGTAATGCGCTGTTTCTCAAACCCTTTATGAAGTCGCTGGGCACTATCAACCGTTTCAGTTCAGCTTCTACTGATCAAATGCCACATCATGTTGCTTCTAATTTTATGTTAGGCGCGGGTATGTTAATTCCCGTTCCTGATATTGATCGAACCGATTTCATGCTAATTATTGGTGGTAATCCGGTGGTATCAAACGGTAGCATGATGACAGCGCCTAATGTACTTGGCAGAATTAAAGCCATTCAAAAGCGTGGTGGTAAAGTCGTGGTAGTTGATCCGCGTCGTACCCGAACTGCTAAAATTGCCGATCAACATTTATTCATCAGACCTGAAAAAGATGCTTTATTACTTTTTGCCATGATCCACTGTGTCTTCGACAGTGACAAGGTTAACTTACGACATTTAGATTTGATGGTTGACGGTATTGACGATTTGGCAAGTATTGCTAAAGAATACCCGCCAGAGGCAGTGGCTGAGTTTGTTGGTATTGATGCACAAAAGATAAGAACTTTGGCAAAAGATATGATGGCGGCAGATTCTGCAGTTTGCTACAGCCGCATGGGCGCATCTACCCAGACATTTGGAGGTTTGTGCCAATGGTTAACCAATGTCTTCAATATAATTACCGGTAACTTTGACCGGGCAGGTGGAGCTATGTTTCCGCAGCCAGCCTTTGACTTATTGAGAAATCACAAAAGAGGCTATAAAAGCTCGTTCGGGCAGTACTTATCAAGAGTGAGAAAACTGCCTTTCTTTAATGGTGAATTCCCTGTTGCGACATTGGCTGAAGAAATTTTAACTAAAGGCGAAGGACAAATAAAAAGTCTGATCACCATTGCTGGTAATCCGGTACTTTCAGCACCCAGTGGACATAAGCTTGCACAGGCTTTTAAAAGTTTAGATTATATGGTGTCGGTGGATATTTATTTAAATGAAACCACCAAATACGCCAATATTATTTTGCCTGCGACAACGGGGCTTGAAAACTCACATTACGATATTTTCTTCAACAGTTTCTCGGTAAGAAATACGGTTAAATACTCACCGCCATTGTTTGAAAAAGAAGAGTATCAACGTAGCGATTGGCAAATTTTAAAAGAGATATCGGCACGTATGACGAATACGCCAGTCGATACTAGTTCACAAAAAATAACGCAAGAAATAACACCAGAAATAATACTTGATATGGAATTGAAAAATGGTCCATATGGCGAACAAGGCATGAGTCTGAAAAAACTTATTGATAATCCTCATGGCATAGATATAGGACCATTAATGCCGTGTTTGGCTGAACGAATAAAAACGGCGGAGGGCAAAGTACAATTACTCCCGCAACTTTATCTTGATGACTTACCTCGATTAAATGCGGTGATGAAGCAATCAGCCAGAGATAAAGATTATCCATTTGATTTAATTGGTCGGCGACTGGTTAAAAGTCATAATACCTGGACACAAAATTCAGACCGTTTAATTAAGGGTAAAAACCCCTGTACTTTGGAAATTCATCCTGAAGATGCCAAAGCACTGGGAATTGAAAAAGGCCAGCTAATATTGGTGAGTTCAAATGTCGGCAGCGTTGAAATTGAAGCGGCTATTACAGATGATATTCAACTAGGGGTTGTCAGCATGCCGCAGGGTTGGGGACATAACCAGAAAGATACCAATATGTCGGTTGCAGCAACTCAACCCGGGGTAAGTATTAACGATTTAACTGATGCCCAAAGAGTCGATACCTTGACCGGGAACGCTGCACTAAATGGTACACCTGTTGCTATTAGGGCAATTAGTGCTATTAGTGCTATTAGTGTGCTTTGACAAGGCGAATTCACATAATAACAAATTGAAAATTGGTATAAATAAATGAAATATTTTTCTCCACTATTCCCCTTTATTGCGGGTTGGGCGTTATTGTTATTCAGTGATAGTTTATTTTCTATTAGTTTAACTAACGGCATATTACAACTGGTGCTGTTTGCTTTAGTGGTGTGTATACCTACATGGCGCACCAAACGCATGTCATACGTTGATATCGGTTGGCCATGGGGTTTAACGCTTATAGGCGTACTCACATGGATTTACAGTGAAGGGGATAGCCTTCGTGTTGCTATTGTTAGCATGGCATACATTTTTGCCGGGTGTCGCATGGGGTTTGGCGCCTTAAAAATGTGGAAGCTGGGTATGCTGAAAAAGGAGTTTCCCCGTTACGAATATCAAAAACAACGTTGGCAAAAAGCCGGTAAAACCAATACCTCTTTAGCTATGCAAGTAGAAGCAATATTACAAGGTTTAGCTAATGCCTCTTTTCTTGCGATCCCCGCTTTTGTTATTGCAGCAAACCCAAATGCTGGAATTTCGATTTTTGAGGTTATAGGTATTGTTGTTTGGTTAGGTGCATTTGTAATGGAATCTGTTGCCGACATGCAAAAACTCAGCTTTTTAAAGAGGATGAAAAAAGCGGGCGAAAAGAATAAAGTTTGTAACATTGGCCTATGGAAATACAGTCGGCATCCAAATTATTTTGCCGAATGGATGGTCTGGAATGGGCTGCTTATTGCCTCTATTCCTTCATGGTTGGCGTTATACCAACAAGAATCCATCATTATTTGGGCGTTATTAGGTGCGGCTTTATTATTCGTCTCCAGAATAATGTACAGCACACTGGTTTATTACACAGGCGCAGTACCTGCTGAGTATTATTCAGTGCAGAAACGTCCTGATTATAAAACTTATCAACAAACCACGAATATATTTTTTCCTGGTCGAATAAAGGTTAAGAAGTGTTAAACATTAAATTAGACTTTAAATTAGGCAAGTCAATATTAAGTTATCCCATCAGACAATATCTGTTTATATTAACCGATAAAGTGGAAGTAAGATTAGTCCATAAATTTAGGCAATTGGGCATAAAATCAATCACTTCATTAGTGTTATGCCTGTTAGCAACTATAACTGCTTCAACAGCACAGGCAGACAATAAAGGCACCTTGCATGACGTTGTTATGGTAGGCAATAATTGGGATGGCACGGTAGATATATTTGATCCCAACACATTTAAAGTGATTAAACGCCTTAATGTTGTTCCCGACCGTGAAGCAAGAATGGAAGAAATATATTCAGGGGTTATCCGCCGCATTAAATCTACTTTTATTAGGGAGGTTATTGGTGAAGGACATGATCAATTAGTGGACGATATGTTTACTTCTAACGATGGTCGGTTTCTTTATGTATCACGCCCTAGTTTTGCTGATGTTGTCGCGATTGATATTAATAGCGGTGAGATAGTCTGGCGGACAAAAGTTGAAGGTGATCGCGCCGACCATTCCGCCATTTCACCAGATGGAAAAACTTTTCTTGTTTCGGCTTCTACGGCCCGGAAAGTTCAGGCGATTGATACTGAAACGGGTATTATTAGAGGTGAGTTTGAATCAGGTGATCAACCTCATGAAAGCACATATTCAAAAGACGGGAAATTGATATACCATGCCAGTATTGGTAAAGTATTTATCTCATCAAAGTGGCTGGATTGGTTAAAAGGCGATCGTTGGTTTCAGGTTGTTGATGCAAAAACGATGAAAGTGCTGAAGCGCGTTGATATGGGGGATAAACTGGAAGAATTTGGTTTTCCCTGGCGAGATAAAGCCATTAGGCCTATGGCGATTGCACCAGATGAACGATTTGCCTATTTACAAATTTCGTTTTTCCATGGCTTTTTTGAATATGATATGGAACTTGAAAAAATCACCCGCAAATTAGAGTTACCTGTTCCCGACAAAATTCAAAAAATGAGTTATAGCGACTACCAGCTTAATTCAGCACATCATGGTTTAGCCATTAACCAACAAGGCACACAGTTATGCGTGGCGGCGACCATGTCAGGTTATGCTGCAATTGTTGATCGCAAAACCTTTAACTATACCCGAATTGAACTCGCAGATACTCCTTTAGGGGCTAAACCTTATTGGGCAACACAAAGCGCAAATGGCAAACATTGCTATGTTTCTGTAAGTGAGCAAGACAGAGTGTCGATTATTTCTTTCGATGATGAAAAAGAAATTGCCAGTATACCGGTAGGAGATCATCCTCAGCGCATACGTACTGGAAAAATGTTACTTGTTGATTAAACCGCACAAAAAAATATAACTTAAACAGAGATAACAGAGGGATAATTATGGACTTTTTACGAACGGATGATAGCTGTTTTGAGAATTTGCCCGACTATGATTTTACGCCTAATTACGTAATGGTTGACGATAATGAAGGGGGGCAATTGCGAGTTCACTATCTGGACGAGGGACCAAAAGAAGCTACACCTGTGTTATTGATGCATGGAGAACCTTCCTGGTGCTTTTTATACCGTAAAATGATCTCTATCCTTGTTAGCGCTGGTTATAGGGTAATAGCGCCTGATTTGGTTGGTTTCGGGCGGTCAGACAAGCCGAGTCAGCGTTCAGATTATACCTATCAACGTCATGTAGACTGGATGCGTTCATTGGTTGAACAACTCCAATTAAATAATATCACCTTAGTCTGTCAGGATTGGGGCGGGTTAATAGGTTTACGTTTGGCCGCAGAAGACACAGAGCGCTTCGCCCGAATTGTTGCAGCGAACACTATGCTGCCCACAGGTGATCACGCTCCTAGCGAAGCGTTTAAAAAATGGCAGAAGTTCTCGCAGGAAGTGCCTGAATTTTCATCTGGGGCTATTATAAAAAATGGAACGGTTACCGAATTATCACCTGCGGTTATTGCGGCATACAACGCACCATTTCCAAAAGAGAAATATAAGGAAGGTGCACGTCAGTTTCCTTTATTAGTACCAATCACTCCTGATGATCCTGCGGCTGAAAAGAATCGTTCTGCATGGAAGGTTCTGTCGCAATGGAGTAAACCCTTTTTGACCGCTTTTAGTGATTCAGATCAAATTACCGCAGGAGGCGATAAACTGATGCAGAAATTAATTCCCGGAACAAAAGGGCAAAACCATACTACGATTGTTAATGGAGGTCATTTTTTACAGGAAGATCAGGGTGAAATTCTGGCGGAAGTTGTGTTGAATTTTATGGTGGAAAATAGTTAGTGTGTATTGGTTTAAATTCGATCTGAGGGTATCTGGTAAGGGTTTCGGTATAACCATACAGTCTGGAAATGTTCGCAAAGTTGACGTAATTGTTTGAAAAGCTTAATGTCTTCTTAGTTCGCTTTGCTGACTAAAACAGAAATCTAGGTAACGACTGGTCTATGATCATAAAGCGGACGCTCGGTGGTTACAGGTTTATTTTTTCATCTAGACGTTAATTATTCTGTCCATTGCATATGCTGTCAGGCCGTTGAGTGCCAAAAGCGGTTGTTCGCTTGTGTATATGAAACTATCACTATTGCCACAAAAGAGACATTAGCTATTACAGATAATTGGACAGATTGGCTTAGATTTTGTATCGATAACGCCCTAATAATGGGCGAAAAATTGTTGGTTAAAATGTTGAGGAACGAAAACAGTCAACTGTTTTTTGTCCTTATTTATTAGCTTGTTAGGTGTTTTGTACACCTACCTTACATTGCCCCATTTCACGTGAACACTAGGTTTTAATTGAAGCTCAAAATCTAGTAAGCCACTTGAGTCACCAAACTTAGCAATG
>JABSOI010000024.1 GCA_013216015.1 Alteromonadaceae bacterium | reverse complement strand
TATTAATGGCATCAATTGACTTATTCTGCTTGAGTAACCATGTGCCAAAATGAATCACAGCATCAGAATAACCACGAATGGTTAATATAGTGAAACCTTGCTTTGCAAGCATTTCAGTAAAAGTACTCAGATAGTGTTTCAAAAATACAGGTATCGGCAAATGTCGATTATTTGAATGTGTTGAGTTGGACGTTTTCATGACTATTCTCCGCAAATTTGGAAACTGACTGCTTCCTTAGAGAAGAACAATTATGTGCAGTAATTATTTCAAAATTGACTATTTATCACATTGGTATTAATAGATAATTCTTATATTGGATGTAGATTACTGAACATAATTAAATACACAGCATAATTGCGATTATGTTCTGCAGAACATAATCGCAATTATAATAACGGTTTGTGTCAGTTTTATACTCACAATAGTTTTTGTTGCCGCACCAGAAATTGCCGTATCTTTATCATTAAAATCAGTCACCACTCCGATAGCCATAGCCTTAACCGAACAATTAAATGGAAACAATTCAATAACAGCATTTGCAATAATTCTTGCCGGATTATTTGGCGCCTTGCTTGGTCCGCCCTGGTTAAGTTTTATTGGTGTCCACTGTGCTAAAGCACAAGGTTTAGCCATCGGAGCAGCAAGCCATGCTTTGGGTACGGCAACCGTCAGCAAAATAAGTTATCTCCATGGTGCTTATGCTTCATTGGCTCTAATAGTTTCGGCTGTGATCACCGCCATCATTAGCCCGATAATAATTACCCAGTTATCATTGTTATTTTTGAATGCTTGATTTTTACATCATTAATTTATAAACACTTAATTTTGGGTCTTACTGTTCAATGATCAATTCTGATCCTGCTGTTGAAATAATAAAACACCGAATAACCAATACAATTGGCCATGTTCAGATTAAGTGTTGCTACCCCGTAATTCTTTGTTTTATTAATATTTATTTGTCAGCTCAAGATTTCAGCGCGTAGGATGGGTTAGGAGAGGGCGTAACCCATCAAAACATCAGCTTTTAACGGTATTATCAGATAGTTATGCTCTACAAAATGATGGGTTACGCCGTTGACTAATTCTACAACTAATAACAAATACAATGAGTTATATATTTATTTATCATTTAGTAAATGAATTATAAAGGATTAACCATAAATATTATAAATACAAGCCATAAGTACAAACACAAAATATAGATAATGCATTCACGCAATGAATAACAGGTATCATTTAGAGCAATAACCCAAATTTCACTATTACCCATCCAATCCGGAAAACAACTTATTGCATTAGTTTCATCGTGTTATAATAAAAAACATCAATTAACAGCTTAAAATCAGCCGTTGATTAATAACAATTTCACCATTTTAAACAATAGCTGCTGTTGCATCCGTCGGCAATTGGCAATACATTTTCAATATAAGTGAAAATTAACTCAGCCATAAAAGATATCAAGAAAATTTATACTATAAGTGAAGCCCTATGAAGCAACAGATTTCTATCTCAAATTTACAAGTCGATCAAGAATTGTTCAACTTCATTGAAAATGAAGTATTACCTGACAGCCCTATTTCCTCAGATCGCTTCTGGCAACATTTTTCAAATTTAATTGAAGAATTAAGCCCTCAAAATCGACAATTACTCGATACCCGTGATTTAATACAAAGCCAAATTGATACTTGGCACAAGCAAAATAAAGATGATAATTTTAACTTTGCAAGTTACAAACAATTCCTGAAAGGTATCAATTATATCGTTCCTGAGGTTGCCGACTTCGAAATTACTACAACCAATGTTGACAAAGAACTGTCAACAATTGCTGGACCACAGCTAGTGGTACCCATCATGAATGCACGTTTTGCTTTAAATGCAGTCAATGCACGTTGGGGCAGTTTATACACTGCACTATACAGTTCAGATGTTATCAGCGACGAAGGTGGTGCAGAAAAAAACAGATCTTATAACCCTTTACGTGGATCAAAAGTAATAGCATTTGCCCGTGACTTTTTAGATCAAGCGGTTCCTTTAGTTTCTGGCTCACATAAAAATGCTGTCGCTTATAAAATTATCGGGCAGGAAATAATTGTAACACTCGAAGATGACTTACAAACTAAATTAAGCAACAGTAACGCTTTCGTTGGATTTACCGGTAGCATCAATGTCCCAGACACCCTGTTATTTGTACATAACGGCTTACATTTTGAGATTGTCTTTGATGATACCAACAGTATCGCGCAATCTGATTTAGCGGGTATTAGCGACATTACCATTGAAGCCGCGTTAACAACAATTATGGACTGTGAAGATTCTGTTGCTGCCGTTGATGCACAGGATAAAGTTATTTGTTATCGCAACTGGTTAGGTTTAGTCAAAGGCAACTTGACCGAAACTATCAGTAGAGCAGGTAAAGACTTTACACGGGTTATGAATCAGGATCGCAAATACCAGACAGTTGATGGCGAAACAATTTGTCTCAAAAGTCGAAGTTTAATGTTTATCCGCAATGTCGGACATTTAATGACAAATAATGCCATTATTGATGCCAAAGGTAATCAAGTACCAGAAGGTATTATGGATGCAATGATCACCTCTTTAATTGCATCACACGATATAAATAAACCAGACACCGCCAATGGTCTGAGCAATAGTCAAACAGGCTCCATCTATATTGTAAAACCCAAAATGCACGGTCCTGAAGAAGTTCGTTTTGCCGATAAGCTTTTTGCCAGAGTGGAAGACGCACTGGAATTACCACGTTTTACCATTAAAATGGGCATCATGGATGAAGAACGCAGAACCAGTGTTAATTTAAAAGCCTGTATTCACGCAGTAAAAGAACGGGTAGCTTTCATCAACACCGGATTTTTAGATAGAACGGGTGATGAAATCCATACGTCAATGGAAGCTGGTCCTATGATCAGAAAAGCCGATATGAAATCAACCCCGTGGATCCGTGCCTATGAAAACAACAATGTCGATATTGGACTGGCTTGCGGCTTCAGTTCGAAGGCACAAATAGGTAAAGGTATGTGGCCTATTCCGGATCAAATGGCCAATATGTTAGCCACTAAAATTGATCATGTTGAAGCAGGAGCCAATACCGCATGGGTTCCCTCGCCGACCGCGGCGGTTTTACATGCTTTGCATTATCATAACGTTGATGTTTTTAAGTTGCAAAACGAAATATCGAAACGTGAAAATGCATCTGTTGATGATATTTTAACAATTCCACTAGCTGAAAATACCGACTGGGCTGAAGCAGAAATATTGGAAGAATTAGAAAATAATGCTCAAGGCATATTGGGTTATGTGGTTCGCTGGATAGATCACGGTGTTGGCTGTTCAAAAGTACCAGATATTAATAATGTCGGTCTAATGGAAGACAGAGCAACGTTAAGAATTTCAAGTCAACATATTGCCAATTGGTTGCATCATAATATTTGTACAAAAGAACAAGTGTTGGCAAGTATGAAGAAAATGGCAGAGATAGTAGACAAACAAAATGAAGCGGATAATGAATATTGTCCAATGCATAAAGATTTTGATAACAGCATTGCTTTTAAAGCTGCTTGTGATTTGGTATTTACTGGTTGCCAACAACCTAATGGTTATACCGAACCACTACTGCACCAATACCGTTTAGATAAAAAATCAAGCTAGTCTGAAAATACTAGAACAACTTGGATATTTATCTTCAAGTTGTTCTGGTACATCAAAAGTTAATATTGCCCTGATAAATTCCAGTCATTGCCACCAAGCAAAAATAATATTTTGATACAAATAAAATATTTTTGAAATAATTATCCTGTATTCCCATTCTTGTATGTTTATAACCATTTAATATTAAGCAAAGCACTTGGAAATGCCTGTTTAGAATTATTATCAGTTGTGTGCAATTTATCTCAAATTATCTGCTGCTTATCTTATTAAGTTTGCATATGATTAATTTTCAACATATATTTGCAATTAAGAATTAGAGAATGTTACTAGGCATTACGTTGATTTATTTTTAAGGGACCACAAGATGAAATTATTACTGAAACCTTTAGTATTAAGTGCTACGTTAACTGTGATCGGTTTAAGCTGTACTGTCTCCTATGCCTCGTCCAGCTCTATACTTTCAGGAATAGAAAGAAATCAACCAACAATTGCCCAGCAAACTATTCTTGACCAATTGGTAGGTAATAACTTAGTAGGTGATAAATTAGCAGGTGATAGTTTACTAGTTAATAATTATCTAAAAAATGGTTCTGTAAATCGTATTTTCAGCGACAGTTCATTTAAAACATTTGAGACAATGTTAAACAAGCCACTACTTAGAGTACCTCTAAATGAACTGCATGGTTTAATGCCAGTTAATGACATTAATATAAAAGGCAATGACATCTATCAAGTTGCCATTAAGTTTAATGATATATTACAGCAGGTTGTCGCTTATTTAAGCGAGAACAAATCATCTACTTATTCAACATACAGAGACTCCATTAAAGAAGTTACGTCAAGTGTTTTTTCTGACGAAAAATGTCAATCACAAAATCCTAAAGTGAAATCCTAAAGTGAAATCCAAAACTGGAAGTTTGCGGTTAAAATCCATATAAGTATAACCTCTAGTTCTAAGTTATACGATTATTGCATTGACAACTGCAAGCTAATTGCGCTATTAATACTTCACTGACGAACGTCTTAATTTAGTTATTAGTAACTCTTAATGAAGATTTACTAATAAAATTACTAAAAATTTATTATTAAAATAAAGAAGCGTTAAACCAAATGACATTATTATTTAAGCATATCCTAATTAACCTCCTCCTCGCATTATCGGTGCGCGGATAGGACGTTATTGCTTTTAGATTAAATAAACAAAAGAAATAATTAAAACCCGCCTTTATAAACAATGCGGGTTTTTTTATGCCCCTGTTTTGTAAATGCGACTAACATTGAATTATCGGTCATCCAAAAAGACTTAGGGAAAAAGGACAAAAACATGGGTAACTCTGAAGCAAGTCATAATAACGTTATTATTTTTGATACTACCTTGCGCGATGGCGAACAAGCATTAACCGCTAGCTTGTCAGTGCATGAAAAGCTACAAATTGCCCTAGCGTTGGAACGTTTAGGTGTTGATATAATGGAAGTGGGTTTTCCAATTTCATCACCCGGTGATTTTGAGTCTGTACAACAAATAGCCCGCACCATTAAAAACTCAAGAGTGTGTGCATTAGCCCGTGCTGTTGAAGCTGACATTAAAGCCTGTGCCGATGCACTAAAACCGGCTGAACAATTCCGTATCCATACTTTTATTTCAACTTCTGATGTACATGTTCAACAGAAATTGCGAAAAGAATTTTCAGATGTTGAAGCTATGGCGATAAACGCAGTGAAATACGCCCGACAATTTACTGATGATGTCGAATTTTCATGTGAAGACGCAGGTCGTACACCAATCGATAATTTATGCCGCATGGTAGAAAGCGCGATAAAAGCTGGAGCTACAACAGTTAATATTCCCGATACGGTTGGTTATACTTTACCGTTTGAGTTTCAAGATATCATTACGCAATTATTTAACCGGGTACCCAATATCGACCAGGCAGTGATTTCAGTGCACTGTCATAACGACCTTGGTTTAGCTGTGGCAAACTCAATGGCAGCGGTTCAGGCCGGGGTAAGACAAATAGAATGTACTATTAATGGCATAGGCGAACGTGCGGGTAACTGTTCATTGGAAGAAATTGCGATGATCATGAAAACCCGTGCCAGTTTACTAGGTGTACAAAGTAACATAAACCATCAGGAAATTGCCCGTACATCAAAATTAGTCAGCCAGTTATGTAATATGCCTGTACAGCTGAATAAAGCCATTGTCGGCGGCAATGCATTCAGCCATTCTTCGGGCATTCATCAAGACGGCATGCTGAAAGCCAGTAATACGTATGAAATTATGACACCGGAAAGTGTCGGCATCAGCAAAACAAAATTAAACCTTACATCCCGCAGTGGCCGTCATGTTATTAAACACAGAATGGAAAGTTTGGGCTATCAAGAATCCGATTACGAATTAGAGCAACTTTACACTGACTTTATAGCACTGGCTGATAAAAAAGGTCAGGTCTTCGATGATGATTTGGAAGCTTTAGTCTTTAATATTCAACAGAAAGATATTCAGGATTATTACCGAATTGAACATTTGAATGTTCAGTCAGGCAGCGCAGAGTTTTCAACTGCCAGTATTAAACTTATTTCAGGTGAAATTTCACAGATCAAAGCAGCAACAGGTAATGGTCCGGTTGATGCTTTATATCGTGCAATCAAACAAGCGGTAGATATTGAGTTTGAAGTGTCTGATTATAAAATATCGAATAAAGGCTCTGGTGAAGATGGTCTTGGTCAGGCAGATTTAGTGATCACTTGGCAAGGAAGAAATTTCCACGGCTATGGTTTAGCAACCGACGTTATTGCAGCTTCTGGGCAGGCACTAATTCATGCGTTAAATAGTATCCGCCGTGCCATGACTATTGCAGAATTTAAAGAATCGAAGCAAAGCTCGACAGTAAATGAAAAATTAACAGGAATATAGAAACATGTCTAACATAGCAATTTTAGCCGGTGATGGCATCGGTCCGGAAGTAATGGCACAAGCAACAAAAGTGTTAACAACTGTCGCAGAAAAGTTTAATTTCACGTTAAGCTTTAATCATTATGATGTTGGAGGCTGTGCTATAGACAAACATGGTTGTGCATTGCCACAAAGTACTATTGCCGGTTGCGAAAAAGCAGACGCAATTTTATTTGGCTCAGTCGGTGGTCCAAAATGGGAAAAACTACCGCCAACCGAACAACCTGAACGTGCATCATTATTAGGTTTACGTGGACATTTTGGTTTATTTTGTAATATGCGTCCTGCGCAACTTCAAGCTGCCATGTCTGCACTTTCACCATTACGTGCCGATATTTCACAGCAGGGCTTTGATATTTTAGTGATGCGTGAATTAACTGGCGGTATTTACTTTGGCGAACCTAAAGGCCGTCATAACCCGGGGACTCCTGAAGAAGCAGGTTACGACACCATGATTTACAGTCGTAAAGAAATTACCCGTATCGCCGTTTTAGCATTTCAAGCGGCTCAAAAACGTAATAACAAAGTTATTTCAGTTGATAAAGCTAACGTTTTGGCCAGCTCAGTATTGTGGCGTGAAGTGGTTAACGAAGTGGCAAAAGACTATCCAGATGTTAAGCTTGAACATATGTATGTTGATAATGCTGCCATGCAATTGGTACGTTATCCCGGTCAGTTTGATGTAATGTTATGTTCAAACTTATTCGGCGATATTTTATCTGACATTTGCGCGATGATAACCGGCTCTATGGGATTATTGCCATCTGCCAGTTTAAACGAACAAGGTTTTGGTATGTATGAACCCGCAGGCGGAACCGCACCTGATATTGCAGGTAAAGGCATTGCCAACCCAATAGCACAAATATTGTCAGCAGCACTGTTACTTCGTTACAGCCTGAACCAGAATGAAGCTGCAACAGCGATTGAACTAGCAGTAGCACAAACTTTAGATGAAGGTTTCTTTACTGGTGATTTATTAACGCCAGCACAAAGAGAACAAGGGACAACAGCAAGAACCACAGAAGAAATGGGCAACCATATCTGTAATATTATATCTGCGGCCAAGTAAGGACGATTTAACATGACAAACACTTTACATTCCAACACCATACATTCCAACAACAAACAAGCCACAACCTTGTATGAAAAATTGTGGCAAAGACACTTAGTTGAAGATATTGATGGTGAAACACCTTTACTTTATGTTGACAGACATTTGATCCATGAAGTGACTTCTCCACAGGCATTTGCCAACTTAAAGTTTCATAATCGTCCGATACGTCATCCCGAAAGAACGATTGCGACTATGGATCATAATATTTCAACCCGTTCAATTAAGATTGACGCCGCAGGCGAAGGTGCAGCCAATCAACTACGTACTTTAGAAAAAAACTGTAAAGAATTCGGTATTGAATTATTTGGTATGGGTCACAAAAACCAAGGCATTGTACATGTTATAGGGCCTGAATTAGGATTGACTCTACCCGGTACAATTATCGTTTGCGGTGATTCACATACTGCTACCCACGGAGCATTTGGTGCATTGGCTTTTGGAATTGGCACTTCTGAAGTTGAGCATGTATTTGCCACTCAAACCTTACGTCAAACCAAAGCCAAAACCATGAAAATTGAGGTTAAAGGTCAGGTTGGTATGGGTATCAGCGCTAAAGATATTATTCTGGCTATTATCGGTAAAACAGGCAGTGCTGGTGCTACAGGTTATGTGGTTGAATACTGCGGTGAAGCTATTGAAGCATTAACCATGGAAGAACGAATGACCGTCTGCAATATGAGCATAGAGTTTGGCGCTAAAGCCGGATTAATTGCTCCTGATGAAACGACCATTTCCTATGTTGAAGGTAAAGAATATGCACCTGAAGGAGAATTATGGCAACAGGCAGTCGCTGACTGGAAAACGTTGAAAACTGATGATGATGCCGTTTTTGATACCGTGCTGACTTTAGAAGCAAAAGATATTAAAGCACAAGTTACCTGGGGAACTACCCCTGGACAAGTTACTTCTGTTGACAGCACGGTACCATCACCCGACGATTTCAACAATGCTGTAGAAAAAGATTCCTGTGCAAAAGCCCTGAAATATATGGACTTAACTGCCGGTATGAAAATAACTGATATCGAGATAAATAAAGTATTTATTGGCTCATGTACCAATTCCCGCATTGAAGATTTACGTGCTGCGGCGGCGGTCGCTAAAGGCAAACATGTTTCCACACATGTCGATGCTATTGTTGTACCCGGCTCATATCACGTAAAAGAACAAGCCGAAGCAGAAGGTTTATCACAAATATTTATTGATGCTGGTTTTGAATGGCGCTTACCCGGTTGCTCAATGTGTTTGGGAATGAATGATGACGTATTAACTGAAGGTGATCGCTGTGCCTCTACCAGTAACCGTAATTTTGAAGGTCGTCAAGGTCGTGGTAGCCGTACCCATTTAGTTAGCCCTGAAATGGCCGCCGCAGCAGCAATTGCCGGACATTTTGTCGATATTAACGCATCAACTTAGGCTAGATAGTACCCATCCAGAAACGGATGCCTACTGCGGACGGGCACTAGATAGCTTTAGTTATAATAGTTATTAGTTATTAAATAAATAAGAGTAAGGAACTTATCATGGAAAAATTTTCCCAACACAAGGGCTTAGTCGTTCCTTTAGACGCCGCTAATGTTGATACTGACCAAATCATTCCAAAACAGTTTTTACAAAAAACTGAACGAGTTGGTTTTGGCCAACACCTATTCCACGATTGGCGTTATTTAGACGCCGCAGGTAAACAAGACAATCCTGAGTTTATCTTAAATGCGCCTCAATATCAGGGCGCAAGCATCTTACTTACACGTCAGAATTTTGGTTGTGGTTCAAGCCGTGAACATGCACCATGGGCATTACAGGAATATGGTTTCAAAGTGATTATCGCACCCAGCTTTGCTGATATATTTTATAGTAACTGCATCAATATAGGATTGTTGCCAGTCAAACTGGCTAAAGATGAAATTGAACAGTTATTTAATTTAACAGCAAGTGAAAATATACAGCTAACAATTGATCTGGCAAATAATAAAGTTATTGCCGCTGATAACACGTTTACTTTCAGTCTGGACCGTTTTCATCAATATTGTTTAGAGCAAGGTATTGACAGTATAGGCTGGACATTAAACAAACTTGATAAAATAAAAGATTTCGAAGCTGCCATTCCTGCATGGCAATAGGTGTAGGGTCCCCGCAACCACATGAAAATAGCACTTGCTAGCTTAATTATTTTCTTTAAAGTAAATTAAATTAGCAAGTGCACTGCGGGATCATATGATAGGATGGCGCCGAATTGAACTAAATTGAGATTTTTATGCACAGAGTTGTTAAACAAGACGCCCCCGTGATTAAAAACAATCACACTGTTGGATCAGATTCTAAATATCAAAATATTAACATTGATCAGCTAAAACCTGGCATGTACGTCACCTCAATTTCATTTAAAAATAAAAAAGTAAACATAAAATCTGAAGGATACATTTTAAGTCAAACAAACATTGATAGGTTGATTAAAAAAGGTATTGCCCGAGTTGTTGTTGATCCTTCCCGAGAAAAAAAACCGAACAAAACCGGCAGCAGTAAAACCAATAATCAATCCTCCCCTTCAATAACTCCTCAATCAGAAAGCCCGCTTAACGAAGTAACAAGAGAAAAAACTCAAATATCTTTAGATCAAGAAATGAATAAAGCTAAGAAACTTTATAACAATGCTAAAGATTTACAACAAAAAGTAATTTCTTCCCTTAAAGCAGGAAAAACTATTGCCATTGACGACGCACAAGAAATTACCGATGCAATGGTTGATTCAATTTTCCGTAATCAAGATGCATTGTCGTGCATATCAAGATTAAAAAATAAAGACACTTATCTTATACAACACTCACTTAACTGTTCTATTTTAATGGCCATATTCGCAAAACATCTTGGATTGAAACGCAATATTATTCAAGAGCTGGCCCTCGGTGCTTTTTTACATGATATTGGTAAAGTTTTTATTCCTGATGATATTTTAAATAAAAAAGGAAAACTCAACGATAAAGAACACAACATTATTAAATCTCATGTGGCGCTGGGGTTAAAAATTTTAGAAGATACACCCCAAGTATCTCATATAGCGATAAGCATGGTGGCTGAACATCATGAACGCGTAGACGGCTCTGGCTATCCAAAAAAACTCACTGATAATGCTATTTCAAAGTATGGCAAAATGATGGCTATAGTCGATAGTTATGACGCTATGACCACCGAGCGTATTTTTAGAGGCAGCGTACACCCAATCAACGCATTTAAAACTTTGGTTGCAGAATCTCCTTCTTCATACGACCAAGGGCTTGTTGAAAAATTCATTCAATGTTTAGGGGTTTACCCGGTAGGAACTTTAGTCAAATTAACCAGTGGAAAATTAGGTATTATCAGCAAGATCAACCCAAATAAACCATTACAACCCTTTGTAAGAGTTTTTTATAATATTCGTCTGAATCAGTCTATTGCTCTTGAAGAACTTGACCTTAGTAAACCAAAATATAAAGATCAAATTGATCGTTGTATTAAACCGGAAGAATTTAATATTAATTTAGTCGGTTTTTTTAAAACCGCATTTATTGCTTAAGTATTATGGCTAAAAGATGAATAATGCCGATAGCTAAAACATAAGTTATGCCGATGGCTAACCACATCTAAACTAAACCAAAACAAACACAACAGAACGACCAGCATTAAAGACACCAGTAAGGGTCTAAAGATAATGCCATTTTACGGGAATGATCCAATGCAATCAGTAAATTTTCAACTTTAGAGTTTTGCCAATTGAGTAATTTTTCAGGGACTTCATTCAAGGTTTGCAATTGCTGTTGTAATATCCATAACGTATTCAGTTCACTGATCCCCTGTTTTATATCCAACCAAGGATGTCTAAACTCTAAACGTTGAGTTTTATCAAATAAATCACCAAACCAACTTCCGGTTAATAAAGTACGGACCAGTAATGTATTATGGCTAAGATATTGCTCACTGGTTAAATTTTCACTTTTAGATAAAATCGACACCAAATTTGATAAATGCGTATCGAGCCAGTTTTGAGCAAATAATAAAACCGATTGTTCACAATGATCAGCAGAAGATTTAAGTTTGTCTTCATCAAGAAGCAATTTTAATAATGATATTTGTAATTGGTTAAATCGTTTTGAATAAATGATATCAATCACCTGTTCAACGTCAGGAAATAAACCTTTTTCCAGTTTAAGTTGGCTGAATAACTGTTCACTCATTTCAATTTTTTTACGATAATTACCCGTTTTAGTTGTTAACTCTTGAAAATATAACGCACTGTCAACCCAGGTAAGTAACTTGATGAAATGACTTAATTCGTCTCTAATTTGTTTTAATTCATCTGGGATATGCTGTTCAAACAACCAAAAACCATGACGTAGCAATGCTAAAATTTCAGTTATTTTTTCTAAATAAGCCAGGGAAGGAGAAGTTAGATATGCATCAATAAAACGATGTAACTGCTGTAAACCAAAACTTAAGCCCGAAGTAAAAACCTGTTCAATATTACAATTTGGTTTTAGTGGAATGAGTTCAAGCGGTGTTAAAGCGATTTTAGACTCAATCTTTTCCCATAATGCATAACCACGGGCGGCTTTGCTTTTAATCCCTGGCCGCAATGGTAATATTTCAAATAAAGCTTCAGCCAATTCAAATAAATCGTTTACGTCACCCTGCACTAACTCTAATTCAATTTCGTAAATTTCAGCAGTTTGACCATTACTTTCAATAGTGCCTTGATCATAAGCCAGTTCAATTATCGTTTGTTTACCTGTAGAAGTTTGACCACCTGCAGAGCTTGGTTTACCTGCAGAGATAGTCCAGGTAGTTCGGGAAAAATCTGTATTGAAAATCGGCACGATTTTTGACTGCAACTCTACAATGTTTTGATTTTTCTGCCAGATTGTTTTAGGAAATAAAGATAAATCAGGGAAGTTATCTTTCATTGGAACATTATATTCAGGACGTTGGTGCAAACCACCCACAACATTTCCAGCCGTTTTTATGGTTTGCTCAATCGCTGTGTTGCTCGTTCTAACACGTAGGCCGATATCCTGTCTGCGTAAGCTTTTATCGGAAGTATCAAAATAACAATTTGATAGATTTCCAGTACGTTGTTGATACGTTAGGTTGTTCGACGCAGTTTTTTTTGATAAAAGTAATTTGGTTATTTCATCTTTAATTTCGATATTTTGTTCGTTTTTAACCAAAAACTTAAGTTCGATCTCTGTAGCCATATAGTAATTATATATATTTTAAATAATGTTCAATTAACCCACCTTACAAAAGCTATCAGCATCTAGCAACGATTTTATCTCTTATACGCTTAAAAATTACTGGTAAAGTTATAAAATTACCAGACAAATTAATATTAGCCTTGCCTTAACGCTGGCAAAACCATAGTATCTTGTGTCTATTGGCTTATTTTTATTTTTGGTTATTTAATGAAAAGTATTAAAAATTTATTTACCAGCTTGATAATTTCTTTATCTCTCCCTTTCTTATTTCAAGCTGTAGCTGAAGAATTACCTGCTCAAACTCAATCATTGGCAGAAGCAGAAAATTCGAAAACGGCTTACATCGCAGATAATTTGTTTATTTTCCTGCACACTGGCGCGGGTAAAAACTATCGCATCATCGGCAGCATTAATGCGGGAACAGAAATATCATTAACGGGCAAAGTTGAAAATGATTTCAGTGAAATTATTGATGACAAGAACAGAACGGGTTGGATTGATAGTCAATTTGTTTCCGCCAATCCAGGTTTACGGTTTGTTATTGCGGAATTAAATGGCAAACTGGCAGGTTATTCCGAAAGTGGAGATCAACTATCACAAGAACTTGATCAGGCACAGAGAAATATTGAACAGTTAAGATCAGAACATAACCAACAAGCCAGTGAAATAGTTAACCTGAACAAACAGTTATTAGAATCACAGTCCCAAGTAAAAGCTCAAGACACTAATGTTAAAAAAGAATGGTTTTTTAATGGCGCTATTGTCCTAGCTATTGGTTTGATACTAGGTTTGATCATACCTAAACTTATCGGGTCACGCCGTTCAAGTAGCATGGATAGCTGGAGCTAATTTACAGTAATATATTTTCCAAAAACTTAAAAATTTGAACTAATACCAATTGTATTAAGTTAATGGTCAGGGATCTATGAGGATAAATTTTCAAGAGCAAGGCACTAGCTAGCTATTGGGATTGAACGCAACGCAGCTATTGGTAATTGAGACCATCGAGGGTGAACACTTACTTATACCCGTAATCATTCAAAATGCAGGTTTTGAAGCGTTTTAAAAGATTATCTACTACGTTGCTTTCAATCCCAATAGCCCGCTATTGCTCAATCAAGCGCCTTTTAGATAAACTTTCAAATTCACCTCAAATTCCCGCATCTTGAATGACCACGGGTATAGTACAATTGGTACAAGTAAAAAAACGGCTTAAAAACTGGATTTATAGGCTTATATTTAATTGCAGAGAAGACACGCTCCGTGCTCCCTTTTCTCGCACAACAATTAACTATGGTTGGTAAATTCAGTTATTATGAAAGTCTATTTTGATATTCAACATTTATACTATGTCCCTCAATATCTGCCGGTTAAAGATGAGCTAACGGCCAGAGGCATTGAGTGTCTATTTATTCTGTACAAACAAGATTTATTAGATGATGTGCTGATAAATTATATCAATGCTAATAAATTAGCTTATCAGTGTGTTGAATCTTGTGAGCAGGCTCGGGAATTATACATTGAGCAACGACCAGACTGGATAATATTCGGTAACGCATTTAAAGAAATTGAAGCGATAAATAAACATTCCAAAACCGCTTTAATGGAACATGGCATTGGGCCAAAGGCCTGTTACTACGATGTATCAAAATGCGATATTACCTTTCGATTTGTTGAAGGCCAACACCGACTTAAACGCCTGCAACAGAGATTTCCTGAAAAAGTGTTTATTGATACTGGCTACGCAAAATTAGATCCAATTATTAACGGCACATTAAAACGCCTGGACTTAACCGAGCTAGGCTTAAAAGCCGATAAACCGACTATTTTATATGCTCCGACCTTCTATCCCAGCAGTATAGAATGTTTCCCCAAGAATTTTCCAAGCCTGTTATCTCAATATAATATCATTATCAAACCTCACTTTTTTTCATTAGTTAAACAAAAGTATCGTAAGCAACAAACGTTATTCAATGCCTGGAAGAAATACGATAATGTTTTTTTAGCCGATATTAATCACGTATCAATATTACCCTTTTTAGAATCCGCCTCCTTAATCATAAGCGATACTTCATCAACATTATTTGAATTTACTGCATTAAATAAACCGGCTATTTGGTGTGACTTTTATAAAGTACGATGGAGCTACCGGGGAATATTTAAGCGCAGATTAAAAAACAGACTGGATGATGACTTAAAGTATTTTGCTCAAGTTGCTCAGCAAGTGAAAAATTTCAAAGAGTTAAAAGAACAGATCAATGTTCAACTGAATAATCCTGAACTAAAAGAAAAAGCACGTTTAAATATGACTGAAATTTTAACGGGTAAAGTCGATGGGCAGTGTAGCCGGAGGATCGTAGATTTTATTATACCAAACCCATTAAATAAGTGACCAATATTCAATGGAGATAAATTGCCAATAGCACAGGTTTTTTGCTCCAGGCAAAACCTAAGTACCTACATCCATGTCGGCAACGCAGCTAGTGGTGATTTAGATCATTGAAAATGATCACTTATTTAATGGGATTGGCTATGTAGTAGTTAAGTGTTGCTGTCAAAATTTAAAAACGTCGCAAGCCCTTTCAGGGATACCTCAGAGCAGTATTTATGCTGCTCTAGCTAACATCTTTAAACATGATAAATTACAATAAATTAAGAAATCAGCAACACTTAAGGTGAACATAGCCAATGGGATTGGTATTAATAAGGCAGCAAATTAACTGTTCTCATCAAATTAACAACCATTTAACTTATACCAAATGTATGAACTGATAGAAGATAATTAAACTGATGAATTGAATAAAAGCACCCTAATATTCTTGTTTCACTATATATATTCTATATACTAACGCCAAAATATTTCTAATTTTCTCAGGATACAGCAATGGCAACAATTGTCTATGTTTCAGGTACCTTCGATTTATTTCATCGAAATCACTTAAAAATGATTGAATATGGCTCAGGATTAGGAGATACCTTAATTGTTGGTGTAAGTACCGACGAATTAGTTTGCTCTTACAAAAAACCGCCCGCCATTCCATTTCATGAACGTATTGCTATTATTGAAGCACTTAAGTATCCCGATGTTGTCATTCCTCAGCGTTCACTCGAACATACGGAAAGGGTAAAAGACCTGAACATAGATATTTTCGTTATTGGAGACGACTGGAAAGGTAAATACGATTACCTGAGAGATTTGGGCGTAAAAGTATTCTATTTCCCCTACGGAGCAGGCGTTAGCAGCTCAAAACTAAAGACTCAGATATTTAACCATTATAAAGAGTTAGTTACAAATTCTGATCAGCATGACAACCCTGATGTTGTACAAAATGATTAATATACTTATCACAGGAGGCGCTGGCGATTGGGCAGTAAGCTTCAGGGAAAAATATAAAAACCAATTTAATATAACGACCACTAGCCGCACAGAATTAGACGTTACCAGTTCAGATAGTGTTATAGCTTATTTTGATAACAAAGAGCTTAAAAATAAAGAGCTAGACACCTCAGATCTAAAAAAAAAACACTTTGACGTTGTTATCAATAACGCTGGTTGCATTCACCCAAAAAGAATTTTAGAGGCTGACAGTCAATTATGGATTAACGATATTAATGTCAACCTGATAGGTACTTTTCTTATATCCAAAAGTGCTCTTAGCGCAAATAAAGAGACTATTATTATTAATATTTCTTCAACTGCTGCGTTTAATTCTTATCCTGACTGGTCGTCATACTGTGCCTCAAAAGCTGGCGTGGTTACCTTATCAAAGTCTTTAGCTAAAGATGGCTTCCAGGTTTACTGTTTATGCCCCGGAGCAATAGATACTAAATTTAGAGACAATCTTAATCTGTCGAATGATAACGCTATGGCTTGTGACGATTTATCTGATCATGTAATTGATATTTTAGAAAATAAATATACTTCTGGTGATGTGTTATTTTTTAGAAAAGGCGAGTTTATTTTAAACCCTTAATTTTACCGCTACTTTTAAATCATTGCCCTTAAAGCTTTATCTATAAAGCACTAAGCAATAAGCAATAAGCAATAAGCAATAATTACAACTTAACCTTATTGCTCTATATTTCCTGTTTCAATAAAGAAATTTAACCATGCCAAGCAAACGATACTTATTCTACATATCACAGAATTATTCATTTGAAATTTTAAGACCGCTTCAAGAGGCTATGATTTCTCGCGGTGATGAAGTTAAATGGTTTGTTACCAGCTTTGAAGTTAACATGAGTAAGTTTACTAAAGAAGAAGTCGTGCTGAAAAATATAGAAAGTACGGTCAAATATCATCCGGACGCTTGTTTTGTTCCTGGTAATATTATTCCTGATTTTATTCCTGGTATAAAGGTTCATGTTTTCCATGGCCTTGAATGGAAAAAGAAAGGCCATTTCATTATTCGTGATTGTTTTGATTTATATTGTACCCACGGAATAGCAACTACCGTTCGCTTTAAAGAATTAGCCGATAAACATCAATTTTTTGATGTTGTTGAAACTGGCTGGCCAAAACTTGATAATTTATTTACAGTCCCGCCAGCGACTTATTTCACACCTCATTTAAATCAGAAAAAACCCGCTATTTTATTTGCGCCAACATTTTCCCCTTCTTTAACTTCTGCTCCTATTTTATTCAATGAAATTGCAAAATTAATCAAACGTGGAAATTATAACTGGATAGTTAAATTTCATCCTAAAATGGATAAACAATGGATCGAAAAGTACAAAACACTCATCTCAGAAAACTTTAAAATTATTGAATCACGCAACATTAATGAACTGCTGCAATGGGCTGATATCATGATCTCTGACACTTCTTCTGTAATAGGTGAATTTTCATTGTTGGGGAAACCAGTTATTGCTTTAAATAATAGTAATCCCGGAGACTATTTGCTTAATATTAGCGAAGCGGAACAATTATCTAACGCAATTACCGCAGCTCTTTCACCTGATGAGCAATTAAAAGCAGCCATTGATAATTATGCCCAAGAACTGCACCCATACAGAGATGGTCAATCATCCACTCGCATATTAGACGCAGTAGAGCATATATTAAGCAATGGTAAATCCAGTAAAAAATCACTACCAATTAATCTGTTCAGAAACTTGAAACAAAGAAGAAAATTAAAATATTGGCGCTGGTAAAGTTTTCATATTTATACCAATTGGTATTATACAAAAAAATCCACACTAAGTGGATTTTTTATTGCTAAACCTATGATCATTGGTTGTTTATTATTGATCATTGATTAAGGATTAAGGATTAAAACTGATATTCGTTACCTTTGGCTAATAACTGAGCTGCATTTATTTTGTCCATGGTACAAGCACTAATATCTTTTTTACTGAACACAAATATCTTGTCTTTATATCGGCGGTCGTTTTTCTCTCCGGCTGATTTCAGAATAACACTGACATTTTCATTTCCAGGCAGCGCTTTCAATCCATTACCATAAGAACAGAAGGTTTCGGCCAAAACAGTAGTGATTGACTTATAATATGCTGCTCTTTCAACTAACTGCTCTTTCGCTTTTATTTGCTGTTTCTTTCTCAGTTCAGCAATTTTAGTATCAAGCTCTTTTCGAACATTTTCAAATAGTGAATTCTGCTTGTCCAATTTTTTCAGTTCAGCTTCCAATTCTTTTTTGGACTCTTCATCTGCACGTTTAAGTTGATACGTTATATCACGTTTTGCCCGCTGAACGTCTCTGGCATCGTAAGACAATTCTCTTTGTTCCTCATGTAAATCGCGAACTGCTTCACGTGTACTATGCAATACTTCCATCGCCCTTTCCCAACCTTCAGCCGCTGACTCCATCGCATGAGATACTGTTTCATTTACATCAAATTCCAATAAGTCTTCAGCATCTATTGATAATATCGGAGGTATCGGAGGTACCGGAGGTAAAGGCATGTCTGAACGACCAAAATTAAAATTAAAATCACCCCAGTGTCTTGATTTTGACCCTGTATTTATCGTAAAGACAATACCTTGTCCTTTTAGGTAAGTAGACGATATATTTGAAATTTTTGAGTTACCATTGCGATTTGACTCAACCACTGAAGACTTAATAATATCACTCATTATATTAAGCTGTTTATACATGCCTGAATAATCACTGGCAAAAGCTGCAGAACTAACCGCAGTAGCTAATAGGGTGCTAGTAAATAACAATGCTAATTTTTTCATTCTTTGTTACTCCTTAAAGGTCAAGTTAGCGGGTTTTGCTTTATAGCGCTTACTTGTTGAATTAATATTTTTGATAGCTCTCTCAAGCTGGTTAAATTTAACTTTATGGTCAAACTGTTCATCTTTACGCTGGTCATTGAAATAGCCAATAAAATCAGACATGTCCTCTTTTCGTTCCTGCCTTGACACTCCCATAATGTAACTGGCCAACTGCAAATTATTGTCTTGCTGCTTCACTTTAATATCGGCAGCATAATTAGCTAAAATCACTTGTTGTTCACTGGCAAATTCTCTTAGTTTTTGATTAACTTGCCGCTCTACTTCTGACTTAACTTCTGACTTAGCCAAAGCTGTGTACTGAAGTGCAGAATGATTATTACCAAAGCTCAACATAAGTCCTTCTGGTTGAAGCACTAATTCAACTCTGAATATAACTAATCCTATTGCAAATATTGAAAAAGCCATCGACATCGCAGGTAAAGCACGCCATTGCCACCAAGGTTCTTTGTCACTGACAAAACTTGCTGTCCGGTCCCATTTTGGTACTTCCTGCTCTGGTAAAATTTCCGCTTGATGAGCAACATATTTGGCTGTTTTCATTCTTTGCAGTAATAATTGCTCTGTTTCATCATTTACTAAGGGATCATCATTTGATAAAGCTTCTGCATTTTGCTCAATATTATTTTGTAAATCCTGACCTGCTGACTCGGATAGTTTTCCGTCCAACCAGTCTAAAAACGCTTGTTCATGCCCAGCACTTTTATTGTTTGATCTTTCATTCGTTGATTTATCTTTATTAGACATAATCGACCTCCAAGTGATTTTTTAATTTGTCCAGTGCACTATACAAACGAGACTTAGCCGTATTCGTCGAAATTCCCAGCTGAGTCGCAATATCATCAAAAGTACATTGCTGGAAAAATTTCAATTCAACGATCACCTTCTGGTTAAATGGCAATCCATGAATCGCCTGTTTTAATTCGCTGGCCTGCTGCCCCTGGGCTAATTGATACTCAGGACAAATATCGCCTGACTCATCAAATTGTTCAGGCACATCATCCAACGACTGCGTTGGCCTCTTGCGGCGATATTGTTCAATGCATCGATAATGGGCTATTTTAAACAACCAACCTTTAAATGGGCTATCGCCTCTAAAGGAAGACAAATTTCGAAAAACAGCCACAAACACATCTTGCATCAAATCCATTGCATCGTCAGGGTTAATGACCATGCGCAAGGTATAGTTATATATTTTTTTCTCGTATCGCTTCACTAAAGTTATCCATGCGGATTTTTTACCCTTCAGCGCTTGTTTTACCAGCGTTTCATCGCTTCGTTCAAACACACATATTCCTATTTCTCTTATTGATTTTCTGTTATTTTTTCTGCTAGTTTTTCTGTTAATTGTACTGTTAATACTTAGCTAGTGCCCGTCCAGAAACGGGGTCGTAGCGAGGGCGATCCAATGGTGCAATATGAACATTACTAGATATGGGCGTTTAGTCATTCTAAATAACCTTATATAGTGGTGTTCAGATTGTGCCAGTGGGACGTCCGCAGTAGACATCCGTTTCGGGATGGGTACTAGCTATTTAGTCTTATCTGTTTCAATACTATTAATGTAGTGCTTGGTAAGAAAATAGTTTGGAATAAATTAATTTTATTTCTATACTAAATTCATAAACCATGTCGCTGTTAAATATAGAAGTAGGATGGGTTATCCTCCAGCGTAACTCATCACATTTGAGCGCCACCAAACATTTAAGTACCTGATAACATCACCTTTTGATGGGGGTAAACGTGCGGCTAACCCATCCTGTCATAGTAAAGTCAAATAGTTAATTTATAAAGCTTTTAATTACTTTGCGTACTGATAATAACTTCCAAAATTTCAGCTAGTTTGGTAAATGTCTGCTGTCGTGTACTGGTTTTACGCCATAACATGCCAATTTCTCTGTAGACTGCACCATCTAGCCTTTCGAAAGCTAACCCCTCAGCAATACCAATACCTTTATTCACCGCCATTTCAGGTAAAAATGTTATGCCTGCGTGAAAAGCGGTCATCTGTACTAACGTTGCAATGCTCGAAGCTGAAAAGTTATTCACTTTACTTTGATCGGCAATTTGACAAGCTGAAACCGAATGCTCGGTTAAACAGTGCTCGTGTGACATTAGAAAAACACTTTCATCTGGTAACTGTTGATAATCCAGATTATCCTTAAATTTATTAATAAGATTTTCATCGCCGGCAACATAAAAAATATCCTTCCCCAGCACTTTGCTTTTATATTGATGTTGACCAATCGGCAAAGCTAAAATCGCAGTATCTATTTCCCCTTTTGATAACATCATCAGCAAATTTTCAGTGGTATCTTCACGTAAGAAAAGTGAAAGTGATGGCAGTGTCTGCCGGCATTTTTGTACTAAGTCTGTTAACAAAAATGGCGCAATAGTAGGAATGCAACCTATACGGATGCTACCCGATAGAGGATCACCTTGTTGCTGGGCATAATCTACCATTTCATTGGCCGATACTAATAATTGCCTTGATAACTTAACCACTTCTTCACCTTGCACAGTAAAAATAAACGCTTTGTGGTCCCGTTCTATTAATTGACATCCCAGCAGCTCTTCAAGCTTTAATATGGCACTGCTTAAAGTAGACTGACTGACAAAACATGCCTGAGCCGCGCGCAAAAAATGTTGATGTTGGTGTAAAGCCAATAAATAGTGAAGATGCTTTAAATTAGGTAACTGCATAAATCGTTTTTTCTGTTGAGTAGATTCTTATACATCAATTTATTCTATTGGTCTGATTAATTCCAATCAATTTAATGATTAAGTTGACAACATCAATGAAATAACGCATTTTCATCATACTATTTTTTAGATATTCACCATGTGGCATAACAATGCAAGATAACAACTCTCACCTTGTCTATTCAACCGACTTAGGCCGAATTACACAAAAAGAAAAAACTAAAACTATTACTCCTTCAGACGGATTTGCCCGTGTTCGCCGTGAAACTAAAGGTAGAAAAGGCAAAGGGGTAATTACGATCACAGGTTTAGGTTTAGACGCAAAAGGCCTTAAAGAACTGGCAAAAAAATTAAAGAAAACCTGTGGCACAGGTGGCAGCGTTGTTGGTGAAGTAATTGAAATACAAGGCGACAAACGTGATGTGATCAAACAAATATTAGAAAAAAATGGCTTTAAAGTTAAATTTGTTGGTGGTTAATTTCAAGAACTTGCCAGAATGTAAATGGGTAAGAATAAAGCTTGCCAGAATGTAGGATGGGTTAGCATCAAGCGTAACCCATCAAAAGTTTAGCACCACAAACAGCTCGTTGATTATCTCTAAAAAATAACAAACTCAACGTATTAAACCTCGAACAACCCATACAAAGAAATTATCCCTGTTCAGTTAATTAATCTATTTTAATCCATGCTCGCGTAATTTCATTGCAATTTTATTGTGCGAAACATTCAAGCGATCGGCTAATTTGCGTGTAGTTGGATAAAGCGGATATAATTGACTCAGCATTTTAAGCTCAAACTGTGCTTGTGCACTCGCCCAGTTTTTTACCTGACTGCCAGTATAACTTTCAACATTAGCTTCGGCATTAGTACCCTCTGTACTCAAAACATGCCCAGTCTCTTTATCGCCCTCTTTACCTCCTTCTGCAATACTCAGTTCGACTTTAACATCAAATTGAGACAAAGCACTGATCAAGTCTTGCTTAGCTATTATTTCGTTAGTATTCAATGCAACAACTCTAAACAAAATATTCTGCAATTGACGAATATTCCCCGGCCAATTATAGGTTTGCAGGGCGATCATTGCTTCTTCAGTAATAGTGGGTACATTTTGATTGACTTGCAATGCCGCATTTTGAATAAAGTGCTGTACCAGTAAAGGAATATCATCTTTCCTTTCTCTTAACGGCGGCAATTCCAAATTTAGTACGTTTAAACGGTAGAACAAATCTTCCCTGAATAATTTCTTTTCAAGCAGAACAGTCAGGTTTTGATGACTTGCACTGATTATACGCACATTTGCTTTCAGTTCAGTCGTTCCACCGACCCGTCGGTAACTCAAATCTTGCAGAAAACGTAATAATTTAGCTTGCAGGTAAATCGACATTTCAGCAATTTCATCTAAAAAAATAGTACCGCCATTTGCCAGTTCAATTAATCCGGGTTTACCACCTTTTTGCGCTCCGGTAAAAGCGCCGGGTGCATAGCCAAATAATTCGCTTTCTAATAAATGCTCGGGTAATGCAGCACAATTAATCGCCAGAAAAGGTGCTTTAGCCCTTTTACCCGCATTATGTAATGCACGAGCCAGCAACTCTTTACCCGTACCCGTTTCACCTGATACTAATACAGGTAATTCTAACTCTGCAAATCGCAGAGTCTGGGCTATTAACACTTTTATTTTAGCCGAATGCCCGATTATGCTGTCAATGCCCTGCTCTTTTTGGGTTTGCATCAAAGATATTTGACGCCCCAGCGTTTTCATCGTCCTCAATATAATCACCGCACCAGTCACAGTGCTGTCAGTGTTTTTAGTATCTGCAAATACAGGGCTAAGATCTGCAATGTATGACTGACCGACAAAGGTAATTGCGATACTGACGGGTTTATCGGTTAATAAAGTCTGATAGTCTTGATCAATGTATTCTGCAATACATTGACCTTCAAAACTGTTCGCCTGATCTTTCTGAGAGCTATTCAACAGCAACTTTCTTACTGACTGATTAATCGCTAACACTATCCCTTGATCATCAATATCAAGAATAGGATCAGGGATCTTGGCTAATAAAGCTTGTAAATGATTTTCTCTACGCTCAGAGGGAAGTAAATCTATTTCCCGACATTGAATAAAACCATCGAGACCAGATAATGAGTTATTAACATCCAGTGATCTGAGTTCTGTTTCCACAATATGCACATAAGTAAAATACTTAACCACTTCCATAGCGCGTAAATCCCACGAACGTTGGGCAAAAATAGTAAGTATTTCCTGACTAATACCAATTCTATCGGTAGATTTTATCTCTAATCGCATATACACCTCACGCTTGTAATAAACATATTACACCGTACTATAATTATTACAAAGTAATATCCCCTATTTTATTGACCTGCAAGCAGATTAGTCCTGCATTTGATAATAAACACGTCTTATTTGTACTAATATTATTACAGACTTTATTCCCTTTGTATCTAATGACCCGTTAACTTATTGATAAACCTTGTCTTTCATAAAGTGGCACACTATTCGCTATATTTATACTAATTACCACAATGCACTATTACTTATAAAAAATTATAAAAAATTATAAAAAATTATAAAAGTTATTAAAGTTATTAAAAAATGTGCAATTCATTTGAGAGAGTTAAATGAACAACAGCAAACATATTGAAACTCAAGCTATTCATTCCGGCCGTATTAATGACGAGCAATTTGGTTCATTAGCAACACCTTTATACCAAACATCTACCTTTATATTTAAGGATGCACAGCAAGGTGCAAACAGATTTGCCGGAGACGAAGAAGGTTACATTTACACACGATTAGGTAACCCTACAACCCGTCAATTGGAAATGCGTGTTGCAGTAATGGAAAATATGGAAGATGCCGCTGCAACAGCTACTGGCATGGGAGCTGTTTCAGGTGCCTTGTTAGCAAATTTACAATGTGGCGATCATATTATTGCTTCAAAAGCTATTTATGGTTGTTCATATGCATTGATCAGTCATATGTTAACTAAGTTTGGTATTGAAGTTAGCTTTGTTGATATGACAACGCCGGAAAATATAGAAAAAGAAATCAAAGAAAACACCAAAGTTATTTTCTTTGAAACTCCTATTAATCCCAATTTAGTTGTTTTAGACATTGAAAAAATTGCTGATATTGCTAAAAAACACGAGATCCTTTCAATAGTAGATAATACTTTCCTGACACCTGTTCTACAGCAACCGGGCAAATTCGGTATTGATATTGTGGTTCACAGCGCAACTAAATACCTCAATGGTCATGGTGACGTTGTTGCCGGTATTATTTGTGGCTCAAGTGAACATATCATGAATATAAAAATGACGGTACTCAAAGATATTGGAGCCACCATGAGCCCGCACGATGCCTGGTTAATTCTTCGTGGTATTAAAACTTTACCTATTCGTATTGAACGCCATTGTAGCAACGCTCAAAAAATAGCTGAATTTCTGGAGCAACACGAAAGTGTTTCCCACGTATTTTACCCCGGCTTAAAAAGCCATCCGGGGTATAAATTTATCGGTAAACAAATGAAAGCCGCTGGTGGTGTTATTGCTTTTGAAATTAAAAGTGATTTAGCGGGTGGTTCTGATTTTATCAACCGGATGAATTTATTTTCTATTGCCGTTAGTTTAGGCGATGCAGAATCTCTGATCCAACATCCTGCATCAATGACGCATTCTCCTTATTCCCAGGAAGAACGTCTTGAAGCTGGTATTAGTGATACTTTGATCAGAATTTCTGTGGGTTTAGAAAATGTTGAAGACTTGCTAGCCGATCTTGCTCAATCACTTGATGCGATTAAAAACAAAGATAAGCTACGTGTTGCCTAATGCTTCGGCTGAGTATTTTGATGGGTTACGCCTTCGGCTAACCCATCCTACGGCAGATCTTCAACTTTAAGCAAAATAGTTGAAATTTTGGCTGCTAAATTGTTTTTTATTTGCTGAATTTCATCGTCTGAATAGGGGGTTAACGCTTGTTGTCCCCATATTGGTTTAGGCCAGCTTGCGTCAGTTTTAAAACGCACAACATGGTGAATATGAAGCTGAGACACAACATTGCCTAAAGCGGCAACATTCATCTTATCTCCCTGATACTCAGCCATCAGCAACTCACTTAGCATGCTGGACTCATTCAAAAACTGTTGCTGCTGCTGCCAGTCTAACTGATAAATATCCTGAACTTCTTCCACTCTGGGCACCAGAATAAACCAGGGATAAGCGCTATCATTACAAAGCAATAATTTACATAAAGGTAAATCGACTATTTCAATACAGTCTTTCTGTAATTGAGCATGTAATTTAAAATGATCAAACGTTTCAAATGTCATAGCAATTCTCTTATTTAGTCTGGAGTCATATTTAGTCTAAAACTTTAACGTTTATTCTTTCTACCACGGCCTCTTGCCGCTTTCTTAGCCTCACGGGCCGCTACTTTATCTTCGTCAAGCTTGGTGAAATAAACTTCTTCTGCTTCGATAATATCTGGCGTTTCAAAAGTCATTGCGCCCAATGTTTTATCCCGTATTTCATTAATTAAAATAACAGACGCCTTATGCATATCAATTCTGCCACCACTTCTAACACAGCCGCGTTTTTTACCGATAGCTTCAATAAGATCAATTTCATGCTCAGGTAATTCCTTGAGCTTGTATCGTTCAAGCACACTTTGTGGATAGTTTTTCAGTAAAAATTCTGCGGCAAAAAAAGCGATATCGTCATGATCAAAGGCGGTATCTTTAACCCCGCCGGAAACAGCCAGACGATAACCGCTGTTGCCATTAATAATCTTTGGCCACAACATGCCCGGCGTATCAAAAAGATATAAACCTTCTTCCAGCCTTATTCTTTGCTGGCCTTTAGTTACCGCAGGTTCATTACCCACTTTTGCTTTGGCTTTGCCCACCAGCGTATTTATTAAGGTAGATTTGCCCACATTGGGTATACCCACAATAACGGCATTAATTTGTTTACCTGTTTCGTCTTTATTAGGCACCAATTTTTTAATTAAACCTGGGATTGTTTTGGCGATACTTGGGTTTTCAGTCGTTAATGCAATCGCTTTTACATTATGCTGAGACTCTAAATAGTCTAACCACATCTGAGTTACTTCAGGGTCGGCTAAATCGCTTTTATTCAGAATTTTAATCAGTGGTTTATCCCCTCTGATCTCAGTGATCATAGGGTTTTCACTGCTAAAAGGTAATCTGGCATCGCAAACCTCAATTACTACGTCAATTTGCGGAAGAATATCTTTAATTTCTTTTTGGGCTTTATTCATGTGCCCAGGAAACCAGTTAATTGCCATTAAAATTTCATCATTATTTAGGATTGGTAATATGGGGCAGGAGTTTAACAATTTAAACGTAGATAAACACTAGAAATTATGGCAATCCGTAGGATGGGTTAGCTTCAAGCGTAACCCATCACCAATTTGATAACACATACAAACATTAAATTATTGCATAAAAAGCAGAGGCTAACCCATCCTACAAAAACAAAAAAACCGGCTAACGTAAATTAGCCGGTTTTGTTTTCATTAAGATTGTTACATTTCTTTGTTACATTCCTTTGCACATAACCTTGTTACAGACTTAATGTTTCTTTTGCAAATTAAAGCTTACTCGTAGCTCCAGTTCAACGTTACGCCACTAAAAGAGCTGTAAGCACGAACACCGATATAATAAGTACCTGAATCAGGATTTGCGTCTGTACAAGTTTCTGAGTTACCATTTTTATATGGACGACAATCGTAGCTGCTTGTAGTTGGCGCTGCAGCATCTCTTGTATACAAATCAGCATCACCTGATCCGCCAGAAATACTAATTTCTAAGTTACTTGCACCTGCTGGAAGATCCAGTGTATAACTATCCCAGCTTCCTCTTGTAGTGCTGTTAAGTGTAATAGTACCGCTGTCACCACCACCACCACTGCTAGTAGTATTATCAGCAACGATAGAAGCACCGCTATATGCACTATAACCTTTAACCATTACATGGTAAGTACCTGATCCAGTATCTGTACAAGTTTCACTGTTACCATTTTTGTATGGACGACAATCATAACTGCTGGTTGTAGGAGCTGAGCCTTTCTTCATGTACAAGTCAGCATCACCTGAACCACCGCTGATAGCGATAGTTACTACATCAGCATCACTAGCTGCATCATAAGTGAATCTAGTTTCTGAACCTGTAGCACCAGAAATTGATTGTGAAACACCTTTAACTAAAGTGTCGTCACCAGGACCAGGACCGCCACCGCCATCACCACAATCACTACCACCGTCAACACCCACAGTTGTGAAGGCTGTATTTACAGCAGCAACATCATAACCCAAAGCATCAGCTGCGTTACAAACACCTGCAGCCCCTGCATTAAATGTACTGTTAGCAGTCCAATAAGTTTGGTTAGCTACTGTCATCGTTTTAAATGCTTTTTCTACAGTCCAGCCTGAAGTCGTAGCTAGCAAATAAAATGCTCTGTTAAATACACCAGAACTAAGGTGAACATCCATTCCATTTGTATAGTTGCTGGCATGACCAATAGAACGACCATCTTGAGTTGGGTCAATCATATAACGTAAAGCACCGTCACCTTTGAAAATATCCGTCCCAACCTGGAAGTCGTTGCTTCCGTTCATGTAGTTTTTTGCTGCTTCACCAGCCATATCAGAATAAGCTTCATTCATACCACCAGACATACCGCTGTATACTAAACCAGAGTTTTGCTCCGTAAAACCATGACTAACTTCATGCGCAGAAACATCTAAGCTTACTAATGGATAGAAAGTATTCGCCCCGTCACCAAATGTCATTGCTGAACCATCCCAGAATGCATTTTCGTAGTTGTTGCTATAGTGAACACGCATAGTTAATTGGAATGTTAATGGAGCAGTACCCAACCAATCGTTGAACATGTCGAAAATAACACCACCGAAGAATTGTGCATCATTCAACGGAGAATAAGCACCATTAATTGATTTATGGGTATTGTTAGTGCCACTAAAAGAGTAAGCTGAACTACCTGAAGTACCATGATTTAAATTAACGGTTTTAACGTTATTATTAGTCATAGTAGATGTACCGCCACTATAAGATACATTCATAGCAGGAAAGTCAGTACCATAGTTGTACTGGCCAGTTTTAGCGTTTCCGCCTGGGCCTGTAGCTGAAGCAAACTGTATATTTTCATAGCTAGAAATTTCTTCACCAGTTTGAGCATCGATGAAATATACCGGACGTGATGGCGCGCCACCGTCTGTAGCTGGAACAACAAAAGAAACACGATGAGCCAATACTGGCTTATCATCTATCATGACGATATATTTCTTGTTTTCTTGGTTATAAACACGACCTGCTTTTGCTCTCTTTTTGGCTAAGCCTCTTTTCATTGCTCTTTTAGCTGAAAAACCTGCGTCAACTGAAATATCATGATCTTCCAGTCTTGCTAATCTACCTTTAACATCGGTCAATAAACCCATAGGTGTTTCAGTCGCAGACATGCTGTGACCAAATACAGGAACGCCTTTATAGTCTTGTGCATAACGAACTTTCATTTTACCGTTACCGATATTCATTCGTTTTTTCTGTCTCATTTTGACCTTGCCTTTCAAATCGGCAAGTTCATTAATGTCATAACCACTTGTTGCTCTGACTTCTGAATGAGCTCTTTTAAGTTTATCAGCTTGAGCTGACATTGATAAAACGCAGGCTACTGCTGCTGCAATTTTCGTTATTTTTGTTATATTCATTTATATTCCAATATTATTAATTTTATAATTACATTTTTGTTAGTTATAACTAATCTTATTCGTGTTTGTTGTATAACAAACGTGCAACATGATTACATAATGATCATGATTTGTTAACTTATATTTAACGTATATTTCATATTGTTAATATATGTATCTAAATGTAATCGAAAAGACATTGTCTTTTATGGTTATCGGTTATGTTTGTGTTAATTGTGCTTATGGTCATAATTAATTGTTTTTATTCTATAAAATATTTGTACGTATCAACTATTTGAAGCGGGGTTCTCACTAAAAAACTTATTAATAAATGAAATTAAAATAATTGCCCAGTATGAGTTATCCGCAGGTGTAATCCAGAAAAAACACTCTGTTTTTTACAATAATCAAACATTTGTATCTGAACTTTTGATGGGTTACGCCTTCGGCTAACCGCATCCTACAATCCCAAAAAAAATGAAAAATCTCGTAGATCGCACATTTATGTGCGCCTTAAAGTGATGCATGGATAAATCCACGTTCTACGGATTGCTCGAATAAATCTACATGGGTTATCCGCAGGTGTAATCCATCACAAAACACTCTATTTTTACATTAATCAAATGTTTGTATCCGAACTTTTGACGGGTTACGCCTTCGGCTAACCGCATCCTACAACCCCAAAAAAAATGAAAAATCTCGTAGAACGCACATTTATGTGCGCCTTAAAGTGATGCGTGGATAAATCCACGTTATACGGATTGCTCGAATAAATCTACATGGATGGTTTATCTGCAGGTGTAATCAAAAAAAAACACTCTATTTTTTACAATAATCAAATATTTGCATCCGAACTTTTGATGGGTTACGCCTTCGGCTAACCGCATCCTACAACTCAGCAAAAAAAATAAAGCCGGCTAACGTGAATTAGTCGACTTTGTTTTCTTTACGATTGTTACATTTACTTTTAATATTAGATTGTTAAAAGCTTAATGTTATTTTGCAGATTAAAGCTTAATCGTAGCTCCAGTCCAACGTTACGCCACTAAAAGTTGAGTAAGCATGAAGATCTATGTAATAAGTGCCTGCACTAGGATTTGCAATCGTACAAGTTTCTGAGTTACCATTTTTGTATGGACGACAATCCCAGTTACTTGTAGTTGACTGTGAACCAAAATTCACATACAAATCAGCATCACCTGAACCGCCTGAAATAGTGTAAGTTAAGTTACTTTCATTTCCTGTCAAGGCGTGAGTATAACGCGCCCAATTTCCACTTGTAGCACTGATATTGGTAACAGAACCGCTGGCACCGCCACCTCCGCCGGTAGTAGTATTATCAGCAACGATAGAAGTACCGCTATATGCACTGTAACCTTTAATCATTACATGGTAAGTACCTGATCCAGTATCTGTACAAGTTTCACTGTTACCATTTTTGTATGGACGACAATCATAACTGCCGCTAGTAGGAGCTGAACCTTTTTTCACGTACAAGTCAGCATCACCTGAACCACCGCTGATAGAGATAGTTACTTCATCAGCATCACTAGCTGCAGTGTAAGTGAATCTAGTTTCTGAACCTGTAGCACCAGAAATTGATTGTGAAACACCTTTAACTAAAGTGCCGTCACCAGGACCAGGACCGCCACCGCCATCACCACAATCACTACCACCGTCAACACCCACAGTTGTGAAGGCTGCATTTACATCATCAACGCTATAACCCAAATCAGCAGCTGCTTTACAAACACCTGCAGCGCCAGCATCAAAAGTACTGTTAGCAGTCCAATGCATTTGGTTAGCCACTGTCATCGTTTTAAATGCTTTTTGCGTAGTCCAACCACTAGTCGTAGCTAGCAAGTAAAATGCTCTGTTGAAGACACCAGAACTAAGGTGAACATCCATTCCACTAGAATAGTTACTGGCGTGACCAATAGAACGACCATCATCAGTTGGGTCAATCATATAACGTAAAGCACCGTTACCTTTGAAAATATCTGCTCCAACCTGCCAGTCGTTGCTTCCATTCATGTAGTTTTCAGCTGCTTCACCAGACATATCAGAATAAGCTTCATTCATACCACCAGACATACCGCTGTATACTAAACCAGAGTTTTGCTCAGTGAAACCATGACTAACTTCATGTGCAGAAACATCCAGGCTTACTAATGGATAGAAAGTATTCTGACCATCACCAAATGTCATTGCTGAACCATCCCAGAATGCATTTTCGTAGTTGTTGCTGTAGTGAACACGCATAGTCAATTGGAATGTTAATGGAGCAGTTCCCAACCAATCATTAAACATATCAAAAACAACACCACCAAAGTAATGCGCATCATTCAACGGAGAATAAGCACCATTAATTGATTTGTGGGTATTGTTAGTGCCACTAAAAGAGTAAGCTGAACTACCTGAAGTACCATGATTTAAGTTAACGGTTTTAACGTTGCTATTAGTCATGGTAGAATTACCACCGCTGTAAGCAACGTTCATAGCACTGAAATCAGTCCCATAATTGTACTGCCCAGTTTTAGAATTTCCGCCTGGGCCTGTAGCTGAAGCATGTTGTATATTTTCATAGCTAGAAATCGTTTCACCTGTTTGAGCATCGATGAAAAATACCGGACGAGATGGTGTGCCACCGTCTGTAGCTGGAACAACAAAAGAAACACGATGAGCCAATACTGGCTTATCATCTATCATGACGATATATTTCTTGTTTTCTTGGTTATAAACACGACCTGCTTTGGCTCTCTTTTTGGCTAAGCCTTTTTTCATTGCTCTTTTAGCTGAAAAACCTGCGTCAACTGAAATGTCATGTTCTTCCAGTCTTGCTAATCTACCTGAAACATCAGTCAATATTCCCATCGGAGTTTCAGTAGCAGCCGTGCTGTAACCAAATACAGGTACGCCTTTATAATCTTGTGCAAAACGAAGTTTCACTTTACCGTTACCGACAAGAATTCGTTTTTTCTGTCTCATTTTGAGCTTGCCTTTCAAACCGGCTAGTGCATTAATGTCATAACCATTAACTGTTCTAACCTCTGACTCGACTCTCTGTGGTCCATCTGCATGGGCAGACATAGATAAAACGCAAGCTATTGCTGCGGCAATTTTTGTTATTTTTTTAATATTCATTTATATATCCATATTACAATTTAATTAGTACTTTTAAATCAGTACTTTTAAATTAAAAAGTTTAAATTATTTAAAACTTATATTATTAATTAAATGCCCCAGCACAAAAACGGCTGACACACTAACGAAGTAACACAACAACAACATGCAACAACACTAATGACTACTTGAAAATTAATCCCTATTACATTTAGTTACAAATAAAACATATACCATTAACTTATTTAACACAAGTTTTAACAATTATTTGATATTTGTATTGTGATTATTACATTACTCACACATAAAATGACGTATACGAAAATTCAGGTGAGCGGCATCAGAAGTAAGCGAATGGTTTAGTGATAGGATAGATGACTTAGCCAACGACGTAATCCTTCATTTAACAGCATATAATCATTAACCTTCTAAAAAATCAGACACTGTCCAGAATCTCCCTTAAAGCAAAGACTTAATAATGAACAAAATAAATTTTTCATCGTAGGATGGGTTAGACACAGGCGTGCGACACGATGTTGCTATAGAAGTTGTCTTCCCGTATAGGAGAAGACCATCCGTTTTGCCGGATGAATGTACAAGCTTGAATAAAGAGCAGCTTGGACAATGGAGTGAAGTGTCGTAAGGCACGGGGTATAAATCGCGAGAGGCATACCCTCCTGGTAACCACAACTGGGTGAGCGCTAGATAATTGGTAAGGCTAAATTAACTGAACCTGTGATAAAGATCGTCACTAACAACATGCGGAAGTGGTTAATGCGCATGAGCTAAAAAAAATAGCACTGGTGGTAGGTAGGTCGTCTGCCCGTTACGGCTTCGCAAACAATATACTGCCCGGTCGACAGCAGGAGCCTAACCCGATGTACTTCTATAGCGGAACGTGGAAACCCCGTATACCTCCCATATGGGTAGGTCATTCGTGAGGATCACTGATGGGTATGCGGGTTTAGGAGGTCGGAAAAAGCGAATGTCGTACTGTAATGGTACGAATATGGGTTTAAATGTTACTCAGCACGAAAGTGAGCCAACGTCCGACTGGTCTTGACTGTAACTTCCCAACTTAATATCAGCCGATCCAGTTAATCTAAACCATTTTCCCATCAACCATTGGTTAACCCACTATAACGTTAATATGAAAAAATAAATTTGTGCAATAAATAAAAAAATTTTATTGAAGGTCTGTGTAAATTTATATTTAATAGATTAATGCAGAAATTTTTTCAATCATTGGATGATATCGAACAGTTTGTTGCTTCACTTAACAGCCATCATTGTTATAAATGTCACCACTGCTCTGAGCAAGGACATTTTATTTCTCATGGGTTTGTTTATAAACAATATTCTAGTGCTAATAAACAAGCTGTCGGTAAACGTATCGTTTGTTCAAATAGTTATGGGCATACGGGTTGCGGGAAAACCTATCAGTTAATGTTGAGCGAACAATTACCCTCAAAACGTTACACGGTAACGCAATTGAATGTATTTATTTTATTGTTACTATCTCATCTGTCTGTTTGTTGTGCCTATCAACAAGCAACTGGGCAAGACCCCCAACGTGCCAGTTTGATCATAACCAACTCGTCAGAAGATGATCATGATGATATTTTTTAAGGGCTAAAACGATCATAAGCCGGTAGAAACTAATGCTTAAACATCAATAATAAGGTGTTTGGGAAAAGTTATGATGTTATTTGGTTTGTTGTATTATTTTATTTTGATAAAGCGCCAAAATTGTATGATGTGAAATCGGGAATATAGCCTTAATATTGCCAAATTGTATGATAGATAATTTGGTAAAAAGTACGACAGGAAATTGGTCGGCTACACTTCGGCTAACCGCATCCTACAAACCTACAAACCTACAAATACAAAAAAACCGGCTAACGTAAATTAGCCGGCTTTGATTTCATTAAGATTGTTACATTTACTTGTAACTTTTGTTGTAACAATAGCCTGTTAAAAGCTTAATGTTTTATTTGCAGATAGTTGCAATTACTTACACTACTTACAAATAATAGCTTCCTAGAAACTCCAAGTCAGAGTATTACCATTAGAGGCTCTATAACCACGAATACCTATATGCATAGTAGTGCCACCAGGAGCTGCTTCTGAACAAGTTTCATTGCTGCCAGCTGAATATGGACGACAGTCGTAAGCACTTGTAGTTGGTGCTGCACCTTTTCTCAAATACAAATCAGAATCACCTGAACCACCTGAAATAGTGGCAGTAAAGTCAACTGCACCTGCAGGAACGTTTATAGCCAAGTTGTACCATTCTCCCTGAGCAACATTGATGCCTGTAACAGTACCGCTATCATGAGGAATTGTTGTTCCACCAGTGGTATGATCACCCACTAATGTTGCATTAGTGTATGAACTATAACCAACAACCATTACATGATAAGTACCAGACTGTGCAGATGGGAAAGCACATTCTTCATTGTTACTAGCTATGTACGGACGACAATCATAGCTGCTAAGCGTAGGTGCTGAGCCAAACTTAACATACAAGTCACCATCACCGCTGCCGCCACTCATATTGAAAGTTACTGATTCTACATCAGCAGGGGTTTCATAAGTGAAGTTAGTTTGTGATTGTGAAGCACCAGAAAATGTTTGTGAAACACCTTTTTCCAGCTCTCCAGAAGGTGGATCAACAGGGCCACCATCGCCACAATCAGAGTTAACACCCACAGCATCAAATGCTGCGCCTACATCAGCCGCTGTATAGCCTAGGTCAGCAGCTGCACTACAAACACCATTAGCTCCAGCATCGAATGTGCTGTTAGCTGTCCAATAAGCTTGGTTAGCCAGTGCCATAACTTTAAATGCACTTCTGGTATCCCAGCCTGCTGTAGTAGCTAACAGGTAAAATGCCTTGTTGTACACACCAGAACTATAGTGAACATCCATTCCATTGGAATAATCGTCAGCATGACCGATAGAACGACCATCTAATGGCGGATTATCCATATAACGTAATGCACCAGTACCTTTGAATATCTGCTCTCCAACTTTCCAGTCGTTGCTTCCGTTCATGAAGAATTCAGCAGCTTCACCAGACATATCAGAGAAAGCTTCGTTCATACCACCAGACTGACCACTGTAAACTAAACCAGAGTTTTGTTCAGTGAAACCATGACTGACTTCGTGTGCAGAAACATCCAAACTTACCAATGGATGGAAAGTATTTTGACCATCACCAAAGGTCATAGCTGAACCATCCCAGAATGCATTTTCATAGTTGTTACTATAGTGAACACGCATAGTTAACTGGAATGTTAATGGTGCCTGACCGGTATAATCGTTAAACATATCAAAAACAACGCCACCGAAGAAATGCGCGTCATTTAATGGTGAATAAGCACCGTTAATTGATTTAACTGTATTTCTTGGACCTGTAAAAGAATATGCTGTGCTGCCCGAAGTACCATGATTTAAGTTAACGGTTTTAACGTTACTATTGGTCATAGTGTAGGTATTGCCGCTTACAGCAACGTCATTAAAACCAAAGTCAGTACCATACTCATACTGGCCAGTTTTAGTATTTCCACCAGGGCCTGTAGCTACTTCAGCATGCTGTATATTTTCATAGCTTAAAACTGTTTCACCCGTTTGAGCGTCAATAAAGTATACCGGACGTGAAGGCGTACCTTTTTTCGAAGGCTTAACATAAGAAACACGATGAACCAAAGTTGGCATATCATTTACCATGTAAATGAACATTTTGTTTTCTTGGTTATAAGCAGTTCCCGCTTTCGCCTTCTTTTTGCGCAACGCTTTTTTCATTGCTTTTTTAGATGAAAAGGCTGGCACTACTGAAATATCGTAGGCGTCAAGATTTAAAAAGTCACCTTTAACATCAGTCAGTAAACCCATAGCAGTTTCAGTTGCAGCCAGGCTGTAACCGAAGATAGGAACACCTTTATATTCTTGTTGAAAACGAACTTTAACCAGCTCTTTACCCGGAAGGATTTTTTTACCCTTGCCCATTGTATGGTTGCCAGTTAAACCCATTACTGAGTTAATATTGTTACCGCTATTGCCTTTGCCCATAGAAGCAGCACTGCGAATATCAGCTGCTTGAGCCGACATAGTTAAAACGCAGGCAATTGCTGCTGCGACTTGTGTTAATTTTTTAATATTCATTTATACATCCATATTTTCAATTTAATTTAATTCAATTTAATTTAATTATTATTATTTAAATAATTATTTAAAACTAATATTATTAATTACATGCCTCAGCACAAAACACGACTGACACACCAACGAAGTAACAAAACAACAACATGCGATAAATATAATAAATGCTTACAGATCAATCATTATCACACTTAGTTACAAATTAAACATAGATCATTAATCAAATTAATACAAATAATTGACATTTATTTAATCTTTGTAACGTAAGGCTAACATTACTAAAGCATAGAAAGACATATACGGGAAATCTGGTAAGAGTCGTTAGAAGTAAATCAATTTTTTAAAATCGAAATTTTACCGCGTAGGATGGGTTAGCCGCAGGCGTAACCCATCAAAATATATATTTATCAAATGGTTAGCAGATATATGATCACCAAATGTGATGGGTTACGCCGTAGGCTAACCCATCCTACAACTTTGAACAGTTAAGTGTGGCTGTTAAAATTTAAAAACTTAGCAAGCCCTCTGATAGCTGCTTCTGGGTAGAACGTGGATTTATCCACGCATCACTTTAAGGCGCACATAAATGTGCGAACTACAAAACTGAAAAATGACAACTTAATGAGTCAGCAACACTTAACTGGACCATAGCCAATGGGATTTGTATTAGTCAGTTTAACTCCACAGAATTTCTAAAGGACGAGTTTATCAGTAAAGATAAATATAAAAAAGCCAGCTAACGTAAGTTAACTGGCTTTGTTTTATCAAAAGCTTTATAAACAGCTTCATTCAGCAGCTTTTTATTAAGCTTATAACATTTGCTCGTTACATCTTAATGTTTCTGTCGTAGATATTAGCTTAATTGTTGTAGCCAATATTCACAGTTATACCTGAAGCGGCAGTGTAACCATGTAAACTTATAAACCATCTGCCTGCTGTAGGGTTAGCAATATAACAAGTTTCGTTGTTACCACTTAAATATGGACGGCAATCGTAATCAGTTAATGTTGGTGCCGAACCCTGTTTCATATACAAGTCAGCATCACCTGTACCACCTGACATAGAGACTGTGAAATTAGTTGCTCCTGCTGGAATATTCATTTTACCTCCTCTCCATGCATCAAGTTCAACAGATAAATTTTTGATCTCACGGTTAAAGTCAAAATCACCTCCAGTACCATCACAAGAAACACCTACAATATCGAATGCTGCGGTTACGTCAGCGACATTATAACCTTTGTCCCCCGCTGCAGATTCAACACCACACGCACCTGCATCAAAAGTACTGTTAGCTGTCCAATAAGCTTGGTTGGCCAGTGCCATAACTTCAAATGCTGTTTGTGTATTCCAGCCAGCCGTAGTGGCTAACAAAAAGAAGGCTCTGTTGTATACACCTGAACTGTAGTGAACATCCATTGAACTGTTATAAGCGCTGGCATGACCGATAGAAGCACCATCTAAAGTCGGATCTTCCATATAACGTAATGCACCGGCACTTTTAAAGATTTGCTCTCCAACTAAAAAGTCGTTAGTTCCGTGCATGAAATATTCAGCTGCTTCACCCGCCATATCTGAGAAAGCTTCATTCATGCCACCAGACATTTGACTGTAAACTAAACCAGAATTTTGCTCGGTAAAACCATGGCTAACTTCATGTGCAGAAACATCTAAACTTACCAACGGATGGAAAGTCGACTGGCCGTCACCAAAGGTCATTGCTGAGCCATCCCAGAATGCATTTTCATAGTTACTGCTATAGTGAACACGCATTTTCAACTGGAATGTTAATGGAGCTGTACCAACATAATCCTCGTACATGTCGAAAATAACACCACCGAAGTAATGCGCATCATTCAACGGTGAAAAAGCACCATTAATTGCTTTATGGGTATTTTCAGGACAGGTAAATGAATGAGCAGTATTGCCGGAAGTACCATGATTTAAGTTTATGGTTTTAACATCGGCGTTGTTCATAGTACAGGTAGTGCCGTTCTGAGTAACATCCATAAAACCGAAATCAGTACCATAATAGTACTGCCCAGTTTTAGCATTTCCGCCAGGGCCTGTGCCTATTAGTGCATGCTGTAAATTCTCATAGCTATAAACCGTTTCACCCGTTTGAGCATCAATGAAATATACCGGACGTGAAGGCGCACCACCATCTTCAGCAGGAACAACAAAAGAAACACGATGAACCAGCACTGGCTCATCATCTACCATATAGATAAACTTCTTATTTTCAGTGTTGTAAACACGAGCTTCTTTTGTTTTCTTTTTGTCTAACCCTTTTTTCAATGCTCTTTGTGCTGAAAAACTTGGATCAACTGAAATATCATAATCGTCAAGTTTTGATAACTGACCTTTAACATCGGTCAATAAACCCATCGCAGTTTCAGTCGCAGCCATGCCGAAACCAAATACGGGAACGTCTTTATATTCCTGTGCAAAACGAACTTTCACTTTACCGTTACGGAGAATATGTCGCCTAACTTTTTTCATTTTGAGCTTGTTTTTCAAGCCCATGACTTCATTAATATCATGACCACTATTTCCATTATACCCAAAATTAAAGTCCTGAAGTTCGTTCGCATGGGCCGACATAGATAAAACACAGGCAATTGCTGCGGTAAGTTTTGTTATTTTTTTTATATTCATTTTTATATCCGTATTATAATTTAATTATTGTGTTTAAATTATTTAACAATAATCTTAAAAATTAATTAAATGCCCCAGCACAAAAGAATGGCTGACACACAAATGAAGTAACACAACAACATGCAATACAGTTAATAACTACTTAAAAATTAATACCGATTACATTTAGTTACAATTAAACATATAACATTAATTAAATAATTACAAATAATTAACATGAGGTAGCATAACCATCCTGACAATTACGTTACTATCAGGAGGAATATATTACGCAGAGATTCAGGTAAACAGAGTCAGCAATATGCGGGTTTACGTCTGTTGCAACATTGGTTATGGTTTGGATTATTTGAAAATGAACATTTGATTAATGGGATTGGTAATATCGCAATTATCTGATGCTTGACAGATTTGGGATGACAGTATGGATTGGCCGCAAACGTAACTCATCAAAACACTGTTTTTAAAACAATAATCAAATATTTACATTCGAACTTTTGATGGGTTACGCCTTCGGCTAACCGCATCCTACAACCTCGCCTAAAAAAATAAAGCCGGCTAACATGAGTTAACCGGCTTTTAATTTTATTAAGATTGTTACATTAACTTTTTACAGCATAATGTTTTTTGTAGATACAAGCTTAATCGTTGTAGCCTATGTTAAGAGTTAAGCCACTAACACTTGTGTAACCACGGATAGCTATATGCCAAGTACCACCATCTGGATTTGTAATAGTACAAGTTTCTTCGTTACCACTTAAATATGGACGACAGTCGTACCGTCTTAAATTAGGTTTGGAACCATGTCTGACGTACAAATCAGCGTCACCTGCACCACCTGTAATACTAATACCTAATTCACTTGATCCACTTGGAACGGAAAAAGTGTACCGCTTCCATTTATTCGCGTTAACAGAGATATTTTCTATAGAATCGCTGACATCATAATCGCCACCGCCGCCAGTTCCACCACAAGCAACACCTACAGCGTCAAATGCTGCTGTTACGTCAGCTGCACTGAAACCTAAATCTGTCGCTGCAGATTCAACACCACATGCACCGGCATCGAATGTACTGCTAGCTGTCCAGTAAGCTTGGTTAGCAAGTGCCATAACCTGGAATGCTGATTTTGTATTCCAGCCGCTGGTTTCAGCTAACAAGTAGAATGCCTTGTTGTATACACCAGAACTGTGGTGTACATCCATTCCATTATAATAGTTATTCGCGTGACCGATTGAACTGCCATCTTGTGTCGGATCATCCATATAACGTAATGCACCATTACCTTTGAAGATCTGTTCACCAACCATCCAGTCGTTGCTTCCATTCATGAAGTATTCAGCAGCTTCACCAGACATATCAGAGAAAGCTTCATTCATACCACCAGACTGATTTGAGTATACTAAACCAGAGTTTTGCTCAGTAAAACCATGACTAACTTCGTGTGCAGAAACGTCTAAGCTAACTAGTGGATGGAAAGTATTCTGACCATCACCAAATGTCATTGCTGAACCATCCCAGAATGCATTTTCATAATTATTGCTATAGTGAACCTTCATAGTCAACTGGAATGTTAATGGCGCTTGACCGACATAATCGTTGAACATGTCGAAAATAACGCCACCGAAGAAATGCGCATCATTCAACGGTGAAAAGGCACCATTAATTGGTTTATAGACATTTTCAGCACCACTAAAAGAGTAAGCGGTACTACCGCTAGTTTTATGATTCAAATCAACGGTTTTAACGTTGGAATTTGTCATAGTAGAGGTGTTGCCGCTGAAAGCTACATCCATAGCAGCGAAGTCTGAACCATAGTAATATATACCCGTTTTATCATTACCGCCTGGGCCTGTAGCTGCTGCATGCTGTAAGTTTTCATAGCTATGAACCGTTTCACCAGTTTGAGCATCAATGAAATATACCGGACGTGAAGGCGTACCATCTGTCGAAGTAGCAACAAAAGAAACACGATGAACCAATGTTGGCACGTCATTTACCATGTAAACAAACATCTTGTTTTCTTTGTTATAAACACGATCTGCTCTAGCTTTCTTTTTACCCAAGCCTTTTTTCAATGCTCTTTTAGCTGAAAAACCTGGCGTTACTGAAATATCATGGTCGTCAAGATTTAAAAATTTACCTTTAACATCGGTCAATAAACCCATAGCAGTTTCAGTCGCTACTAAGCTGTGACCGAAGATAGGAACACCTTTATATTCTTGTGCAAAACGAACTTTAATACGATTTTTACCCGCTTTAATTCTTTTACCCGCTTTCATTTTATGATTGCCGGCCAAGTTTAATACTTGATTAATGTCGTTACTGCTAAATCCCTTACCCATTTTAGAGGCACTGTTAACATTAGCCGCATGGGCCGACATAGATAAAACACAGGCAAGTGCTGCTGTAATTTTCGTTATTTTTTTAATATTCATATTTACATTTACATCCATAATATATTTTCATTATTTTAGTTTTTAGGAACTAATTTTTTTCTGATCCAGTTTTAAACAACAACTGGTAAAACAGTTTACAATTAACATTACATTAACATTGATTACACTTTGTTACAAAACAACCATAATATATTAATTATAAAAATACAAATATTTTACATATAAATTACATAAAATGAATAAAAAATACGATGACGAGTGTAAAAAAGACACTGAAGCATAGTGGCGATTTAGGTTATTTGAAGGTTGCCGATTTGTTAATTTAATTGACTATATCGCGGTTAATTAGTGCTTTACAGATGAAGAGTTAGTTGAATTTGATATCTTTGGAAAGATGGGTTTAGCAGCTTACATAAGAAACACGATGAACCAGCACTGGCAAATCTTTCACCATGAAAATAAACAGGTCATTTTGGTTATTGTAAACAGTAGCCTTTGAAGTATTGTCATTGCTCAAAGCCATGTTCAATGCTGCTGTAGCTGTAAGACCTGGAGTAACTGATATATCGTGATCTTCGAGATTTAAGAACTGACCTGAAACATCGGTCAATAAACCCATAGCCGTTTCAGTAGCAGCCAGGCTCAATACTTGATTAATGTCATTACCGCTATCCCTGGCTCATTACTGAAGCACTCAGAATGTCAGCCGCATGAGTCGCATTGGTTGACAGGGTTAATGCACAGGCAATTGCTGCCGTTATTTTTGTTATTTTATTAATTTTCATCTTTATTTCCATATTGTGATTTAATTATTTTTTGTTGTTTGTTGCTTAGTTCTGAACCTTATTAAAGTCCCTGCATAAAAAGCACTGAAACTATTAATGTTAAAAAGGGGAATTTACCCGCTTTGCTGTGCAAACAAAAAAAGCTGGCTAACCTAAGTTAACCAGCTTTTGCTTTACTATTGCGCTACTAAGCACGAACTAAACATGTACTATGCATTGAATTATTAACCATGTGAGATTAACTTGTCACAAACTTAATATTTCTTTTACATATTTCATTTGTTCAGCTCAGCTTATTCGTAACTCCAGGCCATATTTACGCCAGCAGTTGCACTTTTATTAGCTTTAATACCAATAACCCAACTACCTTCTCCAGGAGATGCGATAGTACAACTCTCATCATTACCAGAAGTTTTTGAACGACAGTCGTACAATTTACCTGTAGGATTTGCACCAAGCCTTAAGTACAATTTAACATTACCTGTACCGCCTTCAGTAGAGACGACAAAGTTAGATGCCCCTGCTGGGATTTCGACAGTTGTACGATCCCAACCTTTAGCAGCAATATCGATATCTGATTTAGAACCGCTGTCGCCTGTAGGAGGTGTTGTACCACCAACGTGATCAGCAACTAAAGAAGCACCACTATATGTACTATAACCTTGGATCATGACATAGTAAGTACCCGCTTGTGCAGCTGGGAAATCACATACTTCAGTATTACCTGCTGCATACGGACGACAATCCCAACTACTGCTCGTAGGAATTTCACCAAACTTAACATACAAATCAGCATCACCAGCGCCGCCACTCATATTGAATGAAGCTGTTTCTACACCATTAGGTGTTTCATAGGAGTAATAATTTTTACTACCTGAAGAATCAGCCATCGATACAGCAACACCTTTCTCAAGTTCAGTTGTTGGTGGTGGTGGTGGTGGTGGTACTCCATCACAAGCAACATCAACAGCTAAAAATGCCGCTTCAACATCAGCTGCATTGTAACCTAAGTCAGTTGCAGCAGAAACTACACCACAAGCACCTTCGTCAAATGTGCTGTTCGCAGTCCAATACATTTGGTTAGCTAATGCCATCGCTTTAAAAGCTGTTTCTGTGGTCCAGCCAGCAGTCGTGGCTAAATTGTAGAATGCTTTGTTGAATACACCAGAGCTGTAGTGAACATCTAAGCCATTGTAGTAGTCGTAAGAGGTATCAATAGAACTACCATCTTGTGGCGGATTATCCATATAACGTAATGCACCGCTACTTTTGAATATTTGCTCTCCAACCCAAAAGTCATTAGTGCCGTTCATAAAGTATTCAGCAGCTTCACCAGACATATCAGAGAAAGCTTCATTCATTCCACCAGACATATTGGCATAAACAAGACCAGAGTTTTGCTCAGTGAAACCATGACTAACTTCATGTGCAGAAACGTCAAGACTTACCAATGGATGGAAAGTACTTTGACCATCACCAAAAGTCATTGCTGAACCATCCCAGAATGCATTTTCGTAGTTGTTACTATAGTGAACACGCATAGTTAGTTGGAATGTTAACGGAGCTTGACCCGTATAAGCATCGAACATGTCAAAAACAACACCGCCGAAGAAATGTGCATCATTCAACGGTGCATAAGCACCATTAATTGATTTAACAGTATTTCTTGGACCTGTAAAAGAATATGCTGTGCTACCCGAAGTACCATGATTTAAGTTAACGGTTTTAACGTTAGCATTACTCATAGTATAGGTATTGCCACTCACAGAAACGTCATTAAAACCAAAGTCAGTACCATATTCATACTCACCAGTTTTAGTATTTCCACCAGGCCCTGTAGCTACTTCAGCATGCTGTATATTTTCATAACTATAAAGCGTTTCACCCGTTTGAGCATCAATGAAATGTACCGGACGTGAAGGTGTGTCACCACTGTCTGAAGGTATTACATAAGAAACACGGTGAGCCAACACTGGCTTATCTTTTACCATATAAATGAACATGTCATTTTCTTGGTTGTAGATAGATGCCTTTGTTGTATTATCACTGCTCAGCGCCGAACTAAATGCTGAAGTAGATGAAACACCCGGCACAACTGAAATGTCATGCTGGTCAAGATTCATAAATTTACCGGTAACATCTATGTATAAACCCATAGGTGTCTGTGTACCAGTCAAGCTATACCCAAATACAGGAACGCCTTTATATTCCTGTTGAAAACGGATCTTAGTTAACCCTATACCAAGAGTAACCGATTTAACCTCTCTCATAAGACTGTCGCCAGTCAAACTCAATACTTGGTTAATGTCATTACCAGTCATTCCGGCACTCATTGTAGAGGCTTTCTGAACAGTACCCGCATGGGCTGACATAGTTAATATACAGGCAAGCGCAGCCGATATTTTTGTTATTTTATTAATTTTCATATTTATTTTTTTATATCCATATTATGATTTAATTATTGTATTTTAGTTATTTACAACTAATCTTATTAATGTCACAGCACACGAACAACTGACACACTGATACACCAATAATGCAACAAAACAACAACATATAACAAACATCACAAATACATTAAATTAATGCCCATTACATTTAGTTACAAAAAGCAGCATAGAATATTAACCAAGGCATTACAATTTATTTACTTAAATAACATATATGCAACATTAATCGTAACACCAATAATGGGTCAAAAGGCTTTATACAAACAGCTTTATGGTACTAAAAAAGAAATTAGGATCACTCTATTAAAACCTGACTTTTGTTAGAAAAAAGCCACACGTTTTTAGCAACTACGCAGAAAACAGCTCAAACAAATCATAATTAAACACCTCCAGAACAGCGTATTCAAATGACTAAAAGTGAATAGCTCGCAGGTTTATTTGAACAATTTGTTCTACACTGAGATCTAAGACAAACGAAGAATAAATACTAAAGTAGATTGCTTTGCTTTTGAACATGGGTGATTTGGTTAAAGGTATTTAGTCAATCAATATAAATTTTTCAATATTTAAACGCTTAAGTAGGTTACGCCATGCGGCTACCCCATCCTCGCCCATTCTCCTACCTCCCAACCCAAAATTTTAAAATAAACGTCTCAATACAGGACTCGATTTCGGACTAACAGAGTTCACTATCGAATCAATCAACTCATCACCCTATCCATCAACAATCTAACTAATTGTTTTTACTCTAAATTTTATTTGGCACGATTCTCGCAATTTAAATCAATAAAATTTAAATCAATAATTATCAGTTTAACAATATTATTGTTGAACAACTTTACGGAGGTCTACATTAATGGATGTTATCAAGAAAAAATCCAAACAAGGTAAATTATCAAACCAGATGAAAATCACTTTGGTTTTGATAAGTGCAGTGATCATTTTGTTTTTCTTTGCCAGGCAATCTTTGGGCACTGTCAGTGTAAAGCGTACTGATATTCTTGTCGGTACGGTACAAACTGGCGATCTTGATGTGATTATTGAGGGCTATGGCACTTTAACATCAGACAAACAGCAACTTATTACCGCCTTAACAAGAGCTACGGTTAAAGAGATTGTACTGAAACCCGGAGCTAAGGTTTCAGCTGATAGCATTATTATTAAAATGGAAAATCCAGAACTATTACAGCAAGTTGAGAATGCTCAGCAAGAGCTTGCTCAAATTACCGCTAATTTACGTCAATTAATAGTTAACCAGAAACGTGAAACGCTTAATGAACGTGCAAATTTGGCTGAAATAACAGCTCGATTTGAAACCGCTAAGTTAAAGCGTACTGCGGAAGAAAAGTTGGTGGAAAAAGGGATTGTTTCGCAACTTGACTATAAAGGTAGTTTACTCGATGAAAAGCAACTTAAAGAACGTATTGGACTTTTGTCTGAACGTGCTGAACAACTGTTTGAGGTTCATAAAGAAGCCATTAATATTCAACAAGAACGCATTAAACAACAAAAAGGGCAACTGGGCATAGCGCAAAAACGTCTTGATAAATTAACGGTACGCGCAGGCTTTGATGGTGTTCTGCAGCGTCTTAGTGTCAATTTAGGGCAAAGCCTGGCGGCAGGTCAGGAAATTGCGTTAATTGGTAGTGTTACTGATTTAATTGCATTAATTCGTGTACCACAGAGTCAGGCACAGCAAATACAAGTAGGTCAACGAACTATTATCGATACACGACAGGACAAAATTGAAGGCATTGTTGCCCGTATAGATCCTATTGTTGAAAATAATACCGTTAATATTGAAATATCATTACCGAATAAACTACCGGCCAGTGCTCGTCCACAGCAGAATATAGACGGTGTTATTATCGCTGAAACGTTAAAAAACATTAACTTTATTGAACGCCCTGCGAATGTTAAATCTTTTTCAAGTGGTCAATTGTACCGTTTGAATGATGATCAACAGACTGCCACACTTAATGATATTAAATATGGCCAACAGGCGGGACAATTTATTCAAATACTGTCAGGCGCAACAACCAAAGATAAATTTATTGTTTCTGATTTATCGAACCTGAAAAAGACCAATGTTGAATTGGAAATAAAATTTTAGTAACAGACGTTAACTAGTTGGCATTAGCTATCTGGTATTCACAAACTAACATTAGATAACTTTACATTTATTCGCTAAACGTTTAGCAAACATATAACTGAATTAAGGGCAAATTATGAGTAACGCACAAAGCAATACGGCAACCAATACCCCGAACAACGCAATAAAAATTCAAATGAAAAACATCGGAAAAGTTTTTGAAACAGAAGAACTCGAAACACATGCGCTGCAAAATATCGACATGACAATTTATTCCGGTGATTATGTTTCTATTTCCGGGCCATCGGGGTGTGGTAAATCAACTTTATTATCAATTTTAGGTTTGTTGGACATGCCAACCAGCGGTGAATATTTTATTGAAGGTGTAAATGTCACCAGCCTTTCATTAGATGAAGCGGCCGAAATACGAAACAGTAAAATTGGTTTTATTTTCCAGTCGTTTAACCTTATTGATGAATTATCAGTATTTGACAATGTTGCCCTTCCGCTTCGTTACAGTAGCGAGAAACCTACTGATGCACAAATAAACAAACGCGTTAATGAATGCCTGGAAATGGTTGGTATGAGCCATAGAACCAGTCATAAACCTAATCAACTTTCTGGTGGTCAGCAGCAACGTATCGCCATTGCCCGTGCTTTAGTGGCAGATCCGGCTATTTTATTAGTTGATGAGCCAACCGGTAACCTCGACTCTAAAAGTGGCGATATGGTAATGGATGTACTTGAAGAGTTGAATAACAAAGGCACCACCATTTGTATGGTAACGCATGATCCCCGTTATGCTGATATGGCTAAAACACAGCTTAAATTATTAGATGGTGCAATATTACAGTCTCCTAAAGTTGCTAAAAGTATCAGAGATTAGGCATGAGTCAATTTATTTATCAACAACAACAAGCCTGGGCAAGTTTAAAGAAAAAGCCCGGCTTTGTTGCCAGTGTAGTAACCACAATGAGTTTTACTATGGGTGCATTATTATGTGTGCTCACTTTAGCTTATGTTCTATTGTCGAAGCCTTTACCCTACCCAGAACAAGACAGCTTATACACTGTAGAGCATAATTTAATTGATAATAACGGTAAAATTGACGGGACGGCATATACTTATCCCAATTTAATGCACTTGTATAAAAACCAGAAAGCCTTTAGTTTATCAGCATTACTTTATATTGACGGTGATGTACTGCTTTCACAGCCAACGCATCCTAAAATGCAGCTTAGTTTTATCACGCCTGAATGGTTTAGTCTGTTAAATGCGAAAATGGCTGTCGGCCGTACTTTTGAACAAAGTGAAGCGTTAGACACGTATAACCCTGTAGCCGTTTTAAGTTATAACACCTGGCTGAATGAGTTTTCGCTTGCAAAAGATATTTTATCAAAGAAAGTGAATTTCAGTGGCGTAAGCTATCAAATTATTGGGGTATTGAGTGAAGAATTCACTGAACCTCTGTTATATGGCCCCGGTTTAAAAACAGCAGTATTTCTACCCTGGGATTATAACTCTGTAAGTGAAAGAGACAGGAAAGCATGGGGTAATGACGATAGTGGACTATTATATCTTGCCAAGTTGCCTTCAGCCTCTACCTCAAATTCAAGCTCAAAAAGAAGCCCAAAACAACTGGAACAAACACTAACCACGTTAATTAATAATAATTGGCAAGAAAATGTTGCTGGCCGGGAATTTTTTACTAATTGGGGCATTGGCATCAAGGTTCATACATTAAAGTCCGTGATCCTCAATGGCAGTGAGAAAACCGTTTATTTACTTTTGGCCGGGGTTGTTGGTCTGGTTTTAATCGCCTGCGCTAATATCGCCAATTTATTTATGTCGCGTACCGCCGAGCAACAAAGACAATTAGCGATTCATGCCGCCCTTGGTGCATCTAAAAAGCACCTGTTTAAAACACTATTGGCTGAAACAGGCTTATTAATGTTTATCTCTATCGTTATTGCTTTAATGGTTGCAAGTGGCTGCTTCTTGATTTTACAACACTTTTTAGCGAATTATTTGCCCAGAGTTGATGAACTGTCTATCAACACATTCACCTTAAGCTCTGCAATTGTGTTGGTTATTGCTCTGGCGTTATTTTTTGCCCGCTTAAGTACTAATATGATTAATTACCATGCGTTAAATGCAACATTACAATCAAGTGGCAAAGGCACTGGTATTCAGGTTTCAAAGAATATCCGCAAAGGTTTAATTACCAGCCAGGTGGCAATTGTTACCGCTTTAGTGTTTATCAATATAGTGTTATTTAAAGATGCAATAACAACAATCAATGAACCAACAGGTTTTGAAACTGACAACATTTCATGGTTAGTTTTATCACTACCATCAGACAAAGAATTGAATAGAGAATCAAAAATTGCTGATGTTGCCAAAGTACGCAGTCAATTATTAGCTTTACCACAAGTTGAAATGATCAGCCAGTCTCGTGCTCCTATGGCTTTTAGCACGTTAGCTGCGACAGTATTTGGTACAAATGAGAGATTCTCCGTAAAAGCGAAAGATGTAGACCATCAATACTTTCAACTTATCAACCAGCCTTTAATTGAAGGGAATTATTTCAGCGAAGCAGATATTAAAGATGACAATAATATCCTTATCATCAACGATGTATTCGCTAAGCAACTTGCACCAAATGGCAGTGCATTAGGGATAAAATTTAAGAGCGGCGCAAGAGTAATTGGTGTAGTTAAAGGCATTAAAATTCCTGATACCAGCGAAATCCCTGCTCGCTTTTATTATCCTTCATCTCCTTCAAGAAACATGATGTTAGTAAAAGTTAAGGCTGGCCAAACATTACTTCGTCAACAGATCCTTAACACGCTGCAACACGTAAATAAGCAATTTAATCTGTTCAGTTTAACCACGCTGAATGAACGACGTAATTCTCGGTTATTTACGCAATATACCACCTTCGTCACCAGTGGTTTATTAGCCATTATTGCCTTATTTCTGGCTGCGGTTGGCCTGTACGGAATTTTAAGCTACAGCACCCAAATGCGCCGGTTTGAATTAGGTACCCGCATGGCTATTGGAGCCAAACGTAAAGATTTAATTATGTTGATCATAAAAGACAATGCTAAATCGTTAATATTGGGTCTGGGTATCAGCGTTCTTCTTCTTCTCGCATTGTATTTAAGCTTCAGTGAATACCTGATCAGCTACATTAACGTTCAACTGGTGCCTGTGTGTTTATTTACCTTATTGTTAATCGGTATTATTTCAATTTCTGCTTGTTATTTACCTTTAAGACCATTCATTAATAAACCAGCAATTAACAGCCTTAAAGGAAGTGATTAATCCATGAATCATATTTTTCAACAATTTTCGTATCAAGTTAAACAAGCCTGGTTTGGTTTAAAAAACAAGCCGTGGTTTGTATTAAGTATTGTCAGTTCAATGGGGTTAACCTTAGGTGCGCTTTTATGCATACTTACACTGGCTTATTTAATGCTGGCAAAACCCCTGCCCTACCCCGAACAAGAGAAGCTATACCCGTGGTCATTCAAGATGCAGGAATTTGAAGTGAATTTAAAAGTTTATCTAAAAGGCGCTTGATTGAGCAATAGCGGGCTATTGGGATTGAAAGCAACGCAGTAGATAATCTTTTAAAACGCTTCAAAACCTGCATTTTGAATGATTACGGGTATATATTGGGTTGAGCACAACATGACTGATAATACTGGGGAGTTAAAATCAGGTAATTTCAGCTATCCGGGTTTAACCCATTTTTATGAAAAGCAAACTGTTTTTGAACAGTCAGCACTTATTGCTTACGATACTGACGTTTTAACCTCTAGCCCAACTCAGCCAATGATGAGCACGAGTTATATTACACCTGACTTTTTCACACTGTTAAATACCCCAATGGTAGTTGGTAGAAGCTTTGAAGAAACAGAAGCCAAAGAGCGCTTTAACCCTGTTGCTATTATCAGTTATGACACTTGGAAAAATGAATTTAATGGTGACAAGGATATTTTAGCTAATAAGATAACTTTTAATAATGCCAGTTTTCGAATTGTTGGTGTTACCGCTCAGTCTTTTATCGAACCGGAACTTCATGAAATTGGCAGACAAACACAAGTTTGGCTTCCATGGGATTACAACAATCTGCGTAGCATGTATGTTGATAGTTGGGCATATGTACGCTGGGAACTTGCCTTTGTCGGTAAATTAAAATCTGATTTTTCTCAAGTTCAGGCAGAGCAAAGCATTAGTCCTTTTTTAAATGAACTTTGGCAAGAAAATGTCACTCAGTTTGATTTTTATAAAGGCTGGCAAGTCAAATTGTCACTTAAGTCATTTAAATCTGTCATATTAGGTGATAATACTAATCGACTCTATTTACTGCTTGCCAGTATTACCGGTTTATTAGTGATCGCTTGTGCAAACATAAGTAACTTGTTTATTTCACGTACGGCTCAACAGCAAAAACCATTAGCTATTCATGCTGCTATTGGTGCAACGAAAAAACAGTTATTTAAAACCTTGTTGGTTGAAACTGGTTTATTAATGACATTGTCTGCCATTGTTGCACTTATTGTTGCATCATTCGGGTTTTTCATTCTACAACACTACTTATCAGAATTATTACCCCGAATTAATGAATTATCGTTAAGCGTATTTACCCTTAGCTGCGCATTATTATTTGTATTTTTCTTTGCCATTTTATTTGCCCAATTAAGCAATAGAATGATTAATTATCAAGCGTTAAACCATACCTTGCAAAGTAGTGGTAAAGGTACAGGCATTCAGGTGTCACAACGTATTCGTCAATGTTTAATTATCAGTCAGGTGGCAATCGCAACCAGTTTGGTTTTTGTTAATATCAGCCTGTTCAATAGTGCAACAACAGTAATTAACACTCCCGCTGGCCATAAAGTTGATAATATCTTCAGTATGACTATTGCAGCAGACTCGTCGCTGCCAAGAAGAGGTGAGGAAACAATATCGTTACTCAATGAACTAAAAAATAGTTTCTTACTTTTACCTCAAGTTGAGGCTATAAGCCAATCATCCTCGCCACTGAGAACAAACTCTTCAGTATTTACCGACCTGGGCACTGAACAAGCTTTTGATGTAGAAATTTCAGGGGGAGTTGATAAAGATTACTTTAACTTGCTTGAACAAACGTTGCTTGAAGGTGACTATTTCAGTACTGACGACATTCAAAATGGTCATGATGTCGTCGTCATCAATGATATTTTTGCTAAAAAAATTGCCAACAGTCTTGCCACTAATGGAAACTTTACTGGAAACATCGCTAAAAAAGTGATTGGTAGAAAAATCAATATCATGGGTGAAGTGGAAAAAGATGGCTCAAGTACCGAGCGCACAATAGTTGGTATAGTAAAAGGAACAAACATTCCCGATGTTAAAGCCAACCCTATGCAAGCGTACCGAACTTCCTGGCGCGCATCTAACGACTTTTTAATCAAGTTTAAAGCCAACCAGAAAGTTAGTCGCGAACTAATGATCAGTACGATAAATAGCGTTTCCGGTAAATTTACCCTCTTCCATTTTGAAAGCATGGCTGACACCCGTAAGAAGATACTTTTTACCCATTACACAACAGCTATTACCACCACAGTGCTTACTTTGTTAACCATATTTTTAGCAGCAATTGGTTTATACGGAATTTTAAGTTACAGCACTCAATCACGCCGCTTTGAAATTGGCACCCGCATGGCAATTGGAGCAAAACGGAAAGACTTAATCACCATGATATTAAAAGATAATTCTGCCGCATTAATGGTTGGAGCAATAACCAGCGTTATTATTATACTGGCGCTTTACTTGAGTTTTAGTGAGTCACTAACCGATTATGTTGGTACACAACTTATCTCGATGTTTTTAATCACATTGGCATTGATCAGTACTATTTCATTTTTCGCCTGTTACTTGCCATTGCGTCAATATATTAATCATCCTGCAATTCAAAGCCTAAAAGGAAGTGAATAAATGAAACTCGAGAGCCTTAATATTATTTATCTATTTAAATTCCAAGTAAAACAAGCATTTGCTAGTATGAAAAACAAACCAGATTTTGTTTTCAGTGTGGTCTCCACCATGGGCTTAACGTTAGGAGCATTATTGTCAGTGCTTACTTTAGCCTATGTAATGTTAGTTAAGCCGCTACCTTACCCGGATCAAGAGCGTTTATATAAAGTAGATAATGTTCAATTTGATGCCACGGGTTCGGCAAATGTTACCGCATTTAACTATCCGGGTTTGGTCCATTTTTATCAAAATCAGCAAAGTTTCAGCGACAGTGCTTTAATACTGTTCGATGAAGAAGTATTAACTTCAATGGCTCTGCAACCTACGCTAACCACCACATATATCACTCCTCAATGGTTTACGCTGTTAGCGGTTGATATGGCACTTGGTCGGGCATTTGAGCAATCGGAAGCATTGAATACTCATAACCCTGTTGCGGTGATCAGCTATGAAACCTGGCAAAATGAATTTTCAGCCGATAAAAATATACTGGAGCAAAAAGTCACTTTTAGAGGTGTCAGTTTTAGTATTATTGGAGTAATTGCACCGTCTTTTGTTGAACCTGAAATAGAACAGTTAGGCAGAAAATCTCAAATATTATTACCGTGGGATTTCAATGCCACTCCACAGAGATTTCGAGAACGCTGGTGGGACAGAGGCAACAGCCTTACTTTTATCGGAAAATTAAAAAATGAACTAACCGCCAAACAAGCCGAGCAGCAAATAACAACATTAGTTAACGATACCTGGCAGGACAACATCGACAGACAGGGATTTTATAAGGGCTGGCATATTGAAATGCAGTTGCGTTCATTTAAAAGCGTAATTTTGGGTGATAACGAAAACAAAGCTTACTTAACGTTAATTGGTGTCATTGGTTTGCTGTTAATTGCTTGTATCAACATTTCCAATTTACAACTTTCAAGAACGGTAGAGAAACAAAATCTACTGGCTATAATGGCAGCCGTAGGCGCAAAGCGTAAACATATTTTTCAGTTATTATTCACTGAATCCCTGCTGTTAATGACACTGGCTATGGTGCTTGCCTTAGTTGTGGCTCAATTTGCTTTTTCGCTGATGCAAAGTCAATTACAACTCGTATTACCAAGGGTAAATGAACTTAACCTTGGTGGATTCACCTTAATTTGTGCTTTGCTGTTTCCACTAGTACTTGCGTTCTTTTTTGCTGCGTTAAGCCAGCGTGTTGTTAACTACCAAAGATTAAACACTAACTTACAAAGTAGCGGTAAGGGAACTGGCTTACAAGTATCAAAGTTTGTTCGACAAATACTTATTATCAGTCAGGTAACCGTGGCTACTGTACTGATTTTTATCAACATCAGTTTATTTAATGAAGCAATAACGTCAATCAATCAGGAAGAAGGTTTTAATGTTGATAATTTAATCAGTGTTTCTATTGCGCCATCTACCAGTACCGAGCTTTCAAGAGCCGATCAGTTAGCGATCAGCAAAGAAATTCAACAAAAAATTGCTCAGTTACCTCAAGTTGAATTAGTCAGTAAAAATAGCTCTCCACTGACCGACAGCGAAGGTATCTGGTCATTAACCGAAGTGCAATCGAACCAAATAGTGTTACCTCTTGGTAAAAGCGTTGATAGTCATTATTTTAATTTAATGGGACAGGACTTTATTGCCGGTGATAACTTTGGCGAAAATGATTATAAAGACCGTGCACCTGTGCTGGTTATTAATCAGGTATTAGCACAACAGCTTACTCAGCAACTTAATAAACAGGAAAGCATCAAGGCTTTAGGTAAACAGCTTTCTTTTGGTGGACCTAATGCCTACACGATTATAGGTGTGGTTAATGATTTTAAATTACCGGGAGGAAATACTATTCCACCAAGAGTTTATATGCCAAACCTCAGCCGTTCCAATTTACTGATAAAGCTTAAAGATCAGCAAACAATCTCTCGGGCACAATTAGTTGCCGTGATAAAAGAAGTCACCAGCTCAGTCAGCTTATTTGAATTTTCTCCCCTCAGTAAACAAAAATCTCATCGCTTATTCACTCAATATACTACGGCTATTACCACCGCAGCACTAACACTGATCACCTTTATTTTATCAGCAATTGGTCTGTACGGTATTTTAAGTTACAGCACGCAAATGCGCAGATTTGAAATTGGAACCCGTATGGCAATTGGTGCTAAACGTCGGGACCTAATCGCACTTATCATCAAAGACAATGCAAGCTCAATAATATTGGGCATAGTAACCAGTATCTTCATTTTATCAGTGTTGACATTTGGTTTTAGCGAACAGCTTGAACATTATTTAACATTGCAGTTATTACCCATGTTTTTAGCAACATCAGGCTTAGTTTCATTCATTTCATTATTCGCTTGTTACTTGCCGTTAAGACAATATATTAATCGTCCGGCAATTTATAGTTTACGAGGGGCTGAGTAATTTAATGAATGGGTACGTCACAGTTAATTGATGCTATATAGATTGACCGGATGGAATACTAATTTACGTGAATGTCTTTAGTTAATTAGTCGTAATTGGGATTTGTAAGAGATTTTCTTAATTTATATCTAACACTAAGAAAATAGAGCAATGGTAATAGATAAAATAAGGTGACTGGTGTACGCGTAGGATGGGTTAGCCTCAGGCGTAACCCATCAATGCGCTGTTTTTTATAGAGTAATTACGCTGTTAAATAATCATCAAAAATGATGGGTTACGTCGTTGGCTAACCCATCCTACATCGGTACCGTATCAATTAACGACGAAATTGTCAGGATATTAAAAGGCGCCCCGTCTGTTTTTACAAAGACTTACTTTATCCGCCTCTCTCTTTACTATTAAAATAAAGACCTAACCAAGCATTACTAACAAAACTCTACGGGCTTAATAGTTAAATCGTGCTGCAAAAATAATTAAATTACCACCATCACCTTTATAAATAAGGCGATGTTCTAAGTCGATTCTTCTAGAATAATACCCTTTAAGATTACTAGTCAACTTTTCGGGTTTACCAATACCTGTATGAAGAGAACTTTGTGACGCTTTTATCAACTCATTTATTTTATCAAATTTTGACGGACTATTAATCCGCCAGTATTTATAATCTTCCCATCCTTGAGGGGTAAAAATCACCTTTTTCTTATGTTCTTCGTTATCCAGTTTTTTCTTTATAGTTACCATTTTCGTCAATCTCAGTTTGAATTACAGAGCCCGACTCATATTCGGCAATTGATTCCATAAGACGTCTTGCGTTATTTCTTGAACTTAGCAAATACATAGTCTCTTGCATACTGTCAAAGTCTTCGCGTGACATCATAACAACATCAGCGGATTTACTCGTTATTAACAAGGGTTCATGTCGATCTGCAACAGATTCAATGGCAGCCTTAAAGTTAGCTCGCGTTTCGCTATAAGTTTGTACAATCATTTTAATATTTGGTAACGCTTATTAGGCGCGAACTGTAACCTTTAAGGCATCAACCTTCAGGCTTGTCATTCCGTATTCGTGAGTCATTACTAAATCTATTTCCAGTAAGATTACTCTCGAATTTTACCATTCCTATCTCATTTGTTTAATTGTTAATCTGGTTAATCTAAATACAATAATATTTGATTTTACCTCTAAAACGTAAATATTAAAGAAGATGGTTAATCACCTTTTTAATTGTAGTACAACTTTTTGTACTACCAATCAAACGAGTTGTGCAATAAATAGTACAAGTAAACATTCATGAAGGACTCCATCCAAAGAACTCCATAATTACCAGAGCCCATATGCACATCACAACCTTCTGTTTACCGTTTATGCAAATATAAATCTGATCAAGCATATAACGTTTTACATTAATCAGTGTCATTTTCGGACTTATTGAGTTCGCTATCGAATCACTAAAATGTTAACAACCATTTAAAAAACTTCATCCTCATGTTTTTATTGATTATTTACGTTGGCTCATTTTTTGCAGGTTTTTTGCTAATAAATATAAAGGAAACAATCACTCATATGTTTCACAACAAGATAAAATAAATTATTAAAGCAAAAAGTAATTAACCACACGATTTATTTTAACTTGCAAAAAAACAAAAATAATAACCGTTCCACAGGATATAAATAGCATGAGTCAAATAGTTTATAGTATGAAGCAAGCCTATTTAAGCTTAAAGCAAAAACCTGGCTTTGTAATGAGTGTTGTAACTACCATAGGCCTAACTATGGGCGCACTGCTATGTGTGGTTACTTTAGCTTATGTTGTGTTAATAAAACCCTTGCCTTATCCTGAGCAAGAAAAACTTTATATCGTTGAAAGTAAAATTCAAGGTGATGCACGGGCGCCTAAAATGTCGATGTATCCCTATCCTGCTTTTGTGATGCTTTATAAGCAACTTAACAACCCGCAACAAAATAAAAAACAGAATATAAGTAATAGTGAAAATAAGAGAGAAATTAAGGGACAACGTGAAACACAAACACCATTAAATCTTGTCAGTATGATCACTTATGAAAATGCCAATATTACTTCTATAGCATCTCACCCCAGAGTTAATACCACTTATATTACCCCTGAGTATTTAACATTACTTGATATGCCACTGGCAATGGGACGATATTTTGACCAAAGCGAAGCTTTAAATACCCATAAACCCGTAGCGATTATCAGTTTTAAAACCTGGAAAAATTTATACCATCAACAAGCCGATATTATTGGTCAGACAATCAGGGTAAACACCACTAGTTTTAATATTATCGGCGTGGCAAATGAAAATTTCTCCGAACCAGCTTTATATGAAGTAGGACGTGAAACGCAAATATGGTTACCCTGGGATTTCAATCCAGTTCCTGAACGTGGTCGTAACGGCTGGGGACACTTTGCGCCAAACTTATTTATGCTTAGTCAGATTAATAATGAATTTAACCCATATCAAGCCGAGCAATTACTCACACCACAATTAAATACTCGATGGAAACAAGAATTAGTAGGAAACGCGCGTTTTAAGGATCTTAGTTTATCTATTAAGCTGCGTTCGATTGTCGATGTAGTTTCGGGAGATAATAATACCGGGATATTTTTACTTCTAAGTGCCGTGATTGGTTTATTAATAATGACTTTCACCAATATCAGCCATTTATTTGTAGCCCGTGGGGCCGAGCAACAACACCAAGCAGCAATAAGAGTCGCCCTGGGCGCAAATAAAAAGCAGCTCTTTAATCATATGCTGACCGAGATCACCTGCCTTATGGCACTGTCAGTTTGTTTCGCCGTTGCTGTCGCCAATGCGGGGTTCTACTTGTCGCAACACTATTTAACTGACTTATTTAATCGAGTTGACGAACTACAATTATCATTACCACCCCTGCTCGTTATTCTTTTTATTGTAACTTTAATCACGTTGATGTTTGCTAAATTAAATATCACGGGTATTAACTTCAACAAGATACAAACCAAGCTGCAATCAGGTAATAAAAACCAGGCTGCTCAGGTATCTTCAAGGTTTCAAAAGGTAATTATCACCAGTCAAATATTACTCACTGTACTGATTATTTTTGCCAATATCGTATTATTTAAAGAATCATTTACGGCAATAACCAAAACAACAGGTTTTAACTTCGAAAATATTCAGCAACTAAAACTTGCTTATAACGATCCGCAACAAGCATCGTCAGAAGAACGTTTAAATGTATTACGGCAAATAAAAGCACAATTACACCTGTTACCTGAAACAACTCAAGTTAGCCAAGGTTCTTCGCCAATAACAAAGTTCAGTACGCGTATTTTCTCCATTAATGCCAATGATCAAGAAGTATCTTTAAGACAAAATTTTATTGATGAGCAATATTTTTCAATGATGAATCAAACGCTGCACTCAGGTAGAACGTTCAGCAAAAGTGAAATAAATGACAGAGAAGACCTGATTATTGTTAACGAAAGTTTTGCCAGACAGCTTACTGAACATGGAGAAGTAATAGGTCAAAAAATAAAAACCAGTCGTGACGTTTTGTTAACCATAATTGGTGTTGTGAACGATATTCATGTACCTAACCGTGAAGCCAACCTTCAGCGTATTTACCGACCAGTTACAATTGAACGTGATTTTAATTTCATGATCAAACATAAAAACCAAAACAAGCTCACCCGCGAACAAATTGTGCAGCTGCTTAACGGCATAGATCCACGTTTTTCTGTATTTAGTTATGAAAATTTAACCAAACTACACACAGGCTTACAGCTAAATAATATAGTGACTGTAATTACCACTGCAATTGTAACGATACTTGTACTGATTGTAGCGGGAATAGGATTATTTGGTGTGCTTGATTTCAGTACCCGTATGCGATGTTTTGAAATAGGTACGCGAATGGCAATCGGCGCTAAAGGTAAAGATATTGTAGCGCTGATTTTTAAAGACAATTCTGGTGTATTACTTTTAGGTATTGTCACTAGTTTATTGGTATTACTTAGCTTAAGTATAGGGTATAGCACTGAACTTAAACATTATTTAAGCTGGCAACTGTTACCGATTTTATTAGCGACTTTAGGACTGGTTTCAATCGTTTCATTCTGTGCTTGTTACCTGCCGTTGAGACAATATATTAATCGCCCAGCGATCCATAGCCTGAAAGGATCCTAATAGATGAATTTGTTTTTCTATCAGTTAAAAGAAGCATGGGGAAATTTAAAACAAAAGCCAGGTTTTGTCACAAGTGTTGTAACCACTATGGGTTTAACACTTGGCGCCCTGTTGTGTGTAGTTACATTGGCTTTTGTGATGCTGATAAAACCCTTGCCCTATTCTGATCAGGAAAAACTCTATCGTGTTGAACACACTTTAATAAATGCTCTGGGTGAAAATAGTTATTCAGCTTTTACTTACCCTGGGTTAATTCACCTTTATAAAAACCAAACCATTTTTAGTGAAGTGGCAATGATCAGCTATGGTGAAGATCTATTAACATCCTTGCCGCATCAACCTAAGCTCACTACAGCTTACATAACACCAGAATGGCTTAACTTGCTCAATACTCCTATGCAACTCGGTCGACGTTTTGAGAAAAGTGAAGGGCTTGAACAGCACCAACCTGTCGCTGTTATCAGCTACCAGACATGGCAAAAACAATTTGCTGGCGATGTAGATATTTTACAAAAAACAGTAACTTTCAGTGGCGTAAACCACCGGATTATTGGCGTACTTTCCGAATCATTTATTGAACCGGAAATTTATAATACAGGTTTAAAAACAGCCATTTGGTTACCCTGGGATTATAACCTGTCCACTTATGCCCGTGAACTTTGGTTTAATATAGATCCAACCTTAGTTTTTGTTGGTAAATTAAAAGATAACATTACCACTACGCAAGCCGAGCAGACCATCAGCCCGTTAATAAACGATATTTGGCAAAGTAAAAATGCCAATATTGAGCTTTATAAAGGCTGGCAGATAAAAATGGAGCTTAATACCTTTAAAAACGTGATTTTGGGTGACAGTAAAGATATCGTTTATTTATTACTCGCAGGCGTTATTGGTCTACTCGCTATTGCTTGTGCCAATATTGCTAACTTATATATGTCACGCACTGCACAGCAACAACCACAATTAGCTATTCATGCGGCTTTGGGGGCTAAAAAACAGCAATTGTTTTTTAAGTTATTTGCCGAATCAGCTTTGTTGATGTCGGCTTCAATACTACTGGCCTTATGTGTTGCCACTGGCGGTTTTTGGCTATTGCAAAAATATTTAACCGAATTGCTACCACGCATTGCTGAGTTATCGATTAACGTATTCACCTTAATTTGTGCACTTAGCTTAATTTTGTGTTTTGCTTCTTTCTTTGCTGCCATTGGCAGTAAAGTGATAAATTACCAAGCTTTGCACTCTGTTTTTCAATCCGGTGGAAAAAACACGGGTGCTCAAGTTTCAAAAAAAGTGCGCCATGGGCTAATTATAAGTCAGGTTGCTGTTGCTACCGCACTAATATTTATTAATATAAATTTGTTTAAACAAGCCTCAGATACCATTGGAAAACCATTAGGCTTTGATTTTACTAATATTGACTATTTATCATTATCGGCCTCAACATCCAGTACACCGTCAGATGAAGAAACCAGTGTAATTATGGCTCAATTACAAATAGCCCTTGCGCAGTTACCTCAAGTTGAATCAGTAAGTCAGTCTGCATCACCGTTTAATCGGTTTTATACTCCAGAAGTCACTATTGTATCAAGCAATGAAAAGTTAAGAATTGAAAATAGAAGTGTTGATCATCAATATTTTAAAATGATCAGACAACCTCTGTTAGCGGGTAATTATTTCAGTAAATCAGATATTTCAGATAACAATTCAGTAATAATAATCAACGATGTGCTTGCGAAAAAATTATCCCCTCAAGGGAATGCATTAGGTCTTAAGTTATCCAGCAGGGGTAAAGTTTTCACCGTGACAGGTATTGTCAAAGGGGTGAAAATGCCCAAACAAGACAAAATACCTTTACGTTATTATCAGCCAGCTTTATCGAACAGCAGCAAATTTTTAATTAAATTTAAAAACAACCAGGCATTGTCACGAGAAAAGTTAACTACATTACTAAACACTACCAGTAAGTTATACGCCATTTATGATCTAACCCCTTTAACAGAACAAGTTCAACTACAGCTGTTCAGTCAAATCACTACCGCAATCACTGCTGCTGTTTTAGCTTTATTCACTTTCTTTCTGGCAGGCATAGGCTTATACGGTATTCTGAGTTACAGCACTCAAATACGCCGTTTTGAAATTGGAACCCGTATGGCGATTGGCGCTAAACGCAAAGAACTAATTTTACTTATCCTCAAAGAAAATGCACCCTCGATCTTATTTGGCATAGCAACCAGCATTATTGTTTTATTGGTTTTAACACTTGGTTTTAATGAGCAATTTAATAGCTATTTAACTTTGCAGTTATTGCCCATATTTTTAGTGACTTTAGGTTTAGTTTCATTGATTTCATTCTGTGCTTGTTACTTACCATTGAGACAATATATTAATCGTCCCGCGATATACAGTTTGCGGGGAGATCGGTAGTTTTAATTTATAATAAGTTTTTGCTGATTTGGTATAACTTTTCCAATTTCATATACTTATTTTAAGTATTATTAATATATCTTATTTAATAATTAGCGTTGAACTCAAACATATACTTTCCCATAATGGGAAAGTATAGGGAAAAATATGAGAATTATTTCACGAGTATCTTTAAAGAATTTTTGGGAAGCTCCCAAATATTTTGATTCCGAACAACCATTAAAGGCGTTGTATGATGAAGCGAAACATGCATGTTGGCAATCTCCACAAGATATTAAAGCCAAATATGATAATGCCAGTTTTTTAGCAAATAACCGCATTATTTTTAATATACATGGTAATAAAAATAGGCTTGTTGTAGCGCTTAAATACGAGTTCGGTATTGTTTACGTCCGATTTATCGGGACTCACAAACAATATGATGAAATTGATGCTTCAACAACGCAGGAGGTCGAAATGAATATCAAACCAATCAAAACTGAGCAGGATCATGGAAATGCCATGATATCCATTGAGAAACTTTGGGACGCGCAACCAGGCACTCCACAAGGAGACATGCTTAACGTACTTGTAACACTGGTAGATGCTTATGAACAAGAGCATTTCTTTATTGATGCACCAGATCCTGTAGAAGCCATAAAATTCAGGATGGAGCAAGAAGGCTTGTCCCGCTCCGATTTAGTACCAGTTTTAGGGCAGCGCAGTAGAGTAACTGAAATATTAGGAAAAAAGCGAAAACTTAGTATTTCCATGATAAGAAATCTTCATAAGTATTTAAGCATTCCTTTAGAGAGTTTAATCGCTGACTACGAGCTTATTAAATAATCACCCTTAATTTATAACAATGTCTACCAAAGCCTCCTTGTGAGGTTTTTTATTGACCTAAAAACTATAATCGATTTGCACCAATTGGTATAATAATCCGTTCCATTTTCGGACTTATCGAGTTCGTTATCGAATCACACCTATATTAACAAACATCACCAAGAACCCATCCATCTGTTTTTATTGATTATTTTTTACGGCTCACTTTTTGCTATTATTCTTTATAAATAATAATAGTTTCGTAGTAAATAAAAAATCGCAACACTGATTTGAAACCAGTAATTAAATTCTCTAGATTTAAAAGAGAACAGGGTTTTAAAGGACAGCAAAAAAACAATTTAATATGGAGTAAAAAACATGAATCAGTTTTTCTCACAAATTGCATATCAGGTAAAACAAGCATGGGCGAGTTTAAAACTCAAACCAGCTTTTGTATTGAGCGTAGTTACAACCATGGGTTTAACACTTGGCGCGCTATTATGTGTTTTAACACTAGCCTACGTCATGTTATTAAAACCATTGTCATTTGAGGACCAAGACAGGTTATATCTGGTTGAATCTACCGTTGTTGATAAAGACGATAAGCAAATTTTTACTGCTTTTAACTATCAATCTCTAATTGATTTTTACTCTAAACAAAAAAGCTCAAAACAAACGAGTTTTGAAAATTCAACAATAATAGCTTACGGAAGAAACATTCTTACCTCACAGCCTTCACAACCTTCAATAGCAACAACTTATGTTACCCCGGAAATATTCTCCCTATTAAATATTGAGATGGCAATCGGCCGGGGATTTGAACAAAGTGAAGGATTAAATACTTATAACCCTGTGGCTGTTTTAAGCTATGAAACCTGGCAAAATGAGTATGCTGGCAGTATAGATATTCTTAAGCAAAAACTTGTCATAGACGAGGTAAGCTTTAATATTATTGGTGTGGTGGCTAAATCATTTACCGAACCAAAAACATACTCTGTAAAGCATTCACACACCAATATCTGGTTTCCATGGGACTATAATTATAATTCTACCAAAAGGCGTGAGAGTTCAGGTTCAATGTCTTTCGATACCATGTTTTTAGGCAGAATAGCTAAAAATATTACCCCATCACAAGTAGAGCAAACTATTACCCCGTTAGTAAACCAGCCATGGAAAGAAATGGTTAGTGATTTCGATTTTTTTACGACGAAGAACATTAAAATGAAACTAACACCTTTAAAAGAAATTCTTATCGGTGATAGCCAAAATATAATGCTGATGCTCATTACGGGTGTAGTTGGTCTTATGCTTATTGCAGCCACTAATATTGCTAACCTGTTTATAGCCCGAGCCGCAGAGCAACAAGGTAACTACAATATTCATGCCTCATTGGGTGCCAGCAAAAACAAAATATTTAAACTGATGTTAACTGAATCAGCTTTACTGATGTTATTGTCGATAATTTTTTCCTTGCTGGTAGCCTCAGCTGGTTTTAACCTGCTAAGAACAAACCTTACAGAGCTATTACCCCGGGTAAATGAATTATCACTCAATAGTTTTACTCTACTTATTGCTTTATTATTAGTTGGTTTGTTTTCATTGTTTTTTGCAAAATTATCCAGTAACACATTAAACTACGAAACATTAAGTACTAATTTGCAAAGTGGTGGCAAAGGTATAGGTCAGCAAGTATCTAAAACTAAACGACAATTATTGATCATTAGTCAAATTTGTGTTGCCACTGTTTTAGTGTTTATCAATCTCAATTTATTCAAAGATGCCTTGCAAATAATTAACGCACCGCTAGGCATTAACATTGATAACATTATCAGCGTTGAAATGTCGACTGCGCCAACAGTAAACATGGCAGACGATGAAAAAATTCAACTCAACAAAGAAGTTCGTTCCGCATTATTACTATTGCCACAAATTAAGGCGGTTAGTTTATCAAATGGCTCAGCCTTTAGCTCAGGCTCTGGATTTCGTGAAGCAAAGCTCGAAGGTAACGACAAGACTTACTCTGGTCGTAGTAGGCTTGTTGACGAAAATTATTTTTCTCTCTATCAACACAAGTTATTAGCAGGAGATTATTTTAGTCAAGCCGATATTCGTGATAACAAAAATTTAATCATTATTAATGAGACTTTTGCCAAAAAGCTTGCACCTACAGATAGTCTCATAGGCAAAAGAATAGACATTGTCTATGGCGATACATTTACCGTGGTTGGTGTAGTTAAAGACTTTACCACTCCAGGAAAACGAGAGAGTGAAAATCGAGCCTATTTCCCCGGATTTAGCGAACACCCTCGTTTGTTAATACAATTAAAAGGGCACGCAACACTATCACGCCAAGATTTTGTTTCTGTATTAAAAACAGTTACCAGCACTTACCGGGTCGATTTGTTTGAAAGTAATCAATCTCAACAAGACAAAATGCTTTTTACCCAGTTCACCATATTATTCACTGCTGGCGCTCTGGCTATATTAACATTTTCACTCGCCGCTATTGGCCTGTACGGAATTCTTAGTTATTCCACTCAAATGCGCCGCTTTGAAATAGGTACGCGGTTAGCCGTTGGTGCAAAACGCAGAGATTTAATTGCACTTATTTTAAAAGACAATGCCAAGTCGATATTGTTTGGTATATTAACCAGCATGAGTGTTCTATTAGGTTTAACGCTAGGTTTTAATGAACAACTGAACGAGTATTTAACCTTCCAATTATTACCAATGTTTATGATAACGTTAGCCTTGATCTTCATTATTTCATTTGCCGCTTGTTATCTTCCACTTCGTCAATACATTAACCGTCCCGCTATATTTAGTTTAAAAGGCATGGGTTAAAGGTTTAAAGGATCCTAATAGAATGAATTTATTTTTATATCAGTTGAAACAAGCGTATTTAACCTTAAAGCATAAACCAGGATTTGTGAGCAGTGTAGTCATTACTATGGGGCTCACACTGGGCGCTCTTTTATGTGTATTAACGTTAGCTTATGTGATGCTGATAAAACCTTTACCTTATCCTGAGCAAGACAAACTCTATAAAATCAATTCAGCTTCAATCAACAGCGAAGGTGAGCCCCTGGCACCCGCTTTTTCTTATCCCGGATTGATACATGTATATAAAAATCACAATAGTTTCAGTGAAGCCGCACTGATATATTATTATGCAGAAGTAATAACTTCATTATCTGCCAAACCCAGAATGAACATGTTATTTGTAACTCCTGAGTGGTTTACTTTATTGGATGCAAAAATGGCATTAGGCCGAAAATTTGAGCAAACCGAAAAGTTAGACACGAACAATCCGGTGATAATTCTAACGTATGAAACCTGGCAGAAAGAATTTGCCGGCGACACTAACATCTTAAATGAAAAAGTAACTTTCGATGGTACCAGTTATCAAGTTATCGGTGTTTTAGCCAAATCATATATTGAACCTAATCTACGTGACACAGATCAAAAAACGCAATTATATATGCCCTGGGATTATAATCGACTAAATGAAGCTGCCAGAAAAGATTGGCTTTATGTCAGTCCTTACAGAATGTTAATCGGAAAAGTTTTAGAAAATACCACTTCTGGTCAACTGGAAAAAAAGCTTACGGCATTAGAAAATAATATCTGGCAAGAAAAAATTGTTGGTATGGAGTTTTATAAAGGCTGGAGTAAACAAATCACCGTAGAATCACTTAAATCCGTAATAATAGGTAACAGCGAAACAACCGTATTATTATTACTTAGTGCTGTAATTGGCTTAGTCGTTATCGCCTGTAGCAATATAACCAATCTCTTTATGTCGCATATTGCCGCTAAGCTCCCACAACTCACCATTCATGCAGCAATGGGAGCAAACAAGCGTCAGCTATTTAAAGGACTACTCGCAGAATCAGGCCTACTAATGCTTATGTCTATAATTTTGGCACTTAGTATTTCTTCGGCTGGTTTTTTGCTGCTTCAGAATTATTTGTCCAGCTATCTGCCACGAGTTAATGAATTAAATTTGAATATGTTCACTTTACTCGCAGCAGCGCTAATTGCTTCATTTTCAACCTACTTTTTTGCTTTCATCAGTTATAAGATGATCAATTACCGTGCACTGAATACCAGACTGCAAACCTCCGGTAAAGGCACTGGTATTCAAATCTCAAAAAATATTCGTCAGCTCCTTATTTTCAGTCAAATAGTTGTGGTTACCTCATTGGTATTTACTAATATAAGCTTATGTGAAAAAGCATACAGTGCAATTACTAAGTCGTTGGGCTTTAATACGGATAATATTTATCGACTTGAATTATCACGTTCGGCATCAGGAAGAAGTCTTACCAACGAAGAGATTTCAATCAGCATTGAACAAGTAGGTGAACACTTATTACAGTTACCTGAAATTGAACAAATCAGTCATTCACAATCTCCGCTTACAAGTACTTCTATTTCAGCTCAGATAATTGCTGCAACAAATGAACGTATAGTTATAGACAGTAAATGGATTGGTCCAAATTATTTTAACATGATCAATCAAACGCTGATTGAAGGCAATGGCTTTAATGCTTCACATATAAAAGATAAAAGTCGAGTACTCATTATTAACGATGTTTACGCAAAATATTTATCACCACAAGGAAGTGCTTTAGGCGTAAAGATAATAGTGTACACAGGTCAAGAACCTTATACCGTTATAGGTATTGTCAGCACAGTTACCTTACCTGATAATTCAGAGAAACCAATGAGAACTTATTATACCGGGTCAATTAGCTCTGGTAATTTAATGCTTCAATTTAAAAACAATCAGTATTTTTCTCGTGAGAAAATAATTCACCTTTTAGCTGATGTAAGTAAAGACATTATTATTTATTCTTACACCTCACTTAATCAACTAAAAGAAACAGCGCTTTTTACTCAATATGTCACAGCACTCACTAGTGCCGTGTTAGCGTTATTAACCTTGGCCTTGTCTGCCATAGGTCTGTTCGGAATTTTAAGCTATTCCACCCAAATACGCCGTTTTGAAATAGGTACACGGTTAGCCATTGGCGCAAAACGCAGCGATTTAATTTCACTTGTATTAAAAGATAACGCCAAAGCCATTTTGCTGGGCATATTAGCCAGTGTGGGTGTTTTATTGTGTTTAACGCTAGGTTTTAGTGAACAGCTGAACGAGTATTTAACCCTTCAATTACTGCCAATGTTTATTATGACGTTAGCTTTGATCAGCATTATTTCATTTGCCGCTTGTTACCTGCCTCTGCGTCAATACATTAACCAACCCGCCATATTTTCCTTAAAAGGATATAAATAATATGAATTTAATTTCTTATCGATTGAAACAAGCTTATTTAAGCTTAAAACAAAAGCCGGGCTTTGTTGTCAGTGTGGTTTCTACCATGGGCTTAACACTTGGCGCATTGTTATGTGTTGTTACACTGGCCTATTTATTATTGTTGAAGCCATTGCCTTACCCAAAAGAAGATAAATTATATAAGGTTATTCACCAGACCTATGATGCTGAAAACGAATTTCAGGGGGGCAACTTTAACTCTCCAGGCTTACGTAATTTATACCTGAAACAAACAGTTTTTGACCAAGCCGCAATAGTTTTTTATGGTGAAGACGTCAGTACTTCACTTGAGCATCAACCGAAGAAATCAACCACTTATGTCACCCCAAACTGGTTCAACTTATTAGATAGCCAATTTATCTATGGAAGAGGTTTTGAAAAAAGCGAAGAACTCGACACGTATAATCCCGTGGCTATTATCAGTTACGATACCTGGTTAAATGATTATGACAAATCACCTGATATTCTCTCAAAAAAAATTACTTTTAGCGGCACTAGCTTCAACATTATTGGTGTATTGACCAAAGACTTTATTGAGCCAGATATTTATGAAACAGGTCGTGAAACCCAAGTATGGCTACCATGGGATTACAATACCCGAAATCATCTTAAAGAGAGAATGTATTCTTTTCCATGGTTCGTCTTTGTTGGTCAATTAAAAAACAAACTCTCTGTAACTCAGGCACAACAAAGCATTACAACTTTAGTCGATGAGCATTGGCAAGAAATAAACCTCGATAATGATTTTGTTAAAGGCTGGCAAGTTAAAATGCGGTTACAATCATTTCATCAGGCAATACTGGGAGATAACCAAACTACAATATGGTTATTACTGGCTGGTGTGCTTGGGTTAGTGATCATTGCCAGTGGCAATATGATGAATTTATTTGTTTCCCGCACAGCACAGCAGCAACAACAATTAGCCGTTCATGCAGCGATAGGTGCTAAAAAATCAGACCTATTTAAAATGTTGTTTGCACAAACCAGCTTGCTGATGGTGTTTTCCATAATAGTGGCATTAATTATTGCCATACTGGGTTTTGAAATTTTCCAGCATAACATTGCGCAACATTTACCAAGAGTAAATGAATTATCATTGAATTATTTCACCTTAGCTGTAGCTATAATATCCGCAGTAATATTGTCAATATTTTTTGCTCTCATTAGCGTTGGTATGATCAATTACCATAAGTTAAATCATAACTTACAATCTGGTGGTAAAGGTACAGGGGTACAAGTTTCCAAAAGATTGAGAACAATATTAATTGTCAGTCAAATAGCCATTGCATCAGCACTTATTTTCGTCAACCTCAGTTTATTTAACAATGCCACTGATATCATTAATCAAGAGTTAGGCTTTGAACTAAACAATATCAATTCTTTACATATTATTTCCAATACCGAAAAAGGCCCTTCAATTGAACAAAGAAATGCCACTATGGCATTGATCAAAGCCGAACTTAGCCAACACCCTCAAGTTGCTTTGGTGAGCCGTTCATTAAGTCCTTTAAACTTTAGCCATGGTCATTATTTAGTTAACCCGCTAACCGATGAAAAATTTAGCCCCGCAGTGCAAGATATTGATGAAAACTATTTCGAAATGATAAATCAAACCATTATGGAGGGTGATAACTTCACCAAAGCAGACATTAAAAACAATGCCGAAATAGTGATCATCAATGATGTCTTTGCCAAAAAAATTGCCCCTTCAGGTTCAGCGACAGGTAAACATTTAATCACAAGAAACAATGAGCAAATCACAATATCTGGCGTTGTTAAAGGTGTATTAATGCCCGGAGAATCAAGCATTGTTCCGCGTATTTATGTGCCACACCATCCTTACAACGAAATGTTATTAATCAAATACAAAACGGACATATATCTCACCAGAGACCAAATTGCAGACCTGATTAATGAAATTGACAGTGGTTATTCCGTCTTTAATTTTGATTTTCTGGAACAACTAAAAAGTAAACGCCTGTTTCGCGAAAGGATCACCGCTTTTACTTCAGCCTCTCTGGCAATACTCACTTTATTTCTGGCTGCAATAGGGCTATATGGTATTTTAAGTTACAACATTGGAATGCGTCGATTTGAAATTGGTACAAGATTAGCGATTGGCGCAAAACGCAAAGACTTGATAGCTTTAATCATAAAAGATAACACCAGTGCTATTATAAGCGGCCTAACAATAAGTCTGATCATGCTGCTCGCATTATATTTAGGTTTTGATGATTTCATCAATAATTATCTGGGTTTGCAGCTCATGCCAATATTTTTAGCTACCCTGGCTTTGATCAGTGTTATTTCATTTACTGCGTGTTACCTGCCTCTGCGTCAATATATCAATCAACCAGCTATATTTTCTTTAAAAGGTAAGGATTGAAAAACCAGTAGCCGAAGACATAACCCTTAACGCACTGTTTTTTTTACCGAGTAATTGAGTGGTTAGCTATTAAATGGCGGGTTACGCCGTTGGGTAACCCACCCTACAACTGTTGAGATTCAATTAACTGTTACATAGCCAACAATCTAAGTTAGTTACTTAGTTGCTTAGCTCTCAACTTGCATAATCGAAATTGCGCCTTTTTTTTGTTTTTATAGGCTTGCAGCGCATCTTGTCTTTGCTGTTTATTCATTGATTTGTCTATTTGATTATCTTTAATCAATAATGCTTCTAGCATGCGGTCATCAAGGATCAGTGCTGGTTTTCTGCATTTTTTCCCTAAGCCTTTTCCTGGACCTTTGCCTAAGCTTTCAACTAACCCACCTGCTGGCTTCAAGCTCTTAATGCACCTTGTGTACTGGGAAATTTTATTTCGGATATATTCCTGTATAACCTCCCGTTTCTGATTTCTACTCATTGACTGTTTTATCAGTCCTTCTTTAACGAGTAGTGGCTCCAATAACCAAATATCGACAACGGGTGATGGTTTAATGCACTGAGAAGGTATTTTGTGTTTTGTTATCTCCTTAATAAGTTGTGGCTTATTTTTCGACAGGGCTTTATTCAGCTCTGAAAGCTCATAAGCTTGACTCATTCCAGCTGTCATTGAGACTAATAAAAGCGTAAGTGTTTTATAATTAATGTCCATATATAACCTTTCTGTTACTATTTTACTGATGAATGTTTACTGATGAATATTTACTTATGAATGTTTACTTATGAATGTTTACTTATGAATAAAAACAGCCCTACTTTAAATTTCTTCAAACCCACCGACTTTAAAAAATATAGAAACAAGGCAATGATTAACAGAGGAATTAACTTTATTGTTGAGAACACAGTAAATGAATCGAACAGATATGTCGATAACATAATTAAACAAATTAAATATTTAAATTTATGTTAAATAATGTTAGAGAAATGTTGCATTGATTATTCATATTATATACACTTTTTTTTGACCTTTTTTAGTTTAATGATTTAAAACAAAAAAGTTCAATTGATGGAAATAACAATAAATTCAAATAGAGGACAATATGATTAATTTGAAATCACTTCCCCTGGCCTTTGCCGTAGCTGGTTTATCCAGTTCAGCATTTGCTTTAGATCACGCACCTTCAACCGGTGGTTTTGATCGGATTATTGCTAATGAACAGCAACTTATTAAGATGCTACAGACTTCAGGCAAAATATCTAAAGATGCATCGATTGGCGATGCTGAAAAAGCACTGAATAGTTTTTTGAATGAACGCCAAAAAGCCGCTATAGAATTGGCGGCAGCTAATACTAACACTGCAAACAATCATGGCCAAAATGAAGAAAAAGTTAAAAAAGGCAAAAAACATGATAAACATGGCCATGACAAACATAAACATGATCATGACAAGCATAAACATGATCATCACAAGCATAAACATGATCATCACAAACATGGCAAGCCAGGCAATTTAAAACTTGAAAATTACGATGGTGAAACTCGTGAAGCTAAAGTATTGGCAATATTGATGGAATTCCCAGATTTCCCTCATAACTCCATTAATCCTGAAGATACCAGCATGTATTACGCTGATTATAATAAAGCGCACTACGAAAAAATATTATTTGGTGACGACGGTTGGGTAGCACCTAACGGCTATCATGCTAATTCTTTCACTCAATATTACCAAAAACAGTCTGGTGGCAGTTATTCAACAACTGGTACTGTTGCCGGTTGGTATATGGCTAGCCAAAATGCCGTATACTACGGTGGCAACGATGGAGGCAATGCACGTGCCTTGGTAATGGAAGCCGTTTTAGCCGTTGCAGCTGATCCAACAGTTAATTTAGCTGACTTCGATTTAGAAGATAGATATGACCTTGATGGTGATGGAAATTATTGGGAACCAGATGGATTAGTAGATCACATCATGGTATTCCATTCAAGCGTAGGTGAAGAAGCTGGTGGTGGTCAACTGGGTGAAGATGCTGTCTGGTCACACCGCTGGAACCTGGGTGGTATATTCACAACTGATACTCCATCAGACGCTCCATATTGGGACGGCGTAATGGCTGCTTATGACTATACCATTGCACCTATTGATGCTGCTGTTGGCGTTATCAGTCATGAATATGGTCATGACCTAAGTCTTCCTGATGAATACGATACTCAATATACTGGTCGTGGTGAGCCGGTGTCTTCCTGGTCAGTCATGTCATCTGGAAGCTGGGCTGGTGCAATAGGCGGTACAGAGCCAACAGGTTTCAGTGCTTGGTCTAAAGAACAACTTCAGACATCATTAGGCGGTAACTGGCAAAGCGGTACAACGCTGGAATTTGACGATATTGAGCATAAAGAAACAATATTGTTATTGGATGAAGCTGCTAGCAAAGGCACAAATAACGATGTAATTCGTATAAACTTGCCACCAAAAGCAACAGCTGGAACGGCTCCTCTTAGCGGTGATTACTCTTACTTTGGTGGTTCGTCTGATAATTTAGACAACATTATGTATACCGTAGTTGATTTAACCGCGGCGACTACCGCTAACGTTAAATTTAAAACCTGGTATGACATTGAGACCGATTGGGATTATGGCTATGTATATGTTCAAAATGCGAATACTGGTGAAGTAACTTACCTTCCGGGTAACATTACAACTACTGATGATCCTTTTGGAACCAACCTTGGTAACGGAATTACCGGTAACTCTAATGGCTGGGTTGATGCAGAGTTCGATTTATCAGCATTTGCCGGTGAAACTATAGTTTTAGTTACCAGCTATGTAAGCGATGGTGCTGTATCTAACCCTGGTATGTACATAGACGAATTGTCTATTGAAGTTGATGGTAGTGTTATTGCAGAAGCCGACGCAGACTCTGTAAATGATCTATTCACATTATCTGGTTTTACTCTTAACGATGGATTTGTTTACACTGAACATTATTACCTACTTGAATGGCGTACACACAATGGTACTGACAGTGGCTTAGCTCACATAAACGTTGCTGGTCAAACCATGGTTTTCGAAGAAGGTATGATTGTTTGGTATGTTGACAACAAGTATTCAGATAACCATGTTGGTGTGCATCCTGGTGACGGTTTCTTAGGTGTTGTTGATGCCGATCAGAAAACGCTGTTTTGGAGCGATGGTGCTGCGGCTTCAACTCGTTACCAAATACATGATGCTGCTTTCAACATAGACAAAGACGATAAAATGTTCTTGGATTTAGAAGAGAACTGGGGTGTTACTTTAGAAGATAAAGATACTAAAGGACAAAAAGAATTTAAGGATTCCAAATCGTATATCAGTGATGATGCGCCTGACGCAGGTCGTAACATAACTAACTATGGTCTTAAGTTTAAAGTTAAACATCAAAGTAAAGACAAAAAAGTAAGTGCTATCGCTATTTCTAATCATTCGCATTAGATTTACCTTGCTTTAAAATAAAAAAGCGCTGATTTCAGCGCTTTTTTTTATCCATATTTTAAGACAATACCAATTGGAATAATAATACGTACCAGTAAACAATGGCGACATTGCCAATGTAATGTATATCAGACGCTTCTGACAGCGATTGGATGGTCATCCTTTAATTGCAGTAAATCCCATAAATTACCGTACAAATCTTCAAATACGGCGACTGTTCCGTAATCTTGTTCTTGTGGTGGTCTGACAAACTTAATACCTTCAGCAAGCATTCTATTATAATCCCGCCAAAAATCATCGGTATTCAAAAACAAAAATACTCTACCACCCGCTTGGTTCCCGATAAAATCATGCTGTTCAGGCTTTGCTGCACGGGCTAATAATAATGTTACACCTTTTGACCCTGGAGGTGAGACAACTACCCAGCGCTTATCTTGTTCAGGTTGATAAATATCTTCGATTAATTCAAATTTTAACTTATTAACATAAAAGTCTATGGCTTCATCATAATCTTTTACCACGATGGCGATATGAACAATCGACTGTTTCATTGTTTTTTCCTATTCTTATTTAATAAAAATTGTCTTATGAAAAACACCATATTAGTGGTCGCCCTTAAATGGTGGGTTACGCCTGCGGCTAACCCACCCTACAACTTCAACTTCAACTTCAACTTTAGAGCATCAATTAACTACGATATATTTGTGAATCGGTATAATTTTTTATTGGAAAACCTTCTTGCCGTATAAAAAATCTGCATAAAAAAACCACATCATCAGATGTGGTTTTTATCATAAACAATAAACGGTTAAGTTTATTTAAACTTTAAACTTAGAAGTTATAAGTTGCTTTCATGTAGTAGTAACCACCATTGTAATCAAATGGACCACTTTCGTAATATATTGCACCAAGTGCACCATGTTTATAACCACCTGTTTCTTTTAGCTTCTCTGCTTTTTGATCAAGCAAGTTATTAGCACCAACTGAAAGCGTTATTGCGTCACTGTAGAAGTAGCTTACTTCAGCATCAAGTGTAACGGCAGAACTCGCATTCACAGAACCCCAATCACTAGTATCATCAGCATGCGTTGCATAGTACTCACCAAAGTAGTTAGCACGAACAAACATGCTTACATCTTCCCAGGTTTGCGCAACAGTAAATGTTGCACGATGCGATGGCATACCTTCTTCCAAGCGTTGCACTTTACCAACCTTAGTTGTTTCTGGATTATAAGAATCAACAGTCGTTTCATTCCAGTTATACGCTAAACTTAACGCAGTATCACCATTAAGCAATTCCATAGAATAGTTTGCAACAAGATCAATACCTTGAGTTGTGGTATCAAAATCATTGGCAAAATAAGTTACTTTTGAAATTAAGTTAGGGTTAGAAACACCTAAAGCTTCAAGTGCAGCATAATCGTCAGGTTCTACAGTGATTTGACTTGATTGCGCAAGACGGTCTGTTACTTCAATGGTGTAGTAATCTAACGTCAAGAATAAGTCACCGCTTTGATATACACCACCAAAAGCAAAACTTACTGATTCTTCCGGTTCTAATTCTTTACCGCCATAAAAAGCTGATAACGGATTAGTAGGTGGAGCCAGGAATGTCTGGATTAAATCACCACTAACAATTGAAGTTTGCGTATTAACTACGTTAGCTTGACCAACTGTAGGCGCTCTGAAACCAGTACTATGAGAACCACGAAGTGATACTTCATCACTTACAGTATATTGAGCAGTTAATTTGTAGTTTACAGTAGAACCGAACGATGTAAAGTCTTCATAACGTAAAGCACCACCTAACAGGAAATCTTCCGTTAAGTAAGCTTCAACATCAATATAAGCAGCGATATTACGGCGACTGTTTGTACCCTGTGACTCAGGACCAAACCCTTTAAAACCATGAGAGCCAATATTAAACTGTTGATCAGCTAACGGACCGGCTTTCCAGGAAGCTTCTTCACCAGCAACAATTTGGAAGCTTTCTTCACGCCACTCAAGACCCGCTGCAAAGTTTAAATCTTCAGCCATACCTAGATCCAGGCTACGCACTAAATCAAAGTTAAAGGTTTTTTCCAACTGAATATATTTACCTGTATCAAAATCAGTCGGGCTATCAAGACCCATTGATGGGTTCAAAGAGTTTTTTAAGTTAAATGCTGATTCGTTACGACCAACAGTAGCACTTAAATCGAAACTCCAATCAGCTAGAACACCAGATTTGATATCACCTTTAGTACCCACAGTTATTGAACTATCGGTAATATTACCACCAAACGCCGGAGTATAACCACCCGGGAAAATTTGGTTCATTGAGATACAGTTTGGATCAGCCACCATAGACAAATATTCGCTAGTTTCTAATATATTATCAACATTTGCAGGTACCGTAGCACATTCAGAACCTTGACCTATGCCATCTAAATCACCAACAAGTAAAGTCTCGCCACCGTCAACAGAATAAACATTGCCACGGTTATGAGGATTACGATAGTAGAAACCACCCGTTACGTCACGCTCAGAATAGTTACCGAACATGTAAAATTGTTTATCGTCACCTAAATCTAAACCGACATTACCAAAAACGGTAATATCATCTTTAATTTCCGGATTACCCCAAATTTGCGCAGGATCACGAACGAATACATTTCCATTATCAATCAAACCTTGAGCATCTGGGCGTTGAACACTACGACTAGTTGCATCAGCGTTTTTATATTGAAAACTCAAGTTAACAAAACCGTCCTGAGTAAACGGCATACCAATATTACCGTCAATAATGGTCGATGCACCATCACCTTCCATATATTCGCCTTGTCTTACTGATAATGAAGCACCATCGGCATCATTTTTCAAGACAAAGTTCATTACACCAGCAATAGCATCTGAGCCGTATTGAGCTGCAGCGCCGTCACGCAACACTTCTACTTGCTTTAATGCAACACTTGGAATAACAGAAATATCTGGACCCTGAGCACCATCGTTTACACCACCACCTTGAAAGGCAATAACGGATGCACGATGACGACGCTTACCATTTACTAATACTAAAGTACTGTCTGATGATAAACCACGTAAATTTACAGGGCGGATCAATGATGCAGCATCGCTGATAGGCTGTGCACGTACGTTAAAGGAAGGAATTGCCCCCACTAACATATCAAGCATATCACTTGAGGCATTTTTACCTAATTCATTACCACCAATAATATCAATTGGCACTGGAGATTCTGCAATTGAACGAGGGGCTGAGCGTGTTCCAACAACCGCAATTTTTTCAATATCTTTTTCTTTAGCCGCTGAATCACTTTCAGCTGCAAATACTGTGGTGGTGCCTAACGCCAAGCCTACTGCTAAAGCTAACGTACCGGTACGAAATTTAATGGACATTTTATTTCCTTACTGAGTTTTATTCTAACCAGAATTCGTCCTGAAACGAGCTCGTAGCGAAGGCGCCCAATGGCACGTCCGCAAGAGACATCCGTTTAGAGATGGACACTGATTAGATTTATATATTTTATAATTATGTATTTTTGTTTTTTCACTTATTAAATTTTTCAAAATAAATGAAAACGAAAATAAGCGCTACTATTTATAAAACAGCGCAAAGATGTTTACAAGTGGGCAAAAATGAGTTTTTAGTATGTTATACAAAAGAAACCTGACATCACAGCAATAAATTACGAAAATAAGTATAACATCCCGCGCTAGATAAATAGAAATAAAAACTAGTATAAACAAAGGCTACAGGACCCCCTACGACAACCGAAGTGCGAAAAACGTCGTAATAAATTTGTGTTGCCAGCTCCTGTTTCCGCACGCAATTAACATTGAAAAAAAATTAAATTTATTCTAATTATTTTTCATATTACATTTTCAGTTCAGCATATCAAGGTAAAAACAAGGCAAAGAAAGCCGCTTTGCATACAATATAATAAATGTAAAGACCGTTTCTCGACAAATGGTTGCATTTATACGACAAATGACCTTGTTGATTATTGAATAATTCAAGTTGATTATTGGATAATCCAAACTTCTGTTAACTAGTGTCCGTCCAGAAACGGGGTCGTAGCGAGGACGACCCAATGGTGTTCAGATTGTGCCAGTGGCACATCCGCAATAGACTTCCGTTTCAAGATGGACATTAACTATTAACTTCAGCAAAAATGACTTGATTACCAGCCAAAGTAACTTTGTTAATATTAAGACTCGCATCATCAAAACCCAATCCGTTTATCATCTTAATTGAGTTGTATTCTGGTAAAGTGAATTCTATTTCCTGTTCAGAAAAATTAAAGCAAGCTAGTAGCTTCTTGCCTTCGTAACTCCGAGTGAATGCCAGTATATTATCATCACAATCGATAAACTCTATATCACCATAAATCAATTCTGATTGGGTTTTACGCCAATGTATAAATGTTTTATAAGCATTAAGTACAGAATTATCGTCACTCTCCTGTGTGTTAACAGACTGAGCTTTTTGATGTTCACTTATAGGCAACCAGGTTTTATCATTCAATGAGAAACCCGCTTGATTCTGTTCATCGTCCCAGGGCATTGGTGTTCGGCAACCATCCCTACCTTTAAATTTTGGCCAAAACGTGATGCCATAAGGGTCTTGTAAATCTTCAAAAGCAACATCAGCTTCTTCAAGGCCAAGTTCTTCGCCTTGATAACTACAAACACTTCCCTTTAATGACAGTAACATCGCATTGAGCATTTTTGCACGTTGATTCTTGCAACCTTTGCCCCAGCGCGTTGCAACCCGGGTAACATCATGATTACCTATAGCCCAGCAAGGCCAGCCATCAGTTAAATTAGCTTCTAACTCTTCAACCGTATTACGGATATAAGCAGGACTATATTCTTCAGTCAACAACTCAAAGCTATACGCCATATGCAAACGTTTATTGCCTTGTGTGTATTGTGACATCGACAACAAAGAATCTTCAGAAGATATTTCACCTAAAGAAACCACCCCAGGGTACTTATCCATTAACGCACGAATATCTTCCATAAAAGCAAGATTTTCAGGTTGAGTATTATCAAAATTATGATATTGATAAGCATATGGATTATCTTCACTGAATCCTCGTCCCTTACGATCTTCTTTCGCTTTACACGGATTATCCCTGAGTAATTTATCGTGATAACAAAAATTAATCGCATCAAGTCTAAAGCCATCAACACCATGTTTTAGCCAGAATTCGACATTATCTAAAACATTATTACGTACATCATCATTATGAAAATTAAGATCCGGCTGAGAAGATAAAAAATTATGCAGATAATATTGCTGACGCCGTGGTTCCCATTGCCAGGCACTGCCGCCAAAGATAGACAACCAATTATTTGGCGCAGTACCATCTTCTTTAGGATCAGCCCAAACGTACCAATCAGCCTTAGCATTATCTCTACTTTCACGGCTTTGTAAAAACCAGTCATGTTGATCTGACGTATGACTTAACACCTGATCTATAATAATTTTAAGATCTAATTGTTTAGCACTTGTCATTAATTGATCAAAATCATCCATTGTGCCAAACATGGGATCAATTGCACGGTAATCACTAATATCGTAACCAAAGTCTTTCATTGGAGATTTAAAAAATGGTGAGATCCATACTGCATCAACCCCTATTTTTTTTACGTAGGGTAGTTTTTCAATAATTCCGGCTAAGTCTCCGATACCATCTTGATTAGTATCCATGAAACTACGTGGATAAATTTGATAAATAACGGCTCCTCGCCACCAAGGTTGATTCATCTACATGCCCTTTTTCTATGTTGTCGGCTCTATGTTCTGAGCAAAATTTGTTCGTGTCACCTAAACCCCAGCTTAAGTAGATACTGGCTTTAGCGCAATGCCGATGCATACGTATGCATGCAATTTTATGGCAAAATATAAATGCATACGTATGTAATTGACTATTGCCAGCATTGGAATCGCCATAATTTAAAAACAATACCAGAACAAATAATAGTTAGTATTCTCAAGGTTAATAGGTAAATACAGAAAAATAACCGAAGCAGATCTTAACTGCTCATTACGCAACACTTGACACAATACGTAACACAACACTTGCACTTTTCCAGATTCAAAATGATTCTGTTCAGAATGTTGTTACCCCCAGAGAAATAAACGTCACAGGACAAAAACTTGACTTATTAATAAATAAGGTGAATATTAGTAATTAGTACTTTAAATTCCTGCGAATTTATACCTCTTGTATTTCCTGACAAATATAGCTTGAGGTCTCTGTCAGGAAACGATAATTTTTGAATACGAAAGAATTGCGTTTTTGCTTTTCTCTAGACTCAAAAGGAAATTGCTTAATAAATTTATTTGTTAAGAACTTTATTATGAAAAATTTCATCCATGCATTGCCCAAAGTTGAACTCCACCTCCACATTGAAGGAACACTTGAACCTGAGCTGATGTTTGAGCTGGCAAAGTCTAATAATATTAAGATCCCTTTCAATACATTTACCGAAATCAAAGCAGCTTATGACTTCTACAATCTTCAGTCATTTTTAGATATTTATTACCAGGGCGCAAACGTTCTGGTTAAAGAGCAAGACTTTTTTGATCTGACCTGGGCTTATCTGTTACGTTGTAAAGAAGACAATGTAATGCACACCGAAATATTCTTTGACCCACAAACTCATACAAGTCGGGGTATATCTTTTGATACCGTAGTAAACGGCATTCACAGAGCGCTTCTAAGGGGTAAAGAAGAGCTGGGTATCAGCAATAATCTCATTATGTGTTTCTTGCGTCATTTAAACGAAGAGGATGCTTTTCGTACCTTAGCGCTGGCATTGTCACATAAAGATAAAATTGTGGCTATAGGTCTTGATTCTTCAGAAATAGGTAACCCGGCAAGAAAGTTTGAAAGAGTGTTTAAAAAAGCGATTAAAAATGGATTTTTAACGGTTGCCCATGCAGGTGAAGAAGGACCACCAAAAAGTATCATAGATGCATTGGAGGTGCTGGAACTTTCCCGCATTGACCATGGCGTAACCTGTTCAGAAGATGAATATTTATTAGAGTTGCTTGCACTAAACAGGATCCCTCTCACCATTTGTCCGTTATCCAACATCAAACTCAAAGTATTCAAAACAATGGAAGAACATAATATTGTCAAGCTGCTTCGCAAAGGACTTTGCGTCACGATAAACTCCGATGATCCTGCCTATTTCGGCGGGTATATAACAGATAACTTTCTGGCCGTTGCTAAAGCTCACGACATTACAAAAACAGAAATAGCACAATTTACATTTAATGCAATTGAAGCTAGTTTTATTTCTGATGAGGAAAAAGATCGTCTTACACTAATTATTAATAACTATTTGACTTAAAGCTCATCTACTTGGATATAATCACCTGTGTATTGAATCTAAATAAAAATAAAAACTGAATATTTTCGCTATCTATTTTATCTTAATAAATGATTTACAATTTTTGAGATCACCAAATATGAACAAAACACAATCTCATTACAAGCTATTTTCACGTAACGACTTTAGCGCATTTTGGGCACTGTTTACTGACAATTTAATTAACCTGATCGTACTTGGAGGCATCTGCCAGTTTGTCTTCAACATGCCGGCAGAGATTGTTTATGGTCGAATAATTCCTGGTGCAGCCATCGCTATTTTGGCAGGTGTAGTGGTATATGCCCTGATGGCGCGAAGTATTGCAGCTAAAACAGGCCGCAATGATGTTACAGCCTTGCCTTATGGCATCAGTACTCCCGTGATGTTTGTCTATCTGTTTGGTGTTATCGGACCAATTTACTGGTCAACAAATGATGCTCTTCTAGCCTGGCAGGTTGGGATCGCCGCTGGTTTTATCGGAGGAATTGTAGCGGCGTCAGGTGCTTTGATCGGCCCATTTCTGAAACGGGTAACCCCCCGTGCGGCTATGTTAGGCACACTGTGCGGTATCGCCTTAGTATTTATTGGTACTGTGCCACTGGCAGAAGTTTTTGAAGATCCCTTAGTCGGTTTCGTCTCCCTGCTAATTATTTTATGGGGACTGATTGGACGTTTTAAATTACCATTTAACATACCCGCCGGGCTGCTGGCGTTGGTCGCAGGCACCACATTAGCCCTGTTTTTAGATAGAGCATCTGTGAGTTTTGAAGGCGTTGGATTTTATCCTCCAATACCTTATTTCGGGGATCTTATTGTAGGTATACAACACCTGTTTAACCACTGGGAATTGTTTCTTATATTAATTCCGGTACAAATCTACAACTTCATAGAAACCATGAATAATGTAGAATCAGCCGAAGCAGCCGGAGATAAATATCCGATAGCTAAATGTCAGATCACAGATGGTATAGGTACTATGGTAGGTGCCCTTTTCGGTTCCCCATTCCCTACCACCGCTTACATCGGCCACCCGGCTTACAAGCGCATGGGGGCACACACAGGTTACGTTATTGGTGTCGGGGTGGTTATTCCACTGGCTGCTTTCTTTGGTTTACTGGCCTTCCTCAGTAACTTAATTCCAATTGCCGCCGCTGCCCCTATTCTGGTATTTGTTGCCATCAGTATGATCACCAATACTGCCAGCAACATCAAACCTTCACATATGGCAGCCGTGGCAGTTGCCATGATGCCCCACATTTCCAACTTTCTGATAATAAAGTGGGGAGCTATGATAAATGCTCTGCGCGAAGTCGGAGCAACTAACCTGCCAGACATAAATGATCCAGAAATGATTGCAGAATTGCTGCAACAAGGTGCGCATTACTCCGGACACCTTGCTCTGTCACAAGGTTCAATTATCACAGGACTAATTTGGGGAGCTATTGTAGCGGGTGTTATTGACGGTAATTTCCGCAACGCAGGTGGTTTTGCCATAGCAGCAAGCGTTATGTCAGCCATTGGCATCATACATTCAGCCAGCCTGCATATACCAGTACTAAGCGGGATCACTGGTGGTTACCTTATCGTTGGCACCTTCCTGTTGATTTATCCGCTGGTCTGTAAAGTCGAACGTTTAGATGAAGAATAAGTTTAGGTGATGAATAAGTTTATCTGCCAAGAAGGGGTCTCAGGTATTTTGTTCAATTACAGCAGGCATTATGAATTGTTGGGTGATCACGAATTCACGTTAAGTAGCTGAAGAAATATAAATTAAATAATAATTCTCCGGCCCCCTCCAGAAACCAAGATAAAACTTTAAGGTAGTTTCCAATCAACGGGGAATTTATCATGCTGCTCTAACCACAAATTCGCTTTTGAAAAGTGCTGACAGCCAAAGAAACCCCGGTAAGCCGATAACGGAGACGGATGAGGTCCGGCTAAAACACAATGCTTTTGATGATCTATGTTACGCCCTTTTTTCTGAGCATGAGCGCCCCATAAAATAAATACACAACCATGATTATGCCGGTTAATATTTTCTATAATGACATCGGTAAATTGTTCCCAACCAAGCTTAGCATGGGAGTGCGCCTTTGCTTGTTCAACCGTTAAAACAGTATTAAGCAATAAAACCCCTTGTTTAGCCCAAGCAGATAACCCCCCGTTATCTGGGGTTACAAATCCTTCAACATCGGTGGATAATTCTTTAAAAATGTTAACCAATGACGGTGGTATTTTTATATTGTCCTGAACAGAAAAAGATAATCCGTGTGCCTGAGGTACACATTCTCCGTTTCTATTAAATCCTGTACCATGGTAAGGATCCTGCCCCAAAATAACGACTTTAACATCAGCTAAATCCGTATATTCAAACGCTTTAAAAACATCTTCGTCTAATGGAAATACTGTAATACCCTGAGATTTTCTCTGTTCAATTTCAGCCTTGAGCTGAATGAAATATTCCTGCTGTTGTTCTTTTTGAATTATCGTTTGCCATAGGGGTGTTTTATTCATCTTTATTCCAGCTATTTATCTTCGGTCCAAAGGGTATAAACGAAAAAAGGCAGTTAAACTGCCTTTTTATTCATTGTGCATTAAGTAATGATACTTTAATTCTTTGCTAACAAATATTCACGTAACAGACCAAAATCAGCGGCTAAATCCTGCGATAAAATGGGCTCTCCTGCACAATCTGCCAGCTCTTTAGGTAAACCTAATGGCTGGCCTAAAATGCTTTCAACAACTTCTTTAAATTTCGCAGGGTGTGCAGTACCTAAAAATACACCGAACTCATCTTCAGTAGTGTTGTATTGCAGTGCTTTATAAGCAACGGCAGCATGAGGCTCACTGATATAACCTAATTTATTTAACTGTAAAACCGTTGATTGAGTCTGCTCTTCATCAATTGAAACCGACGTTACACAGTCTTTATCAACGATACCTGATTTAAGCATGTGCTCAACCCGTGGCCAGTTGTTTGGGTTACTGACATCCATCGCATTTGAAATGGTAGCTACTGTTTCATTGGGTGACCATTCCCCTGTTGATAAATAACGAGGTACAGTATCATTAGCATTAGTTGCCGCTACAAATCGTTTGATCGGTAAACCCATCGCCTTAGCAAATAAACCAGCGGTTAAATTACCAAAATTTCCACTCGGAACTGAAAAAACAATATCACCCAGCTTACCTATGCTCTTTTGACGGGAAAGCTGTGCAACCGCTTCAAAATAATAACAAATTTGAGCTAATAAACGACTGATATTTATTGAATTTGCAGAATTCAAACCAATTGTCTGTGCCAGTTCTTTATCATTAAAAGATTGCTTAACTAAGGCTTGGCAATCATCAAATGTACCGTCAACAGCAAGTGTTTCAATATTGCTGCCAAGCGTGGTAAACATTTTTTCCTGTAACAAACTAATTTTGCCTTTAGGATACATAATCACTACGCGAATATTATCAATACCATGAAAAGCATGCGCTACCGCAGCACCAGTATCACCCGATGTTGCCGTTAAAATAGTGATCTGTTTATCTGTTGTAAATGCTTGCAGGCATTTCGCCATAAAACGTGCGCCAAAATCTTTAAACGCTAATGTTGGTCCGTGAAAAAGTTCAAGAATAGCCCTGTTTTCACTGATAGGTTGAAGCTGCGCCGGAAAATTGAAAGCTGAAGTTACTATAGCTGTAAGTTGCTTTTCTGATAAATCTGCAGCAACGAATGGATGTAATATTTTCACACTACGCTCAACCAAAGGCATAGATAACAATTGGTCTATGTTGTCAAATTTAGGAATTTCCCGGGGAAAAAATAAACCTTGGTTTTTGCCTAATCCCTGCTTTACTGCGCCAGCAAAACTGACCTGTTCATCATTCTCTTTTAAATTATAAAAATTCATTATTAAATCCTAGTAAATATATTTTTTCTTACCGTTATCTCTTAAGCTTGGCAACCTTCACTTAAGCTGGTTTAATCCAGAGTACAAGCACCTACTTCATCAACTTTGCAAACATGGACAAATCCAAGATCAGTTTGTAAATAATTTGTCTGTAACCAGTGCGCAAATTCTTGCGCTTGCGCTTGCTCTTCGCATACGCAAAATAACGTTGGTCCTGAGCCTGAAATGCCAACGGCTAAACTACCCTGTGACATCAGATAATCATGTGCCTGCTGATATTTTGGTAATAATTCAGTCCGATAAGGTTCAGCAACAACATCTGTCATTACTGAAAAGGCTTGTTGCTTATCCTGTCGATGACAAGCATCAACGAAAGTAGCTAAATTTTGACCAAAAGCAATAACATCCTGACGGGAGTAACTCGTCGGCAAAACTTCCCGTGACGCTTTGGTAGAAACTTCAATGCCCGGATAAGCCATAACGTAGTAACAGTCATTAAAACCGGGAAGCGTACGTGTAAGGATATTGCTTTCGTTCGATGGTTCACAAGGCACCATTAACTGCAAACCCCCCAAATAACACGGAGCTACATTGTCATAATGCAAACTTCCACTAATTTTCGCTTCCATTTGCCCCATCATCAGCAACATTTCATGTTCATCAAAACCTTTCTGATGGACCTCTTTATAATAAGCATTTAATGCTTCAAGACCTGCAACAACAGAACAAGCACTGGAACCTAAGCCACTGCCAACAGGCATTTTTTTATCTAGTGTCAATAACACTGAATCAATACCAAAGCCGGATTTTTCCAGTGCTTTATTAAATAATTGCAAACAATCCCAAACAATATTGTCTTTAGGATCCGATGGTAACTTATCAGCAAATTTACCGATAACAGTCAGATCATTCGACTCCGCTTTTTCTACTGTAACCACATCACCTAATAAAGTGCCATCAATAGGTTTTACAGCTAAGCCTAAAACATCAAAACCGACACTCACATTACCAATTGATGCCGGTGCAAATACCGAAATTGCCATTAGTTTTGTTGCTCCCATGCTAAAGTTCTTAATATATCCCCAAATACACCGGCAGCAGTAACCGCTGCACCGGCTCCATAACCACGTAGTACAAATGGTAATGGTTGATAATATCGACTATGGATCGCTAAGGCATTTTCACCGTCTTTTATGCTATATAACGGATGATCAGCCGACACGGCTTCAATTGAGACTTGACACTGTTTGTCAACAATATTACCTATGTAACGTAATACTTTTCCTTCTGCTTTCGCTTTTTCAATTCGTTGACTGAAATCTTGATCAAGCTTAGTCAGATTAGACATAAAAGTGTCTACATCACCACTGTCGTCAAAATCGGCTGGCAATACAGACTCAATTTTAATATCAGACAATTCTAATTGCATACCTGCTTCCCGAGCCATTATCAACAATTTACGCGCCACATCCATGCCACTTAAATCATCACGGGGATCTGGTTCAGTAAAACCATTTTCTTTGGCAATAGCGGTTGCTTCAGATAATGCCATGCCTTCATCTAATTTACCAAACATGTAAGAAAGCGAGCCAGATAAAACCCCTTCAAAACGTAGTAATTCATCCCCTGCTTTGATCAAGTTCTGTAGGGTATCAATTACCGGTAAACCAGCGCCAACCGTGGTTTCATACAAAAAACGCCTATTGGTTTTTTGAGCGGCACTACGTAGCGCTTTATAATAATCCCAGGAATCTGTATTTGCCTTTTTATTAGGTGTTACAACATGAAAGCCTTCTTCAAGAAAACCAACATAACTCATTGCCAGTTCTTCATTTGAGGTTGAATCAACTAACACAGGATTAATCAAATGGTTGTCGCGAACAAAAGCCTTGATGTTCTCAACAGTAACCTCTTGAGCATCGCCCGCTGCAATTCCCTCTTTAATGACCGTTTGCCAATTTTCAAGTTCAATACCATTGCAGTCGAAAACCATACCTTTACTATTGGCAATACCGTAAACCCTTAATGAAATATTTTGATCTTTCAAACTAGATTGCTGACGTGAAATTTGAGCAATAAGTTCACTACCCACCACGCCACAACCCACTAAGAAAACATCAATGGTTGGTTTGTGAGAGAAAAAGTTCTGGTGACTTACTTTTAACGCATCTGTACATTTGTGATCTTCAATAACCACTGAAATACTACGTTCAGAAGAATCCTGGGCAATTGCCACAACATTTACTCGGGCCTGCGCTAATGAACTGAAAAACTTAGCAGCAACACCACGTTGATGATGCATGCCATCGCCCACTAAAGAAACAATAGATAATTTACCTTTAAGCGTTAATGGTTCCAGCAATCCATTTAACAATTCCAGTGCAAACTCTTCCTTTAGACTTTCCTCTGCACGTAGAGCATCTGCTGAATAAATACAAAAACTGATGCAATATTCACTTGAAGACTGACTGATTAAAATAAGTGAAATATTTTCACGGCTCATCGTGGCAAACACCCGACTAGCCATGCCAACCATGCCTTTCATCCCCGGACCTGAAACATTAACCATCGTTAAATCATCAAGATTGGAAATTGCTTTTACCTTTTTCTGCTGATCATTCTTATTCGCAATTAATGTGCCCGGTGCCGATGGATTACCGGTATTTTTTATCAAACAAGGAATGTGATACTGCGCAATTGGACCAATAGTTTTAGGATGTAAAACACTGGCACCAAAATATGAAAGCTCCATGGCTTCCTGATAAGATAAATAATCCAGTAAAGTTGCATCTTTGATCACGCGGGGATCAGCATTGTAAATGCCATCAACATCTGTCCAGATTTCACAACATTCAGCTTCTGTACAAACAGCTAAAACGGCAGCAGAATAATCAGAACCATTACGGCCAAGGGTAGTCACTTGCTCTTGTTTGTTATCGCCAAAACGGCTTACACCAATAAAACCCGGCATCAAAGCGATAGAATGTAAATCTCGGTAAACCTTGTTGAACTTTTCTTTACAAAGTACCAGGTCAGCAACCGCATTTAGAGAAGAGTTATTGGTGTACAAAAATTTTTCAGGTTCAAGTATTGAAACTTTTTTCCCTGATGCCTGTAATACTGAATCAAGTAAAGCGACACTTAAACGCTCACCAGTACTAATGATACGAGCACGAATATGTTCGGGGCAAAAAGATAACATGTTTGCTCCCCGCATGTATCTTGATAACTGATTTTCACAATTAGTCAGTGCTTGTTCACAATGTTGACGATCAAAACCTGTCAGACTGGCTGATAAATCATCAATAATTGTCTCTATCGCATTTTTAAAATGATTTAGATCTTGCTCCAGTTTTTTATCATCACTTATGTTTTCAGCCATAGCAACTAAATGGTTAGTTACTCCCTGAGGTGCTGAAACTACAATAGCTAACGGTGTTGAATCGCTATTTGATTTAACAATCTCTGCAACTTGAATAAAGCGCTCTGCTGTTGCTAGTGATGAACCGCCAAACTTTAGTACTCGCATTTTTACATCCTAATTAAACAAAAAAAGCCCGAAACCTTTGTTAGGTCACGGGCTTTATTAAAATTTTATGTTTCACATCAGCCAGTGACCACCATCCCAATAAGGGTGGTAGTGGTAATAATAGTGGTTAAATGACTGTTTGATAGTTTCATATGAATAAAATGCCTGAATTGTTAAAATCTGTCAATATTTAATTGTGAATAAAAAATAATAATTTATGAATAAAATAGAGCGAAATTGTATAAAGCTCTTTTTTATACATCAAAAAAACAAGCATTTCACCAGAAGGAATTAAACCAACTGGCATATTTATTTCGATTGGTAATTCTTAACTTATACCTGAAATTAATCCAATTACAACAAAAATAACATCGTAATAAAAAGAATAGATAAAACAGCTGACAGCAAATAGATCAGCATGAATTTAACACTATAAATACTAACTTTCATTTCAACCTCACTTGATTTGAAATTTATAAAGCTATACATCATTTAAAATGTAAAAAAAAAGGTTCCATGCCTAAAGTTATAAAAATAAGGCAACTAGTTTATTCTCGCGTACAGGTGCTAATTAATATTCAGCGCCACTTTAAACTTAGGACAAAATTTCTTATTTTTCCAAGAAAAAAATATAATAATTAAAAAAGGTTAGTGATAAAATTTAATGAAATAAAATATGGGACTAAATAGGTTCTAAAAGTGGTGAATGAATAAAGTTGTAATTATACCAATCGCACTAAATAAGTGATCATCTTCAAATGGTCTAAATCACCACTAGCTGCGTTGCCGACATGGCAGC
>JABSOI010000240.1 GCA_013216015.1 Alteromonadaceae bacterium | reverse complement strand
TATGTTGCTTATTTCACCTTTTTGATAAATATGAGAACTTATTTAAGCTCTCATTGCAACCATTCTGACAGAGGGGGCACCAATAAAAGACCTTAAATATAAAGCCCAAACAGCCTGCCTCTGGAACAAACCAATTAAATTTCAGCCCGTTCACCATCTTATTGTATGTCTGCTTGGCACATTACAGTCGGATAGAGTTGGGCTTAATCGAATAAAAAACTCACGGACTGATATGAGCGATCAACAGCCGTTCCACCGTTGACTGATAATGTCCTCAAAGTGCATTGCTGGCGTTAGGGATTGAAATATTAATGCCTCTTTAGTGTCGATAAGCTAAAATTAACATGCACTGTATTTAAGTGCTCAGTTGTTCTACGAGATTAACTGGTGAACGCAACGTTTTCCTGACATTAATCATGAATTCTTTGATACTTTTTTAATTAATGACTTTTTCCAAATGTATCTTGATGACTTATACAGTGAGAAATATATTCTTCAACTCTCTCATTACTCCTTCTGTATGGAATGTTTACCATAATTTTACTATTTGTATGGTTAAAATCCTTGTGTAAAATAAGCATCATATAATTTGTTTGACTGTTTATGACAAGTGCCATATGCTGAATTTATGGTGTACGATCAACCTCGTAGTAAATTGATTTTCACCATAAAATAAAGAGTCAGCTTCTAACAATAATAAATATGATAAGGAACAAAATGTCTACAATTTTGAAATCACTATTATTTACATTCTATGTAATCTCAAGTACAAGCCAAGCAACTGAACTCACCTTAACAACTAAATAACTAAACAAGGATTCCAACTTAAAGCAGATTATTATAAGCCACAACAAGCTGAAAATAAAGCGGTTATTCTACTACATCAATGCAATTTCAATCGGACTATGCATGACGATATAGGTAAAGAACTTAGTTCACTTGGCATACATGCGCTTAGTTTGGATTTTCGCGGCTTTGGTGAAAGTATTAGCGAAGAATTCGATAGAAAAAAATTAAGCGAGCTACCACGTAATGAAAGAAGACAAGCTTTTGGTGATATTCGAGAATACTGGCCTGAGGATGTTCAGTTGGCTTATGATTTTCTTCGCAATAGAGTAGGTGATACAGGATTGATAGGTGTGGTCGGTGCTAGTTGTGGTGGTCGCCAGGCGAAAATTGTTGCAGAAAACAACCCAATTGATGCTATCAGTTTTTTTTCATCTGCTATGACAAATGGAGATGGAGCTATTGAAAAATACAAAGAAAAGTTTAGTAAAATTCCAACTTTATTCATTTCGGCTGAACAAGATGCCACTTATAAATTTACTCAAAAAGGTTTTGCTTTAAATGAAAACATAAAGACCAAATTTATTTCCTATAAAGGCAAAATACATGGTCACCCTCTACTTACTCTAGATACGAGACTTGGAAGAACAATGGCTGTTTGGTTTGATAATATATTAGTTAAATGACAATGGGTGTAGATCCTTTCGTTCGACGAAAATATAAAAAGATCTATTTGTGATCAATAGGTTACTGAAAATAAATGA
>JABSOI010000239.1 GCA_013216015.1 Alteromonadaceae bacterium | reverse complement strand
GGCTGTGACCAACCTTACCAGAGTGAGATTCACACTCACTAGAATTAACGACCTGGCTCGGCCGCACACCCCTTTTTCTATTCTGAAGTACTATCTTGAGAATATTGAGCATATAAAACATCAGCAAAATCATTTTCATTTATTTTACCAATAACGAGATCCCTTACAGCATCCGCCATTAGTTCATTATCAGTAGTTAACTCATGTTCATTTAATGATAAATATTCTAAAGCAACTACTAGCCCTGTTCGCTTATTAGCATCAGGTAATGCATGTGAGATCGCAATACTCGCCGTATATTTTGCCGCAATATCAAAAATATCATCAAGGCCTTCATATACAATTGCGTTATCAACACGGCCCAAAGCCCCTTGAAGCTTTGGAATATCAACAACTCCTTTCATCCCAGGTTCTGTTTCTAAAATAAAAGTATTAATTTCAACAACTCTTTCAAATGGAAAACAGATAATATTCATTACATATGAGCCAATTTTTCAAAAGTTTTTCGATGAGTTCTTAATGCTAATTTAGTTTCAGATTTGACTATCTGTTGTCCTAAGTCTCCAGACAAATCAAGTTTTTTGGTGGCCTTGATTTTGGGTCTTTCTACCGCTTCAACTCCATAAGCTTCAACTTTTTTATTCATTAATATAATCCTAAAATAAAAGTAATTAAATGATTATACATGCAAATAGTTCAATAAAACATCCGTGTTTATTAAATTTAAAAACCCCAAAATTATTAGCTGTAAGCTGCTGAATTCACGCTATAAAAATGGAACAAGGCGCATTTTTAATACTATTTTGAACAATATCGACAATCTTGCGGTCAGCGACTTAACCCCTGTTATTTATTTAGGTCAATAATTTAAAAATGCGACTTGGCCACTCGATTTTTATAAATTGCGCAAGTAGGGTTGTGTGAGGGACTGGGCCAACAACATCACGCTGAAAAGTTTTTATTTTTCAACGTGGTGGAGTGACGGTCTACTCGACATGTTTGTGTTTTGCCTTCAAATCCAAAAGGCTAGATTTTTGTAATCACTCCTCTGCAAATGGCGTGTAGTCAGGGCTGTACTTTAAATCAGCAAGTTCGACTCGGCTTTCGCGCTCAACTGCGTAGTCTTCCAGCATCAGTCTACATGTTTTAACCAAGGATTCTTGCATATCTTCACTATGTGGTTGTAAATTATTTGCCGTTTGTATTGCGTTTAAAAAATTAGCGATTGAAGCGTTAGTGTTCATGCCTTTCCTTTGTTACATTATATTAACATATTGTTATCATGTCAGATATAAATATTAAAGTAAAGGTCTTTAATAACAAAAGCCAATAACATTCAGGTACTTTATAGATATAACGTGACGCGAAGACCGTGGTTAAAGGGTTGTTAGGGCATATTGCTAGGTGTATGAACTGTTAAAACGATGTTAAAACGGACTGTTAAAACGGACACCCACTCTAACAGCTAAAAATAAGACCTGATAATCAGCAGTTTTCATACATGACCCCAATTGCATGACAATTATTAACGATGAGTAACGATGAGTAACGATGAGTGATGCTTAGTTAATTTTGACATCCATTTATAGGCTAAAAACATACGTTTAAGCCTT
>JABSOI010000023.1 GCA_013216015.1 Alteromonadaceae bacterium | reverse complement strand
GTTCAAAGGCGGTAACGACGACTGATAGTTGATCTTGATTTGACATATTGCATCCTTAGTAATTGGTTGCAATGATTAAATCAGATCAAAAAAATAAAGTTGAGCTATCTCGGCGTAAGCTCACCAAAAGCTAAACAAGTTGCCAGGTGTGGAAACGCAGTTTGTCCACCTGTTGCACAAGCTTTAGTTTTTGCAAATATGGGTAGTAATCAACAACGTATTGCAGCTTAAATATACCAATAATTAAACAAAAGTATTGGAGTCAGAAAACAATTTACAACAGCGGTTCGTTCCCCAAATAGGTAATTGAACTGGAATATAAATGAATATAAGGATTCACAACAATGAAAAGCGGTTTAATGAAGGCAAAAGAGGTTGCGCAATTTCTAGGTATAAGCATTCGTCAATTGTTCAACATACGAAATAGCGATAAAGATTTCCCAGGACCAATAATCATCGGCAAAGTCAATCGTTGGGGTAGAGATGAAATAGTGCAATATTTAGAGAATAAATCTCAAGCATAAATAATTCATAAAGGCTGACTCAATTAGGAGGAGTCACCCCAGCCTTTTTAATATGTGTGCACTTCTTATCTTATCTAACCTGAAAACTTTTAAATTCAGCTCAAACCTTTTCTTACAGTCTTATGGTATTGAAATACCAAGAAACGACTTTGAATTAAGTGACAGATCATTAATAAATTCTTCTACTTTCCAAATTCATTACTAAAAGGCCGTAGTTACCTTTGCGAATAATACTTAATATAAAGGCTATTTTTCTAAGTCGCTTTCGCCCCTTTGCGCCACAGACGACTCTATTTGAATTTATGAATGTAGAATTTTCGTGATACATTTAATTATGCGAAAATAAAAAAATACATCACATTAAAATATTAGTGGAGGAATAAATTATCACCTTAGTTTACTTATTCAACTACTTGAGTCATTTCTTTACACCGTAGCAAAATTTACAGGGTATACATTGGATAAATTTAAATTTTGCTTCGCATGCCAAAGATCATAGTTATCTTGCATAGCAAGCCAACTCTGGGGAGATCTTCCTAAAGCTTTAGATAAACGAAGTGCCATCTCAGGCGATATCGCACTTTGACCTTTTAAAACTCTATTTAACGTTGATGATGCCACATCTAATTGCTTCGCTAAAAAACGACAGCTAAAGCCTGATGGCTCAAGATATACATCATAAATAAACTCACCAGGATGTGGAGGGTTATGCATATTCATTAGTGATAGTCCTCATAATTGAGAATATAAGCGTTACCATCGATAAACTCAAAAGTAACACGCCAATTACCGTTTACTGTAATAGACCAAATCCCATCTCTACTTCCTTTTAAAGGATGTAGTTTAAAGCCTGGCAAATTGACATCTTCAATTTGTTGAGCGGTATCAATTGCAGCAAGTTGCATACGTAATTTACGTTGATGCTTTGCTTGGATACCTGAAATACTTCCTTTTTCGAAATATTTTTTCAGGCCTTTGTGTTTAAATGATTTAATCATAAAACAAGTGTAGCATGATGCGCATCAACTAGCATGTAAAAATAATGCTAACTTAAATTAGCCAGCAAGGAAGTACTTTTAGGACATGTTTACAAAATGCAATTCCTTATAGTACCGACGTAAGATATTACAATTAATCATAGGTTATATTATCTCGCTTACGCCCAAACCGACTTAGACAGTCAATATTGGATTTTATCCATTGTAAGTTTTTGAGATACATTTTTTTATCTGAGCTAAATTATAAATTGCCACAGCCAAGAAATGATCTACCTATTGATAGACAAAAGGCGCTATATGGTTCAAATCTTCAATAAGGTTTGCTTCTTCTTTTTTAAGATCATAAGCTTGTTGCAAATTAAGCCAAGATTGGGCGTCTCCACCAAAAAATCTCGCCAGCCGAAGCGCCGTATCGGGTGTAACGGCACGTTTCTGTTTTATAATTTGACCAATCCGCGTTGCAGGTATTTGTAATGCAATTGCCAATGCGTTGGCCGACATACTTAGGGGCATCAAATATTCTTCTTTTAATATTTCACCTGGGTGTATTGCTCTCAATTTATTAGTAGGCATAAGGTAGTCCTCCTAGTGGTAATCAACTATTTCAACATCAACAGGGCCATTAACTTCCCAGCGAAAACAAATTCTAAATTGTTGATTAATTCTAATGCTGTACTGTCCCTTGCGACCGCCTGCCAATGATTCAAGGCGATTACCTGGTGGGCTACGTAAAAAGTCCAGGGTCATTGCGGCATCAAGCATTTGAAGTTTCCGTTCTGCTTGAGCCTTAAAAGCTCTAAATTTTCTAGGGTTACCACCTTCAAACAATTGTTGGGTAGCTTTGTCAGCAAAAGATCTAATCATAATATAAGTACATAACGTCATGCGTATGACGCAAGGCGACTCATTTGAGAAGTATAACGCAAGGCGATTCATTTTAGAAGAGATAAACGCAAAATAAAATCATCGCGAACAAACTTTTCATTACCAAAAGTAGCTGTCAACTTTAGCCCTACAAAATCTAATCCAACAAACAACATTGGCACAATTATTTCTATCTCGCTAAGTGCCCCAAAGCGTGTTAGAGAATTAATAGTGTAATTTTGTATGGCAATGTTTTTGCCATACATTTTCTCGGGCAAATTAAACTAGGTGAATCTCCAATTTTTTACCCACAGCAGTTGCAAATCGTTCAAGTGTTGAAAGTTTCACGTCTTCTGAATGATTCTCTATTCGGGAAATTGCGCTTTTTTGTGTATGTAATTTGTCAGCTATATCAAGTTGAGTTAAACCTGCTTCTTTTCGCGCCTCTTTTAAAATCACACCAAACTTGAAAGCTTCATAACCTTTATTGTAATTTTCCGCGAATTCGGAATCATTACTAAGACGTTTTGATAGATATTTTTGAAAATCACTCATTGTTTCTTCCTTAATAAATAGTCTTTGCGACGTTTTTCAGCAATTTTTATTTCTTTAGATGGGGTCTTTTGAGTTTTCTTCACAAAACCATGATTTAATATGATGAGGTTGTCACCTTCAAAAAATCCTAATAATCTAAAAATATTACCGCTGTTTTAAACTCTAATTTCCCAGATGTTATTTGTATTAACTAACTTCTTTAAATAAGATGTTGGTACAACATCCAGTTCTTCAATAACTTGTAACACCCAAGCAACCTTTTGAGCCTGCTTACCATTTAGGGAATCAAGAAACTCAACAATAGGACATTTGCCATCAACGGTTGTATAAAAATCTATTTTCTTCATCTTTACAGGTTAACATCTATGTGAACTTTTGAAAAGTATCTATTGTTTGAATAGTCGATAATGGGGTGATTCATGTTGACTTGGAATAAAGATAAACGCGTTGGTCAAAAGAAAGCATTTAAACTTGAAGATATTTGGCGGATACGAATTAGACTGGAAATCGAACATAATCTTGAACAACTAGTGTTATTCAATTTAGCTTTAGATAGTAAACTGCGATCTTGTGATTTAATTAATCTAAAAGTCAGAGATATAGCTTCAAGCGGCCTAATACAATCTAGAGCTATGATTGAACAGCAAAAAACACACCGTGAAGTTCAATTCGAAATTACGCCAAAAACACAGCAATGTTTAACACAATGGGTTCACGAAAAACAATTAGCACCTTCAGATTTTATATTCCCTAGTCGGCGAAAGCTTAAAAACCACATTAGTTATCATTATTATGCAAAAATTGTTAAGCAATGGGTCAGTGAACTAGACTTGGATATTACTCAATATGGAACTCACTCATTACGTAGAACCAAGGCATCACTGATTTATGCTAAAACTAAAAATCTCCGTGCTATCCAATTATTGTTAGGCCATTCGAAATTACAAAGCACCATTAAATATTTAGGAGTTGAAATTGAAGATGCGCTTTCTATTTCAGAAGAAACAGAAACTTAATAATTTAGGGGGCGCTTTCGCCCCTAAGCGCCATAGAAGTATGGAATTTTTGTCTGCTATTTCAGTCTATTAGTTTTACCTTTTGGCTATAATTCAAATATCCAATATATTGTTAATAATACGACACTAGTCCTAACTTTTTCACTTGCTATTATTGTAGCAATAACTTATATTAAACAAACTTATTCGCCACTATAGTAGCATTAAAATTATATAGGAAGTGTACATGCTCTCACTACTAACCCCTTTTGATATACAGTTAGAGATTAGCCAGTTTTCCAAAAAAGCGCGTAAGAAAAAAGGATACAGTACCAAAGCGTTTTCGGCCAAAACAGGCGTACCCGACAGTACAATCCGAAAATTTGAAAAAACAGGTGAAATATCTTTTCGACAATTCCTCATGATTTACGCAGAAATAGGTAAGCTGACCGAATTGAAAAAACTCACCCAGTTGTCTGAAACCCCAAAAAACCTAGATGAGGTGTTAAAAGATGCTTGAGCATAAACTTATTGTGAAACGAAAGCTCTCTAATGGCAATGCTATCAAGGTGGGAGAACTCGCAGAAAATAAAACTGGCATATACTTTCAGTACAATGACGAATACTTAAATCTTTATTCAAATATTTCACCTTTTGCATTAGAAGAATCCTTAGAAGCCCAACTCGCTCCACAAATACCACATAAAAGACTGCACGGCGTTTTCGCAGACAGCCTGCCTGACGGATGGGGACTGTACCTAATGGATAAGATATTTAGAAAAAACGAGTATGATCCTAAAGCCATTACACAGCTTGAACGCCTCGCGTTTATTGGTGATAACTGCCTAGGTGCTTTGTATTATGAACCAACGATAGAACTCGCCACAGGAAGCCCCCAAGAGTACTCTATTCAAGAACTGGGTAAGCAGGCGGTCGACGAATTTGAAGGTACTGAAACAGAGCTAGTTGAAAGTCTGATGAATACGGCAGGCTCTGGTGGAGCTAGACCGAAGATCAATGCCACACTTTTAGCCGACGGTACATATACCACGAACAGATACGCAAAAGGAAAACCTAGCATAATCAAGCTTACTTCAGAAAAATTCGATCTTGCCCATGACGAAAGTTTAGTCGAATACTGCTGTATGACACTAGCGAATCAATGCGATATTGAAACTGCTGGCTTTGATTTACTCGAAGCTGATCCTAATAGGTTTTGGCTTCGGCAGGATAGATTTGACTGTATTGAAGGTAATGGACGACTTCACATGATTTCCGCAAGCGGTCTTCTAGATGCATCATTTCGCGAACCATCTCTTGATTATATTGACCTAATAAAAGCGACTCGTATGATGTGTGGTGTTAGTGAAGCAAGAAAACTGATCAGCAGAGCACTGTTTAACTATCTGATTTGTAATCAAGATGATCATGCCAAAAATTTCGCATTTTTATGCGATGATAGTAACAATTGGCGCTTATCTCCCTTTTATGACGTGGTTTATTCTCCATCCCCATATAAGGAGCATATGACCTCATTTGCTGGAGATGGTATCGGCCCTAGTAAAAGGTCACTTGAGCTTATGGCTAGACAAGCAGGTATCAACCCAAAGGAAATAAAACCAATTGCTCAAAAGCTCATGGACAATATGTTAAATATTAGTGAACTTTTAAAGAACGTAGGCGTATCCTCAAGTAGCACCAAAAACGTAATTAAAGCGGTGGAACAAAAGTTAATATTTTTAAACAAGCAGCTTTAAATACGTTTTTACTTAATTTGAGGGATATCAAATGTTAAATTTTGGTTGTGCTTTAATTTTAAAAATACAAAAATTACTAAACTATAGGCAAAAGCTATGGCGCTTTGTGCCCCATACCGAGATAGAACGTTTACACATCATGTCAACTATCCATTAGTCAGATCGTTAAATTTTCTGACAATAGCACACTCAATATTTCAAAAATATTAAACCACGTTGATACTCATACAAATCATTCAACTTTTTGAAAAGCAATAACGTCACTATCATTAACAATTTTCATTAATTTATTGTACCAAATCTGATAATACTCCTTCATTTCATCTAAATAGTCATGATGATCATACGTTCCCTGCACATCCTTAAATACATGCCCCATCATTTTTTCCGCAACCGCTTGTGGTGCTATTCTACTCATGTTGGTTCTGAGAGTACGTCTAAGATCGTGCTTGGTCCAATGCTTAAAGGGTTTAGTTAGTAATTCATGTTTGTTTATTCTGTTAGTAATATCAGAACTAACCTTTAGCATTGCAGTTCCTCCAACGGGTTTATCTGTTTTTTCTTGAGTAAACACATATCTGGCACCATTACTCAACATCATAGCTCTTTTTATCATAGCTGCTGTTTCATCCAAAATAGGCCGTCGAATATTGGGAATGTGGGAAATAACACCGTCTTTTGTCAATGCCTCAACCTTTGTCAGTTCTTCAGGGACCGTCCAGATCATTTTTTTAAAATCAAAATGGTCACGCTCTGCAAGTCTTAATTCCATAGTTCTACACCCATAGATCAAACAAAGTTGAAACAGTATTTTCGTTTTTTCTGATACACGACTTAAATTCAGGTGTTTCCACACCAGATTGATTTCCCAATCTTCAAGTACTCTTTTTCTTTTGTTCTTTTTAATACCAAGAGCCCTGGAAGCTGTAACACCTTCCAGAGGCTTTACCGTTATAAAACCGGTGTAATGCAAATGTTCACTTGCTTGTTTAGCAGCAGTTAGTATTAAAGATGCTACGAAAGGGGCTGTTTCAGCAACACGTAAAAGTTGTTCACTCCATATCCTGCGATCTGAACTATCCCAAAGAATTTTTCCTAATTTGGGAAAAATATGATTTTCGTATGCTGCCATAACGGTTCTTGGCTGTCCCCTAGAGGGATCTAACAACTTTTTATGGTTTCTAAAATGATACGCGTGCCATTTACGGATCGCTTGCTCAATAGTTAATTCGGAAATAACTTCTAACTTTTTAACTCTGGCAGCGTTACCTGGTTCGATATCTTTTTCTAGATTATTATTATGCTCTGCGACAATTTCAGCAGCATCTTTAATAGATAACGCGGGGTATTTTCCAATTGTGATTGTTTTTTGTTTATCATTCCAAACATAACGATATACAAAAGAAATTGCTCCTGTTTTTCTTATTCTCGCATAAAGCCCAACACGGTGAGCTACTAGCCTGTCTTTATTATATAACTTGTTTAGATTTACATCGAGAAATCGAGCTGTAAGCATTGGTATGCCTCATAATTTAGACTTCACTTGATACCCATTCATAAAATGTAAGGATTTGCGTTCTGGGTATCAAGCTGGGTATCAACTTGTTGGTTTCTTGCGCTTGCTTTTTGTTACTTTCGTTTGCCGACGTTTGCATGACGGATGAATTACAAATAGCTTGCAAAGCCCATTGTAACAGGCGATACAGACATATGACAGCTATCTTTTTCCGGTTTTTTCTTGTCTTTTAAACAGCACCATAACCTCTACATGCTTCGTTTGACCAAACATATCCATTAGCGCAATTTTTTCAATTTTATAACCCTTAGATAATAAATACTGACAATCTTTAGCTAAGGTAGTTGGTTCACAGCTTACATATAAAATTTGTGGCACTTTCAATTTTACTATTTGGCAAACAGCTTCATAGGCTCCACCCCGTGCAGGATCTAATAAAGCTTTAGTAAAAGAATGTTGTGCCCAAGGTTCGCTTATCCAGTTTGCACTTAAATCTGCCTGATAAAAATTGCAATTATCAATAGTATTATTTTTAGCGTTATTACTGGCTTGCTCAACCATAGAGTGAACACCTTCAACACCTATTACCTGTTGAACTTTTGTTGCCATTGGCAAACTGAAATTTCCTAAACCACAAAATAGATCCAGCACCTTATCTGTTTGTTTTAACTCCAACCAATCGATAGCCTGTTTAACCATTTCAACATTCACCTGATGGTTCACCTGAATGAAATTATCAACATCAAAATCCAGCTCAATGTTTGGAAACAATGAGTTTTCCCCCAGCGTGTAGTGTAAGGGACTATTTGGAGTAATGGCGTTAATATCTTTACCGTTATTGATAAAAACTTGCCAATGATATTGGTCCGCATATTTAAGCCATAAATTTTTATCTACACTGTTTAAAGGCTTTAATTGACGAACAACCAAAGTTAGGTGTTCAGTAGCAATAACCTCAATATGACCTATTGATTGACTAACGGTTAATTGATCCAGTAAAGGTTTAAGTATCACAAAAATATCAACAAATGGCTCAACTAACACCTGACATGATTTAATAGCAGCAAGTGTATTTGTTGCCTTTTGCCTAAAACCAATGGTTACATGACCATTTTTATCATATTGAACACCTATTCGGGCTTTACGCCGATAATTCCATGGAGTTCCTTTTATTGGAGATTGCCAGGGCAAATCACCGTTTATAGCACTTCTTGCAAATAACTCAGTAACCTTTTGTTGTTTAAATGTAATATGTTCAGAAAATGCAAGATGCTGTAAATCACATCCGCCACAAATATTAAAATGACGGCACTTTGGTGAAATACGTTGCTGATGACTTTGGTCAACATTCAGTAATTTTGCCCGATAATATTTGCCTTTTTGCTCAATTATTTTGACCGAGACAATCTCTCCCGGCAAAGCACCATCAATAAAAACAGGTTTATTTTGATGACGCCCAACGCCCCGGCCATTTATGTCTATTCGTTCAACCTTAATTTTTATAGACTGACCCAAAGACTGTTTTTTATTACTCGCTTTAAAAAAATTTGCCATACTTATTTTACCAATTCTATTATTACTTGTTTTTACTTACTTTTACTTGCACTCATTTGCATTTACTTTCATTTATTTATTAAATTAATTAATTAAGAATGCCTCATGACAATTCCAAGCAGATAACTACCCCAAAGAACATCACTAATCTGATTTAAAATGCACAATTGTACAAAATACAAGCACTAGTAATATGCTAAAAACTACATATTCTGATACTGGGTATATATCTACGCTAGCTTATGACATGATACAATTTATAAAATAAATAATTTTACACTAAGTTCAAGAAGACATGCACAAAATAAGCCTCAAAGACTGGGTAATTTTACTTACAATATTGCCAACCACTGTGATTGGTTTCAGTATCGCTGCCTATTTCTCCTACAACCGTTATATTGAATTGGATCATTTTCTCAACTTCCGTTCACAAAGTATTATTGAACCTTTAGCGATTGCCAGCGTAGCACCTATTATCAATAATGATCGAACTCAATTGCGTCAGCTGATCAATTTTGCACATAGAAGTCAGTCAAGCATTGTAAAAAGCATTGTGGTGTTTACCAAAGAAAACCAAATTTTTGTTACCAGCGCTTATCATGAATTTACTAATACAATGCGTGTACCAGAAATAGAAAATATCCCATCAACAACCACTATGGAAGCGTTAGATGATTATTTGATTTTTAGAACACCAATTATCATTGAAAACGAAGTATTCAATACAATGAATAATCGACAGGGAAATGTCGGTTATATTGCTATGCAAATAGATCGTAATAAAATTAAGTTTGATCAGCAAACTCAAATACTTTACGCCTGCCTCATTGTTTTTTTTGGTACTCTTATCAGCGGTTTTTTTGCTATTCGATTAATCAAAAAAGTAATAATTCCTGTTAACTCAATGTTAAAAACAGTTAATCGTATACATGAAGGTAAACTGGGAAGCAGGGTTAGTGGCCAATTAATTGGAGAATTACACTTTTTAAAAAATGGTATCAATGCGATGGCTCAATCGCTTGGAGATTACCAGGATGAAATGCAACGAAGCATTGATCAAGCGACAATTGATTTAAGAGAAAGCTTGGAACAGTTCGAGATTCAAAATGTTGAATTAGATATTTCCAAACGTAAAGCACAAGAAGCCAACCGCGTTAAATCTGAATTTCTGGCAAACATGAGTCACGAGTTAAGAACTCCTTTAAATGGTGTTATCGGTTTTACCCGTCAAGTTTTAAAGACTCCGTTAAGTGAAACACAACGTGATTATTTGCAGACAATTGAACGTTCCGCCAATAACCTTCTGGCAATTATTAACGATATTCTAGATTTTTCAAAACTTGATGCCGGGAAAATGAGAATTGAGAAAATACCTTTTTCAATGCGCGAATCTGTTGAAGAAACATTAACTTTATTGGCTCCAAGCGCTCACAAAAAAAATATCGACTTTTCCTTACGCATTGCTCAGCTGTTACCTGATTCGTTCATCGGCGATGCTATGCGGATCAAACAAATTATCATTAATTTAGCCAGTAATGCGATCAAATTTACAGAGAAAGGCTCTGTTAGCATAGATATAGATAGCGAATTTATCGACTCATTTTCAGCATTAGTTAAAGTGACTGTTAACGATACAGGTGTAGGTATTAACAAAGAGCAACAAAAAAGTATTTTTGAAGCCTTTGGACAAGCAGATAAAAGTGTTACCCGCCTTTACGGAGGAACGGGTTTAGGTTTAGTTATTTCACAACGTTTAGCCAAAGAAATGCAAGGAAGTATTGGTTTTTCAAGTAATACAAATCAAGGCTCATCTTTTTGGTTTACCTTCAAATGCGAAATAAACCCATTACCACTGATATCGATGACAAATACTAATAAATTGTCAGGTAAGCGAATACTTTATTTTGAACAACATTCCCACAGCAGAGTCGCCACCAGTGAAATAATGGAAAACTGGGACATGCTCGTGCATCAGGTAACCAGTTTAAAACAGCTTGAAAAAGCATTGAAACAAAAAACTCATTATGACTTTGCGCTAATCACCCATGATGTATCGCCATCTGCACTTAATGATTTAAAAAACCTTATTGGTGCTATTAAACTGAAAATACCCGCTATTCATCTCGCTGTTAACAGTAACTCCCCTAACCTGCAAGAAGCACTAATTGCCAGTGGGGCTTTAAGTTGTTCAAGTAAACCAATAACACCGACTCGTTTAAGCAAAGTACTGATACCCCAAGTTGAAAATAATAAAGTTTTAGCTAATGAAAAAATTATTCCGGTAAAAGTGCTCGCTGTTGACGATAATGAAGCTAACCTTAAATTGATTAAAGCATTGCTGCTGGAACAAGTCAGTGAAGTGAGCACTGCTGCCAATGGTCAGGAAGCCGTTAATCTTTGTCAAAATGAAAAGTTTGCGCTTATTTATATGGATATTCAAATGCCAATTATGGATGGAGTCACCGCATTAAGTGTAATCAAAAACAGCACATTAAATGACGACACACCGATAATTGCAGTAACAGCGCATGCTTTAAGTGGTGAAAAAGAAAAACTATTGCAGCAAGGTTTCAATTCTTATATGACTAAGCCTATTAATGAAACTATGTTGCGTCATACTATTTATGAATACTGCGATCTTAATTTAATCGTTAATGCCCAGCTTGAAGCCAAAATTAAAAGATATTTAGAAGAGCCTAGCAAAACTAAGAGTGTTATAGATTGGTCATTGGCGTTAAAGCGCGCTGAACAAAAAACAGATCTCGCCAAGGAAATGCTTACTGGCTTGGCTAAAAGTTTACCCGAAACTAAATTGCAATTGAATGAGGCACTGACTTGTCAGGATGTTGAACAAATAAAAGTAATTATCCACAAACTTAACGGAGCCTGCTGTTATTCCGGCGTTCCTAATCTGGGTGGAATAACTCAACACTTAGAAACCAGATTGAAAAAAGAAGTTAGCCTAGATGACTTAGAGCCTGAGTTTATGGAATTTTTTGAGCATTTAGAAAATGTGATAATTGAAGCACCTAAAGTATTGGATTCCCTAAATTCAGAAATGAGTTAGATCAGGTGTTGAATACTTATACCAATCGCACTAAATAAGTGATCATCTTCATATGATCTAAATCACCACTAGCTGCGTTGCCGACATGGATGTCGGTACTTAGGTTTTGTCTGGAACTAAAAACCTGTGCCGACATGGATGTCGGTACTTAGGTTTTGTCTGGAACTAAAAACCTGTGCCGACATGGCAGCTCCTAGGCATCCATGCACGTCACAGCTCTTAGGTTTTGTCTGGAGCAAAAAACCTGTGCTACTGGCAATTTATCCTCGATAACTGCTCCTGCGTTATCCTACTTACGTGCATCCATGCACTAATCATTGAATATTGACCATTTATTTAATGCGAATTGTATTATTAGATGTAGATGCAAAAAAAATGATGGACTACGCTGGTGGCTAACCCATTCTACACTTGTATATAATCAATTAACTACGATATTGGTATTGGTATATTACATTAAATCAAATTAAATTGACTGTCTGGCTTCTTGCATAAGTTTTTTCATATCTCTAATCGCCTTATCCAAACCGTCAATTGCTGCGCGAGCAATAATTGCATGACCAATATTTAATTCAATAATTTCCTCAATCGCAGCGATAGGTTTTACATTAAAGTAATTTAAGCCATGACCTGCATTCACTTTCAAACCTTGAGCATGGGCATATTTTATCCCTTCAGTTATCCTAAACAACTCTGCTTGTTGAGCTTCTTCTGTTTCAGCATCAGCATAATGTCCGGTATGAATTTCAATAAAGGGTGCTTTGCTTGCAACAGCAGCATCTATTTGCTTTTTATCCGCATCAATAAACAAACTGGTTTTAATGCCAGCCTGAGTTAATGTTTCAACGGCATTAGAAATTTTATCTAATTGCCCTATTACGTCCAACCCCCCTTCTGTAGTTAGTTCTTCACGCTTTTCGGGTACTAAACAACAAAAAACAGGTTTAACGTCACAAGCAATAGCTAACATTTCGTCAGTCACCGCCATTTCCAAATTCATACGTGTCTGCAGTGTTTCTTTTAAGACATAAATGTCCCGATCTTGTATATGGCGACGATCTTCACGTAAATGCACCGTAATACCGTCAGCTCCACAATGCTCTGCAACAGATGCTGCATAAACAGGATCAGGATAATTTGTCCCTCTTGCCTGGCGGAGTGTTGCAATATGATCAACGTTAACACCTAATAAAAGTTCACTCATGGCTTAATTCCCGTTTGTTATTGTTTGTTATTGTTTGTTATTGTTTGTTGATTAGTTCTTAGTTCTTAGTTCTTAGTAAAGAGCTTACGACTATTCAATGGTTTACCACCAAGCAAGATGTTTAAAACTTGCCGCATTAATAGTTTATTACATCGTAATACGGTATCAAGGGATAAATCTTGCTGAGCAATAGCTTGTAAATGCTGCCTGTTATATTTTGGCAATTTCAGTTCATCAATCGAAGGCACAAACCCTTGTTCTGCAATATAATAAAAACTATCAGCCTCATATTCAAATATAGGGGAAAAATCCAGTGATAAACCTAATTCATCAAGTAAATCTAATTCAAATTTTCTCAAAATAGGTTCAATTGAATGTTGATTTGTTAAAGCTATTAAACTTAATTGATAATGATGAAACAGACTCGGGCAAGCAATAAGCTCCCCTAACAAGCGTACTAAAAGTTCATTCATATAAAAACCACTATATAAATGATCACCTTTTAATGTGTATGACTTTTGCGAAGCTTCAATACGGCTAAGGTTTTTTAAACTACTTCGGCCTTTCAATACCACATTAAGCGGGCTAAAAGGCTGTAACAAGCCTTTTTTATTAGACTTGTTAGTTTTGCCAGTATAAACAACGGCTGATACTTTTCCGTTATGTTCCGTTAATAAATCAACAATTTGTTGATGTTCACGATAGGGGCGACTATGCAGGACAAATGCCGATTGCTCAATGACATCCATCACCAATTTCTAAAAAATAAATAACCAGTATTAACCAGAATAGTCATCACCATATCCTAAGCTTCTAAGCGCTCGTTCGTCATCGGCCCAACCTGATTTAATTTTAACCCAGGTTTCAAGAAAAACTTTCTGACCAAATAATGTTTCCATATCACGACGGGCTTCTTGACCAATTGTTTTTAATCGTTCGCCTTTTTTACCTATTACCATACGTTTTTGACTATTGCGTTCAACCAATACCAGAGCATTAATATGTAAAATACCCTTCTCGTCTTGTTTAAACTGCTCTATTTCTACAGTAATGGAATATGGTAATTCATCACCAGTAAAACGTATAAGTTTTTCTCGAATGATTTCAGACGCCATAAATCGACTTGAACGGTCAGTTATATGATCCTCAGGGAACCAAAATTCACCTTCTGGTATTGAAGAAAAACAAAGCGCCTTAATTTTATCTACATTATCACCTTTACTTGCTGAAATAGGTACAATTTCTTTAAAATCCAATTTCTTGGCGATTTTTTGCAGATGTGGCAACAGTTCTTCTTTATTTTGAACATTATCGATTTTATTCACGACCAAAATACAAGATGCACTGCTTTTTTTAATTTTGCCAAGAGTTAGCTCGTCGTCTGTTGTCCAGTGTGTTCCTTCAACGAGAAAAAGCACTAATTCAACTTCTGCGATTGAACTGCTGGCCGCTCGGTTCATTAAGCGGTTAATGGCTCGTTTTTCATCAGAATGCAAACCCGGAGTATCAACCAAAACAGCTTGATGCTTGTTTTCGGTTAATATACCTAAAATTCGATGTCGGGTAGTTTGCGGTTTACGGGAGGTTATACTTATTTTTTGACCAAGTAAGCTGTTAAGCAAAGTCGATTTACCCACATTAGGGCGTCCAACTATGGCGATGAGACCACAATGAGTTTTTTCAATTGTCATGATATTTACTTTTTTTTCTTGTTTTCAAGAAGAACTAAATCTAATACTTGTTGTGCTGCTGCTTGCTCAGCTTTACGACGACTAGTGCCTTTAGCAATAACTTCTGTTTTGAGCATCGGTGTAGTACAACAAACCGTAAATTCCTGATTATGTGACTGCCCTGTAATATGAATAACCTCATAATTAGGCAGGGGTATTTTTCTCCCTTGTAAATATTCCTGCAGGCGGGTTTTTGGATCTTTTTGTTCATTGCCAGGCTTAATAACAGCCAACCGTTGCGAATACCAAGACAAAATCAAACTTTTACAGCTTGCTATATCCGAATCTAAAAATACCGCACCAATTATAGCTTCCACGACATCCTCTAAAATGGATTCTCGACGATGCCCACCACTTTTTAATTCTCCGGGTCCCAGGATAAGGTGGTCCCCTAACTCGAAACATCGGCCAATTTCAGCTAACGTTACACCTTTAACCAAACTGGAACGCATTCGCGTTAAATCACCTTCATCTTGTTCAGGAAACATTTCATATAAAGCTTGAGCAATAACGAACCCCAGAATGGAATCACCCAAAAATTCGAGTCGCTCATTATGTTCACCTTTAGCGCTACGATGAGTTAAAGCTTGGGTTAACAGCTTAGGCTTTTTAAAAGTGTAACCCAACCGTCTGGTTAATCGAGCAATGGCTATCTTTTTGTTTTCAGAACTGAGCTTTTTCACAGTTAATTAATTCCGCCTAAGCGTTTAAAACGAACATCAGTCGGGATCCAATGTGGCAACCAACTGTCTTGACTTCTATCAAAATCAAAACTCATCCAAATAAATACAGCTTCACCGACAAGATTTTCTTCAGGTACAAAACCCCAGAAACGACCATCTAAACTATTATCCCGGTTATCACCCATAACAAAATAGTGCCCCTGTGGAACAACAAATTCATCAGGCTCTGTGCCAGGTTGTTTATAGTAATGAGTAGTGCGAGACAATGTTTGATTATTGACTAAAAGATCGTGAGTTCTGTCTGACAGAGTTGAGCTGTAGCGTGTCAATTGATACCGACCATCACGATATTCATCATTATTTATAAGATTTTGCACAACAGGTTCAAATTCAGGACACTTCTTATCTGATTCCTGGCAAGCAACTTTAATATGAAGTACTTTGTTACGATAAATAACCCGATCACCAGGTAAACCTATAACCCGCTTGATATAGTCAATTTGTGGGTCTTCAGGATACTTAAATACCACCACATCGCCACGTTCAGGCAAACCAATTTCAAAAAATTTGTTACGGACAACAGGATCACGTAGACCATAATTAAATTTATTAACTAAAATAAAATCCCCATCTAGCAAGGTTGGCATCATTGAACCTGATGGTATTTGAAATGGCTCATACAAAAATGACCGCAAAATTAATACAAAGGCAATTACTGGAAATATTTGCACTGATGTATCAACTACAGCTGAAGGCTGAGTTATTTTTGTTTTTGCCTCTTCAGTTAATTCACTACTACACTGACTTTGCGCATCAACAAGATTCATTCTACGTTGAGGGGCCAAAAAAAACTTATCTGCCAGCCATACAATGCCTGTAAGAGCAGTAATAACCACCAAAAATATTGAAAAATAAACAGCCATAATTTCCCTAATTATCCATTGTGATGTTCTATGTTCAAGAACATTTATTTATCTAGTTTAAGCACAGCTAAAAACGCTTCTTGAGGTACTTCAACGTTACCTACTTGTTTCATGCGCTTTTTACCTTCTTTTTGTTTCTGTAACAGCTTCTTCTTACGGCTAATATCACCACCATAACATTTAGCAGTTACGTTTTTACGCAATTGCTTTACAGTAGTTCTTGCAATAACGTTGTTACCAATTGCAGCTTGAATAGCAATATCAAACATTTGACGATGTATAAGCTCTTTAAGTTTATCAACTAAAGAACGCCCACGAGGAATTGAATTGGCTCTATGTGTGATCATCGCCAAGGCATCAACTCGATCACCGTTTATCATCACATCAACTCTAACCATATCGGCAGGTTCAAAACGAATAAAATGATAATCCAATGAAGCGTAACCCCGACTGGTAGATTTTAATTTATCAAAAAAGTCCATCACAACTTCAGCCATTGGTAATTCATAGGTAACAGCTACTTGATTCCCATGATAAATAAGGTCTTTTTGCATTCCTCGTTTTTCAATACACAAAGTAATAACATTACCTAAATATTCTTGTGGCACTAAAATATTAGCCTGAACAATTGGTTCACGTATTTCATCTATATTATTAAGAGCGGGCAAATCAGCAGGATTATCAATAGATAAAACTTCACCATTTGTACAAACAATTTCATAATTTACCGTTGGAGCTGTGGTTATTAAATCAAGATCATATTCACGCGCTAAACGTTCCTGAATAATTTCCATGTGCAGCATACCAAGAAAGCCAATTCTGAAACCAAAACCTAAAGCTGATGAATTCTCTGGTTCAAAAAATAATGAGGCATCGTTCAGGCTTAATTTATTCAACGCATCACGGAAGTTTTCGTAATCATCAGAGCTGATCGGAAATATACCCGCATAAACTTGCGGCTGTACCTTTTTAAACCCAGGTAAAGCTGCTTTAGTTTCTTTCTTGGAAATAGTTAACGTATCGCCTACCGGTGCACCGTGAATTTCTTTAATACCCGCAATAACAAAACCAACTTCACCAGCTCTTAAAATTCCAGTTTCGGTTTGTTTAGGTGTAAAGATCCCCACTTTATCTATCAAGTGAGTTTGCCTGGTCGACATTACCAACAATTTGTCGCCCTTTTTCACTTGACCATTAATTACTCGGATCAATGAAACCACGCCTTGGTAATTATCAAACCATGAATCAACAATTAAAGCTTGTAACGGCGCTTCAGGATCACCTTCTGGCCCAGGTATATTCGCTACAATGGTTTCCAGTACATCTTCAATACCTACACCGGTTTTTGCTGAACAAGTTACTGCATCAGTTGCGTCAATACCTATAATATGTTCAATCTCTTCACTGACGCGTTCTGGATCAGCTTGGGGCAAATCAATTTTATTCAGGATAGGTATAACTTCAAGATCCATTTCAATAGCCGTATAACAGTTCGCCACTGTTTGAGCTTCTACGCCCTGACCTGCATCTACAACTAACAAAGCGCCTTCACAAGAAGCCAATGAACGAGATACTTCATAAGAAAAATCAACATGTCCTGGAGTATCAATAAAGTTAAGCTGGTAGGTTTCGCCATTTTTAGCTTCGTAATTTAACGTTACACTTTGCGCTTTTATGGTAATGCCACGCTCTCGCTCAATATCCATAGAGTCAAGCACTTGTGCTTCCATTTCACGATCTTGCAAACCACCACAATACTGAATAAGACGATCTGACAGTGTAGATTTACCATGATCAATATGGGCAATGATTGAAAAGTTTCTTATGTTTTTCATTTTTAAGTAATTTTCTCTTCTTAATGTACTGCTAAATTAAAGCGAGGTACAAGCTGGGGTACAAGAAAAGAGGATCAATAGAAATCAATTAAACTCATCACTTGTCACTATATACGGGAATTATACAAGAAGTAATCATTGAAAAGCTATAAAAGTTATTGATTAAGAATATCAGTTTAATTAATTTAATGCTTGAGGGGCTATCTTTTGTTAAAAATTATTCAATAATTTCTGTAATGGGGATGTTTTGAGCATCAACATTTATAATTTTCGGTAATAGATTTAACGATTGATTTGAAGATTTCAGCCTAAACCCGGCTATTCTATATCCTAAATAACCGCCAAGTGAGCCCATGATTATCGCCAATATTTCGTGTGGTAAAATTTGCGACTGAACTAAAGATTGTCCGATTGCAGAAAATAGTATTAAGCCTATTAACGGCCATAGATATACTTGCCAAGCTGTTTGCAACAAATCACTTTCAGGTATTGCTAAAGTAACCTTATCTCCAACTTTTACGTCTAACGATGTTGTTAAATCTAATGTTAACTTTCTTTTAGGCAATGCTTTGGCAACCAAACCACTGCCGCAAGTATCAACCTGCTGACAACTACTGCAGGTTGATTTCACCTGACTTTGAACCGTAATCAATTCTTGATTGACCGCAATAACTACTGCTTGTTCTTCTATCATGGTTGAGTATTTTTATTTAAGAATGTTCTTTTATCTAACACAACTGAATTAGCAATTTTTTTGGCGGTAAGTGCCGGAATTTTACCGACTACGCTTACTTCAAACCCATTTACAGCCTGATTCAACACAACAGTGGCACCATCCATTACGTACTCGACAGCCCTTTGCTTATCTTTACTGGGACTGACATAAACAGAAAATTCAACTAAACCATCACTATACAGCATAAACTCTACAGGCTGTTTATTACTGTTAATCCTGTGTCTGTTCGCTTTTAAACGTTTGAATGATTGCGGCAACCAATTTACTTGCCAGGATAATTGGTTATCCTGATGGCTTTTAGGTAACTCAATCACGTGGGGTAATTCAGCTGATTGCAACTGTTGTATACTTTCAGACGGTTCATCTGTGATATCCAAATGAGTAAATTGCACTTGCTCTAATAATTGACCTTTCTTGGTGATAATCGCCAGTTTCAACAATAAACCAGTGGTTTGATCTAACCACAACCAATGACCAAACCTATGTTGATCCTTCGAAACAATTCGAATAAGTTGTGCCGGTCGTCCCAGAACTCTACTTCGACCCACAGGAATAAAATCATAACTTGATGCTAACAAGCTAATATCCTGACTTAAAATAGCAGGTATAGGGCCACTTATTTGAGGAGAAATTACAGAATAAGGGGGCAACTCAGGCTCAATATAACTAACCACTTCACCTTTACGTAATACATCACGTCGGGGACCATTTAATAAAGATAATATTTCTAACTCAACATTATCTTCACCGATACCATGAAACCAATGATACGGTTCTGCTTGATTATTTTTGACGACGACAAATGAAGTACTGAAGTTAAGTTGCTGAAGGGATTTTGAAAGCCTTTCAAGTGATTCTTTCGCTTGAATATTTTCTACACCACTTGCTGTAAAGCTTATGCTAAACAGCAAAATAAAACGGATAAATAACATCATTTAGGCAAATCTTTAACCTGTTGGTTATTGTCAGTTGAAGGATCTAAAGAAGCAGACTTCGTTCCAACAGATTTTAATTTTATCTGTTGTTGATGGTCAGACAATAAAGCCTGAAAACGACGCTGTTGTTCTACATAAGCTTGTTGCTGAGAAGTCCTATTGGGTTGATTAACGTTGTAACTGACTGGATCAAGCATTCCACCGAAAGGAATTGTCTGTACCGTTTGACTAGGAGTGATTGTATCGTTAGTCGCTACATTTTGTTGTACACCCAACACCATTAAACCCGCAGCAGAGGCTGCAATAGCAATCTGACCAAAAGGTTTGGCAAATTGTATAACTTTGGCTTTTAATATTTTCGTATAATTATTTGGTTCATTTTGGGAGGATTTTGATGTATTAGCTGGTGCCAGAACCGTTGGTTCCTGCTCAATGGCAGCGGCTATACTACTAGCTAAATCCAACTGAAATGCCTGCGGAATATCATTTCGCATAACATCACCAATTAGATGATATCTATCCCAAGTATCAGACAATTCACTATCTTTGACTAATTCATCAAAAGTTGCATCGTCTTGCTGATAATTATCAACAAGTGATGATACTGTCTCAAACTTACTTTCACTCATACATTTACCTTTAAAAAATCTTAAAAACACTTTAAAAGTCAACTACTACCAGAAACCATACTAATTATAGCCAACTCTCAAATTTATTTCAATTTGGTTATATTTCGTTCTGAAGCATTAAACCTACTTTCATTGCACTAATTTCTTTGCACTAGGCTCTCAGTAAAGGTCTAATTTTCTTATCCACAGCATCACGAGCTCTAAAAATTCTGGAACGAACAGTGCCAACAGGGCACTCCATGATTACTGCAATCTCTTCATAACTTAAACCTTCAAGCTCCCGTAAATTTATCGCTGTGCGTAAATCTTCAGGTAATTGCTCAATGGTACTAAATATAACCTCCTTTATTTCATTGGTTAATAACAACTTCTCAGGTGAAGCATTTTCTCTTAGGGCCTCACCACTGTCATAAATTTCTGCATTTTCAATTTCAATGTCTGAACCCGGTGGTTTACGACCACTAGCGACCAGATGATTTTTAGCACTATTTACTGCTATCCGATATAACCAAGTATAAAATGCACTTTCCCCACGGAAGTTCGGTAATGCACGGTACGCCTTAATAAACGCCTCTTGTACTATATCCGGCACATCGCTCTGATTTTTAACATAGCGAGAAACTAAATTTGCCACTTTATGTTGATACTTTATTACTAGCAGATTAAAAGCGTTTTTATCGCCACTCTGAACCCGCTCAACCAATTTTTGATCGACGTTTTGTTCGCTCATTCGAGCCACTTCTCCTAAATAACCAATCTAACTATCCGGTCAAAATTATTAATCACTAAAAAAATTTTAACGCAAATTATTACAATTGATAAAACTGCTTAATATCTGGCTCATAATCAACACATCAAGTAAGACCGCTGGTGTTTCAAAAAGTTCGAAAATATTTTATTTTTTTAATATCTATGCTTAGTTATCTGTTTTTACTGTCCCGTAAGGCCAATTAACGTTAATATCGCACCCTCTGTATAGTACATGAAAATTAAACATTTATGAATCAACAACACAATTGCGATGTATTAATCATTGGCAGCGGCGCTGCCGGGTTAACACTTGCATTGCATTTAGCACAAAATGCTGATGTTATTATTTTAAGTAAAGGCCCGGTAAATGAAGGTTCCACGTTTTATGCGCAAGGTGGTATCGCTGCTGTTTTTGATGAAAATGACAGTATTACTTCACATGTTTCTGATACATTAATTTCAGGTGCAGGTCTTTGTGACGAAGATATCGTCCAATATACAGCCGAAAATGCCAAAGCTTGTCTCGAGTGGTTAATTGAACAAGGTGTCAATTTCGATCAAGAGTCAAATAACAATGGTGATGTTCGTTATCACCTCACTCGTGAGGGTGGCCATAGCCACCGTCGAATTCTACACTCAGCTGATGCTACCGGACAAGCGGTACAGACCACTTTAGTAAGCCGAGTAAAACAACACAGCCGAATAAGACTTTTTGAACGATACAATGCGATTGATTTAATTTGTTCTCCCTCTCCCTCTCCATCTTCAGAAAATACAGAAAGTACAGTGAGTACAGGGGGTACAGGGAGTACCAAAATAAAATCTGATGACGAAAGTAAATGTGTAGGTGCCTACATTTGGAATAGAAATAATGAAAAAGTTGAAAGTATTCAAGCAAAAAAAACAATATTAGCAACGGGTGGCGCAAGTAAAGTTTATCAATATACTTCCAACCCCGACGTTGCAAGTGGTGATGGTGTAGCTATGGCTTGGCGAGCAGGTTGTCGGGTAGCCAATATGGAATTTAATCAATTTCATCCAACTTGCTTATTTCATCCTGATGCCGGAACTTTTTTAATCACTGAAGCATTGAGAGGAGAAGGCGCAATATTAAAGCGTCCAGACGGTAGCCGTTTCATGCCAAGTTTTGATGAGCGCGCAGAACTAGCTCCAAGGGATATTGTTGCCCGTGCCATCGATTTTGAAATGAAGCGTTTAGGTGCCGACTGCATGTATCTTGATATCAGTCACAAATCGGCTGACTTTATCAAGCAACATTTTCCTAACATCATTGAGAAAACCTTATCTTTAGGCATAGACATCACCCAACAGCCTATCCCCGTTGTGCCTGCTGCTCATTATACCTGCGGCGGTGTGATGATTAATAAAAAAGGCCAAACAGATATAACAAATTTGTATGCCATTGGTGAAGTCGCTTATACCGGTTTACATGGCGCAAACCGTATGGCAAGTAATTCTCTTTTAGAATGTCTGGTCTTTGCCCGGGCCGCTGCTTTTGACATAACAGAATCATTAGACAAAACCCATACTTCTATTACTTTACCCGCATGGGATGAAAGTCGTGTAACAGACTCAGATGAGGAAGTCGTAATTCAACATAACTGGCATGAATTGCGTTTATTTATGTGGGATTACGTTGGCATTGTTCGCACCACCAAACGTCTAGAGCGTGCCTTGCATAGAGTTGAGTTATTACAAAAAGAAATCCAGGACTATTATCGTAATTTTAGAGTATCGAACAATTTGCTTGAGTTGAGAAATTTAGTGCAGGTTGCTGAACTTATTATTCGTTGTGCAATGGAGCGTAAAGAAAGCAGAGGTTTACACTACACTTTAGATTTTCCTGAACTTAAGGAAAACGCAGAAATTACTGTGTTAACCCCGAAGACCTGATGTGATTAATCACCCGGCAAAGTCGAGAATAATCTCTTTTGGACAAGCTATCTTTAAAGATGAACAAATATTTATTAACTCCATCACCAGACTTAATAAGTTTTTTTTGTTCATCTACTGCCTTAAAACTTAACCAACAGCCATAAAATCCAACTCGACTAGCCCTTTGCAGTTGAAGATCTGGTTTTAAATCATTATCGTTACCAGCCAGATTTTTTGATACCGCTTTTTCATCTATGAAGTTACAAAATCCATCTTCTTGAAGAATAAAGCGGTGCTCTACTACAATTAAATTTTTGAACAAAGATAAAGAAAAGAAAACTCCTGCACAGAACAAATATATGACTAATAACATTAGGATCATTAACCATGTATTTATAGGTAGATCACTAACGATAAAAATAACTTTAAAAATAGCAGCGCACAACAGCAAGGGAATAAAACCATATACAAAAGTTTTATAACGCGAAGTTTTTACTTCAATGTTAAACTTTAACCCGACCGAGTATAAATTGCACCATGGCGTTAAGTTCTTCGTCTTCACAAGTTTCATGTCCCATAAACCAGGCAAATAATTCTGGATCTTCACCTTCGAGTAAACGTTCAAATGTCGCTTTATTTTCTTCAGAAAGATCATCATAAGCTTCATCAACAAAAGGAGTAAACAATACATCTAATTCCAGCATACCACGACGACATGCCCACTTTAATCGTGCTTTTTTAACCGCGGGAGAAAGTATTGAAGACTGAGATAATGACATATGATTTCCTAAAAGTTTATACTGAGCGCATTCTAACAATTTAAACAATAAAATCTCACTATTAATTAGTATTTATCAGTTTATTGATTAATTCAAATCCAGCTAACTAAATGCAATGGTAAACAAAATGTCACTTTAAATAGTTTCACACTTGAATTTGTTAATTATGCCCTAATTGCTATAGTTATCCAGTCGCTTAACCATTCTGCCTTATATGACTTTACCAATAGAAAAAATGCTCCCCACACTTGAAGAATTGCCTGAAACATTTCTAATATCCCTTGATGATTACAGCGCAATCTCGTTATCCGGTGAAGAACAAAGTAAATATTTACAGGGGCAAATTACTTGCGATGTGAATGACAGTACCCAAAACAGCCTGCTCCACGGTGCGCATTGTGACGCTAAAGGCAAAGTGTTTTCTACTTTCAGGTTGATTAATCGGTTGTCTGAACATTTATTACTGCAACCAAAATCAAGCTTGAATGCCTCTTTAGTTGAATTGAAGAAATTTGGTGTTTTCGCCAAAGTAACAATAGCAGAAACAAGTTCTCTAACCTTTTACGCAATTGTCGGCGAACATGCTGCTGAAGTATTAGAAAAAACATTTAAACAAGTGCCTTGCAGTTTAACGCCAGTTGTACAATCAAATTCAACTACCTTGGTCTATATTCCCGGACAACTAAATCGTTATTTGATTATTGATGAAACAGAAGAAATTGAATCAATAATGAGTCAATTCAATTTACCTGTTTATACACAACCTATTTGGGAAATGCTGGAAATAAATGAAGGTTTTCCCATCATATCTGAATCAGCAATTAAAGAATATGTCCCTCAAATGTTAAACCTGCAAGCCATTAACGGCATAAGTTTCACTAAAGGTTGTTACCTTGGACAAGAAACAGTTGCCCGCATGCAATATTTAGGTAAAAACAAACGAGCGCTATTTTCATTATCAGGCAAAGCTGAAAACGAAGTAATTGCCGGTGATATATTGGAAAAGCAAATGGGTGAGAATTGGCGCAAGGCTGGTGGGGTTATTGCTTGTTATCAAGCCGATAATGGAAAAATTTACTTACAAGCCGTATTAGCGAGTGATATTGAAGCTGATCAAACATTAAGATTAAAAAATAATGAACAATCAACTTTCGAATTGGTTCCACTACCTTACTCACTCAATTAGGTTGAATGACTAAAACCAAATTACTTAAATTAACTGAATTAAACATCGTATAAACTAGGAATCTCAATGAAGATAGCCCAAAATAAAGTGATCGTTATGCATTATGCAGTATCAGATAACGAAGATACGTTAATTGACAGCTCATATGATAATAAACCTTTATCCATTATTCATGGCAAAGGTTACTTAATTCCCGGTCTGGAAATCGCGTTAATCGATCATATAGCTGGCGACAAATTTGAAGTATCTGTGACGGCCGAACAAGCTTACGGTGAGCGTTTCGACGAATACGTACAAACAGTGCCAAAAGATTTATTTTCTGGTATCGATGATTTAGCTATGGGCTCACAGCTACGTGCAACTACAGATGAAGGCGAACAAACCGTCATTGTGATTGATGTTCAAGACGAAGAAATTACGGTTGACGGTAATCATCCACTGGCTGGTATTGATCTTAAATTTGATGTTGAAATTTTAGAAGTACGTGAAGCAACCGAAGATGAAATAGCACACGGCCACGTGCATACCGAAGGTGGTTGTGGTCATGTTCATTAAGTTATTTTCCTCCGCAGTTTGAACAGGTATTTAGAAAATACCGACAAGATATAGTTGAAATTTGAGAGTTATCCGTTACAGGCTCATAAGTTTTATTACATAGGATGGGTTAGTAACCCATCAAAATTAGTGTTTATCATTAACTTAACAGTTGTTCAGCCACCACTGCACTTAATATATTATGATTTAATTACTTTAGTTGTTATAGCTGTTTTAGTAGTTTTAGTCCAGTTAATCAGTTTCGCTGTTTCAGTCTGCTTTTAAACTTATTAAATAAATCCATAAGAACAAATACAACAATTCCAGCCAAAATACCTACAACTCCTTCAAGCAAAACACTTCCAAAAACATCAACTGCTGAGCCCAAATGTGAACTTAACCATGCCAATAAATTTAGTACTTGTTGATGTAACCAGTGAAAGCTATGAACTAAAATGCCACCACCCACCAAAAACATCGCGATAGTGCCAACAATAGCAAGTAACTTCATCAAGCCAGGGGCGGCGATCAACAATGAGCGTCCGGCAAATCTTTGCAGTGTATTAAACGAACCGGAAACAGATTTACGTAACAGGTATAACCCCAAATCATCAAGCTTTACAATAGCTGCTACAATGCCGTAAACACCAACAGTGATCAGCAATGCCATCGCTGATAAAACCATAACCTGCATTTCAAATGAAGCATCTCTAACCGTGCCCAGTACAATAACGACAATTTCTGCTGAAAGAACAAAATCGGTACGAATAGCACCTTTAATTTTCTGTTTTTCCAGTGCAGCTAAATCAATATTTTCATCTGCCAGAGCTAATGATTTTTGTTGATGATCTTCTGCCTTACTCTCCTTTGAATGTAAAAACTTCTCTACAAGTTTTTCTACCCCCTCATAACAAAGAAATAAACCACCCAGAACGAGTAATACCGTTATTAGCACAGGAGCAAAGGCACTTATAATTAATGCAGAGGGAACGAGAATTAATTTGTTTAAGAAAGATCCTTTAGTGACAGCCCAAACCACAGGCAATTCCCGATCAGCTTTCACACCAGAAACTTGTTCCGCATTCAGTGCTAAGTCGTCCCCTAAAACTCCAGCAGTTTTTTTAGCTGCAACCTTAGACAATATGGCTACATCATCCAATACCGTTGCGATATCGTCAATTAATGCTAATAAACTTGAACCAGCCAACAGAATCATCCTTAAAACATAGTAAATTATTTACCAATTAAAAAGCCGATAGGTCATTTATTGTCTATCGGCTTTTCCTTATTGAACTTATGTATATTATGTAACTTATTAAAGTTATCGATTTTATTATCGTTTAAAAAATCGATCTAAAAGATGAAGATCTACCGCGGCGTGAAGCTCGGCGACTTCTCACACGAGAATGAAGTTCACGGCGCTTAGCCCCTAACCATTCTTCACGGGTGATAGGAGTATCTCCTGAACGTCCCTCTTCTCGTTCTCTGTATGCACAAAACTCTTGGAATGCTTCTATGTCATCTTTAAACTCACCAGCAACTAATTCAATCATGATGGCATCATCCAAGAAACCCAATACCGGAATATGATCAGGTATTAAATCTTCAGGTTCACTAAAATAAGCTAAGGCGGCGATCATATCTGAACGTTCTTCATCAGAAATATCCCACTCATCATCTTCAATAATATCAACCATTGTTTCTAACTTATTTAATCTGGCACTGACAAAATCCGGCACAGTACCTTTAACATCTTGACTGAGATTTTTTGCATGTGATAAAATTTGGCTTTCATTTAAGTTCTTAGCACCACTTTGAGCTTTTTTCATTACGTTACGAAAATACTCTAAATCAGACTCTTCTAATTCAAATTTTATTTCAATTGCCATAGCTGTTTCCTTGGTTATAAATCATTTCTTTTTTTTTGATACCTTAAATCTAACAGAACATTGTCATTTCATCACTAAAGAACATCAAAAAATATCTTCATTTCGTTGATTTAATATAAATTGATTAATTAATATACCGAACAAAGATGTAACTTCAACCTTCACAAATAACAAGTCGATACATTTTCAATATTACTGATAAATTAAAAACAAAAAAAGCACCCGTAAGTGCCTTTTATTTAACATTATTATTACATTGTCACATATTCATATAATCAAAAAGTCGAAATTATTCAGCTTCAGGACGCATATGCGGGAATAGAATTACATCTTTTATTGTAGGCGAATCGGTAAACAGCATTACAAGACGATCAATACCAATACCTTCTCCTGCCGTTGGTGGTAAACCATATTCTAATGCACGAATATAATCATCATCAAAATGCATTGCTTCATCATCACCGGCATCTTTTTCTTCTACTTGTTTTTTGAATCTTGCTGCCTGGTCTTCCGAGTCATTAAGCTCAGAAAAACCATTTGCTAATTCACGACCACCGACAAAAAATTCAAAGCGATCAGTAACAAATGAATTATTATCATTACGACGGGCTAACGGTGATACTTCCCAAGGGTATTCGGTAATGAAAGTAGGTTGATCAAGTAAATGCTCTGCAACTTCTTCAAAGATTTCACAAATGTATTTACCCGGACCCCAAACTTTCGACGCATCAGACAATTTAACCCCAACTTGTTTTGCCATTGCTTTAATTGCATCAAAATTATCTATCGGGTTACGTAAAACATTTTCATCTAATGCGTCACCATATTTTAAAATTGCATCAACCATAGTTAAACGTGCAAACGGTTTGCCAAAATCATAGAATTTTTCATTAACCACTTCACCCGATTCGTCTTTCACTGTATTGCGGATCATTGAAGTACCTAAAACATCTTCTGCAACAGTGCGTAACATATCTTCGGTTAAATTCATTAAATCATTGTAATCAGCATAAGCCTGATAGAATTCAATCATGGTAAATTCAGGATTATGACGAGTCGATAAACCTTCATTACGGAAGTTACGGTTAATTTCGAATACACGTTCAAAACCACCAACTACCAAACGTTTTAAGTAAAGCTCAGGCGCAATACGTAAGTACATATCGATATCAAGCGCATTATGATATGTCATAAAAGGTTTTGCAGTAGCACCACCTGGGATCACCTGCAACATTGGCGTTTCAACTTCCATAAAGTCACGAGCAACTAAAAACTTTCGGATACCATCAACAATTTTCGAGCGAATTTTAAACGTATTACGAGTATCTTGGTTGATGATCAAATCAACATAACGCTGACGATACTTTGTTTCCTGATCAGACAACCCATGAAATTTTTCTGGTAATGGACGTAGCGATTTAGTCAATAATGAATATTCGTTCATATTAACGTAAAGATCACCCTTACCTGACTTATGTAGAATACCTTTAACACCAACAATATCACCAATATCTAAGGTGCCCCAACGCGCTTTAATATCTTTTTGAACAGTTTTCTCTGCATAGGTTTGAATACGACCAGACATGTCTTGTAAAACTAGAAATGGACCACGTTTAGCCATTACCCGACCGGCAATAGCATAAGTTACCTGTAATTCTTCAAGCTCTTCTTTAGATTTTTCACCGTGTTCAGCTTGAATATCAGCGGCATAATGTTCGCGGTTAAAATTATTTGGAAAACCATTTGCAGAACAATTTTCACGAATTTTAGTTAATTTTAAGCGACGCTCTGCAATTAACTTGTTTTCGTCTTGTGCTGCCTGGTTGTTGTTTTTAACGTTATCTGTCATTTCTGTTTCTCAATTCTTTACTTCAAAAAATGTTTTTCAAATATCACAAACCGGAATTCCGGCCTGTTTCAATAAACTTGTTTAAATCGCCATCGGCTACTATTTTGTTACAAACCCAGTTTAAAAACCTGAGCCTACAAACCTGATTTTAAACTGGCTTCAATAAACTTATCTAAATCGCCATCAAGTACCGCTTGTGTATTACGGTTTTCAATACCCGTTCTTAAATCTTTAATACGGCTGTCATCCAGAACGTAAGAGCGAATTTGACTGCCCCAACCAATATCTGACTTACCATCTTCCAGTATTTGCTTATCTTCATTTTGCTTTTGTATTTCCAACTCAAACAACTTAGCTTTCAAAAGCTTCATTGCTGCCGCCCGGTTTTTGTGCTGCGAACGGTCGCTTTGACACTGCACTACCGCACCCGTTGGAATATGTGTGATCCGAATAGCCGAATCAGTTTTGTTAACATGCTGACCACCAGCGCCAGAAGCCCGATAAGTATCAACACGTAAATCAGCCGGATTGATATCAATTTGAATATTGTCATCAACCTCAGGATAAATGAAAGCTGAAGCAAATGAAGTATGGCGACGACCACTTGAATCAAATGGTGATTTTCGTACTAAACGATGAACTCCAGTTTCAGTTCTTAACCAACCGTACGCATATTCACCGGTATACTTTAAAGTACACCCTTTAATACCGGCAACATCACCGTCGGTAACTTCAATAACTTCGGTTTTATAACCATGCGCTTCTCCCCAACGAAGGTACATGCGCATAATCATTTCAGCCCAATCTTGAGCTTCCGTGCCGCCAGAACCAGATTGAATATCTAAATAACAACTGGCTGAGTCGTGCTCCCCGGAGAACATTCTACGAAATTCCAAGGTTGCCAATTTTTCATCTAATTCTTCAACTTCTGCTTGTGCATCCTGAAAAGTTTCTTCATCAGCTTCTTCAACGGCCAGTTCAACCAAGCCTTCAGCGTCTTCACAGCCAACATCTAAATCTTCAATAGTTTTTACTATTGCTTCAAGCGCTGCTCGTTCTTTTCCTAAAGCCTGAGCCCGCTCAGGCTCATTCCATACATCAGGTAATTCTAATTCCCGTGATACTTCAACTAGTCTCTCAGCTTTAAGATCGTAGTCAAAGATACCCCCGTAACAGCGAAGTTCGTTCTCGTATATCTTTTAATTTATTTAGTACTGGATTAACTTCAAGCATTAGATTTAATGTACTTTCTCTATAAAATTGGAAAAATTTATACTCAAACCAACTGAGTATAATAAAGGCGGCGAATTGTAGCTTAATTAGTCATGTAAATAAATGATTAAACAGAGGTCTTGGTTAATTGGCTAAAGTAATGCACTTAACCATCAATTGTGTGTTGTGTTAAGTTCAGAAATTCGTTGGATGGTACTGTACTTTATTTCAAATGTGTTAAGCCCAATATCGGTTTTTCAATGCATGTACTCTTGAGATAGCTATGTTGATACTCGTATTTTTTCGACCCCTAATCCTATGACCAAAGAAAAGCTAATACACAGGTGTTCAAATTACAAATTACTGGCATCATCTCCAATACCTTTAAGGGATATAGGCGTATGCTTTGGAAAACGAACGGTTAACTCCAATTTCCCACCCATAGCTTCAACATAACCACGAAGTGTCGAAAGCATCATATCTGACCTTTTTTCAAGTCTTGATATATTTTCCTGATTTACATTCAGGCTTTCAGCCAATTTTTTTTGGGTCAATTTTTTAGCTTTACGCAATTCTTGCAGTGTTAAATACTCGTTAAGTATTTCAGCACCTCTTTGCTCAATAAAGTCTCTACGCTCTTTTGGCAGCTCTGCCATAATATCATCTAATGTTCTAGCCATTTAGTTTCCCCTTTAACGCTAGCAAATGTTGTTCAAATCGTTTATCTGCTTTATTTATGAGCGTTTTGTAGAACTTTTTTGTCCCGTACCCGATTTATCACCAGCAACCAGTAAGATTGCTTTACGCTTTGGATCAAAGGCAAAGGCTGCGCGCCATACTCCGTTATCTGCACTAAAACGCAATTCTTTCATATTGCGGTACTTTGAACCATTGAGTGTATCCACATTTGGGCGACCTAGGTTAGCACCTAGTAGTTTTAATGGGATCAAGGACGCTAATAGTTCATTTTGTACACTTTGTGGGAAATTTTGAAATTCAATATAAAACTCCCCACAAAACTCGATTTGCCATGCTTTCATCATTAAATATACCCCATAAATCATATGACTTCAATGTCATATTTATTACATGTGCTACTAACCCGCCTGCTCAAACGTGGATATTTAAATCAACTTCGCACAAATTATCTATTAATCTAAGAAGGTTAGAATTTTTATATCTTGAGCGTGGTCAATTAACATAAACTTGATATCCTAAAAGCACACCTAAACTAATTTAGTAAATCCCTTAACTACTTTAAACAAATCTTTTCTTATACCATATAATTAACATTGCTATTTTAGATGTATTTTCCAAATGAAAACTTCAATCAAAGGGGTCTGCAATCAAAGGGACCAATGTAATTGCTTTTATTAAATACATGTAAATCAACAACACTGATCCTATCGACCCACCCTATCGAGCATTCTCACACCTCATATAATAAATGTCACAGAAGCTGCTAAAGCTTGATAAATAAAGATTAAATTGACCCTGTCGATTTAGATGTTTTTTTGTTTATTCTTTTTAATTATTTGAAGTTTTTTGTTTTTAAACTAAAGTTCACATTGTTAATAATATGTTTTTATTGTGTTAGTAAAGTAGATCAATACGATTGGTTTTAATAAGTGCATGTAAAACACATGTAAATAAACACCACTGACCCTATCGATACTATTGCGTACCGTCCATTGGCATATAAAAATACAGTAGTATTAAATTGTGTCTGTTTTTTTACAGCCATACTGTTTTATATTTCAGTAAACTTATAACTCACTGTAATTGAATGCTTTAAGATCGCATGGTATATTTATTACGCAATTAGAATTTGTTATAACAAGCACTAAAGCAAACTATCATTTTTAAATAATATATAAAAAACGAAATTATTATGAAATTAAAATATTTAAAAGCGGCTTTTACTGGTTTAATTTTTACTGTTAGTAGCATTGCTAATGCGGAAATAATAGAACGCATAGATTTCGACGCCGGAGCATATGAAGTTACTTTTTCAGGGCTGGATGACGGAACTACAATTGTAGGAGATGGTAACCTAGTTATTAGCGGCGGCGTAGCTCTAATTGATGGCCCCCCCCTTTGGAGATATTCTTCCACCAGCGTATTATGATGGTGGTGATTCATCAGTTATTAGATTTGATTTTGTTTCAGCAATTTCAGCATTTGGTTTAGATTTTATATCAAACAATGTGGATACAACATTATCATTTTTTGATAGTTCAAATACCTTAATTGAAAGCCGAACAATAACTACTGACAATATGGAGTTCTGTTTTATTGGAACGTGTGGTTATGTTGGTATTGACGTAGGGGCTAATTTAATAAGTTATGCTACAATTGATACTCCTCTAGACGGAGATGAGTTGTGGATTGATAATATAATTTATCAAATAGCAGAGGTTCCAGAGCCATCCACTCTTGTTATTTTCGCATTAGGCATCATGGGTTTAGCATCTCGTAGATTCAAAAAGCAGTAATCTAATCTGTTCTTCTTTAAACGGACGTTTTAGTGCTTAGTCCGTGCTTAAGGTTAAAACGCCCGTCTTTAGACGGGCAGTTTTAGCCTAATCATAAATCCAATCAATGCAATCAAAGGTGGCAATGCAATTGATTTTAAAAAGAATATGTAAATAAATAACACTAACCCTATCGATTACTAACCCTATCGTTCATAAATATAGTTGATTAATTTTTCTTCACAAAAAGGGAGTTATTATAGCTCGCAAGCAAAATTACCCTATTAACAAGTCAATCGTATTTATACTTAGAAACATCTTTGCAATGTCACTTTGTCCACCATTATCCAATCGTGTAAATCCAAGTGAGAGATAAAAGTCTGTCGCATTTGAATCTGCATCTAAATATAATCCATAGGTGCCAATTTCTTTTGAAGCTCTATGCACTCTATGAAATGCATCAGACATCATTTTCCTGCCAATTCCTTGCCCTTGTAATGAAGAATTAACACCTAACATTACTAGACGTACACAAGGTATGTCTCTAGGCAAACTTCCCTTAGAAAGCTTTTCTAATTCAGATGCTAAAAGTTTAAAAGAAGTTAATGTATAAAAAGCAGAAAAGCGTTCATTATTCTCAGTATCCAATAGGATATAAGCTAGAGAAAAATGTTGGCTTACCTGCTTCTTCAGGGACGAATGAACAAACTTATTGATGATCTTATTACCACAATCAAACTTCTTCTGCTGATAATAAATTTTGCTCGGGTCATATTGTTCAAGAATAAATCGATTATCGTTCACTAAAAGTTCCTGTTGAAAGCAAATCTTTTAAACCTTCAATAGGTTGACTTGGTTTAGATAGCGCTTTAAACAGAGCCATTTGTTCAGTTTTTTTCAGCTCAACTTGTTCAACTACTTCTCTAGCTGCTTTTAGCGCTGGTTCGATAATGAAGGTGGTCATATCAACACCGCGTAATATCGCAGCTTGAGCTAATAACTTTTTATTATTTAAAGTTAACTTTAAATCTAATCGAGCATCTTTTTTTAATGCTAATGCAACCATAACACTCACTCCAATTCGTATAATATACGTACATAATAGCACAGCAAAGTAAAACAACAAGTATACGTATATCATACGTACTACATTTTAACAAAATTAAAGCTACCACCCATCAATATAATCCTAGGCAAAGATAATATTACCCTTGCTCTATAAACAAGCCAATAATATGCTGAACACGAAAGCTCAGTGTAATACCAATTGTACTAAGTAAGTGGTCACCCTCGATGGTCTAAATTTCCAATAGCTGCGTTGCCGACATGGATGTAGGTACTTAGGTTTTGCCTGGAGCAAAAAACCTGTGCTCTTGAACATTTATCCTCATCGAACCCTGACCACTAACTTAATACAATTGGTATAAGACAGAATTGAACGAGGGGGCTAACATGATGCAATAACACAATAATAGCTATAGCTGATATTACCAACTTAATTAAAAGTATTTCATCATCAACAGCGCCCTATTCCCGCAATTGAATAATTATTAAAGGACTTTATGCAAGAAACAATACTCAATGTGCCAACCACCACTGAAATTCAAGTTCAAAACTAGCTTTATACTGCTTAATCAGAATAACAATTCATACTTTTCTTTATTTGTGCAAGTTGCTGAGTGCTAATGCTGCTGGTGAAACAATATTTTATCGATATTCAGAAATATCTTCTCCCAAACCACCACAATTATGAACAACTGAAAACAGTCAAAATCTTTGCAATATTAATTGTTCAACCCAGCCTATTTTAATTATTATTCAAACTACGGATGGCATGGTAATTTGCTTTAACTATTTAAGTTGCTTGGTATTTGTTCATTACTTGTATCAAATTTGGGTTATTGATGAAATTCTTGTTGATTATTCAATCAGGGGAGAGTATTTTCAGGTACGTGAAATAATCGATGTCGTGAGGGTAAGCCTTATGATTGTCAGTTTTAATAGAAATCAATAAAAATAATAGAGGTGAAATTATGGAACTCATGGATTTAATTAATATGTTGACCCGTTGGGGACATTTGCTTTTCGGGATGACTTGGATTGGACTTTTATATTACTTTAACTTTATTCAAGGTGGTTATTTTAAATCAGCAACACCAGAAGGTTTAGCTGACGGTAAAGCAAAATTAGCACCTGCAGCACTTTGGTGGTTCCGTTGGGGTGCAATGTTTACCTTTATTACAGGTGTGATTTTGCTTCACTTCGTACAAAAAATGAACGTGATGAATGACTACATCATTGTTGGTGCAACTATGGGGACATTAATGTTCTTAAATGTTTGGTTAATTATTTGGCCAAACCAGAAAATCGCCCTAGGAATGGTTGACGGTGATGGTCCGGCAGCAGGCGCTAAAGCTTTGTTAGCATCACGTACTAATACTTTGTTTTCTGCTCCAATGGCATTTTGTATGATGGCTGGACCTCATTTTGCGGGCTATGGTATGGGAGTTGGCTCTATCGCAATGTGGACAGCGCTGGCAATTGTTGCGTTATTAGAAATCAATGCATTGGTTGGCAAGCAAGGACCAATGACCACAGTTCGTGGTGTAATTTCCAGTAGTTTAGTGTTAACTGTGGTAATTGTTGGAATTCTTACCCAAATGTAAATTGTTTAATGCCGATAACTAAAGCAGATAACTAAAGCAGAAAGTTAAGTGCAACCTTTTTTGACGAACCTTTATTGGCGAACCTTTTTTGACAAAGACGGGATAAAAAGGTTGCAAACATTTGAATAAGTTCAGATGAATTTTTATATTACGCAAAGTCAGAACAATTAACAGATATAACGCTTTTCGTAGCTTTTCATTCTGCTATTACAAAATTTCAGAAAGGCCTTTTGTTTAAATCACTTCAGGCATCTCTGCTTCCAGTTCAACTAGCACGTGTTCAACTGGCAGCGCCATCTTCAAGCCATTAAGTTTTGATTGTAAGGATAAACATGATGAACAATGTATTTAAAACATTTGATGTAAATTACGCCAGATCACAATTCTCTTTTTTTCAATTAAAAGATCAAGCTGATATCGCCTTTTTTGATAATGCTGCAGGTACTTTTCCTTGTAAAGTTGTAGTAGAACTTTTAAGTCAATTTTACCTTTATAACAAAGTTCAACCTCATTCTTTAAATGCTCTGGGACAGTCATCAGGAGAACAGATGGATAATGGCCGAACGGTCATAAGCCAGTTATTAGGTCTTACTGAAGAGTCCATTACGCTCGGCGCGTCAACAACACAAAATTTTAATACCCTAAGTATTGCCTGCTCAGAATTTATTAAAGAAGACGATGAAATTATTGTTACCGAACAAGATCATGAATCTAATATTGGCTGTTGGGTAAGGCTTGCAAAACAAAACAAACTCAAGCTTAAGTTCTGGCAGGTAAATGCGAAGTCCGGGGAGCTGGATCTAGCTGATCTTGATGCTCTGCTAACAGAAAATACAAAGTTGGTCAGTGTAACGCACTCCTCTAATATTATTGGCAGCATTAATCCTATTCGCGAGATCGCTGATAAAGTACATAAGTTTGGCGCGAAAATTGTGGTTGATGGTGTTTCTTTCGCCCCTCATAGTTGGCCAGATATTGTATCATATGGAGTTGATGCTTATTGTTTCAGTACCTATAAAACGTATGGTACTCATAATGGCGTTATGTATATTTCTCCTGACTTTATGAGCGAACTCACCCCGCAATGTCATTTTTTTAATGAAAACACAAAAGCATGGAAACTGCTGGATTCTTCAGGACCTGATCATGCTTCAATAGCTGCACTTGCTGGATTAGGTCAGTTTTTTAACACCCTGCATTTACATCATTTTGGCAATTCTGATAAAAGTTTGTACGAAAAATCGCAGGAAATCTCACGTTTGATGCATCATCATGAAAACGAATTAGGCGCGTTACTTCTTGAAGGAATAAAAGATTTACCCGTGAGGTTACTGGGTAAAATGGATATGGAAAATAGAGAAGCTAATTTTTCTCTTCAGCTTTTAGGAAAAAAATCACTAGACCTCTGTGAATTTCTTGGAAAACGGGATATTGCCATTTCCAATGGTCATTTTTATGCTTACAGGCTGCTTGAAAAAATGGGTATTGAAGATTTAGAGGATGGTGTTATCAGGATCAGTATTGCACATTATAATACCTTGGATGAAGTTAAAAGATTGGTTGGGGCATTGAGGGATTTTTTTGATTAATTATGGACTATTGGAGAAAACCCTTTTTGAGTACAAAATACTGTTTCTAAGAAAGGATATGCCATTCAATAGATAATTGTCATGTTGTCACTTCAGCCTTACCCTATCGATTTATAGGCTAAAAGCATAGGTTTAAGCTTGTAAAACGCCTTGTTATACCTGCTAACTATAAGTCAATCATACCGTTGCGTAGGTCCGACCCCGGGCACTTCAAGTTCCCGGGGCACTTCAAGTTCACCACACAGAGTCTTGCCTATTACTCTTGCTAGATATGTAACTAAATGATTACGATTCTGGCCAATCCTACAACTAAAATGACAAGTTATTTAATCAATTGCTTTAATACACTCAACCATCAACTGCACATTCCGTTTACCACGAAATTCGTTCACATCTAATCGGTACGCTAAATGCACTTTCTCTGCCTTGGCATTGGGCCAGGCTTTTATGTCAACATTGAAAGCTATGCCATCAAATACTTGCTGGTCTTTTTGTACCACTATCTTTAGGTGCTTTTCACCAACAATACGTTGTTGAACAAGGGTGAAGTGATCATCAAAAAGCGGCTCTGAAAAATTTTGTCCCCATGGCCCTGCTGCCCGTATTTGCTCTGCGAAATCTAAGGTCATTTCATTAACGGGTAAATCTCCGTCTGATAAAATCACGCCATTAAAATCTTCTTCTTTGATCCACAGCCCAGCCAAGTCGTTTAACAGAGTTTGAAATTTTTCAAAGTTATGTTGATAAATTGATAATCCTGCAGCCATTGCATGACCACCAAATTTAAGAATTAATCCAGGATGTTGGCTATCGATATGTTCAAGTAAATCACGTATATGTAATCCGGGAATTGAACGGGCAGAGCCTTTAATTTCAATTTCTGATGTCGCCTTTTCGGTTACATTTTCGTTAATTGAACTTATTTCTTCAGCTTGTGCAGTCTCTTCCGTTAGCGCACTTTCTTCTGCTAACGCATCTTCTTCAGCTAACGTAATTTCTTTAGCTAGCGCAAAGACTATACTGGGACGGTGGAATTTTTCTTTTAATCGGCCTGCAACAATACCTATAACACCTTGATGCCAGTCTTTTTGATATAAAGCTATTGCATTGGGTAAATTATCATCATCAAAGTTTAGCTGTTTTAACACCCGTTCAGCTTCTTGTTGAATGCCTTGCTCAATCTCTCTACGCGTTTTATTAAGATCATCCAATTCCGCCGCCATGGCTCTGGCACTGGAAATATCGCGGGCTAACAAGCAATTTATGCCATAAGACATATCATCTAATCGACCTGCTGCATTAATTCTGGGTCCGAGCGAAAATCCAAAATCACTGGCCACTAATCGTTGCTGATTTTTCCCTGAAACTTCTATCAGGGCTTGAATTCCCGGTCGTGTTTGTCCGGCTCGAATACGTTTTAAGCCTTGCTCAACCAAAATTCGATTATTCGCATCTAAAGAAACGACATCAGCAACAGTTCCTAAAGCAACTAAATCGAGCAGCTGGGCAACATTAGGCTCAGCAAAACCTTTCTCTTGAAACCAGTTTAACTCCCGTAAATATTTTCTCAGCGACAGCATTAAATAAAATGCAACACCAACACCCGCTAAAGACTTACTGGGGAAATCACAACCATGCTGATTTGGATTCACAATGGCATCCGCAGGTGGGGTCTCTTTACCCGGTAAATGATGATCAGTAACAATTACGATTAAACCTAATGATTTTGCATGCTTAACACCTGCTAAACAGCTAATACCATTATCTACCGTCACTATAACTTGCGCACCTTGAGCAAATGCAATATCAACTATTTCAGGTGTCAAACCATACCCGTATTCAAAACGATTAGGCACTAAAAAATTATGATTGAAACTCCCCATTGCAGCCAAAGCTTCCATCATCAACGCAGTACTCGTTGCCCCGTCGGCATCAAAATCTCCAACAATGATAATTTTCAGGTTATCAACTAATGCCTGATGCAATAGCTTACAAGCCTGATCAAGGCCTTTTAATCCTCCTATAGCACATAACTGGTTAACTTTTAGTTCAAGCTCCTGCTCACTAACAACTCCACGGCTGGCATATATTTGTTTAATAACAGGGTGGAGGGTATTATTTAAATGATCATCATTGACCCTTTGACGACGAATAATTTGTTTTTGCATAAATATGTCGGCCCTGTTGGGTTATCCCAAATCAATAAGAGAATTTTGGGATCAGCTTAAACAAAAAATGACAAGTCAACGACTTGCCATTTTATAACGATTTATTAAACCTTTGTTTGTAAACCTTTCTTATAAACTGGTAACTATAAACTGGTAACTAAAAAGCTGTAAGGATAAGCCTATAACTAACCTAAGTTAAGTTATATGTTTTCTAGAGTTACATGTTTTCTAGAATTTTTAACAGTTCTTGAGGTTTGCGATAACCCGGCATCAGTGTGCCATTGCTGGTAATAACTGTTGGTGTACTGTTAACTCCAACTTGTCGACCAAAATTAAATTCTTCAGCTACCGGCTTATCACAAACGCGCAGTTCAACACTTGAACCCGACTTAGCTTTAGTCAGTGCAGTTTGTGGGTCATCGTGGCACCAAATGGAACGTAAATCTTTAAAGCCCGGAGTAAAACTGCCAGTTCTATCTTTAATACCAGCACGAGGATATGCTAAATAACGAACAGTTATTCCTAAATCATTATAAGCATCTATTTGCTGGTGCATTTTCCGACAATAACCACAGGTAATATCTGTAAACACATTAATAACATGTTTCTCATCTTTTGCAGGATAAACAATCATGTCTTTTTCAAATTCTTTAAGACCTTCCACACGAACTCGGGCTAAAGTGTTTTCTGTTAAATTCGACACCTTTTCACCTAAACCGTATAACGTTCCCTCAATAAAAAACTGACCATCGAAGCTGGTGTAAAACAATCCTTGAGATGTTACCACTTCAGCAAGTCCGGCCATAGGTGTTATTCTGACACTTTTAATTTCCATACCTAATAAAGAGGTTAGTTTGGTCGTTATTTGTTTTGCATTAAATGTTTGTATGCCGGTAGAAGAAGCTGCTTCTTTTTCCCATGCAAAAACAAAAGTGGAGCAACTAAATAGTAATGTGAATATTATAACTGAGCACTTATTAAACATGACAACTTCCTAAAATTATAATTGTATAAGCAATAAAAAAACTTTCGACAATATCTATAGACCTCTGATATCGAAATAAAATTGCCATTCATTAAACAAAAAATTCAAATATTATGGATATTCAAATCACCTGCATATCACCTGCATAAATACAGATCATCAACAGTCTACCACATTTTTTTATTCAAACAACGGCAATACGTTCCATGAAAATAGTTCAACACCAACATAGAAGTGAATTAGCAAAATTGGTATATAGCCCGGCTTCTGATAAACTCACCCATTATATTTTTAGACAACCTTGCTCTGCTTAGGAGCTCTGCTTAGGAAAAATTAATAATTTCCAAGCACCATGGTTAAAGATTTACAGAGAACTAAGAATGAAAATCGGCTTATTTTACGGCTCAACAACCTGCTATACCGAAATAATCGCAGAAAAAATACAAACAATTATCGGCGGTGAGTTAGTCGATATTTATAATATAAAAGAAACTCCACTAGCACTTTGTCAAGATTACGATCTTATAATCTTTGGTATTTCTACCTGGGATTATGGCCAACTTCAGGAAGATTGGGAGTCATCCTGGGAAGATATCATCAATTTAGATCTCAATAACAAAATTATTGCGTTATACGGCATGGGCGATCAAATCGGTTATACCGAATGGTTTCAAGATGCTTTAGGAATGCTTCATCAGGAAATTACTCCTTCAGGGGCTAACTATATTGGCTTCTGGCCAAATCAAGGTTACGAATTTGAAGCATCTAAAGCTCTGACCCAAGACAAGAGTCACTTTGTTGGTTTATCACTTGATGAAGATAATCAATATCAATTGACTGATGAACGTTTATCTCAGTGGTGTGAACAAATATTGGAAGAATTTGCCGAGTTGATCTGTTAAGTTATTATGCTGAGTAAAAGTGCTGGTTAAAATTAAGACTAGGCAGTCAGGTAAATTATCGTACATTAAAATACCAATAAAATAGACGCCACCCCTTTGCCAGCCTCTATATTTTCAAGGGGTTTAAGTATATAATCCGCCCATCTGAAGTTTCAAGAAAGTATCATTATATGTTTGAGCAATTTGACCTCGACTCTGAATTATTAGGCAGCATTAAAGAAATGGGGTTTAAAAAGCCAACCTCTATCCAAGAATTAGTATTACCTGAGGCGATGACCGGAAGAGATATTTTAGCTTCCGCACCTACAGGAACAGGGAAAACAGCTGCTTTTTTATTACCTATCGCTCAGCATTTACTCGATTACCCCAGAACAAAACCTGGATTTCCCAGAGTATTAATTCTCACGCCAACCCGTGAACTTGCCCTGCAAATTGGTGACGATTGCGAAAAAATCACCTCGCTGACCAAAATTAAAACAGGGGTGATCACCGGCGGAGTAAATTACGGTAGTCATTCCGATATATTAACCAGCACCACTGATGTGTTGGTTGCAACTCCCGGTCGCTTACTTGAGTATATAGAAAGCGAGCAATTTGACGCCCGTGAAATTGAAATACTCATTTTAGATGAAGCAGATCGAATGCTGGACATGGGCTTTTCAGAAGTAATTAACCGTATTGTGGCTGAGGCCCGCTGGCGCAAACAAACTATGCTATTTTCAGCAACGTTGGAAGGTGCCGGAGTTATTCGCTTCGCCAAAGAAGTTTTAACTGAACCTGCATTTTTAGAGTCTAACCCTTCACGTAAAGAAAAAGCGAAAATTCATCAATGGATGCATCTGGCAGATAACATTCAACATAAAATAAACCTGTTAACCAATATACTTAAGCAAGAAGAAGTAAAACGTGTTGTTGTCTTTGCCAATAAACGAGAAACCGTACAGTTCTTATCTGGAAAATTATACGCCGAAGAATTGCCTTGTGTCTGGCTTGAAGGAAAAATGCCCCAAGACAAACGTAACAAAGCCATGGAACGACTAAAAAATGGCCATGTGGATATTCTTGTAGCCACCGATGTCGCCGCTCGGGGTTTAGATATTGATGATATTGATCATGTTATCAATTTTGACATGCCACGCAAAGCCGACATTTACATCCACCGTATTGGCCGTACTGGTCGTGCAGGCAACAAAGGAACGGCAATTTCTCTGGTAGAAGCTCATGAAATGGCTGTTATTGGAAAGATTGAACGTTACACCAATGAACGATTACAACGTCGGGTTATTCAGGAGCTACGCCCTAAAAACAAAGAATCTAGGGTAGCATTGAAAAAACCGAAAATAAAAATAACGACAGCTCAAAAAAAAGCGAAAGCTAAAAAACACTCTAAACGAACCATGAAAAAGCAAAAAACCAAATCGACTAAAAAATAGTCATTGTTCTTGTTTAAATTTCGAATTAGACTGGAGCAACGCAATAATTGTCCAGAGTGAATAAATATGGGTAGGGAAACGAAGTTATCGAAGATATTCGTTAGTTATTCCGCCAGTCTTAAACATTTTATTAGCCGTATTGTTCGCTCTGAAGATATTGAAGATATAATACAGGAAACTTTCGTTCGCAGTTATGAGGCTGATTTAAAGCAAGAAATACAATATGCTCGCAGTTATATGCTTAAAACGGCTAAAAATCTTGCGCTTAATCACGTGGCAAAATGGGATAACAAGTTTAATCATTCAATAGAAGATTTTACCGAGCCTCCTGTTGAATTAATTACACCCAGTTTTGAAACTGTATTTGAAATCAAGGAAAGATTTTTACTTTTTTGTAAAGCAACAGAACAATTAAGCCCTTGTGTACGAAAGAGTTTTATTCTAAAAAAGGTCTATGGCTTAAGCCAGAAAGAAATTTCACAACATTTGAACTTATCTCAAAGCACAGTAGAAAAACATGTCGCTAAAGGACTGTTAAGTTGTGCACAATATATGGAAAAATTTGAAAATTCTGATGAAAAAATGACGAATTCAGTGTCTCCTATAGCAGATGTTCAAAGTAAAAGGAGTTTATAGCAGATGACTAAAGTGACACCATTCCCAGGTAAAATAGAGAACACAGTAATTTTACAAGAACAAGCGAGTTTGTGGGTTTCTCGGATGGACAGGGGTTTGACGACTGAAGAACAACAACAACTTATCGCCTGGATAAATCAAGATATAGCCCATCAGGAAATGTTATTTGAAATGGCAAGTTTATGGGATGATTTAAGTGTGCTTAATGAGTTAAGCGGGCTATTTCCCATAGAAAGAAAACCTGTAGCTCAAACTAAAAGATTTTTAAAAATTGCTATGGCCGCCAGTATTGCACTAGTGTCTATTTTTGGTGGTGGTTTATTTTTTTCCTTCGACCCTTTTTTACTCCTTAATCCAACTTCATCGCTAAGCAATACAAACACCTTTGAAACGAAAATTGGTGAACAATCAAGTTATACCTTACCCGATGGAACTAAAATTCAACTAAATACGAATAGCTTAGTTCAAATTGCTTATACCCCAGACAGACGTAATCTAACCTTATTTAGAGGCGAGGCTCTTTTTGATGTAGTCAAAGATACAACCAGACCATTTACTGTAATCTCAGGCGCTCAATCTTTCACCGCTTTAGGCACTACCTTCAACATTCAAAAAAACAATGAAAACGACATGGAATTAGTGGTTACACAAGGCAGGGTCTTAATCACTAAAACAAGTAAAATTACCGATAAAACATCTACAGAAATAACCACAACGGCTACCGAAATAACCACAATGGCTACTGAAAAACCTCTGGGTATTATTGTTACTTCTGGAGAAAAAGCAATTATAGAAAAAAGTATCCAGACCCCCATTCAAACAGTATCTGTGTCCCAAGATCAGGTCCAACGAGATTTAGCCTGGCAGCATGGTGTATTAATTTTTGACGGTGAATTCCTTGCTGATGCACTGAATGAAGTTAGTCGCTATACAAATACACGCTTCGAAATTATTGACCCCTTATTAACAAATATTAAAATAGCCGGTTATTTTAAGGCTGGTGATATCGACGGTTTACTGCAATCACTAAACAGCAATTTCGATATTAGTTATCAGAAAATGTCCAAAAACCACATCCAACTTCACTCAACAACTTTGTAAACATCACAGTTTTAAATAGGTGATTTTTCTGTTCCAAAACTATTAACTTTCCTATTTTGATACATTACATAAATAAATTCATTTTTCTATTTATCCATTAATTAGTCTCTACTTTTCGAAAAATTAAAAAAAACAAATAACTATAGAGGAAAATCTCTTATTGTCTGTCTATACTTATTGCGCAGTTGGCGGATTATTGCACAGTTGGCGAATTATGATTTATCGTCTGTATCAGACTAAAGCTAAGTTTTTTTCAAGCATGACAAGTGCAATTACACTTGTCATTATATTGCTAGCGCCGAAAACTTATGCGGAAGGTTTGATTAGTTTTGATATCAAAAAACAGCGAGCTGATAAGGCCTTAATTAATTTTGCCCAAAAGGCAAATAAAACAATATTTTTTCCGTTTGAATTAACTAAACAGTATCAAGCGAATAAATTAAAAGGCTACTACTCAATAAAAGCTGGATTAAAAAGATTATTAAAAGATTCGGGGTTAAACGCTGTTGTTAATAACTCTGGTCAACTGAGCATTCAAGTTGATAAACACCACAGGAGTAATAAAATGAACAAAATGACAGCAATACAAGCGGCCCTAGTGCCAATATTAATGGGAGCAGCAAGCCAAGCTGCATTAGCGGAAGATACCAATCAATTCGCAGAAGAAGAAATCGAAAAAATAGCGATCATTGGTAGCCGTGTTTCAGGACGAACTGTAGACGTTTTACCCGTACCAGTAGATATACTTTCTGCTGAAGCGTTAGCCAATACTGGTCAAACTGAAGTGGGAAGAATGTTGCAGGCTATTGCCCCATCATTTAACTTTTCCAGCTCCTCAATAAGTGATGGTACTGATGCTATACGTCCAGCAACATTACGTGGTTTAGGTCCAGACCAAACATTAGTGTTAATTAATGGCAAGCGCCGGCATCAAGCCAGCTTAATCCATATTAATACCTCTGTAGGTCGAGGCACTGCCGGTACAGACATGAATGCAATACCCGCTTCGTCAATAAAACATATTGAGGTACTTCGCGATGGCGCAGCAGCTCAATACGGTTCAGACGCTATCGCAGGCGTCATTAATATCGTATTAAATGATAACGATGAGGGTGGCAGCGTTGCAGTATCATACGGAGAATATTCCGAAGGTGATGGTGAAACAACCAATGTTGATTTATCCAAGGGCTTTGCATTAGGTGACTATGGATTTATAGACACAACCATAAACATCCGCGACCGCGGTTATACCAACCGAGCGGGTTTACATGGTTCATGTCAATTCAACGGCTGTAGCGACGGTGTAAATGGTGCAAAAATAGCGGGCGACGATCGTGAATCAACAGCTCCACGTACAACTTTTAGAATTGGTGATGCAGTTTCTGAACAAATTGCAGTAACAATAAATACAGGTTATGAATTAGGAGACGGTGAACTCTACGGTTTTATAACTTATTCAAGTCGTGACAGCGAATCAGCAGCGTTTTTCCGCCATAATGCTAATTCCGGCGGCAATGCTGTTTTAGATGATGGCGATGCAACTATTCCAGCTGGATTTTTACCCAAAATAAATTCTAAACTAAAAGATATCTCGTATAACTTCGGTTATAACGTTGATTTCGATAATGGTGCAACTTTAGATTTGTCATATACCTATGGTAAGAATAAAATTGATTATGTCACCAGTGATTCAATTAACTCCTCTTATGCCAATGATCTATATTATGGTCAGGGACTAGACGCTGCAGCGATTCGTGCTGCTATTCCGCGTTCGGTATTTGCATACGGTTTAGAATTATCACTATCAACCATGAATATGGATTACACCCAAGACTTTGATGAATTTTTCCTTGCTTTGGGAGCTGAAATTCGTACCGACGAATACAAGGTTCATCCGGGTGATGAATATTCTTACCGTGATTATGATACTGTTAATGGCGTTAATCTTCACGCGTTTAATGCTTCTGCCGGCATGCAGGGCTTTGGTGGTATTGGTCCGGAATCAGCCGTTGACGAATCTCGCGATGTTTATTCATTTTATGTTGACGCAGAAACAGAGTTTGAAGATCAGTTAATTTTAAGTGCAGCAGTTCGTTATGATGATTATCAAGGCTTTGGTGATACGGCTAATTTTAAAATTGCCGCTAACTGGTCTATTACCGATGAAATCGCCATTCGTGGTGCAATGAGTACGGGTTTCCGTGCTCCGTCAATGCAGCAACTTTATTTTAATAACGTCAGCACACAATTTGTAGACGATGGCAGTGGAAATTTAGTGGGCGTTCAAGTAGGTACATTCAGAAATGATAGTCTATTGGCACAAGCCATTGGCATCCCTAAATTGAAAGAGGAAGAGTCAGTTAACTTCAGTGTAGGTACAGTGTTCCAACCTATTGAGGATGTCAGTATCACGCTAGATTTCTACAAAATCAATATTGACGATCGCATTGTTATCAGTAACAAATTAGGTACAGGCTTATCAGACACCCTTGATGCAGCATTAAATGTTGCAGGAGCAGGTAAAGGGCAATTTTTCCTAAATGGCGCCGACACAGAAACTTCTGGTGTTGATGTGATAGCAACATGGAATATTGAGGCATTGGGTGGTTCATTAAATCTAACAGTTGCTGCTAATTTTACTGAAACTGAGGTGGTTGGATTATTCACTCCAAGTTCAAGCGGACTAAGCGGTGTTCCTGTTGATGTTGTATTTTCATCTCAAGATATTTCTATCATTGAAGAATGGCAACCTGAAAATAGGATCAGCTTTAATTCTTTTTATCGTAAAGATGATTTTTCCGTCAATCTAACGGTTAATCGTTACGGCGAATACACAATTAGTGACGGCGGTCGTCAAACTTACAATGCTGAATTAGTAACTGACCTACGATTTAATTACGACTTCAGTGAAAACTTATCGTTTAACATTGGTGCAAATAATTTGTTCGATGTTATGCCTGATAAAAACACAATAGGTAATTCACGTACAGGAACAATTGTTGACAGTAGTGGTAATGCTATTGTTGATAGTACTGGAGTATTTACCTATTCACGTCGTTCTGCGCCATTTGGTTTTAATGGTGCTTATTACTATGCCGGTGCTAAATATAGTTTCTAAGCATAGCGTATAGTTAAGTACAGCTAATTTAAAGCATTATTAAAGTAAAGGGATAACCTTTCACGGGTTATCCCTTTTTAGTGCTCAAAATGGATGGTAAATTGTATTAACGCTTGTTCTAAAACATACGCATCAAACGGTAACTTCTATATATATTAATGAATACGATTTTTAAAAACTAAGCTAAGTAAAGCTATATTAAACCAAACTAAACTAAACCAAACTAAACCAAACTAAACCAAACTAAAGTTCCTTGCGAGTAAAAACCCAATCATTACTCTTACTAAACTCTTCACTGAATTGGTAACCACCAAGGTCAAACGCTTTTAGCTGTTCAACATCAGTCAGCTGGTTTTGAATAATATAGCGAGCCATCAAACCCCGTGCTTTTTTAGCAAAGAAACTGATCATTTTATATTGACCATTTTTCCAATCTTTAAACGCTGGAGTGATCACTCTTGCATCTAATACTTTTTTCTTAATTGATTTAAAATATTCATTAGACGCTAAATTAATCAGCACATCATCACCTTGCTCATTCAACGCTTGATTAGTTTTATCCGTAATTATTTCACCCCAAAACTGGTACAGGTTACTGCCACGTTCATTTTCCAATTTACAACCCATTTCCAAACGATATGGCTGCATTAAATCTAATGGTTTAAGCAAACCATATAATCCTGACAATATTCGCATATGCTGTTGAGCAAAACCAAAATCAGCTTCGCTAAAAGATTTAGCATCAAGCCCGGTATAAACATCACCATTAAAGGCTAAGATTGCTTGTCGTGAATTTTCAGTAGTAAATGGCATTGCCCATTGACCAAAGCGAGCGGCATTTAATCCGGCTAACTTATCACTGATCCCCATTAAACTGGAAATGTCTGCTGGTGACAATTTTACACAATGTTCAATTAATAACTGACTTTGCGCTAATAACTCTGGCTGTGTAAAAGCAGTTGTTGCTAAAGGTGATTCAAAATCAAGGTTTTTTGCAGGGGAAACAACAATTAACATCTTAGTTTAAATTTTATTAATGGAATAATATTGCAACTATAACATAGTAAAAACGCTACAAAATATTAAAAACACGATATAAATTATCACCTATCGCTAATACTTCTAAAATCATACTTGCTAAATAGTGAAAATTTGATACAAATAGGCTTGTAAATTAAAGAAAACAATCAATTTAACCGAAATTAAAGCGAAAATTACATTTTTTGTAGTAATATTCTTTCAGTAATTTATACATTTATTCATAGAACTAATCAAAGGCAGAGTTATGACCAACCAACTTTCTCAATTAAAAGAAATGACCACCGTTGTTGCCGATACTGGTGACATTGAAGCTATCGCAAAATTTCATCCTCAAGATGCAACTACTAACCCATCATTATTACTAAAAGCTGCCGCACTGCCTAATTACCAAAATTTACTGGCTGCTTCAGTCACTTGGGCAAAAGAGCAATCAAATGACCCTCAGCAACAAATCATCGATGCTGCTGATAAATTGTCCGTGTTGATAGGATTAGAAATACTCAAAATCGTACCGGGAAAAATTTCTACTGAAGTAGATGCCCGATTATCATTCGATACTCAAGCTTCTATCGCAAAAGCACATAAACTCATTGGCTTATACAACGAAGCAGGAATAAGCAACGATCGAATATTGATCAAACTTGCTTCAACATGGGAAGGCATTACAGCTGCAGAGCAATTAGAAAAAGAAGGCATTAATTGCAACCTGACTTTATTATTCAGTTTTGTACAAGCTCAAGCTTGTGCCGAAGCTGGCGTATTTCTTATTTCACCTTTTGTTGGTCGAATTCTAGACTGGTATAAAAAAGATACCGGTAGAACTGAATACCCAGCAATAGAAGATCCTGGCGTAGTTTCAGTAACCAGTATTTATAACTACTATAAAGCCAAAGATTACAAAACAGTCGTAATGGGTGCCAGTTTTAGAAACGTTGGTGAAATACTTGCTTTAGCAGGTTGCGACCGTTTAACTATTAGCCCGGGCTTGATGGAAGAATTAGAAAACTCAACCAAAACCGTTGTTAAGCAATTAACATCAAACCAAGCTAAGTTAGTAGCAGAGCCTGCACTAACAGAAAGTCAATTTCGCTGGAACATGAATCAAGATCCTATGGCGACAGAAAAGCTAGCGGAAGGGATAAGAAATTTTGCTATTGATCAAAACAAGTTAGAAGTACTACTTAGTGACTTATTTTAAAGCCAACAAATAAATTTAAATGCTTATCCATTAGTAATACCTTTTGCTAATAAAATTAACAAAAGGTTTCCTTTTTTCTTCAGAGTATGCTATTAAAAAGAAGCAGTTGTAGAATAAAAAAGGAGCATTCCATGGATACACTTCAAGAAGTTACAAGCTCGATGAGTAAAGCAAGAAAATCTAACGTATGTAACAATAAAAAAAGAAAATGGCGTGAAATAGAACAACTGAAAGAAAAATTCCAGCTAGAGCGGGAATTAAAAATATACGAAGATTCACTAGAATATATGTTGGAAGATTTTTAATACTGCCGTTCATTGCCTATTTTAAAAGTCCAACAAAAAAAACCCAGCTTACACTGGGTTTTTTATTGCCGTTTTCTTAATAGCGTTCTTAATGACGATTTCTTGTGAATGCTTACGTATAATCAGGCTCGTTAACTTTTAACGTCATCACGCCTGCCACCAGCATACTGACACCACCAATAACTAATGCATAAACAGGCTGGTTATCGAAGACTTTAGTGATCAAAAAGCCTAAAATACTCGCCGCGAGAATTTGTGGAAGCACAATGAAGAAATTAAAAATCCCCATATATAACCCCATTTTATTTGCCGGTAATGCATTCGCCAGTATCGCATATGGTACAGATAAAATTGATGCCCACGCAAAACCAATACCTATCATTGAAACAATTAACAAAATTGGATCTTTAATAAATACAAATGAAATAAAACCTATTCCACCTAAGAATAAATTAATCATATGAGCAATCCGCAAACTAAATTTCCGAACGATAAAGGGAATGGTAATAGCAGCGACAATTGAAGTTAAGTTATAGGCTGAGAATAAAATACCGACCCAATCAGCCCCTTCATTGTATGCCTGGCTGGTAACATCTGAAGTACCATAATGAAAAGAAGTTATCGCCGCAGTTGTATATGTCCACATTGCAAAAAATGGGAACCATGAAAAAAATTGTACCACCGCCAACTGCCTCATAGTCTCTGGCATATTAAATAAGTCAGCCATGATATGAGAAAAACCATTATCTATTTTATTACAGTTAATTAAATATGCGGCAAATAACTGGCATAAACCAAAAGCAATAAAACCGACGGTCAAAATCATTAAACTATGATCTAAACGTTCAATGTTAGCTAATACAAGGATAGTTAAAATACCACCTGAGATAAGCCACAACATACCAGCTTTAGTATATTTCTGGCTGGAACGGGTCGAGACAGTGTTTTCATCGGTACAAATTTGCTCATTTTCAGCTAGAGCAAATTTTTCAATTTGTTCTGGCGAATATTCTTTCGTTGAATAAATGGTCCATAACACAGCCAGAAGAAAAATAACCCCACCAGCATAGAAAGAAAATTTAACTGAATCAGGTAATACCCCTGCACTGGCAACATTGCTGATATCAAACCAGTTAGTCATCATCCAGGGTAATGCTGATGCCACAACTGAACCAACACCAATAAAAAAACTTTGCATAGCAAAACCGGTTGGTCGTTGCTTTTTAGGCAGCATGTCACCTACAAACGCGCGAAAAGGTTCCATAGATACATTAATCGACGCATCCATGATCCACAGCATACCGGCAGCCATCCATAAAGTTGGCGAGTTGGGCAATATGAATAAAGATAAACTGGCAGCTATCGCGCCAATAAGAAAATAAGGACGACGACGACCAAATTTACCCCATGTTTTATCACTCATATATCCAATGATAGGTTGCACAATTAAACCAGTTAAAGGAGCTGCAACCCAAAGTAAAGCCATATTAGAATAATCAGCACCTAAGGTTTGAAATATTCGACTAACGTTGGCATTTTGCAGGGCAAAGCCAAATTGAATGCCCAGAAAACCGAAGCACATATTCCATATTTGCCAAAAATTCAGTTCGGGTTTTTTCGTCATAACTTGAGATCCTAATTATTTTATTAATTATCTGAGATACTATGCTTAAACTGGTTTACAGCTCAATTGCCTGCATACGTATTCAAGCATTAAAAAGCCGACATTAAGTCGGCTCTAAAACTACTCTTGAGGTTAGTCAACTTTGAGTGACTCAACTTCAATACGGTCAACTCGTTGTAATCCACGCGGTAATTTATTACCCCGTCGACCTCGTTCGCCCCGATAATGTTCGATATCAACGGCCTTCAGCGTTAGTTTACGTTTACCTGCATGCAGAGTGACGTCATCATCAGGCGAAATTATATTTAATAATGTAACAAATTCCTCTCTTGTTTTCGCTTTGGCAGAAGGAATATTAATAATTTTATTGCCCTTGCCTTTACTTAATATCGGTAAATCCTTAATTGGAAATACCAGCATTCTTCCTTCAGAAGTTATAGTTAACACTAACGAATTTTCCAGATCTTCTATCACTTGTGGCGTCATAACTTTCGCTGTGCTAGATAAGTTTAATAAAGCTTTACCATTTTTATTACGGCTTATCATGTCAGCAAAGCTACCGATAAAGCCATAACCAGCATCGCTGCTTAACAAGTACCTAGTTTCATCGTCAGCCATCAAGACCTTTTGGAATGTTTCACCAGTAACTAAATTAAACCGTCCAGTTAATGGCTCTCCCTGACTTCTTGCCGTAGGCAAACTATGTGCGTCGGTTGTATAAGCTCTTCCCGATGTATCAATAAACACCACAGGGCGATTACTACGCCCTTTTGCTGAGCATAAATATTCATCTCCTGCTTTATAACTTAATGACTCAGGGTCAATATCATGTCCTTTCGCGCAACGTGCCCAGCCTTTATCGGAAACCACAACAGTTACAGGCTCACTTGGTACTAAATCTTTTTCTGATAACGCTTTAGCTTCGCTACGTTCAATAATCACGGAACGACGATCATCACCATATTTTTCAGCCGCTTCTAAAATTTCCTTTTTCATCAAGGTATTCATTCGAGCTTTAGAACCAAGTATTTTTTCCAAGTATTCACGATCAACATTTAGTTCATCTTGCTCAGCTCTAATTCTAATTTCTTCAAGCTTTGCTAATTGACGTAATTTGATCTCAAGAATTGAATCGGCTTGAATATCTGTAAGGGAAAATCGCGTTTTAAGCTCTTCCTTAGGAACATCATAAGTTCTAATTATGTCGATAACTTCATCAATGTTTAAATACGCGATCAATAAGCCATCTAAAATATGCAGTCGAGCTACTACTTTATCTAAACGATATTGCAATCGACGACGTACGGTTTCACGTCGAAATTCTAACCATTCCGTTAAAATACCTTTTAAATTTTTCACCGCTGGTTTGTTGTTCAGACCTATCATGTTCAGGTTTACGCGATAACTTTTCTCTAGATCTGTTGTTGCAAATAAATGCTGCATTAACTGTTCTATATCAACACGGTTTGAACGGGGTACTATCACTAGGCGGATAGGATTTTCATGATCTGACTCATCACGTAAATCGACGACCATGGGTAGCTTTTTCGCCGTCATTTGGTTGGCAATCTGTTCTAGTATTTTTCCACCTGAGGCCTGATGAGGCAAAGAGGTAACGACCACTTCACCTTGTTCAATATCATAAACCGCACGCATTTTAATACTGCCACGACCCGTTTGATAAATTTTTTCAATCTCCAGCTTCGGAGTAATTATTTCCGCATCTGTAGGATAATCAGGGCCTTTAACAAATTCGAGTAAATCAGCAATTTCGGCTTTAGGTTGCTCAATTAAATGAACACAGGCACTGGCAATTTCCCGAACATTATGAGGAGGAATATCAGTAGCCATACCTACAGCAATACCCGTGATGCCATTTAATAAAATATGTGGCAGTCTGGCGGGCAATGTTTTTGGTTCTTTCATGGTTCCGTCAAAATTAGGGTTCCAATCAACCGTGCCCTGGCCTAATTCAGAGAGTAATACTTCACCAAACTTTGATAACTTAGCTTCGGTATAGCGCATTGCCGCAAAAGATTTCGGATCATCCGGAGCACCCCAGTTACCTTGACCATCAACTAAAGGATATCGATAAGAAAACGGTTGAGCCATCAACACCATAGCTTCGTAGCACGCTGAATCGCCGTGAGGATGAAATTTACCCAACACATCACCAACAGTACGGGCTGATTTTTTATATTTTGCTGTTGAAGATAAACCTAATTCAGACATTGCATAAATAATGCGACGTTGTACGGGCTTCAATCCATCACCAATATGTGGCAAAGCCCGGTCCATGATCACGTACATGGAATAATTCAAATATGCTTCTTCAGTAAATTGCCTTAAAGGTTTTTGTTCAATACCGTCAAGACTAAAATCAAGCGCATCAGACATCGATAAACTTCCTAATGAGTTGCTATACACCCAGTGACTCAAAATACAGTCAGGGTTTACTAAAATTTAGAAAACACCAATTAATTATTCATTGATGTTAATACCCAAACCACTTGAGTATATTATTTTTGTTATTGCAAATTATCAAAAAGGTAAACAACAAAGATAATAAGCTCTGGGGTTAGCTTATATGATTATTGTTAGGGAAAGAATAGTTAGCGGTGAAAAGTATTGGAAAATTTGTAATTTAAAGGTCAAACATCAATTCAAGCAATTAATTAAAATCGTTCACTTAACATTTTGAAATTGTTCACCTAACATTTACTGGATAGCTACACACCTTGTTACGTCCTTGATCTTTAGCATAATACATAGCTTCATCTGCTGAATTGAGCATAGCATCAAATTTAGGAGTAACTTGATCTAAAGCTGCAACGCCAAAACTAGCAGTAATAGATTGTGTTAACCCACATTCACTGAAATCATATGCACAAATTTTTTCACGTAAGCGTTCAGCAATTGCATTTGCTTCTTCTAAGTTAGCGTCAGGCAGAACAGCAACAAACTCTTCACCACCTAAACGAGCAAAAATATCTCTTGAACGCATAGTTTCACAGCCAAGAATTGCAATGGTTTTAAGTACCTTATCACCTATATTATGACCATAATTCTCATTAACTTGCTTAAAATGATCTAAATCCAACAAAAACGCAGTCATTTCATTTTTTCTTTCAAAAGCCTGCTCTGTCAGAGCAATGCCTTTTTCAAACAAAGCCCCTCTGTTTAATAAACCAGTCAAACTATCAGTTTGAGCAAGATGTTTTAAAACGTGACGGATTTTTATTTGCCTAACCATTAATAATAAACAAAGAATAGCAATACAAATAAAAATAAAGAAATTTCGTACCAGTACCCGGTGTTGAATTTCAGTTTGCTTAATTTGTAAATTTTTCAACTTTGTTTGATTTTGTAATAATTCGTTCTCTTTTATTTTACGATCAGTTTTATATTTATTATTTAATATTTTTACGGCATTATCTTTTTCATAATTCCAATCTGCATCAGCTTTTTCCTGATAGTATTTTCTTTCAACAAACGCTAATTCATACTCATTTATAGCCACATAATTTTTGGACATCATCAAGTAAAGCTGCGAAAACAAGGGTGAATTCAATTGGCTTTCACCTATACTACCCTCCAGTTTTTTTGCTTCGTCAAGCCATTTTATCGCCGACAGATGTTGAGTTGGATTATATTTATCACTTACCACGTTATTTGCATGCAGGATCAAAACTAAATATTGTTCGGCCGGGTTAAGTATTATGCCCAAATCATCAATTATCTTTAAATCTTCTGTCGAAATGAATTTATTTGCAAAACTAATTTCAGCAAACTGATTAATCAAAGGATTTATCATCATAGGTTGCTGACGATTAACAATTTGGGTAGCTTGACTTAATGAGGAAACCCCTACTCCCTTAGCCTGATAACAATAACTTAAAGATAGCAGAAATATAATTAGTGAATGAGTAAAAAATGGTTTCATTAAACACACACCCTGTTTTTACCATTTTTCTTGGCATTATAAAGCATCAAATCTGCAGATTTAATCAAAGCCTCAAACTCACCATGTTTAGCAATATCCAAAGCCGCTACACCAATACTAACAGTAACATGGTCTATACCCGCTAAATCCCATTGGTTTTGATGAATAGTAACCCTGAGCCTTTGTGCAATATCAAGGGCTTGCCCTTCATTTGTGTCAGGTAATAAAACAATAAACTCTCCGCCGTCAAATCGGCCAAACTGATCAGTTTTCCGCATTATTCCATGACTGATCCCCGCAAGGTTTTGTAAAGTACTATCACCAATCCCATGGCCTAATAAGTCGTTGATTTTTTTGAAATTATCAATGTCCATCACCAGTATGCTGAAGTCACGTTTCTTTTCAACCGCTCGTGAGAAATATCGTTTTCCTAATTGCGTTAATCGACGTCTGTTTGCAACCCCGGTCAAACCATCTGTACGAGTTGCTTTAAGCAATTGCCGTTGACCTCTGACAAGTTTAGCTAAGAACCAAGCAAATATAAGCGTAACAATTACACTCACCATCAAATACAGTTGTTGATTCTTTGCCTGTAAGCTTGCGTCCCGTAACTCAACAGTTTTTAAAGAATGTTTATGTTCTAAAATTTGTTTTTCTAAATCTGCATGTTCACTTTCATATTTCAAACGAATGTCTTCAATCGCCAGAGTATTTTTATTTTCTCGCATTTGAATATAACCAGCTAAATACTCTGATTGTTCCTGATATGCATTTTGGAATTTCTCCTGCGAAAAATATATATTTGCCCGTAATGAATAAAGGTTTAACTCTGGTACAGTGGTATACGTTTGCTTTTTATTATTAATAAGCTCTTCTGCTATCACAAGACTTTCCAAGGCTTCTTCATATAACATCATACTGTCTAATAAAAAAGCTTTATCGATAGCATATTCAATTTGAATTTCATGATGTTCAGCATCTGCTACGTGCTGACCTGCAATAAGCATATATTGCCTGGCTGCTTGGGGATCACTATCCTCTTTTTTTTGATACGCCCATGCCATTCCAGAATAAACTAGATATAAACCAGAACTGCTCACTTGCTTTTCTGTCGAGTTAATGATTTCTTTATAAATACTGATTGCTTCTTCATAACGCGAGTTAAATAAATAATGAGCCCCAATCTGTGTCAGGCTGTCTAAGGCTTCAAGTGGCTTCCCAGCAGCTTTATAATGATTATATGACCGACGATAAAACCCCATAGCTTTATCTTCCTGGTAAATATAAGCATATAAGTTGCCTAAATCACTAGTAATAGAACCTTTTAATTCTTCGTCATCAAGTTTATTCGCAATAGTTAAAGCATCATTCAACATGATTAAAGAACGTTCATAACGCTTTGTTAAATAATAAATAGCACCTAAATTGCTAAAACCGTATGCAATAAATCTTTTATCATTTAGTGATTCGGCAACTTCCAGTCCATTTAAATAATTTTCAAATGCACCATCAATATCACCTAAATTTTCTAGGGCAAAGCCATGTTCATAAGATAAATCTGCGATAAGAATGCTTGGGCTGGATAATTGTTTTGATAATTCAAGCCCCTTCGCAGAGGAAACCTTTCCCAATTGAAATTGTGAGCTTTTAGTATAGATATGAGCTTGAATTTTATAATAACGAATACGTTGTTCAAGGCTATAAAATAATAACTCTTTACCCAACGGCGCTAATATAGCAAGTGCTGCACCAGGGTCTTTATCAACAACTATTTCGATGTGATCAAAGATTTTATTTAATTCGTTTAAACCATTAACTTGCAGCACCGATGCCTTACAAGGTATTAACAAAATAAAGCAGACATAAAGGCAGTTAATGTAAAAAGCTAATTGTTTACTCAGCTTTAACAACCGCTACACCTCATCGACATTCGCCATAGTCGATTCACTCTAGTATAAAATAAATAAAAATTAATCATAAACCTATATTTCTTCCTGCTAATATTTTTCAGCTAATTTGTTTTTTTGCTAATAGTAAAATAATGTAAGAAGTTCTCAAACTTACACTCTAAATATTTCCCGACAAAAACGAAAAATACCAAACTATATATTAAAGGGCGTTATTGATTTAAAAATAAAATAATTAATACGTACAATTATAATAGAAAAAATAAACAATGATTCAAAATATTATTCTAGCTTGTTTACATTCTTTTGCAGGTATCAATCACATTGGCTATGTACCAGTTTACTGTTGCTAAAACCATAACAAACTGTTTTATAATGCTTATTAGCTAAAACCAACTCAACTTTTTTAAAATAGAAATTTTACCGCTTAGGATGGATTAGCCGCAGGCGTAACCCATCAAAATATAACTTTTTATTAGTATTATTATGTGGTTGATGTTATGAAGTGATGGGTTACGCCGTTGGCTAACCCATCCTACAACTTTATATAGCCACAGTTAACTGATCCAATTAATATTTATTCGCTAATAGTTACTAAACAACGTCAGTAACAATCATATTACCTTTTTCCTGAAGCCAGGTTTTTCTATCACCACTGCGTTTTTTAGATAACAGCATGTCCATCATTTCCATGGTTTCGCTATACTCATCTACTGTTAATTGTACTAAGCGACGGGTATTTGGATCCATGGTTGTTTCGCGCAATTGCAGCGGGTTCATTTCGCCTAGTCCTTTAAAGCGTTGAACATTCACTTTACCTCGTTTTTTTTCTGCTTCAATTCGATCTAATATGCCTTCTTTTTCATCTTCATCCAGCGCATAAAAAACTTCTTTACCAACATCTATTCGATATAAAGGAGGCATAGCAACATAAATATGCCCTTGCTGAACCAGCGGAAGAAAATGTTGAGTAAACAAAGCACATAATAACGTTGCAATGTGCAAACCATCAGAGTCAGCATCCGCTAAAATACATACTTTTCCGTAACGTAACTGCGATAAATCGTCGCTGTCAGGGTCAATACCCAAAGCAACCGAAATATCATGTACTTCCTGAGAAGCTAGAATTTGGTCGGAGTCAACTTCCCAGGTATTTAGAATTTTACCCCGTAATGGCATAACCGCTTGGAATTCACGATCTCTCGCCTGCTTGGCACTACCGCCAGCTGAGTCACCTTCCACCAGAAAGATTTCTGTTCTGGCAATATCTTGACTACCGCAATCAGTTAGTTTTCCGGGTAAGGCAGGCCCCTGAGTGATTTTTTTCCGTATTATTTTTTTACTGGCCCGTAATCTGCGCTGTGCGTTAGATATACAAAAGTCAGCCAAGGATTCAGCAATTTCGGTATGTTCGTTCAGCCATAAACTAAAAGCATCTTTTACCACACCAGTAACAAATGCTGCACATTGTCGTGAAGATAACCTTTCTTTAGTTTGACCGGCAAATTGAGGATCTTGCATTTTAATTGATATGATATAAGAACACTTATCCCATATATCGTCTGGTGTTAGTTTTACCCCCCGCGGGATTAAATTGCGGAATTCACAAAATTCTCGCATAGATTCTAACAACCCTTGGCGAAAACCATTGACATGAGTTCCCCCTTGAATGGTCGGGATCAAATTAACATAACTTTCCCCCACTCCATCACCGCCTTCCGGCAACCAGGTAACCGCCCATTCAGCGGTTTCATGTTGGGAAGTAAATGAGCCAACAAAAGGATCTTCAGGTAAGCTTATGTAGCTTTTAACTGAATCTAGTAAGTAATCTTTAAGACCATCTTCATAACACCAGTCGTATTTCTTACCATCAATTTTATCGTGGAATTTAATCGTTAAACCTGGGCATAATACCGCTTTGGCTTTTAATAAATGGGTTAAACGTAATACAGAAAACTTAGGTGAATCAAAATAACTCGCATCAGGCCAAAACTTTACCCGCGTACCGGTATTTCGTTTTCCCACAGTGCCAGTTTCGGTTAGTTCTTCAACTTTATAACCATTCTCAAATGCCATTTCATAAACTTTGCCATCACGTCTAACCGCTACATCTACTCTGCTAGACAATGCATTAACAACAGAAATCCCTACACCGTGTAAACCACCTGAAAATTGGTAATTCTTATTAGAAAATTTACCACCCGCGTGCAGTTTACAAAAAATCAATTCAACACCCGAAACACCTTCTTCCGGATGAATATCTGTGGGCATACCACGGCCATCGTCAATGATTTCCAGGGAATTATCTTTATCTAAAATAACGGTAATATTCTGTGCATGACCGGCAAGCGCTTCATCGACGGAGTTATCAATGACTTCCTGACCCAAATGATTAGGTCTGCTGGTATCTGTATACATTCCTGGACGATGACGTACCGGATCTAAACCACTGAGAACCTCAATGGATTCTGAATTATATTGTTCACTCATAATGCATTCTAATAATTATTATAATGATAAAATTTAATGTTTATACCCGATAATACCAATTGGTATAGCACTTGGTATAGTACTTGGTATAGTACTTGGTATAGTACTTGGTATAGTACTTGGGTATATACCGCATAACCTAAGGGCAGAAGTTAAAAAATTCTGCAATGTCCGGCAATAAGGTGTGGTAATCAATAAAACTATGATCTCCGCCTTCTTGTACAATTAGCTGGCAGTTTTTATATTTTTCAACTGCTTGTTGATAATCTAACACTTCATCACCCGTTTGTACCATGACTAGATAATTATTTTTTTCTATTTTGTGTTGCTCAAGCATAATTAAATCGGTCATATGCTTTGATTCTATTTGATAAACTTCTCTTGTATACGGATTTACCTGTTCACCAATAAAGTCTTCTAACAGCTCATAGGGCTTTACTGACGGGTTTATTAATACAGCCGATAAATTGTACTTCTGAGATAAGTACGTTGAAAAATATCCCCCTAATGATGATCCAATTAAATACCATTGCTGTTGAATTTCATTTTGTTCTCCATTAACTGGTAACTCCTTTGTGGAAGTCTGGCGTTCAATCAATTGCTCAAGCTCAATAATAGCTTGTTTTGGGGTAGTTGGTAATTGCGGGCAATAAAAGTTTATTTGTGGAAAATGTTTTGAGAAATACAACTGAGTTTGCTGAGCTTTATCAGATAATGGTGATGAATTAAAACCATGAATATATAATATATTTTTTTTAATCACTTTACTTTTTACCCCTTGATTTATATTACTGTTCATTTACTTCTCACCTTTATTACTACTTTTTTCTGCCTGATTTTTTACTGCTGAATCTTTTACTACCGAATCTTTTACTGCTGAACAAAAACAACTTCAGTAACAAACGATTTGCCGGGCTCTAAAAACCACAACCGATATCCCGGCCCCTGTGATGTAACTTTGATAGATTCCGCGGTATGGTCAAATTCAATTGATGTTGCCGGACAAGTATAAAGTGGTACTGATTGAACAAAATCATCAGAAACTAATTCATTTTGAGAGCCTGGTTCTGAAGGAAATATACTCATCGCACGATGAACATGACCACAAGCAATCATTTGTATCGAATAATTTTTATTGATCACTTGCCAGAAACTCGGTTTATCTTGCAAGTGACATTGATCAATATAATATCCTACATTAACCGGATGATGATGCATCATTAATAATTGTGATTTCTGAGGATTAATAACCTCTTGAAGCCAAGTTAATTCCTGCTGGTTTACCTTACCTTTTGGTGTAGCCGTTTTACTGTTAACCAATATAATCTGCCAGTGTTCACTTTCAATCACCCGCTGGTTAGAAAACGGAGCCTCGCTTAATTGCTTATTCATTAATTCGGGTTCATCATGATTGCCAGCTAAATAATAAATTGGCACTTTCAATTCTGACACAGCTACAGCCTGGCAAAATCGCTGGTAGGAACCTTCTGTATGATCTTGAGTTAAATCGCCGGTAAAAACAATACAATCAATTGCTGAATTTTCAGCCAGTTCATGTAAAACAATGAGTAAATTTTGATATACATTTACTTCATGATGACATTGTTCAATATCACTGAACAAATGACTGTCACTAATTTGAGCGACGACAAAAGATTCTTTCATTAGACTAATTCTGAGTTAAAGGTTAAAGGTTAAAGCTTAAAGCTTAGGTTCAAAAGAAATATTAACTTGCCCTTGTTGCAAACACAAATGTAACCATTCTTTGAGAAACAGACTTAACTGCCGCTTTTCGTCTTGATGAAACATAGCTTCATTTGGATAGTCGTAGCGTGGTTTTATTTGACGAACATCCTGGCTGCTGAGTATTTCGACCATACGGGCATCATGGTATAAACGAACCATCATAACGGGCCTGAATAACGGAGATAATTTATTTACCATTGTAGTAGTATTTTTCGCTGGAGAATTTTGCACCATAGCATCCTGAGCCATAGTAACCACGGAAGTATAACGCGTCACTTCATTTATCGTTATTGTGTACGCTAAAAGATCAGAGATAAAAAAATGTAGCTTTTCACCAACAACTTCTTCATTATTTTTATCTTTTATCTTCTGTTCATCAATAGTTTTATCAATGATCCGCAATCCTACTTTTTTCCTCATAAGACGCATCAACAACATATAGTTAACTTCAGACAAGTTCATTAATTCCACTAAGTTTGGCCGATACTTTTTAGTCGATTTAATATTAGCTGAGTTCATTTGTCTTCACTCCATAAAAGTTGCAGTTTTTGGTAATTCAGCGCCAACCATTGTAAGCCGATAACGGTCGCGGCATTGCTTATTTTTCCTTGTGCCAGTAAATCTATAGCTGCGTCTTTTGACATAACATGAGTCAAAATGTCTTCACCTTCTTCAGCCAAACCGTAAGAAACAAGCTCGTTATTTGTATTATTCGATATTAAATCCACTCTAGCAACAAATAAGTATATACGCTCACTCATCCCCCCGGGACTAGAAAAATAATTCATCACTGGTAGCAAATTGTTAATATCAATATATAAATCGGCCTCTTCTTTTGCCTCTCTTATCGCTACCTCTTCAGGCTTTTCATGCTCAGAAAACATTCCGGCAACAAATTCCAATAACCATGGAGATTCATCTTTACGAATTGCTCCCGGACGAAACTGTTCCAGTAACAGAACTTTATCTTCAATGGGATCATAAGGTATTAAAACCACCGCATCACCGCGTTCAAATACCTCTCGGGTCAGAACTTCGCTTTCACCACCGGCAAATAGCTTATGACTAAGGTGGTACTCATTTAATTGAAAAAAACCTTGATACTTATTTTTCTTTCGATGAATATTGATATCATCTTGTGTGAAACGTAAAACAGCATTAGGCTTAAACTTTTCTTTCATCGTTATATTCCAGCCCTAACCTATAAAAAATTATGAATATATTTATATTAGCAATAAATATATTGTTACACTAGAATGCATTGTTAAACACTTATTTTATTTAGCTAATTACAAAAGCTCTGTAGGATACACAATTAATATCTAAACTTATTATCTGATTAACTAAAGAAACTTAACGTCGATATTTAAAATTAGCGCAGTCCTATTTAATATCGAACAGCTTACTAAATAAAGAAAATTATAATTGTACACTATAGGAATTTCTCACTCATGAAAAAAAACATCATATCCCTAATGATAGGGATCGCTGCCATTGCGAGTAGTAGTAACTTGTATGCGGACAATTTATTAGCTGTATACCAACAAGCTCAAGCAAATGATCCTGTGGTGTTAAAAGCACAAGCTCAATTTATGGCATCCCGAGAAGACATTGAACAAGCACGAGCTGTGTTGCTTCCTCAAATCAATGCGACAGCCATATTTGGTGATAGCGAATTTGAAACTATATCTGATGGAGAGGCCGTTCCATTACCTGCTGGTCAAATATACACCGCGCAATCTGGCTCCAGCACTTTTGGTGCTAGTATAAATATGCAGCTGTATCATCATGATTCCTGGTTACGTATGGATAATGCAAAAAAATCAGCACACCGTAGTGATATTGCTTATCAGGCAGCAAAGCAAGAATTAATTGTTCGTGTTACCCAAGCATATTTTAATGTGTTGAGCGCTCAAGATGATTTACAATTTGCCACTGCAGAAAAGGCGGCGATTGAACGTCAATTAGAGCAAACAAAACAAAGATATGCTGTTGGTTTAACGGCTATAACAGATGTACATGAAGCTCAAGCGAAATTTGACAATGCACTGACCGCTGAAATAAGAAGTAATAATAGCGTATTAAATGCTGAAGAAGGCTTACGCGTAATTACTAATGTTTATCCTCGTAACTTAAGCAGTTTAAATACCGACCGTTTTACTCCATCTAAGCCAACGCCTGAAAGTGCCAATGAATGGCAGCAAACTGCAGAGGCAAAGAATTTAGACATTATTTCACAAAAAATAGCTGTGGATATTGCGAAAGAAAATATTAATATTGCCCGTTCTGGTCATTATCCTACCCTTGACTTTCGTGGTATTTATTCGAATCAAGAAAATAGTTCCAATAACAATTACAGACCTGAATTCACTGGTCCTAACCTCGATAGTCATTCTGTAGAGGTTACCTTAACAGTACCAATTTATTCAGGTGGCGCAACTTCCAGTGCCGTTCGTAAAGCGCAAAATAATTATGTTGTTGCCAGTCAGGAATTAGCGCTAACACACCGTGACGTGGTTCGTAATACCCGCAATGCCTATAACACTGTTATAGCCGCTGTTTCTGCGATTAAATCGTTAGAGCAATCAGTGATCAGCGCTGAAAGTGCCTTGAAAGCCACCGAAGCTGGTTTTGAAGTGGGAACACGTACGATTGTTGACGTTTTAGACAGTACCCAGAATTTATATAGTGCTAAACGTAATTTGTCATCAACACGTTATAGCTATATTCAATCAGTATTAACATTAAAACGTGCCGGTGGTACCATCACTGAAAGCGATATTAATAATATTAACCAAGGTTTAACGGCAAAATAATACTACGTATAACTGATAGGTATATACCCAAACTACTTGGAAATGCAGGATTCAGCAAGTCGATAAACGGCTATATTCAAGGCATTAAATTTTATAAATGGTTTTTCCCTTTTGAGATTTAATAACGCAGGAGATAGCCGTTTATCGCCTTGCCCGAAGGGAGCTAAGCTAGAACACCAGTGCTGCGTTGCAACACTTTACAAGGGAACAACCATTATATGCGTGTTGCGCCTTGCTCTGATGTCCTAGCTTAGCTCTGAACCTGCATTTCCAAGTAGCTTGGGTATAATTGATACGTATAACTGATAGGTATAACTAATACGCACAACTAAAAAGGCCTGCAAAAATAATTTTTTGCAGGCCTTTTTTTTTGAGTATATTTTTAAAGAATCTACAGAAGTTAAAACTTAATCACTTAATCGAATAGTATTAATGATTTCAGTAGTGGAAATACCCTCTTCGAAATTCAATACTTTAACCTCTCCGCCAGCAGCAATAACCTCTTTAGCTCCGGCAATATCTTCTACCTTATAATCGCCACCTTTAACTAAAGTATCAGGTAATATATTGGCAATTAAACGCTGAGGAGTATCTTCACTGAAACTAACCACCCAATCAACTGCACCTAAGCCGACAAGTACCGCCATACGCCGATCTGTTGAATTTACCGGACGACCAGGTCCTTTCAGACGCGTTACCGATGCATCCTCATTAACGGCAACAATAAGTCTGGATCCTATTTCACCTGCATGGCTCAGATAAGAAACATGACCAGCATGAAGGATATCAAAACAACCGTTAGTCATTACGATTGTTTCTCCTCTTGCCTTAGCTAAATTAACCGCTATTTTTAACTGTTCCTCGGTTAATACACCAAAACCACTTTCCGGACCTGTAGATATTTCAGCCTGTAATTCGGCCTGGCTTACTGTTGATGTACCTAATTTTCCAACAACTATACCCGCGGCAATATTAGCCAACGCACTCGCTTGGGTAAGTTCAGCATTGGCTGCAACTGCAATGGCTAAAGTAGCAATAACTGTATCACCTGCACCAGTTACATCGTAAACTTCCTTAGCTTTGGTGGGTAAATGAAACTCTTCCCGATCACGTCTTATCAACGTCATCCCCTGTTCACTTCGGGTAATTAACATCGCGTCTAAATCTAACTCTGTCATTAATTTTTGTCCTTTAACAACAAGTTCAGTTTCAGACTGACAAGAACCAACAACCGACTCAAACTCTGACATATTAGGCGTTAATAATGTTGCTCCACGATATCGCTTAAAATCACTTCCTTTTGGATCAACCAGCACAGGAATATTTTTTTGTTTGGCTAATGAAATCAAAGTTTGCACATCAGAGAGCGTGCCTTTGTCATAATCTGAAATCAATAACAAATCATGTTCATCAAGGAGTTCATCAACAGACTGCTGTAAAGACGTTTTATCAACATCAGCTAAAGACTGTTCAAAATCCAGACGGATCAACTGCTGGTGACGACTCAATACTCTTAGTTTAGTGATCGTGGGGATTTGAGCATGTTTATCAAAACAACATTTAATATCCATCGCCTGCAAATGTGTTTCCAATATATTTGCAGCAGCATCATCACCAGTAATACCGATTAAAGTGACCCCACCTCCAACTGACGCAATATTCAAAGCAACGTTTGCCGCGCCACCGGGTCTATCTTCTTTTTGGGTAATTTTTACTACTGGTACCGGGGCTTCTGGTGAAATACGCTGGGTTGGCCCTTGCCAATAACGATCAAGCATAATATCACCAACAACTAAAACATTTGCTTGACTAAAAGCTGGAATATCTACTTTCATCCTAGATCCTATTGCATATATAATACCCCCTATTCTATCACAAGAACTTCAATGAGTTGCAACAGACAGAGGCAAGAATAAATCGTGAGTAAAAATAAAGTTCCCCAGCCAAATTTTAAATTGTCGTTTTTATTACCAAAATACTGGCTTACCTGGGTCGGGGTTATCATCTTATATTCTATTTCTTGGCTACCTTATAAATTGCAGCTGGCCCTTGGTCGTATGATAGGAAAATTATTTTTAAAATTCGGCTCTAGTCGTAAAAAAATTGCATTAAAAAATTTAGAATTATGTTTCCCTGAGATGTCAGATAATGAAAAACAAAGCATTTTGAAACGCAACTTTGAAAATACTGGCATTGCCCTACTGGAAACAGGCATGGGTTGGTGGTGGCCAGACTGGCGTGTAAAACGTAAAATTAATTTTATTGGTTTAGAACACTTAGACAAAGCCAAACAAGAAGGCAAAGGTATGTTAATGCTTACTATGCATTATTTAAGTGCCGAAATGAACTGTCGATGTATAGGCATTGGTAATCCTATGGTGGTATTTTACCGACCTCATAACAATCCATTAATGGAATTTTTCCAATTCAGGGGTCGTGGGCGTTCAAATAAATATATGCTTGGAAAAAAAGATGTAAAAGGGTTAATTTCAGCATTACAAGCCGGAGAATCCTGCATTTATCTTCCCGATCATGACTATGGTCGCAAGCGCAGTTTATTTGTTCCCTTTTTCGCAGTAAAAGACGCTGCAACAACAACAGGCACCTTGATCTTTGCCAGACAAAAAAACACCCTGACTTTTATGATGATACCAACTAGAAACGAAGATGGCAGTGGCTACACAGTTGAAATAACTCCCGCATTAGAAAACTTTCCTACTGAAGATGATGAAGCTGATGTTATTCGGGTAAATCAAGAGCTCGAAAAAGCGATATTACAAAAACCGGAACAGTACATGTGGCTACATCGACGTTTTAAGACCAGACCCAATAAAGAAGATCCTTCATTGTATAAATAATAACAATAAACTATAGTTAAACCAGTGAGTTATTTTTTGTACCTGATTAGGTGATGATAAACGATGGGCTTTTGGTTGCGAAATTTTGTTTTAGGTGTTCTCTTGCTGGGGCTGGCGTATGCATTTGTTGTTAATCAAGATCTGTTGCTATCATTGGATCCTAGCTTTAAACCTAAGACAAATGTCACAAGCAGTTTTAATCAAAATACAGAAGTATCACCTGACTCATATATCAAAAAAACAGGCCAAAGCAAGAATGAAAAAATAAAATCTGAAAATTCTGCTGCTGATGGTTTATCAAATTTTTATGCCAACATCAGAGCAGATGTAGACAAAAAAGGCCCTAAAATACGCAATAACATTGTATTTTTACCCGACCCAAAAGGCAGCTTAATAAATATACTTGAAGCCCGACGCATGGTTACCCGACCATTGAAAAAAACATGGCAGGGCACAAAAAGTAACCGACCATTTAGAAAAGGTGAAACCTTATTCCAAAAACTTTCTCAATACGCTAATAATGACGGCGTTGAAGTGATCTGGTGGCTAAATAGAGATTTGGTTATCAAAGATGCTTTTCGTATCAATAAAAACATTACCAACACAGCTTATCAAATAGGCAAGGCACTTGAAGGGCATTTTCAAGATGGGTTATCAAGTTACTTTTGCTATCAGCAAAGAGCAATTGTCTTTATTGAAGGCGATATGGATTACCTTAAAACAGAATGTTCGCTGTTAAGCTCACATGTTAAGAATGGCAATTAAAAAATTGAATTAATCTCCACTTAATCTGCCAAATTCAAGTCCAGAGTCAGGTGTAATCGAACAATGTAATGACTCAATTGTTCGCTTTACAAAATAACCACCATCATCAAGCAATACATTTTCTAATGAATATAACGCCTTTCATGACACCAAGAGGTTTTTAGCTGACCCTGTGTTCAAATCCTGTTTTTAGGGTTATTTTAATTTTCATCATTTTTAAAGTCCTTATTACTTTCTATAGTAGGAAGTACATATGCCTCTACAAGGTTCAACAATGGCAGTTGCCGCTTGTTCTTAAGCGCGGTATTGGCCGTAGAAAATATTTGTTGTGCCCGGCTCAGAGGCTCCAGATATTTTTCGTCGATGACATTTTCGAGGCTCTTTATTTCGTCTTTAAACAAATACTTCTTGGCTGCACTGCGTTTATTCGCATGTTCTTCCTGATGAAATTGTACATTGATAAATTCCAGAGTGAACAATGCCACCATCAGTGGGAAGTTAGATTCAGACTCGCTTATATCATCGTCAAGATTGTATTTACCGTAAGCTGAGCGCAACAGATTGTAACTATTATACAAACGTTTAATCTGCCGGGGGTTGCGCAGTTCGAGTGCCATCAACCAATCGTAGAACGCTCGTTTCTGCTGTTCGCTTAACCCTGATTCGCTGGGTTCTTCGACTACTTTTGGTTAGTCTATATTCTCAGGACTGTTTGTGAGCGGCCTGGATAGGATTTCTTCTACATTGATAGTGTTGATTACCTCCATAATTTCTTCCAGTGTTTCCTCAGGCTCATCAGATGACGGCTTATCTGTGTTTTCATTTGTTTCCGATGTGGTGCGATCCGGCGTATTTTCTTCCACTTCGATAGGATGCACCTCACCAACAAATTTGTCATCACCCCAGAGAAAGCCAAGATAGGCAGCCACGTTTATATCATTGGGGGCTGGTAATTCGATGGGCAAATTAATCACCTTGGCCAAATAATCCCGGGCGATCCCCTTGGGGTCGCTCTCGTGATAATCTGACAATTGTTTATAATGACAAGCAAGCGCAGGCAGAGCGATTCGTTGATCCACCGCAATAATGACAATGACATTGTCGAGTTCCAGCACCAGGCGAACTGCCTCGAAAGTTTTTACTATGGCGTCGATGCCGCAGCGATCCAGGTCGTCGATAACAAAAAGCAGGCGACGATGGGTCTTTTTAATAAACCAGCTGTGACAAATTCCCAAATGTGCTGAGCATAATTTTTTAATCTGCTCCGCCATCACCGGAATAGTACCCAGATATTGCCCGTAGCTGGGTAGTTTCAAATAGGTTTTTAACTCTTTGGCCAATGGCAAAGGCAAGGCTTTTGAGTTCTTTGAACAACACATAGAGTAATCCTATCCCGCCAACACCGTACATTCCCTGCGTCATTGGGTCATCCTTCCAGCTATCTTTTATCGCGACCAGTAATGGTAAAAATTCCAGCTTAGTAACTATTTTTACGCCCAAAATAAGTAACAGGCCGCTTACCAGAAAAACCATCTTTTTCCGATTTAAAACGAAGGCAAATTTGATAACCAAAAAAGGCTTCTTTAAATACCACCCTATTTGTTGCCAAACTGTATATTACTTTTTCATGCTAATTAAAGCGCTGATGACTTCCTGAGCGATACCAGCCTGAAAATTATCCGTATGTTCGTACTTACATGCATTGAATTCCCCGTAGAGAAACTCGGATGCCATGCTGGTTTTATTCGGCGTACCCGAATCAAGGCTCTCATTGATCTTGTCTTTTTTATCCAAGGCTTGATGTAGCAAATAAATAAAATTGGACTTGCCCGACCCCCAGTGACCAAACAACCCTATCGTTAAATGATTTTGATCTCCTGCAATATTGAGCCGCTGCACCAAGGGGTCAATCATGTTACTTCTGTCAAGGTATCCACCTTTGAAATCTGGTCGCTGATCAGGTGGATACTCGCCACGAAACGCTTAATTTTTACCACGTGTTGTTTGGTAAATCGTAAGCCCTTGGCCAGGATGGAGTCGTTCTGGCCATTTAAAATCAAGTCGTAATCGTGGGCCATTTGTTCGATTTGTCTGGCGAGTTCTTTGTGGTTAGCGATGTATTCTTGTCTGAGGAGCCATTGAATAGATTCTGGCCATTGATCATGATAGATCTCGGCTAAGCTTGAGGCCGCGAACTGCTTTTTAGTTGGCCATAAGGGTTGGATGCGCAAATCTCCAGCCGCACCTTTTTCCAATTGTTTTATTTCACTTTTAATCAAGTCGGCGTAGGTGTAGTCGGCGGCGGAGGCCTGTAATATTTTGGAATCACTCTCACCCGACCATGCTAGGATCACCCCCCGCCAAAGCGCCAACAAGTGCCGCGCCACTGTTTGAACGTCCCCTTTCCTGAGCCAATACTCGAAGTTCCCCCTAGAACCCATAAAAGGAAATTGCCTCAATGCATTTCGTGCGGCAAACAAAGCCAACTTTTCTCGGCCGTGGTCGGGGTCATTTTCTAATAGCGCTTTTAACCGTTCTTTAATTTCATAGTGAAATGTGTCTGGGGAAGCCTGTTTATTTTCAACAGGCTTTTTGGGCACCTTTCCAGCTGATTTTTCAGGCTCTGACGCTGTCTTCTCTTTCCCTGTATCTATGGGTTGGACACTTTTGAATTATCTTATATTTTTATCGTAAACTGGATTTAAAGCATAAGAACTGTTGAATCGGCCAGCGACACACGGTTCATAACATCCCTTTTGAAATCCGATGGGTGTAGATCCTTTTCTTCGACGAAAATAGTAGAAAGATCTTCTTATGATCAAAAAGTTGCTAAATTTAAATTAGGATTAAGAGGCCTTTTTCTGGTACTTATTTTTCTGCTACTTGTATTGCGGCTGCACACCATAAGACACACTTAATATTTCCCTAATAACCTACCTTACTTGAATTCTCCTTAATTTTCAGTATTTAATGATGCCAAGAGTAACTTAATCAAACATGCTTATGCACTTCACTCAGGTTAGGTAATAACTCTCAATTGATGTTACCAGCGGGATTGGTTAGCCTACGGCGTAATCCATTACATTTGATGAACACCTGACTTTTAAGTACGTGATAAACTTATGTTTTGATGGGTTACGCCTGCGGCTAACCCATCCTACGTGGTGAAACTCAAATCTAGCTTTAGGTAATATTTCATCATTAATCATTCACCCTGCCATTAATCATTTTTCATCAAACGTTGGCATATTTCATTAATACTTTCACCATAAACTGAAAACTCAGCTTTGGGTAACATTAACTTCTCATTTTGCAATGTAGCTTTATGACCAAGATCCCTTAACTGACAATAACCATCAATTAACGTTTTTTGCTGAAAATCATCAATAAATCCAAATTTATTAAGCTGTTTAAATAGGCTGATATTATCAGAATCAATACTGATTTCTGCTTGTGCTGCATTGTATTTCAATACCAGAAATTGAGCCAGGAACTCTATATCAACTAATCCACCAACACCCTGTTTAATGTCAGAGAACTCATCAGACGAAGCGTCTAAATGAACACGCATTTTTTCCCTCATTTCAATAACATCACTGAGTAAATTGTTATGATCTCTCGTTATAGACAGAATATTTCGTCTGATCTCTTCAAAACGTTCCCGAAAAGCCTGATGACCGTATATTGCTCTGGCACGTACTAATGCCTGATGTTCCCACGTCCAGGCATCTTCTTGTTGGTAAAATGCAAAGGTATCAACATGAACAACCAACAAACCTGAATTGCCAGAGGGACGCAAACGCATATCTAACTCGTACAAAATACCACTCGACATGCGTGTATTAAAAATATGAAGAATACGTTGGGCAAGCTTTGAATAAAATTGAAATGCAGAAATTTGCCGTTCGCCATTTGTAACCTCATCAACTTTACTTGTATGTAAAAATACCAGATCTAAATCTGAGCCATAACCCAGTTCAATTCCCCCTAATTTTCCATAACCTATAACAGCAAAACCTTTATGATCATTACCAATAGTTGACTCTGGCACACCAAATCTCAATGTAATTTGTTGCCAGGCTAAATTTATAACTTCTGCAACTATTGCTTCGGCCAGCGCAGTTAAGTGATCACTCACTTGCATCAAAGGTAAAACACCAGCAATATCAGAAGCGGCAATACGCAATTGTTGTGCTTGTTTAAATTGGCGCAACCTGTCCATCTGGGCTTCCATATCATCTTCAGGAACACGTAACATAATTTCACGCAATTCAAGCTCGTAAGATGATAATGCAGGTGGATTGTTCAATAATTCAGGATCAATTAATTCATCCAGTAAAATTGGATATTTGGCCAGGTGTTCAGTTAACCAGCTACTGGCTCGACAGAGTTTAATTAAATGTTTGAGTGCACCTTCATTTTCAAACAACAATTCTATGTAAGCAGTTCTGGTCATTATTTTTGCCAATACACTTTGTACCCGCGCTAATACTACCTCTTCAACTTGCATATCATGCAAATGCCATAATAATAAAGGAACAAGTTTGTCTAAAACCTGTCGTCCACGATTGCCAATACTGCGTTTTGAAAGTTCTTGTCGAAAGCTACTCAATATTTCCCATATTTGTGACGCCTGCCAGCAATCCGCATATTGCTCTATCCAAGCAATACTTTCTTCATCAGGCCACTGGTTTAGCCATAATGATTGCCAATGTTCGTCTTGTGCCTGATGATTAGGACTTTCTTCCCCAATTAATTTTGAGAACTCCTGATGAACATTAGACATGTGCAGGTCAAGACAAGACAAAAATTCAGACCAGTTTTTGAAATTCAAGACACTAATCAGTCTTTGTTTATCTAATTCATTATCAGGTAATGTCTGAGTTTGTTCATCAGCAAAAGCTTGTATAATATTTTCTACTCTACGTAAAAATCGGTAAGCATCGCTCAGCACATCCAAACTGCATTTATCCAACTCCCCTATTGAGAAAAGTATTGGCAGTACAGTTAACACATGTCTTTGCTGTAATGTTTTAACTCGTCCGCCACGAATAATTTGAAAAACCTGCACAATAAACTCAATTTCTCTAATTCCGCCAGCACCTAACTTAATATTATTAACGAGCTGCTTACGACGAACCTCCTGCGAAATCATCATTTTCATACGGCGCAAGCTATCAATTACGCTGAAATCTATATAACGGCGATAAACAAACGGACGCAACATATCTGTTAATTCTTGATGATATTTACTATTGCCAATTAAGCGTGCTTTTAACATGGCATAACGTTCCCAGTCACGCCCCTGATCCTGGTAATAGTTTTCCATAGCACTGAACGTTAACGCCAATGGTCCGCTTTCACCAAAAGGTCGTAATCTCATATCAACACGGTAAACAAATCCATCCACTGTTTTTTGATGCAATGCACTGATCAGCTTTTGACCAAGGCGGGTGAAAAATTGCTGATTATCTATTGCACGACGAGTGCCAACGGTTTCCCCTGCTTCAGGATATGAAAAAATCAAATCAATATCTGATGAAAAATTCAGCTCTTTCCCACCTAATTTCCCCATACCGAAAACCAAGAGCATTTGTTCATCACCCTGGCTATTCTGGGGTCTTCCCCACTTGTCCTGACATAATTTAGTTAACCAGTTCAATGCTTCAATGATCAAAACATCAGCTAATTTTGACAAACGTTTTAATGATTTTTCCAGTGAAATGTCGAGTACTAAATCAGCTACCGCGATACAGACCATTTCGCGTAATCGAAAACGTCTTAATATTCGATGCAACGCTTGTTCGCTATCACAATCTACTAACCAAGCGTTAAGCATCCCCTCATAATCAGGTGTTTCTTCGAGATATACTTGACCAGAACTAAACAACTCAATAACTAATTCAGGAGCTTGCAAAGCACTGTTTAGCACAAAGTCACTAAGCATGAGGGCTTGTTGAAAATCAGCTAATTGTTGCTCAGATAATATTGAAATTATATTTTCTTTTCTACTGTCATCCGCACTATTACCTAAGCCAACATCTAAGCCAGAACCCAAGCCTTCAATACGGTCTACGAATAATTGCCAACTTTTTGTTTTTTGATTTTGGAGAAGTTGAGGGAAATTTATACTTTTTGTTCTTGTCACGGGAACACCTGTATAGCAAACTATGTCTATATTCAAATTTTTTTAGAACTTGAGTATATACCCCTTTGCTAAATTGAAGATGCAAAGCCGATAAAAAAATTAGACATATTATGTCATTGATGATATTAATGAATGATAACCATAGCATTTTTGAGGAACTTATGTCGGGAATAAGGGCGGAAATGATCACAGAAACGATAAAAACCAAACGACACCAAAAATTGGCAAATAGGGTATTTCTTGCTCCTATATATATGCTTGCAATATTTTTATTGTCCGCTTGTGGCGATCCAATAAAAGACAAAATCACCCAGCAACAGCCAATTACTGAGCAAAGAGTTAAGCAATTAGCCAATGCGCTAGATAACAATCAGGTAAGAAATGCGACTTTAATCAAACAATATGCTGATAAAGTTAGTGCTCAAAAACCCGATTTATCTCAATTGGTCAATGAATTCCGTAAAGATGCATCTAGTCAGGGCCCTATGTATCTGGCCTTGGTTGATCGCCTGAACACCATAAAAAACAATCCAAATATGTTTAGCTCTAATCAGGCAATTTTTGACGAGTTGATAAACATTTATCAGGCAGCTGATCCTGTTTTATTTTCAGATGCATTGAGTGATCCGTTAAATGTACTGGCAGACATGTCTGACGGGCTATTGCCAAGAATAAATTCTTTACCAAAATCTCAAAGCCAACAAATTAATAACGCACAAGATTTTGGTACAGGTGAACAACTTATCGGTAACCCAAGTTATGGCCACTGGAATACTGGCAGCAACGGCATGTCGTTCTGGGCCTGGTATGGCATGTACTCAATGATGGGTGATGTTTTTGGCTCCAGACGCACTTATTATAATGATTGGGGCAGTCGGCGTAATTATAGCTACTACAATGATTACGGCAGAACACGATACAGCTCTCCAAGTCAGCTGAAATCACAAAATCAGCTAGATACCCGCACTAAGAAATCTTTTCAGAGTCGTGGTAAAAAATACACGAGTGCTTATAGTAAAAATCGTTCAGGTGCTTCTAGTTTATCGAGCCAAAGTAAAACCGCTCAAAGTAGTGCCAAACGATTTCAATCAAAAAGTCTTAATAAAAGCTCTTACTCTAGCAAATATAAAAGTACTAAAAAAGCTAGTTTCAGAAACAGTAGAACAAGCACATCCCGGGGATTTAGACGCGGTAAATAGCGGCCCCATCTAGACTTAAATAGCGACTTGAATAGCGACTTAATAACAAACATAATCGCACGCAGCTAGACATACAGGATTAATTTATGAATACAATAGTTGAAGTAACAGCAATAAACCTAGAACTTATTATCTTTTTAGCCATAGATGTAACCATAGCCATTATCTTACTTGGAGCTATGAAATTTTTATCTGGCCTATCCGCCAACGTAAACGCTACAGAAGAACTTGCCAAAGAAGATAATTTTGCTTTTGGTATTAGTGTAGCAGGTAGTATTGCCGCTTTAGGAATAGTATTAACCGGTGCTATTAGTGGTGAAACGGCTGACAGCTTTTTAATGGAAGCCATTGGCATGTTTTTTTATGGCTCCTTAGGTCTGATATTAATCAAAGTGGGACGTATTATTCATGACCGTTTGGCATTGAATAAATTAGAAAAAAACGACCTGATAAAAAAACGTAATATAACAGTAGGTCTGGTCGATGCTGCAGGCGCCATTGCAACAGCAATAATTATCCGCGCAGTATTACTTTGGGTTGACGGTTTAGACATCAATACTTTCATCGCTATTATCAGCGGCTTTGTTGTTTCACAAGCTATGTTAGTATTTGTAACTCGTTTAAAAGAACGTCATTATGCCAAAAACAATCAAGGGGATTGTTTGCAAGACGCATTTGCCAAAGGACAAATAGCTTTGGCAATTCGCTATATGGGTCAGGCAATAAGTACCGCCTTAGCCGTTACCGCAGCCAGCTACTTCTTAACTTATAGCCCTGATACTTTAGTAGGAAATTTAATCGGCTGGTTAGTGTTTGGTATTATTATGACGATTTTAGTTTCAGTACTGACTGCTATTGCCAAGTACATTATTTTATGGGGAATTAATTTAGTTGAAGAAGTGGATCAACAGCATAACATTGGTGTTGCCAGTGTAGAAATGGCTATCAGCATTTCAATTGCGTTGATTTTAACTAGTTTAATGGTTTAGGTTTTGAAGCTTCAAGTTTTGATGGGTTACGCCTCGGCCAACCCATCCTACGGTGTAATGCTTAAATCATGACAGGGTGGGTTAGCCACAAGCGTAACCCATCAATCAATTTATTAGCCCATATTTCATCTATTTGAATAAGAAATCGAGAATAAACACCGCAGTGACTCCCCTCAAAAAGAACAACAATCATTACCTGGATGATGTATTACTCATATTGACCATGGCTGTTTTAGCAGGCTGCGGGCTTATTTACGAATACTTATTATCTCATTACGCAGGCCGGGTGTTAGGCGTAATGGAAAGTACCATTTATACGATGATCGGTTTGATGATCGTATCAATGGGTTTAGGCGCGTTTGCCGCGCGTAAAATACGTTGTGCATTCCAAGGATTTATTTGGCTTGAACTTATTATTGCTTTCGTTGGCTGTATTGCAATTTTACTTATCGGCGGTCTTATTGCTGTCACGCAATTACTACCCCACATTATATCTGACATGTTCTCCTTACCACCTGACGCATTACCAAAAGGTGGCTTATTCAAACAACTCAGTTACTTATCATTTAAAAGCCCTTATTTCTTCGGTTTATTACTTGGATTTTTCATTGGTATGGAAATCCCTTTAATCGCCCGTATTCGGGAAGAAATTCATCAAAAACATTTAGAGCATAACTTAGGGACCATTTATGGTGCTGATTATGTTGGTGCAGGCATTGGTGCCGCTATTTGGGTATTCTTTTTATTATCAATTGATATAAGCAAAGCAGGAGCCCTAACCGCAGCCTTGAACCTTCTTGCCGGCAGTGTCTTTATATTTCGCTATTGGCAACAACTCTCATGGCGCAAAACCTTAGTGAGCTTGCATATTGCTTTAGCCTTATTAATCGTGGTTATTTATAGCTATGGCAATCAGTGGCTAAATCAAATGAACAACTTACTTTACCTTGATAAAGTCGTTCATAATCAAAAAACACGCTATCAGCAACTAACTTTCACCCAGCGACATATGGGGCTGGAACAAAATAATATTATTAACTTTTACCTCAACGGTCGATTACAATTTTCATCTGCTGATGAATTTATTTACCATAGCTATCTGGTTTATCCGGTGTTAGCAGGTTCAGCTCGTCAAGATAATATATTAATCATTGGTGGTGGTGACGGCTTGGCACTTAGAGATGTACTTAATTGGTCACCAAAACAAGTTACTTTAATTGATTTAGATAGCGAACTGATTGATATTTTTAAAAACCCCGAACAAAATTTACCCGCTCCGCTCGCCGGACAGATTAAAGACCTTAACCAGCTGAGTTTACAAGATCCCCGGGTTAATATTAAACGCGCCGATGCTTTTATTGCCATTGACACTTTGTTGGCCAACGGACAAATATTTGATGCCATCATTATAGATTTACCTGATCCAAGTCATCCTGATCTGAATAAATTATATTCGGTAAATTTCTATGCCCGATTAAAACAACTGTTAGCGGGTGACGGATTAATCGCAATTCAATCTACCAGTCCCTATCATGCTAAAGATTCATTTATTTCTATCGGTAAAACAGTAAAAGCCGCTGGTTTCAACAAGGTGGAGCAATACCACGATAATGTACCAACCTTTGGCGAATGGGGCTGGACCATAGCGTCTAAAATGGGTGCGAGTCCCAGAACCCGGTTAAACTCATTAACTGAATTACCCGTTCAACATAATTGGCTAACAATGGGAATGCTTAAAAATTCTTTCGAATTTCCTAAAAATTTCTATAAGAATGAAAAAAATATCAGCATAAACTATCTTGGCAGCCATACTATTTATCAATTACACCAAAATGCATGGCGTGATCAACAAGGTTTAAATGAAACCTTGCATTAATAATTGACAAATTTTCCACATAAATTAGTTATTAAACGAGTGACCACAAAAATAAAAGTCAATTAATTAGTTATTTACCCTTGACATATTATGTCACGGTGCTAAATTCTATGTAAGTGACATAATATGTCTATAAAAAAGAGGAACGATATGAACATTCATAAAATAGCCGACCATTTAAATACTTTGGCTGATGATTCAGAAACAGGGATGAATTTTGACTGCCAACCAATATCTGGTGAAGTAGATGTATTACAGATCACCGTAATTGGCCGTGAAGAGTTACCTATTTTTGTTTCAGTAACCGACGATCAAATTCTTTGTATTACTTACCTGTGGGGGATAGACGAAGTTAAACCTGAATGCATTAACACCATGCATGAAAGCATGTTGGAAATGAATATTCCAATGCCCTTGTCTTCGTTTGCAAAAATAGGTGATAAATACGTAACCTTTGGTGCTTTATCAATAAGTTCGACCTTTAGTGATATAGAACATGAACTAGGCGTATTAAGTAATAATGCCATCGAAGTAATCGATGACATGAGTGAATATTTAATTTAACAAACACTTAATCAACAACTTAAGTGAACCTTTACCTTTCGTAAAGCAGGAGTAATAACTATGAGTATCTTTAAAAAAATTATGACCGCCATCCGTGGTGGCGCAACAGAAATTGGTGAATCTATTGTAGATTCAAACGCCACTCGTATTTTTGAACAAGAAATTCGTGATGCTGAACATCATCTAACTAAAGCCAAACGCGACCTTACCGGCGTTATGGCTGAGCAAATGTCTGCAAGTAGAGACGTTGACCGTCTAAAACGTGATGTCGCTGAACATGAAGGATATGCTGTACAAGCTTTAGAAAAAGGTGATGAATCTTTAGCTTTAGCTGTAGCTGAAAAAATTGCTAACTTAGAAAGCGAATTAACAACACAACAGCAAGCACTGGACAGTTTTTCGGGCAATGCAACTCGTTTAAAAGAATTGGTTAAGAAAAGCGAACGCCAGGTAGCTGAATTTAAACGTCAATTATCTATGGTAAAAACAACAGAAAGCGTGCAAAAAGCTACTTCTGCCATTACCGATAATTTCTCTTCAAGTAATTCTAAATTGTTAAACGCCAAAGATTCTTTAGAGCGGATCAAAGCAAAACAGCAGAAATTTGATGATCGCATGAAAGCAGCTGAAGTACTTGAATCTGAAGATTCAGACAATTCTTTAGCAGCGCAATTAAAAGAAGCGGGCATAGGCGCAACCAGTACCAGTGCTAATTCGGTGTTAGAACGTCTTAAAGCTAAACAAAAATAACTCTCTGGTGTTAATCAGTAGTTATTAAGCTAAAGTTCTTAAGCAAAAAGAATGCAGCAAGTACTTAAGTGCTTGCTGCATCGTTTTTTATCATTATTCTCAAGCCTAATCAGACCCAATACAAAGAGATCAATATCATGAGTTTTTTCAAAAACATCTTTAAAAAACCTGACGTGCAACGCAAATTAAACTCAGCCAAAGATTTAAAGATTAACGATATGATTGTATTAACTGACAGCTTTGGTTTACCTGAAGCACTGCGCAGTCAAGAGTTCCAAGTGTCTGCGATCAACAGTTATGAGTTTGAATTTAAAACTAAAACCGAATGGATACTCACAGGTCACAACAACATAGAACTGTATTTATCATTAGATGTTGATGATCAAACAGAACTTAAATTCTCTCTAAAAATTCTACATGATGATATTGAAACCCTATTTGACTTAGTTGAATTCGCTTCTATATTTGACGAACCGGGACAGGCATTTTTAGAACGTAAAAACGATACTGAAATTACCAGTGGGTGGAGCAGCGAACAATATCAACAAGATACTTTTGCTAAAGTAGGTTATTTCCATCGAAAAGATCATCGTAGCGAAAAACTTTCATCATATGAAGGCAAAGATTCTGGTGAACAACTGGAATTATACGCTTTACATGATCAAAACCAAACCCGTGGTATTGACGTTGAAGTATGGCAAGATGGCGACACTGATGTATTTTTAACCCTATATCGTCCATTAACAGACATCACAGACATGTTCCCCGGAAGTTAAATATGAGTCGTAAAGTACCTGAAAAATGGCAATCATCGGTAAAAGCAGTAAAAGCGGTGCAAGTAGCGTTTGACATGGATGAAAAGATTCAACTAACCATCAGGAAAGATGCTCTTGATGCAGGATTAAGCCCCTCAGAACAAATTCGAAATATTTTAGGTTTACCTATCAGTAAGCGCCCTAAACGTCCACGCCTAACCGTCAGCCTTGCTCCTGATGATTACCTGCTGTTAGCAGAAAAATATCAACTTCAACCAGAGCAACAGCTAGAAATTAAGAAGAAACTAATGGATGATTTAATTCACTACGTTACTGATCAAATCAATACTGATTGACCCAGATATTTACATTAGCACTAACATTAATATTAGCTTTGATTGTAACTCTACTTTTGAAATTAAAAAATCTCAAAATATAATATGAATTAGTATACAAACAATAAAATTTTCAGCAATATAGTGTGTATATTAACAATATCTAAAAACTTACAATAAAGAATAAAGCAATGAATGAAAAATATACCAGTACCTATTCTATCGATGAATTTGGCATAAAAAATTACAATTCTTTTTATCTTCTAATTATAACGTTAATAGTTCTGTATAGTGTTATTGCTGTTTTATCCTTCGTATTGTTCCATTATGAATCAATAGCCGAAAGCCCCAACATAACCTCTTATAAAGATGCATTCTGGACACTGCAAATGAGTGCCAGCACAATAGGTTTCGGCGATTTCTATCCTGTATCGTTTGAAGGACGTATTGTAGTAGCACTGATGTTTTACATTGGCGTAGGTATGGTCGGTTTTATCGGCGCACAATTTGTTAATAAATTTGTCGGGTTTTCTGATACCAATGTTAAAAATAGGGAACTACGTAAGCAAAACAAGGAAATGTTAATCCACAATAAATTACTGGAAACCAAAATTGATAATTTGATGGCCAAAATGGATGTTATTATTGGTTCTAACCAGAATAATCATAAACCAGAATAGCTGTAATTTTACTAGAACTAAACAAAGGCTTGGTTACGTTTTCTTTAGACACAGGTATATATTCTATTAAATAATATACCTATGCACTTAACTCAGGTATTTGGAAAATACCGATAAGATACAGTTGAAATTTGCAATTGCGTGGGAGGTTTACCCGTTGGAGAAGCCCACCAAAACGAACATTTATCAACTATTTAATGGTTAAGCGTCCAGCAAATCTTATCAGTTACGCCGTTGGCTAATCCATCCTACATTTTTGTGCGATATAGCCTGCGAAATTATTCGAAATTTCACTTCTCAGGATGGATTATCCGCAGGCGCAACCCATAAAAAAACTTTATTATCTGACACTTAAAGATTTTTACTCACCTATTCTTTTATTTGTAAGCTTTCGTACCGTAACTATCTGATGTTAAGTACCTAACTACTTCCATACTGACATGATTTTTGTTTCCATCTACACACTTAAGCTACAAACCAAATTTTTAAAATAAAATTGCACAATTAAAAGTTATTGTCTTAAATTATTAATTGTGCTTTGAATGAAATATATTCAATGGCTACCTGGAAGTAACCTACTACAATATTTTAAGGACAAAAAATGAAAACTCAATACCTTTTAACCCCCAACTCAGTAACAGCAATAGAAAACGAATTCCCTCCAGAACCCCCAACTTTAACTATCAGCGCTGTGGTTGCAATAAATTCTCTTAACAAAGTAGTAATTGAAGCCGTAAATTTACATTGTTAAATACCAGTTTTTAAAATAGTACAACTAGGTGACGACGTAATTGGATCAACTACTATCACCATAAAAAATACATTTAAAGGTATAAAACGAGACTTAAAAGAAATAAAATTTGAAACACCTGCTGGATTTATAATCTATTCTGTTCAAATTATAACTTAGCAGATAAAGCAAAAAAGAAATAGTTATGACCAGGATAACCCCGACAAATTAGCTCTGGCCTAAAATAAGTCAGAGCTAACTCAAATCAAAGAAAAAATGAAAACCAATATAACTCTACCAGCTTGACAAAGCTTGCATGCTGAAACGTTCACCACGATAAGACAAAACAACCTTTTGTGGTAATATTTCAATTAATTGAACATCAGTAGAAATAAAATCATTTTCAACTTTATCTTCACCATTAACCCTTACCCAGCCAGCGCCATCACTGGCATAAATATGCATTGAAAAGTCCAACCTTGGTATACCATTTTGCACCCAGGCAGGCATATTGCTTAGTTGGCGGATCTGAATGGATTCATCTATTTCATTATTTGTGTTAGTTGCATTGCCATTTTTAACACCGGAATTTACATTTGTAGTGTTAGTTTCATCAATTGCTGATTGAAAAAGCGATAATAGATTATTGGAAACACCATCAGTTGCTTCAACATTAAACTTAATGTCATTCAATTTTTCTTCGGCTGTTTGTACTTTTATTGTATGTTCAACAATTGCATTTTCACTATTAGCGTATATTGACTTACCCGTTGTATTCCCTACTGTTTTCACTGGCGGGTTTTCGAAATAATCTTCTGCTGGAATTTTGGCAACTTTTGCATCTGAAGAAGCATTTGAAACCGTACTTTTAGATGTAGCACTTATTGGTTCAATTGCTTGAAATGCAGGATCAGTTTGTCGATTAACAGCTTGCGCTGTTGTTGAAGGCACATTCGCTTCGGGAACAGGTAACTGAACTACAGTTTGAGTGTTTAACGGCTGACTATGACTACCGAACCAAAACCCCATAGCTAAAGCCAAAAATATTGCTAAAGTAAGTAATACTCCCCACGCGATAGACTGTGGCCTAAACTCAGGCACCATTGCAGTTCGATCGAAATCATGCATTTGCAAAGATGCATTTGCAGAACTATTCACTGAGCTATTAGGCAAACTATTAGACAAGCTATTCAAAGAAAGGCTTTCATCTTGCGTATTCTGATCCGATTGCTTTTTATTTAAAGCATCTAAAATAAATGACATGGTTATACTTACTACTTCAATTCAAAAACGGGTAAGCCCTGAGAAACAGTGTTACTCAGTAACATTAATGTTCGCAGATCTGCTTTAGGACTGGTTATCATGCCATATTGGCGCTGATACTGCTGCAATTGATTTTCTAAAACAGCATCCCATTTTTTCACCGACCTCGTAGGGCGTTGTTGAGCCTGACTTAAATGATCTTCAAGCCATTGTAACAAAATACCAGAACTTTTCTGATCAATAACCGCAACCAGTTCATTTTGATTGTTTTTTGGTGCTTGCCATAAAACCAATGCACCACCCTGCCAATATTTATCCAGCCATGCTTGATCAATAACTCTAACTTGATCGACACCTTGCTGGTTGAAAAAATTAAAGCTAAGCTTTGCACCATCAACTTTTGATAACAACCCATAAAAAGCCACACCCTGCCCGTCAATAAATTTAAATACCCCAGGATAGTTTAACTTTAGGAAACCAGCTAAATTACCCTTATACCAATAACAGGCAAAATCAAAGTCAGACGCTAAGTGGCAAGGCTCGCTAGTAGCCTCATCAACAACAATACGCCACAAAGAAAATAATTTTCTGACACTTTCAGGTAAGCTTCTGTTTGGCAATGTTTCCACCACCCAATTCATATTTTGAGACTGGCCTTCATCACTGGCTTGAACAACTGCTGTAGAGTCATTTGCAGAAAATTGCACTCCATTCTCTTGCTCAGCTTTACCCTGCTCTCCTTTACCAATCTCTCCTTTACCAATGTAGTACCCGATACTTATGATCAATAAACATAAACCAATTGCCGCTACAGCTTTAACCTGCGTTGCATGCCACCAATTTTTTCGCAGATTTTCATAACCTAAAGCTTCTACTGATGCCGCCATGACTATTTTTTTATCTACCATTTGTTTATTAGCACCATAAGCCCCCAACAGCGCCCGATCACATAACAAATTAATTAACCGGGGAATACCGTCAGATAATTGGTGTATGGTAGTCATTGCCTGAGATGTAAATAATTGCTGATGACATTCAGCCACCGACAGCCTATGTTGAATATAATTCCTAACTTCTTGTTTAGTTAGTGGTAAAAGATGATACCTTGCCGTGATTCTTTGCGCTAACTGCCTTAAATCACGACGTTGTAACAGTTGCTGTAATTCTGGTTGACCAATTAAAATCACCTGTAATAATTTTTTTGTATGAGTCTCAAGATTCGTCAATAAACGCAATTGCTCTAATACTTCTGCTTTTAAATGCTGCGCTTCATCAATGATCAGTAGCGTATTTTTCCCGGTTTCATGATTTTTTAATAACTTTTCCTGGATCTTATCTGTTAAGGTTTTTAAAGTAGCGCCCGTTTTACGATAACGAATTTTATATTCATCACAAATAGTCGCCAACAATTCCTGACTAGACAGAGTAGGATTTAAAATAAAAGCAGCCTGAGTATTTTCAGGTAATTGTTCAATTAAACAACGACTAACCGTAGTTTTACCCGTGCCCACTTCACCAGTAAGCAAAACAAAACCACCCGTTTCACCTAAGCCATAAGTTAAATGAGCTAAAGCTTCACGATGCCGATCACTCATATATAAATAATGAGGATTAGGCGCAATTGAAAAAGGAATTTCTTTAAGACCAAAAAAACTTGTGTACATAAAAAATTATAAATATATCAAAGTGAATCACCCATCGAAATTACCCTTTTCAGAGCTATAAGTCAAAATTAGCAAGCGTATTTCAGTAACAAAAAATATCTTCGGGGTTAAGAAGCAAATTACAAAAAGAATCAAAACTTCTACACAGCAGAGTTAAACCAATAATTATGATAAACTAATGGCCATTCAGACATAAGTGTACAATTAAAATAGGTAATTTCAATTTTGCCAACATCCAAAACTAAAAACTCCACGATTACTCAATTAAACACGTTTCTTGTGGGGGAGCTGTTCGTGATCAACTGCTGAATAGAACCATTCTTGAGCGGGATTATTTGGTTGTTGGTGCAAGCGTTGATCAAATGCTGTCGTTAGGATTTAAACAGGTAGGTAAAGACTTTCCGGTATTTCTTCACCCCAAAACCAAAGATGAATATTGTTACACTTAAAGATAAAAATAAACATACCACACTTTTAAAAGTTGTGAAAAATGTTTTGCTATGATAACTTACAGCTAATTCAGTTATTGGAGTTGTTATAGATGGGAGATCTAGAATATGAAATTATCGGATACAATATCAAAGATTTTGAATACCGATCACCTAAAGCATTCATAAATGAGAATGGTGAGTGTCAAATAAAATACGGCAATAATTTAATGACGCTAGGTTCAATAACCCTACTGCAAAGACATACTATACAAAATGGAAAACTAGTTAGCCTAGAAAATATTGAAGCGGCAAATAATTTTTTACTCCACAAAAAGATTAATGACGAACTAACCAGCCTAAGTACGTACTCTACAGCTCTAATTCATTATTTTCATTTTCTTGAAACTCAAACTATTGGATTAGGTGAATGTTCCAATGGAGAGTCATGCGAAAAGTGTAACAAGCGACCTATGAAATGGGATGAGATGCCATTTCGAAACAGTGACAAGCCTACATACAAATACAGAAAACACCTTAAAGCAATATACGCATCAAATGATCAAGATGAACACTTAGCTCGCTCTACATGCAATAGTTACATTGGTGCTGTAACCAACTTCTATAAATATTATCTCTTAAGAGGTTTTCAATTTAGAAATAAGCCTTTTGAACATGAAATACTACAAATTGAAGTAGAAAATAAATCTGACAGAATACAAGTTAGTTCAACTCAAGTAGTACATACAACAGACTTACGGCTAAAGCTTGGTCGAGATATGAGAAATGATGGCACTAAAAGAATTTTAGTTCCACTATCAGATAAAGAATGGCAAGAAGTTGACCGAATAATTAGAAAAGAGCGACAAATAATTAAAGTAGTTAACGGCAACTACAAAGTGTCGAAACTTGATATTGAAAGTTCATTTATGTTTCTTTTTGAACGTTATACAGGCGCTCGTCGTGAAGAAATGCTAACGCTAAGAACTCGTCATGTGCGACTTCCTACTGAAAGAGATACAGCATTAGGGTATTGCCCTGTAGATATTGGCTCTCAAAGTAATTCAGTAACGAAGGGGGAAGGGAATCCTGACCGCACAATTCATGTTCCTTTAGGATTAATGCGAACATTACATAACTATGTTAATAGCTCCCGTTATATTAAAAGAAGACAAAAATACGATTCATTAGTTACAAGCTGTAAAAAGATAATAGAACAATATACCTTAGCAAAAGAAAATATTGGCGCTGTTACTTTTGAAGATGATCATACTTTCAAAACCTTAGAAAAAAAGGCTAAGGAAGCAACAGTTTTTTTATCTACACTCATAATGCCGAAAGAAGCTTATATCTTCTTAAACAATAAAGGAAAACCATATTCACTCGCTTCAAGCAATGCCCGCTGGTGTGAAATACGAAACACAGTATCTAAAAGCCTTGGCTATAGCTTTACTCATAAACCTCATAACCTTCGTTCAACCTATGCTGTTAACACCTTAAAACAACTATTAGCTAAGGGTATGAGTGCTGATAAAGCTATTGACTATATACAATCTCGTTTAGGTCATGTTTCTACAGAAACAACAATGATTTACTTAAAGTTTGCTCAAAATGAATTATCTGGCCATGAAGTCTATGAACATGCGTTAGATTTCTTACTTGATGATGTAGATTGTGAAGTAGGTAACTATTAATGGGCATGCTTGGCAAAAAAAGGCGTAAAGCCATAACAGTTCCTATAGAAGTGCCTACTAATAATGTTCAACCTATTTCAATAGATGCAATGATTATTAACATCAAAAAAGGAACTAATTGTTATTTTAAGAGATTAAAATTTAAAGGCTGCCCGAATATTGCAACTGGTGGAAAAAGCAATGGCAACTTTAAGCTAGGTGAAGAATTAATAGATATGAAGCGTGATACTTTTATTCATGAGTGCTGGGATATTATTAATTCATTACCTGTTGGGGAAACAATAAAATCTTACTTTGATAGTATTATCTTTTACGTGAAATTTTTAGATATAGTAAAGCGTAATGCTAGCTTTGATGAAGATAACATATTGGCATTTCATCTATATCTAAATGGATTAGCAGACAAAGGTGGAATATCACGAAATACAATAAACCTAAAGTTTACAGGTATCAGTAAAATTCTTCGTGAGCAGGGTAAAGTTAACTTACTAAGAAAGATCCCTATCGTAAAAGGAAGAAGTAAAGTAGTCAAATCTCATAAGGCTTTAAGTACCGAAGAATTAAAGCCTATCGCTAATATTTTATATCATTCATTCAAAGCATTATCAGCTCATTTTTTAGCTAATACCAAGCCTGAAGTTCACCCTTTCTTTGATGTTAATAAGTTGATGAAATCAGGTTATACCACGGAACAAATATATAAAGTTGAATGTGGAGCAAGGATATCAGTCAGGGGTAACTGGGAAAACCACATGATCCGATGTGCCATGATGATAACTTTTATGCTTACAGGCATGAATTTCACTCCCCTTTGTGAAATGAGGCGAAGTGATGTTAAATTCAAAAAAGGAACTGGTGACTCATATACTTTCGATTCAGTGAAAGGTCGTGCTAATGGGCAGCAGCAGAGTAATGATATAGGCTTTACCAAACGAGCCAAAGAATTCGTTGAGATGTGGCTAGTTATTTCTGATAAATTATCAGCAGGTGACAACAATTCACTATTATTCCCAAACATTACCAATGACGGTACGCTTGGATCATGGAAAACAAATCCACCCCAAAGTGTGATCAATCAACAATTAGCAAAGTACGGTTATGCTCATATTAATTCAAGTCGATTTAGAAAGACACGCTCAGATATATTAATGCGTGTTATGAATAGTGTTGTTGATGTAGCTGGCGCAAATAATACAACGGTTTCTACAACCAGACGTTCATATCTAAATGGTGTTGAGCAAGATCATCAACGATCTCTAGCAGGAGCTTTTCAAATACAAGCAAATATAGCAAAAGGGGCAGATAAGAAAACAGCCATAGATGAACTGTCTTTTAAGTTCAAAGACCCACTTTCTGATTTCGATTATAAAGCTTTAAAAAGAAAAACTATTCCAAACAAAACACCTAGTGGAATACGCTGTGAAAACCCGAAAGGTGACAAAGCAAAAATAGTTATTAACTCACTTAAAAAAGCAGGACTAGATCTTAATGACTCAATAAAATCATGTACTGACTTCCTTGATTATTTCGGTTGTGATAATCACCGATTAATAGCCGAAAAAGATGATATTTGGTTGATGCTTTCATTTAAAGATACTATAGAGGAAAGCCTAAGTAGACCCTCAATAAATAGCAAACCATCAGCAAAATTTATCAAAATATTTAATACCGTTGTCGCTATATTAAAGAGATTTAAAGAAATAGCGCGTATTGAATATGATGCAACCGTTGAACAAAATAATGAAAAGTCTCACCCATTATACAGTGACAAAGAATCAGTTAATGATTTACTAGGAGTTTACTCATGAATTCGCAACCCAATAGTGCAAACTTTGTAGATGTTAATGATGAGAAAACATCTACTACTCTAGAGGATAGCAACCCCATAGTAACTTATAATAGTGATAGTTCACCGTGTTCATACATGACAGATTTAGAATGGAATTTTGTTGCTGAAATAAAAGTAGGGGTTGGGAAAAAAACTAAAGTTAGTTTTAAAAATATAGACAAAGCAATTCGTTTAGATATCCAAAAAACGATACTCTCAATACATCAAAAATTTCCGTCATCAATTTCTACATTACAGATGAGGATAAATAACCTGCATCTCATTGCTAAATGCTTAGGCTCAACAAATTGGGATAACCTGAACCAGGATGCTAACTATCGCAAATTTAAAGCTGAGATAAAGAAAAAGAAGTATTCAATAACAATTCTAGATCAAACCCTATCATGTTTAAGAAAACTCTACGATTTAGGCTTAACAATACGCTATGAAAAAAACGAAAAATACAAATTTACTAAAGGATTAGCCTGCGCCACAAAACAAGTTAAAAAACAACACATAGCGATACCTGAAAAAATTTCATCTAAGCTGTTTAATACAGCAATGGATATTGTAGAAAAGTACCATCCATACCGCCATAGCATCAGCAATATTCATGCAAAAGCTATAATAGCCCAACAAGAAGTGTTTTCTGAGGCTGATAGTAAAAAGAAAGTTGCTAAAAGGGGGCTGCAATGGAGAGTTGGAGAACGCATAAAAAAAATAAAACACTCAATACCAGATTTCAATCTATCACTATTTTTTGAAGATATCCTTGAAATTAAAACTGCTTGCATATTAGTTGTACAAGGCTTTAGTGGTGTTCGTTTAGGCGAAAGTATCAGTTTTAATAAAGATAGTTATGATACGATCCCTTTTTCCGAAGAATTCGATATTCCAATTTTAAAAGGTGAAATTACAAAAATTAATGAAAAAGGGGTTCCAACACATGAAGCTTGGGTAACACACCCCATATCTGAAAAAGCAATAGAATTGGCCCATGATATGAGTGAATATGCCAGAGCTATTTATAAAGAGAAAATCAAAAACTATAGTCCAGACGAAAGAAAAGTTGCAGAAAGGGAAATTAATTGCTCTTTTATAACACTAGGTATCATTTCACAGAAAACTGATTTCATACAGCAAAAAAGTTATGCTAGGCGTTACCTAAAATTTCAAAAAAAACACGATATAACCGCTAGTCAAAGCGATGTAGAAGAATTTGATTTACTTAATCCCACACGCAAAGGTACATTAAAAGTAGGTGGTTACCTGCCTAAACTTTCACCTCACGACTTCAGACGTACTTTTGCCGTTTTCCTTGTCCGAAATAAGCTCGGTAATTTAATGACACTAAAGCATCAATACAAACATCTTAACATTGCTATGACCGCATGGTATGCAAATCATTCACTATTAGCCGCTCAAATGGATTTTGAGCTAGACACAGAATTGATGGATATGGTTAAAGATGCAAATGAAGATCTGCATACTGAAATACTATTTCATATTTTCAATGAGTCCGAGAGTTTATCAGGTAAAGAAGGTGAGCGTATCGCAAATGAACGTGAAAATTATGCTGGTGATATTTATATGTCACGTAAAGATATAAAAGATCAAGTTCGTAGTGGTTTACTCAGTATTGTTGAGCACCCTACTGGCTATTGTATTAAACCAAGCTGTGACCGCATTTGTGCGTCAGATACATCATCAATAACCTGTCAAAATGAAATAGTAACGCTTGAAAAAGCCAAGGCAAGAATGCCAAAGAGGTTACGTTTAATTAAAAGGTTCAATGCATTAAATGATGAAAAGAGCTATATGGCGAGTATCTTGGCTCAAATATACACGCAAATAAAAGCAATTGAATTAACGTTAACAAAGCATTCATTAGATTTTATGCCATTTGAAGCTGAGATCAAATCACAAACCATGTTGTTAGTGGGAGAACAGCCATGAAGGTCTCTAAAAGACAAATTACAGAAGCACGCTTAAAAGCTGCCTTACAGCGCTTATTAGATGGCAAGCCTGAAAAAGTAAAGGCTAGTGGAAAACTCACTCTTAATCGTATTAATAATGAAGCTGGGTTAAGTGCTAGCTACATTCATAAATTCCCTGAGTTTATTGAAGAAGCTGAAAAAGCTATAACAGCATACCAATATGAGCATGGTGATACCTACGTAGAATCTCTTATCGAGACTAAACCAGAAGGTAGTACTATAGACAAACTAAAAGCCCGACTTAAAAATGAAATAAAGCTAAAAAAAACATATAAAGAGCAACGAGATGCATTTAAAGCCGTAGCCGATAAGCTAGTTGAACAAGAAGCATCACTAATATTTCGAGTCTATGAGCTTCAAGAAGAAATTAGGCAAATAACCCGTGGTTCTATAACACCAATTAATAGGTAGTGATATTTATGAAAGCTTATCTTGTAGGCGGCTTTGTACGCGACACCGAAATGAAAAAAATACTAGGTACAAATATTACTCCAAAAGATCGAGACTGGGTGGTTGTTGGTTCCACGGCTGATGAAATGATCAAGAAAGGGTTTACTCGTGTTGGTGCGTTTCCAGTATTCCTCCACCCAAAAAATAAAGAGGAGTGGGCACTCGCAAGAACTGAGAAAAAAAACGGTAAAGGTTATAAGGGGTTCGATGTAGATTTTACCTCTTCAGTAACACTTGAAGAAGATTTAAGCCGCCGTGATTTAACTATCAATGCAATAGCAAAAGATCCTGATACAGGAGAGATAGTTGACCCATACAATGGTAGGGATGATATTCAAAGAAAAGTGCTTCGCCATGTTAGTCCTGCATTTGTTGAAGATCCGTTAAGAGTATTACGAGTTGCCCGCTTTTCAGCACGATTTTATGATTTCACTATTGCAAAAGAAACAATGGAAGAAATGCAACGCATCGTAGATGCAGGAGAACTTAAATACCTAACAGCTGAAAGAGTATGGAAAGAAATGCATTCATCACTAGAAGAAGATCATCCAAAGATTTTTTTCAATGTATTACGAGAATGTGGCGCTTTAAAAGAAATTTGGCCTGAGCTAGATGCTTTATGGGGTGTTCCAAACCCTGCCCTTTGGCACCCTGAAATTTGCAGTGGTATTCATACTATGATGGTATTACAACAAGCTGTTATCCTGTCACCCAAAGCAACAATTAGGTTTGCAGCTTTATGTCATGATTTGGGGAAAGGAATCACACCAGAGCATGAATTACCTAGCCATAAAGGGCATGAAAAGACTGGTTTACCTTTAGTTGAAAAAGTTTGTCAACAGTTCAAAGTACCGAATGAGTATAAACAATTGGCATTAAAAGTGTGTCAATTTCATCTTCATTGCCATAAAGCCTTTGAACTCAAATCAAGTACAATCTTAAAATTATTTAATCAGCTTGATGTTTGGCGAAAACCACAAGAATTTGAAGACTTTTTAATGACTTGCGAAGCTGATTTCAAAGGAAGAAAATGCTTCGAAAATAAAATATATCCACAAGCCGATTTCTTAAGAGTTACTCTTCATGAAACATTAAAAATTAATACTCAGGTATTTATTGAGCAAGGAAAAAAAGGAAAGGCAATTAAAGAGGCTATTGATGCTGAGCGAATCCATATAATTAAGAATATAAAAACAGAATATTTCAACACTTAAAAAAAACTAAAAATACACTTAAAATACAATGCATTAAAAAACACAACGGGGGAGGTAACGTTGATTTTTATTAAAATAAATTCTTGACAATACATTTTTATTCTATTATGTTTTCTACGTTAAAGACTCAAAGGATTGATATGTCGTTATTTAGAAAGGAAGCTGTTTCTCATCAAAGTAAGCGTTTAACAGGTGCTATTACCTTAGCTCAACCTCTATCCATCAAGCTTACTGTGCTTATTTTAATATCAGTTGCTGTTTCCATTATTGCCTTCCTTTTTAACGCTGAATATTCTCGTAAAGAAACTGTCCGTGGCTTTTTAATGCCAAATAAAGGAGTAATTAAAAGTTTTGCTAATCAAGGTGGCACCATAGATAAACTATGGGTAAAAGAAGGTGATAATATTATTAAAGGTCAGTCACTTGTAACTATTATCGTTCAGCAAAATAATAGCAATGGCGTTGATTTAAGTACGCAACTTACCGAGCAACTTAATGCTCAATTAAACTTACTGAGTGATGAAGTTACTCAACATCAAGCTTTAAAAACACAAGAGCTTCTCAATTTACAAACTCAAAAAGTTGCTTCAGATAATGAAAGAGTTGCACTTGAAAGTCAGCTAATATTAGCAGAAGAAAAATTAACACTGCTGAGTGAGCAACAGTTAGATTTTAATCAATTGAATAAAAATGGTTATGTATCTAACTTAGAAAAAGATCGACAACAGCAAGCGCTGCTTGATGCAAAACAAGAAAAACAAAATATAGCTCGTTTGTTGCTACAACATCAAAATAAACTAAACCAAATCGTCTTTAATCTGATCAATATTCCGCAGCAATACACCTTACGTATTAATATTTTGAAGCGTCAGCAAGCAGATATTCAACGCCAATTAGCCCAAGTCGCCAGTAATTATAAATATACTATTACAGCAAGTAATAACGGTATTGTTACCGGTATTCAAGTGGTTGAGGGAGAAACACTTTCACAAAGCAAAGCACAAGCTAAACCTTTATTGCATATTATCCCTGAAAACTCAGAGCTTGTTGCTGAGCTTTTACTACCTACACGTTCTGCGGGGTTTATTGAAATTGGAAACATTACTCGTTTGCGTTTTGATGCTTTTCCTTATCAACGTTTTGGTTTTATCAGCAGTGAAATTGTCCGCATTGATCAAACCTTAATTGCACCGAATGAAGTTCAACTGCCCGTTAACATACAAGAGCCTGTTTATCGTTTACGAGCGAAGTTAACTCAACAGCAAATGCAAGCGTTTGGTAAGTCGTTTGATTTAAAAAGCGGCATGTTGTTTGAGGCTGATATTATGCTAGAACAACGTACATTGATTGAGTGGTTGCTTGAACCTATATACAGCTTAAAGGGTCGAGTGAGTTAAATGTTTTTTAAATTGGTCATCGATGAAGTCTCTGATCGAAGATCCATTGGCTTTAGGTTAATGAAAATAAAAGTGAAAGAATTTTTCTGATGAGGAAACTCTTTTTAAGAGTAATTTTGTTGGAAAATAGAGCGGCTGACTTTAGTCAAACTTTAGCGAGAAGAACTAAAGCCAGCCTTATTAACTGCTAATTCAAATAATTGAGTTAGCAAATTAACAACCCGGCAATTTATCTAATAAAAAATGTCGGATAATTGGAGTATAACATTATGCGTGAATTAAACGTAAATGAAATTGAACAAGTAAATGGTGGGTTTTTCCCTTTGTTAGCGTATTACGGGTATATGGCTTTAAGCATTTCTTCAATGTATAGCTTGGCTAAAAACGCTTAATAATAGGGGAAGGTATATGAGAGAATTAACAACTAATGAAATCCAGGAAGTAAATGGCGGCATAATAGGTATTTTAGTAGTAGCTTTTGCGCGTGGTTATAATACTGGAACAATGCTTTATAACTATTTTAGATAAACCTGTAATTTAATAATATAGAAGGGCATTAGCCCTTCTATATTATTGTGGAGGAACAAGTGTTTAAAACCTTTTTTATCGTTAGTATACCTCTTATGGGAATGCTTGTACTTAATGATCTTTGGTTTCATTTAATAGCTCATATCATTGGTCTTTCAATTTTATTCTTTATAGATAAGGCTCAAAAAATGTCAAAGTATAATTTTATCAATAAATCATATTTTTATATATATAGCTTTAAATGTCCTTTTCTAGTGCCTTATTATTTAGAGTTGGGTAATAAAAAAATTCTGTTAGCTTTTTTACTAACATTATTAGGCTGGATTCCGGGTGTTATTTATGCAGTTTATCTTATAAAAAAATATTTTGTAGAAAACACAATGGTAGATAATAGGAGTCATAAAGAATTAAGGAAAAAAATCTAATGATTCCCGATGTAAATAAAACAGTTTCTTTACGTTTTTCTAATATTCAAAGTATTCCATTAATTCTCCAGTCAGGAATCGCGGAATGCGGTTTGGCATCTGTGGCTATGGTCGCCTGTTATCACGGTCATCAACTTGACATGCCAGCCATGCGCAAGCGTTTTTCGGCCAACTTAAAGGGTATGAATCTTCAACAGCTTATTGAATTAGGTGATAGTTTGGGGTTAGCCAGTCGCGCTTTACAATGTCCTATAGATGAAGTAAATAAACTCGCTACACCTTGTATTTTACATTGGGACTTAAATCACTTTGTCGTGCTTACGAAAGTGACAGGTAAAGGCTCTCATGTAAGTAAAGGCGCTAAGTTTTCAATTAACGATCCTGCAATAGGGAAGCGTACCTTAAACGCGGAAGAGTTTAGCCAACATTTTACTGGAATTTGTTTAGAACTTACGCCAACCAGCAAGTTTGAAGTTAAGCAAGAGCAAGCCCAAATGAAGTTCACTCAGTTGTGGAGTTCTATGTCTGGTTTAAAGGTGGGGCTTTTTAAGCTGATTGGTTTATCTCTTGTATTGCAATTGTTTGCCTTAATGACCCCTTATTATATGCAGTGGGTGGTGGATGAGGTGCTCATTAGTTTTGATAAACCATTACTCATGGTTTTAACCATAGGCTTTGCCTTAATTGCCATTATTTCTGTAGTGACTAATGCGGTGCGAAGTTGGTTGATATTACGCCTATCGAGTCTTCTCAATATGCAGATGGGGGTCAATCTGCTTAGGCATTTATTGCGTTTGCCGATGAATTATTTTGAGTCACGCCATATTGGTGACATTGTTTCACGTTTTGGCTCATTAGCGCAAATACGCGAGCGTATCACTACTGGTTTTGTTGAAACTTTAGTTGATGGTGTCATGTCTATTACTGTTTTGATAATGATGGCACTTTACTCTTTGAAGCTCACAGCGATAGTACTTGGCGCAATAGTATTGTATACAATAGTTCGTTTAGCTTTATATCGTCCATTGCATCAAGCTACGGAAGAAATGATTCAAAATTCAGCGAAAGAACAGTCAAATTTTTTAGAAAATATTCGCGCCATGCAAACCATCAAACTCTTTGGTAATGAATCACAGCGACAAGGCATTTGGCAAAATCGCTATGCGGAAGTTATTAACAGTGAGATACGTTTAGGTCGATTAAATATTAGTTTTGATTCGTTTAACAAGCTGTTGTTTGGGTTAGAAAATGTATTAGTCATTTATTTCGCTGCCATAATGGTAATGGCTAATAGTTTGTCAGTGGGTATGGTATTAGCTTTTATTGCCTATAAAGCTGTCATTCCGCACATAAATAATTAATTTAAATTTTATTAATTTAATGTTGCGTATACAAAATTTTATTTATAAAAATGTTAACAGTTGATCTATATTGAAAAATATCATCTGATTCGCT
>JABSOI010000238.1 GCA_013216015.1 Alteromonadaceae bacterium | reverse complement strand
CATCAGTGCATCCACTGCTTTATCGTTATTATTGAATGGTATGCTTCCAAATATATTTACCCCTGCTGAGTAGTTACCTTTTTTTAAGTGAAGTCAAAAGTTTCGTGGTCATTTATTAATCTAATACTGCCATGATGACAGGCTGGAAGGATCGTTCAATGGATCAAAAGAGCTTTTTAAAAATACAACCAACTAAGTTGTTATAAGTTATAACGTACTGAACAAAATGTGTTTTATGCTGACAAGATATCTTTTATGCAAAAAAAACAGCGCGAAAACTATTTTTCAATATCCGCTATAGCCCTTTATTTATCAGGTTATTAATTTCACTGAGAACTGCTGGTTTGATCACGCTGATAAGCATCTTCTGCAATAGCCTCAGGTGCTTCTTGTGTATGCGCCTCGAATTCAGAAAAAAGTGTATCAGCCTGTTGCGTGTTACCTTGGATTATGGATACTTTTGCGTGTTCCAATAAGTCTGATTGAATATGACCTCTAATTTGTTCTAAACGATCTATTCGCTCTTTCAGACCGATAATATATTCCTCATAAGCTGCTTTGTTATCAGTGAGTTTGTTGTGAAATACCTGTAGTTGGGTTTGTAAATACGCTTGCTCTTTAGTGTGTGTACTGGTTAATTGCAAGGAAATTTCTCTCTCTTCGTTTTAATCTGGCTTCATATTCTGATAGGCTGATGCCAAAGGTATTGTGTTGAACAACGGTAGTTGCGTTTGCTGGATTGGCTGGATTAAAAAAGTACACAAGCACAAAAAGAGTTAGAGCGCCCTCCCGGACAGTGGCTTTTTTCATGTTCTGTGTACCAGAATAAACCCCGTTAGAATACCACCAATACCAGTTGAGGCTACTGCCATAATGATTCATAAAGTGCTTGTTTGACTAGGTATTGGATTCTGAATTTGGATGGTCAGATGAAGCAAGTTACTGATGAATACCACGCCAATTATGAGTCCAATAATTGTTTTCTATCTTATTCTGGAGCCTAAGATAATTACAACTTGCTTGCGTTGCTTTTACCACTAACCGGTCTAAAATTAAGTTTAAAACAGCCCCGGTTTATGTTCACCAATTCCAAGAATCGCCATAATTATTAGGAACTATATAATTTTTAGTAGTTTTGATCTGCCGCATTCCCCACCGTCACGCTGTTGTGATCGCTGTAGGAGTTGTCATTAATACCACTACGGAAAAAACCTAGGATAAATTTCTGGACTTTTTTTAAAATTGAATGATTAACTTAAATTACAGTACACGGTTCGAAAGTAATGTTTTTTATCAAATTAAAGTTAGAAATCCTTTAAATAAAAAAATATATCATATGTTTTTTTATAACAAACGATTCTTTAAATAGGCTACAAAACCAGCAACTGATTTGTTAGTGTCACCATCAGTCATTTGTTTTTGTTCACTATTTTAACGAGATACAAAACGGCGCTTCGAGCTGCCGACAATGCGAGTTTTTCAACTCACATGCGCCATTGGCAGTTATCAACTCGCCAATGGGGGGTTGAACTGCCTTTTTTTATTTTTAAGGAGTTTACAAGATGAACCCGAAACAAAAAGAAAACATTCATAAATACATTGCCGATTTTTTAAGAGCATTTGGTGGAGCTATGATATTTGTTGCTTTTTCAGCTATAATGTTCAGTAAGAGTGAAGCTATTAAGTATCCAGCAGAGACTACTCTA
>JABSOI010000237.1 GCA_013216015.1 Alteromonadaceae bacterium | reverse complement strand
TAATGTTGCGTATACAAAATTTTATTTATAAAAATGTTAACAGTTGATCTATATTGAAAAATATCATCTGATTCGCTTGACAGGGATCACCGTTCTTGATCTATTACTGTCTTTGCGTGATGAAAAAAGTATGGCAATGTATACAACAAAAGGTCTTGATCATTTAGGTTTAGTTGCTGGCATGTGTGAAGAGATCGGTATAGCTAAGATTATTGACCAAGTACTTCCTGAACAGCGACCTGACAAACATATTACATGCGGTCAATTAGTTGTAGCAATGATTTTAAATGGTCTTGGCTTTGTTGGTCGTACATTGCACATGTACCCAGAATATTTTAAAGAGCGACCCGTTGAACGCCTTTTAGGTAAGGGCATTAAGATGGAACATATCAATGATGATGCATTAGGTCGTTGTCTCGATCAGCTCTATGAAGCAGGTGTTTCGGGCATTTACCAAACCTTATCAGCCCAGGTTGTTGACCTTCTCAACCTCCCTTGTGAAGCAATTAATTTAGACTCTACCAGCATTCATGTTGATGGCAATTATGAGCATGATGAGGACTGTAAATCTATTAAGTTAGTGAGGGGTTACAGCCGTGATCATCGTCCAGAATTAAATCAGGTCGTGCTCAACCTTATCACCGAAAATCAAGCAGGCATCCCTGTGTACATGCAGGCTGCCAGTGGAAACATTAATGATAATGAAGGATTTAAAAATATAGTAAAGCATCATATTAGCAGTCTTAAAGCAGCTCAAAATGCCAGATACTTTATTGCTGACGCAGCTCTTTATGTTGCTGAAACGATTCAGTCACTTGATGAGCAAGGGCAACTGTTTATTTCACGCGCACCGCAGAAACTAAAGCTAGTTAAATTAGCCATAGCACAACAAGAGTCACTTTCTTTTGAGGCATTAGATAATGGTTACAGCGGCGCATGGCTAGACTCAGATTATGGTGGAGTTAAACAACGGTGGTTATTAGTGCGTAGCGAGCAAGCTAAAAAACGAGAGCAACACACATTAAACAAACGTATGCTTAAAGAATCAACAGACTCACAGAAATCTTTTAAAAAACTAAATCGACTGCGTTTCTCCTGTCCATCAGATGCCAATCAAGCATTACAAATATGGCTAAAATCACATGCCTTTGTTGCAATAAATAACAGTGAAATTATCAAACACCCTGTATTTAAGCAGAGTGGACGGCCGAAGTTGGGACAGATACCTGATAGTTATGAATATCAAATAACAGGTCAATTGTACTCATCTTTAAAAACTCGTGAAGAACGCCTAATGGAAAAAGGTATGTTCATGCTTGCCACAAATGATTTAAGCGATAAATTAACGATGGAAAAGATGCTGGGCCTTTATAAGTCACAACAAAGCGTCGAAAAGGGATTTAGATTTTTAAAAAGCCCTGACTTTTTAACCTCATCATTATATTTAAAGAAACCCGAAAGAATTGAGGCATTATTGATGGTAATGACATGTTGCCTTATGGTTTATGCCGCATTAGAGCATAAAATAAGGCAAGAATTGAAAGCTAAGTCATTATATTTCCCTAATTTGAAATATAAGCCCTATCAAAACCCGACAGCTCGTTGGGTATTCTTTTGTTTTCAAGGAATTCATGTATTAACAATCAGTGGCGATCAGCAACGGGTCTTGAATATTGAAGAAAGAAACCGAACGATCATTGATTGTCTCGGGGATATTTACCGACAAATTTATTCCTAAAAGTGGTGCGGAATGTCAG
>JABSOI010000236.1 GCA_013216015.1 Alteromonadaceae bacterium | reverse complement strand
CACGCAAATTAATCTGAAAGTAACCATTTCGGTAAGGAAACAAGCGCGTGTCAAGGTTAGAGCAACATAAGGGAATTCTAGTCCGTATAAATAAAGAATGAATAACTGAAATAATTAAACGACTTTAACCAAATACTATGTTGGGCATACAAATGTGTTCAGCACTACGGAGTCTGTAAATACGGATTGTGCTGTCTGTTTCATCACTTTACCCGACATAGTCAAGAAGGGAACATAGCGCCTTAAATCATGTGGTGTTATCCTTTCTATATTAACTAACTCACATCTACTATCAATTACGGCAACAATAGCTCTTGGCGTTAATAGCTTCTCAGTTATCCTGTTACCAATAAGTAAACGGTTAAATATAACACCTTCCTCATTTCCTATAATTTCAAGCCATTTATTGAGGACGGTTTAAGACCTTTATCAATTAACTTACGTTTTAATTCGATTATATGAACATAATTTACTTCGAGCCACGGATACGTTTTTAAGGAGGAAAAACCCATTAATCGGGAAAGTGTATTTAATGTTGAAGTGCAGTTTTTAATGGAGATATGGGTATTAAATGAACAAATAAAAATCTTTGCCGGATTTTTCAATTTATTTCAAGCTTTTTTATCCTTTTTTGAAAAAATACAAAACTGATGAAAATAAGCATCTATCATCAATTTTCCATTCTAGCTTAAGGAATAAGGAGTTAACAAATTAACCTCATAAATCAATCGGTTATTTGTGCGCATGATAGGTGGTATAGGGCTGTTTGTATAGTAAATGACAAGTAAAGTGAGATTGATGTTTGGCTTGTTATTTTGAATGGGGTTGTTTTGATTTTCTTTGTTTGTACTCATGAGTTTATTATTTTTGAAGTTTATAAATTTATCGTGAAGCAAAAAATCATTAAGTTAGTAAATCTGGGGGGTGTCTGTTTTATTGTCTTAGGCTCTTTGCTGTGCTCTATTGTGACTCTAGGCTTGCTGTTTTCGATACAGATAGCGGGACCCGAAGTTCAAGGGAATTTAAAAAAGGGCCCACAAGACGGCCGTTTCTATTTAATGCGATTGGCATTATTACTTATGTGTAGTATTTATGTGCCTCAGTGGGTAATTGATACAGATAAATGCAAAATAAGTTTATAATTAACTAAGTGTTAAGTTAAGTGTTAAGTTAATTGTTAATACAGTTAAGATTTACCCACGTATTCTTCAAACACGACATCTTGAGGGATTTTCTCTGGTTTGGCTCTTGATGAATGCAACATTTGGATTTTCCATTCATTATTTTTTCTTATCAAAACGACGCTTTCCAGCCAAAAAGCTTCATTTTTTTTATTAACCTCACCATAATCAACAAACTCAGCTTTGTTCCAATAACTGATCCATACCATGTCACCTTTCATTTCTTGTTTAATGACGCTGAAAAAATTTCGTCTTTGGAACTTGCCTTCACTGCGCTTTGTTAGCTTGACGAGAAAATCCATATCCCAAAGTTCATCAATTTCCAATAATTGAAAATCTTCTGTGCATGCAGCTCTTAAACCTTTTACATCGAAAGCTGAGGTGGCTGCAAAAAAGTCCTGTACAACTTTAAATGGGGTGTCTTGGTTTGAGTGGCTATTAAAACTCACTGATAAGATTAATAGGAAAGTTAAATGTTGAACTATACGCATATTATTACTCCTTTATTTAGTATCGAAAGCCATATTAATCAATTACGGGTAATAGACTTAAATTTACATGCCTATGCAGTTTGCTCCGGTATTTGGAAAATACCGACAAGATAGATATAAAACTGGTCGATATTTCTCAA
>JABSOI010000235.1 GCA_013216015.1 Alteromonadaceae bacterium | reverse complement strand
TCAAGTAAGGGAAGAAACAATGCGTGTGGTTTTAGTCAAACTTAATCAAGAGGTAAATGAAGCAGACGGCATACTAAGACAGGAAAAACACACCGCTAACCTGTTGGAAGATCAAAGTATTTTAAAAGCGGGTGAAATCGAAAGTCCTCCACCAATACAACCAGAAGGTAAACGCGGTCGACCGAAGAGATCCAAGTCACGAAATTTGCTTGAACGATTACAAAATTATGAAAGTGATACACTCAGATTCATGACAGATGTAGACGTGCCATTTACCAATAATCAAGGTGAAAACGATTTGAGAATGGCAAAAGTTCAACAGAAAATATCAGGCTGTTTCAGAAGTGAACATGGGGCTAAAATGTTTTTTGGTCTTCGTAGTTACCTGTCTAGCTGTAAAAAGCAGGGCATCAGTGCATCCACTGCTTTATCGTTATTATTGAATGGTATGCTTCCAAATATATTTACCCCTGCTGAGTAGTTACTAATTTAGTTTGGCAAAAACATACGATTTAAACGCTGGTACCTTAATGGTTTTAACTCTATCACTCCATTGTCTTTTTATAATTCTAACCGGTAAAAATGCCTGAAATCCGTAAGCGCATATTTTGTTGTATAGCTTCGTTTCAGTATTAGGTTTGGTGTATATTTGATACCATCTATTTTCCATGATTTGTTTCCGGATAAGCTCCGCCACATCAGTTCCATGCGGAATATTGAAGAATGTAAAGTTATTGGACCGAGTAACCAACTTTCTGGGTAATTGCTTTCCTACTTCTATTGATGATTTAGTGAATATTCGAACTAAATTATCAATATTTGCAATTTATCAATGGATAAAAATTTTAATATCTAAAAGACCCCTCCTAGACAAACATTTAAACCAAGATCAAATAACATCTTTTGAGCATTCACAATTGTTAAATTAAATTCACTTGTTCTATATTTTCCATATTTTCTATATTTTCTATATTTTCTAAGGGTTAAGTTATCTTCTTCCATAATGTTCCAGGGACATTCATGATCATGGCTTGTTGAAGACCAGGTATCTTTATTGCCACTTTTGTTTCTGAAAGATGCATTAAAACCCCTTGATAATTCTTTAAACTTCCCTCAATAAATTCAACTTTATCCCCCTTAAGCTTCTTACTTTCCTGTAAAATTACTTCTGGGTATTCACTTAATATAAGGTTGATCAATCCAATCGTTTTATCGGTAATATTGGGATAACATATTTCCTTATTGTGTTTTTCTTTATAGGTATAACCAAAGGAAACAAAGAAACAGAAACCGCTTAACTGCTTAACAAAATTCATTTCATCCTTCGTCAATTTGGCAAAAAGATAAGATTTCATCGCAGGTTGTATACTAATTTTAATTCTGTCCGGAAATTGCTTTTTTATTTTTTTAACCGGCAAATATGCTTCAAACCCACACTTTTGCAGTTTGCTGTACAATTTCTTTTCAGCATTGGGTTTGGTGTATATCTGATACCAATTTTTTTCCATGTGCACTTTCCTGGCAAGCTTCGCCACATCAGTCCCATGTGGAATATTGAAGAAACTTAAATTATTCGCTTTGAGCTAAGTAGCCTCACGCAAATTTCAAGTAATAAATTAAGTGGGGAAAAATCAAAAACCACCCCACTCAATTGTCAGAATAAAACCAAAATGAATAAGGGTAAATTTCAGTTTAATTTCTACTTCTACTGCTAACTCTTTCAGTGTAGTATCTAAATCCAAAATAGGTTTACTACATAAACAATCGTTTTTACGACAAACGGAATCATTTTTTAAATGTTCATTTATTTATATGATGATCGTTTCTATAGCGCTTGGTAGCGTCACAGAAATAGTTTTATTGTACACTATTTAGTACAACGGTCTTCCATTTATCATTCCAATCATTTGTATGTA
>JABSOI010000234.1 GCA_013216015.1 Alteromonadaceae bacterium | reverse complement strand
TTGCTGGCTTCTGGGTTTTGGCATGATGTTTCTCTTCCTTGAGTTTACGAATCAATAAAGTGTAACTTTGATATAGGAGGATTGCCAATCAAGTTTAATTTAAAACAGGTTAATTTAAAGTGGGTGGCTAATTAACTTTAGCTAATTAACTTTGGCATTGTTTTTTTATAGTAATAACTCAAACATTAACTGTAGAACAGTATATTTAAGGATGACGAGAAAATGGGCATAATACCGCTAGAAGAAAGATGACACTTTTGTCATCTTTTTATTTGACAAGTGACTAGTTTGTCGTTTATAGTTACCTCAGAGGTGACTAAATAGTCACTCTAATGTAGATTGTAGGCAATTTGTTTAGGATTAACTCCCGCCTATTTTCTTTATAAATTAAACAAAAAATGAGGATAAGTTAATACTTACAAAAGCTCAGCCCAACAGGTACAGCTTAGAATTAATAACTCATATTAAAATCATAAATAAGGAATAAATAATGGAAAGCACAATCCAGAATTTCAACAATAGCTCATATAGTGAAGTAGGTACTATATGTCTATATAACAATCAAAACCTACAAACGAGGCATGATTTATGCTTTTACCAACTAAGAATCAGTACGGGACATTTACGAAAGATGTAGCTTTAAAATGGAATGAATTCTTACAATGTTACAAAAAAGATAGAGCACGTAAGAAATTAATAGAAGATGCTAAACCCGGCTTTGAATTACTAAAAGCAGCAGGTATAGAAACCATATATATCGTCGGTTCCTTTGCTTCGAATAAAAGAAAACCTAATGATATAGACGGTTTATTCTTTACTGATGGGAAGTATTACAAAAAAGAAATGCTCTCGGAAGATAGCTTAGACATATTAGAAAGTTTTGGGTTAGATTTTTACCCTGCTGATATGCCAACGCAATTAACTGGAGAATCACATTTAGAGTTTTTTAGACGAGGACGTAATAACGAAAGCCCTGGCTTTATTATATTATCGCTAAAAGATTTATAGTGTGATGACTAATGGTGAATCACATGATCACAAGTAAAATCCAATATAAGGCATCGTTAAAGGCGGTTGAAACATTAAAGAAAACACTTAATGCTAAACCGTCAGATAACTGGTCTGAAGGACTAGCAAAAGCGACAATGAAAAAAACGCAACGTAAAATTAATGAAATAGAAGAAAATATTAAAGAATATGAACACTACACTAGCAGTGAAGTTACTCATATTTATTTAGATACTCTTGACGATTTAATGAAAGCACCTATTCGTATTCGCCTAGTGTTAGGGGAATCAGTCAAAGAATTTGCTGATGAACTCGATATTAATAAACGTCAAATTTTAAGGTATGAAGAAGAACAATATGAAAATTGTACGATGGCAACCTTTAAAAAAATTATGACAAAAGTGGATGTTTTAATATCAAACAAATTTAATCATAAAACAGCTTAAGGAGTTTATTTTGATTTCCGGTATTACTTTACAAACTTTAATTAACGAAAAGGCGCCAACTAGGCGCTTTTTTTATTAAATATTACAATTCAGAGGCATAAATCAAGATGCTGAGCAAGTGCATTTTCCACTAATATAATTAGAACACACTGACTAATTTTTTTGATAAACAGAGCACCATTTTAACTATTTCCCAACTTCTTAACTCCCCCCTCTAGTGAGCTTCCGAGAGCATAGTTTGACTCACAACCCATTTGCTGAAATCAGACAATTTACAAAAATTTTTCGACAGCACAGAGAAATTAACTAGGCCAGCCATTTTATAAATAGAAAATTTATAGAGGGACATAAGTAAAGCAATCTTGCAAATTTTAATTGAAGTTAAACCTAGAATGACTTCATTCATGACAATTACTAGATTTTACGAATGGTTTACCGTTTTCGAGGCAAGTTTAATTCTCAGTATGTCACTGAACAGTTGTTATT
>JABSOI010000233.1 GCA_013216015.1 Alteromonadaceae bacterium | reverse complement strand
AGCAGTTTTACTCACTTGCCGCTTAACTGTGCCTGAAATAAGGCGTTTTGAACTTTTTCCCAAGATGCGACAGAACCCAGTTGCTGAACTCATAAGAGAATTAGTTAAAACAAAATTAACCTTAAAAATTGAATATCAAGATACCCATAAAACCCCCACGTCAAGAAAAGTAGAACCTCTTGGATTAGTTTATTGGGGTGGTGTATGGACGATGATTGCTTTTTGCTTATTAAGAAATGACTATCGAGAATTTAGGCTTGATCGTATTACCGCCTTTACCAGAACAACCCGGCAATTTGAATTACAACCCACTAAAAACTTACAACATTATTTAAGTCAGAATAAGACCCTAGCTTAATACCAATTAGCATCTAATTTGGACAAAAAAGTTCTGATAAGAAAATATCGACAAAAAATTTAGACAAAAAGTTCCTACATAAAGCTTCTACATAAAACTCAAATACACTTTTTCCAATCCCGTCCTATAATATATTAACCACAGACACATATTCGCGAATAAAAAGGATAATACAGTGAAATTAGGATATAAAACTGACGACAACGGACACGAAATAATTGCCACCACTATCACCCCCGCACGTATTAAAGAGCTTGATGTGAACCTCCATGTCAGTGTCAATCACGACGTAAGCTACCCTCTGCAAAGTTCACATAATAAAGGGTTTCACATTATAGTGAAGGATACAAACAATCAGGTTATCACTGATTTTAATATCGACAACATCAAATCAGAATCAGAGCTGATTGAATCCAGTAATAAATTTTTCACCTCTGAAGATTCTTTCGTGATGATCACGTCATCAACGGCAGGTGAAACATTTCCTTATGACGAAAAAGTCTACAATCAAACCGCCATGAACAATAAGAGTTATAGTTCCTTTGATGACGATTTAGAAGAACTTGAGGATAATGCTGAGCGCATAGTAGATGTATTTTTAAATGACGAATTACGCTGGCAGGTAAAATAAATTAACTGCCTTTAAGAGTTAATTTGAATTATCTCCTTCTACTAATGGAACAAAACGTACGGGTAAAACTTGCCGTTGGCTTAGTTGACCCTCTACATTTTTTTCGAATAATGTTAATGACTGTACCGCCCCCTCATTTCCTACAGGAATTATCATTTTACCACCGGGTTTGAGCTGGGATAATAGTGCTGGAGGCACCTTTCCTCCTGCGGTTACGATAATACTGTCAAAGGGTGCAACTTCCGGCCATCCTTTATAACCGTCACCAGAGCGCACGATCACATTGTTATAATTTAATGACTGAAGATTGTCTGCTGCGTATTGAGCTAAAGCGGGTATGATTTCAATACTGTAAACTTTGTCAACCAATACCGACAGCACAGCTGCCTGATAGCCGGAACCAGTGCCAATCTCCAACACAACATACTCTGGCTGGAGTTCAAGCAAGTCGGTCATTATTGCAACGATATAAGGCTGAGAGATAGTTTGGCCATGACCTATAGGTAAGGGACGATTTTCGTAAGCATAATTTCTCAGTTCGTCAGGAACAAATTTATGTCTGGGAACCAACTTCAGCGCATTGACAACTTGTGGCGAAAGCGCTGTAACTCCCGTGTAACTGGCGGTTTCAATTACATTCTCAGAAATAACCTCAACCATTTTAGCACGATAAAAACGATATGATTCTGCGCTGTCAGCCATAAAGCTACTCGCCAGCAAGGCTGAAATAAAATTAGCTGTTATCAATTTTTTCATACAACTTACCAAACTCTTTTAAGTCGACAGTACCAATTATACCAAACCCATTAAATAAGTGATCAAGATTCAATGAAGATAAATTTCCAATAGCACAGGTTTTTAGTTCCAAACAAAACCTAAGTACCCACATCGACGTGCATGGATGCACTAATGCAGCGAAGGCATGGATGCCTAAGAGCTGTGACGTGCATGGATGCACTAAT
>JABSOI010000232.1 GCA_013216015.1 Alteromonadaceae bacterium | reverse complement strand
GGAGAAAACCTATACGTACCGTTTAGTAATTCAGTCTGAATTTGAGTTTTTATGCTGTGCCAATGAAAACGTAAATGACTTCGTGTCGCACCCACACATCATTATTGTGATGCGTTTTCACTCTGCCATTACACAGCCAGTTATAAGCTTCACTCAAAATGTTATTACTGGCAAACAAGGTTAATAACTGACTCATTGATACAACTTTTTTGAATCTTTAAATTGAAATTGGGTTTGAATTTGGTTTGAAATTTTTACTTATTTATTATAACAAAAATATACTCTATCAAAATTGTTCAACCCTTACTAAATGTTAATTTGTATGTTAGGTGCCCTACTCTCTTAGCTTAACGGGTATCTGGCCCGGATCAGTAACAGAAATACACCCTCCAAAACTGCACATTAACGAACAATCACTGGTTAATATTGGCATGTTAGCCAATAATACCGTGGGATCACCAATGATCCATGGCGTTACTGTAACTGGAATACAAAGCATAGGGGTTAACACGCCCATTGCAGTGGCCGTTGCGGCAGCAACCGCTGGATTTGCAGGCGAATTACACATGCCAAATGGTAATATATTAACAAACGGGGCAAAATCTAAAATGTTAGCAACAGGTGTTATTTGAAACACACATTTTTCTGGTGTAACTATATAGGGAGAAGGGGAAATACCGCATGTACATTCCAGAATGGCCCCCATAGTTTCTGGTTTACTCATCATTTACTCCTTTTACCGTTACTCGTCTTCTTTGGTTTGTAGAATAATTTTTCCCTCTTCAAGCCTCACAAGCTCAGTGTCTTTCTCTTTGGTGCGTTTGATACTAAACACGGGTTTTTTATCTTCATAACTATGGCGCAATGATGTTTCGTCTGTATTGTTTTTACCAAAAAGCAAATGGTTACCCTGCGTGTCTTGTTCTAAAAATACGCCTTTTCCCCAATCAAGAACAAGGAGATCAATACCTGTAACATTAACAAAGGTAATTATTGAGCCCTTACCTAAATCTGACTCAAACCAGGATTTTGACTTTTCTTCAACGAAAGTATAAATTTCCTGATAGCTATATTTCTGAAATTTATCTTTACTGTGAAATATCTCAAAGGCTATTTTATTCGCTTTTTCATGAGATTTATGTCTGATGATCAGCTCTTGATAGAAGTTGTAAGTCTTATCGCCATCATTATTTATTGAACCTCTGTCCAACTCCTGACTAAATTCTTCGCGCATCTATTTATTCCTTCTACATTTTTTTATCATTTATGCTTTTAACCACTTACCCTCCTATTAAATTCTTTTCTTTATGAAGGGGATTTGAAACGTCTTTTCCTATGGAAAAACCTGTAATCGATATTATAAAAAAACTGTAAGACGCTTATTTTCAATTAAGATATAAACTGACGTGGTCAACCATTTACACAATTTAATGCCGTGAACAAAACTGTTACTCGACTTGCCCGATCCTATTTTTCCAAATGGTTTGGGTATCGATAATGAAAATAGGTTTAAAAACCTAAGAAACCAGATTTATGCAATCTTCTTCAAAAACTCTGTAGGAACCGTAATAACAAGCGAGTGATTTAATCCATGGAGCTTAATCGCGACTTTTTTCCCAGCGGGTTGCTCAATTAAAATACCTTTATAACTTTTTAAACTTCCCTCGGTTATCTCAATTTCATTCCCCTTAATTAGAGTTTTGTCTACCCAGATAGCCTGAGGATATTCTGTTAAGATTCGTTGGATTTGTTCAACCGTTGTGTCGGTAATACAAGGGAAACGTTTATCATATTTTTGATCACTTGCATTAATAGATCCGACATAGGTAACATAAAAACAAAACTGAGATAATTGCTCGACAAAACGCATTTCGTTATAATTTAGGTAACTACTCAGCACTTAATTTAAACCAATGTAAAAAATAAAAAAGGATCGACTTGCTTGATCCTTTGCAGCCGTTA
>JABSOI010000231.1 GCA_013216015.1 Alteromonadaceae bacterium | reverse complement strand
AATCAAAAAAGCGACTTTATACAAACTTTAAATTGGTGGATGGATAATTGATAAAATCCGTCGATTTAAAAGAACTAGACCCAATCTAAATAGCGTAAAATGGCATATTGATTCTGCCAACTTTTTTGAATAAGGGGATCATTAATATCAAGAAGCCTTACCGCTTTGTCAGTTGAATTTTTGGCAAGTTGTGTAGCTTCACTAATATCCCGCAGTTCATATAAAATACGCGCTTTAATATTTTCTGTTGAAATGGTGCGTTGATTTGCATTATTTTGATATTTATCAATGATTGATAAAGAGGCATTTACTAATGTTTGTGCTTGCAGTAATGATGGACGGAAGTATTTTTCATAATCTTCAGCTAATACACCGTCACTGGGGCTAACATTTCCCCCCTCAAATTGATAAAACAATTCAATCGCCTGGTAATAATAATTAAGGGACTTGTACTCATTGGTAAGCTGTTTACCGTATTGGTTCTCTATATGTTTCAGTAGTTCCAAATCAGATCTTTTATCATCATATTTAGCCGAAATATATTTAACGTCACTTTCAAATATCTCTAAATAAGCATGGGCTTCACTGAGATTAGCAAAATCATTTTCAGCAAAAGAATCAAGCAAGGGGTTAATTATATTCATTGCTATTGTTTCTTGATTATTGGCTAAATAACTTTTAGCCAATAAGGCCGTTGTTAATGCGATGTCTTTTGGCTCTGCTACTGAAATGGCTTTTTTATAGGCGATTATGGCATCAGCATGACCTAAATTATCATTTTTAATCGCCATTTTGGCTAAGGCCATGCTGTGTTGATAAATAAGCCCGGGGGAAGCGTCGGAATGTGCTTCTATAATATCGAAACCATTCTTTATTGTTATGTGACTCAAGTTTTTATTTTCAACGATTGCTTTGGCATACATCCCAGATAAAGCATCCATAAGCTTACTGTCGGTTGATTGTTGTATAACCCAGGAAGATGAAATAATCGCGATAGTACAAAAGGATAAAATACTTGCAGTACCAACAATCCCAATGGTCGCGTAAACAGGATGTAATAATAAGTATTTATAGTGGTCGTATTTAAAACGATGTTGATAACAATTTACTTTTTGAAACGTTAAAAAATTATGTAATTCTTCAGAAAATTCATTCATCGAGCTAAAGCGATTTTGGGGCTCTTTTTCAGTTGCTTTAAGAATTATGGCGTCTAAATCAGGCAACCAGCGTTTATATTTATCATTGCCTGGTGCTGTCGCTATATGTCGGCTTGGTAATCTCTTGTTAATATCAAAGGGAGGAGTTAAATCTGTAATAATTTGATATAACACTAAGCCGAGTGAATATATATCTGATGCAATAGTTAATTTTTCGCCACTTTTTCGTTCTGGGCATGAATAGTCTGAACTAAATACTTCAGTATAATCAATTGTTTTACTATTCCCCGCTGAATAAGCTCGCTGGGCAATACTAAAATCGCAAAGTTTAGGATCACCCCTTAGGTTCATTACAATATTTGTGGGTTTAATATCGGCATGAATAATTTTTGGGTCGCATGCATGAGATATCTGCAATGCTTTACAGACGTTTAAAATACACTCCAAACGTTTTTCAAGCGGAATAAATGACAAGTGATGATGTTTGGCAATGTCATTACCTTCAATGAAGCTCATTACATAATAAGGCAATTTAAGCGCATTGTATTCAACCACACCGGCATCGAATACTTTATTGATATATCTAGAATTTAACTGTGCCATCCTATTGGTTTCATAATAAATTAAGTCGTAGTCGAAAACATTAATAAGATGGGGCTTGATAACTTTAATCGCAGCTGTTCGGTTCTGTATTACATCATCATCACGCTCTGCACGGTAAACATGACCCAGGGCAAACGAGCCTTAAATTAACCAATTGTCAACCCGACCATGAGTACCTTCATCATATAGTCATCGTCCCAACCCGATTTTAAACGTTTATT
>JABSOI010000230.1 GCA_013216015.1 Alteromonadaceae bacterium | reverse complement strand
ATGGTGCCCCGACCCGGAATTGAACCAGGGACACGAGGATTTTCAATCCTCTGCTCTACCAACTGAGCTATCGGGGCTATCTATACTAGTTTAAAGTCGTTACCGACTGCCTTGTTGGCTTAGCCTTGAAGACGGGCGCTATTACACTGTTTTTCTTTATGTTCGTCAACTGTTTTTTTGTTAATTAGGTTTTAAGTATCAAATTTGATTGGTTATAATGAAAAAACGTCTAAAAGTTAATCATTTATCATTATTTTTCATCCAATTCAGACATGAGATTTAAAGCTGCTTCATATTTGGCTTTGTTAATCCTAATATCAATAAATAATGGCGCTAAAATCCCTAAAGCAATCATTAACATGATAAATCCCATAAAGTTTGTATAATAAGGACCTAAAACATTTTTGTTCTCAGGCTTAATAATCTGTAAACCTTTATAAGTTCCTGAGCTGATGAATAAAATCCATATAATAATGATATGATCACCAGTAAAACTTAGATGACTACCAGAAATACTGAAATGATAAATAGATTTTTCAGAAAAATAATATTTCCATAGAGTTCTATTCTGCAAAGTGTTTTTTTCTCCTAAGATAGTCGAAATTTTTTCCGCACGTTAATCTGACATTTTATTACAATTTGTAGATCTATAATGTTTATCAAAAGTTTTATGTTCATAATTCGACTTTTGCTTGAAAAATAACCATATAGAGAATATTCCCAGTGTTGCTGCGGATACGAATAAAAGCCATGAATGGTTAAAGAAGAGCAAGTATGTTCCCAAAATTGGAAAAACTAAGAAAAGTATTGGAATGAAAAACAGAATTTTTTGCATAATCGAAAATTTTTTGAAATATAAATTTTTCCATGATCCATCTTTTGCTAAGAATTCCAGGATAACAGTTTCTTCTTTAGTCCTATTGATTGTATTGATTTTATAGTCCTTTTTTATTTTTCCGGGGGTGTTTGTTCCATTACCGCCAACAATTAAACATAAAACCTTCATGTTGTGTATCCATTATGTTTTTAAAATCTAATGGATTATTGGTTTTATTCGAGGACTTATTATTAAAGGAAGCGTTTTAAAGGGGGCAGGAACGAATGGCACTTGGTTAAGAGCAAAGTAGTATAAATATAATAACGTATACGAAACATGCTAACTTAATACAATTGGTATAACACGGTTATTTGTTATGATTATTTATTCAAAATAAGTAATTTAAGCGCTATTACTACTTTGACCTGTTTTTATCGCAGCACCTATTAAATGGGCTAGTCGTAATGTTTCAGGTACATTGCCTGTATCGGTAACTCTTTGGAGTAAAAGTCCCGCGGTTTCTTTTGAGCAACCTTTTGCCTGAAATATGAAGGTTTTATTTAAAGTACTAGTGTGTGTGTGAATGTTGCCGGCAGCAGATAAGGTTTGTAATCTATATGGAGCATCATTAAAGCTTGCTAATACATTTTTTATTGCTGTTAAATTAGGTTGTTTACGCATTACTGCAATACATGGCAGTTGTAATGATCCACTTAATTTTTCCAAATCAATTAAATTGAAACCGCCAATAGCTATGCCATCAATCAAAACGGCATGAACTTGCTGATAAAATTTGCTAGTTTTTAACATATTAATCAGTACGTCGGTAGCATCAGTACCATCTTTTGTAGCTTCACCCCATAACATGCCTTCAAAGCGCGTATTTGAGCAAATAATACCAGCGATATTAACTTTACTGCCGCGTTTGTGTGCAAATGGAGCATCATCAAAACCAATAGTGCGAACTTGCTTATTTAATCTAATGACTTGTGCTAATGACTTCATAAAACTACCTGTTAATCGTGGTAGGGAAAGCAATTATTCTCTTTTTTTTGGCTTAAGCTTTGTGTGTTTAAATAATTGATTTGTCGTAAATATACCCGTTACCTTTCAAAATGCGGGAATTTGAGGTGAATTAAAAAGCATAGTTACAAGACGCTGATTCGCCGG
>JABSOI010000229.1 GCA_013216015.1 Alteromonadaceae bacterium | reverse complement strand
GCGAATCAGCGTCTTGTAACTATGCTTTTTAATTCACCTCAAATTCCCGCATTTTGAAAGGTAACGGGTATAGATAAGGATAGGTAGTGTGAAGTCGCGACCTTATCCAATTGTTAATACGTTGAAATGGGAAATTGACGGTTTAATCGAAAGTATTGCTAGACAAGTGGATTGACTCTTTTTTTCTCTTTAGTCATTATTATGAGCTAAAAAATAACCGTCGATAAACTATATTATCGACGGTTTTTAAGTTTAGTTTAGCAATGGGGGGACCATTTATGCGTCTTAAAAATAAGTGTTACCCACTAACCCATTCTTTATTTTTCTGCTCGTCTAAATTCTTTTTAGAGCTCGTGTAGAAGGACAGTAGCTACCACATAGAAGACCTTTTGTTGATACTAAAAAGCCGCCTCAAAAGGACGGCTTTGTGCCAAAAGCGGCCATAGATAGAAATAAAAAAGCACCTACAAATTTGGCAGGTGCTTATTGTTTTATACCAACGATTTAGATTGGAAAACTAAATTAAGCTTGTTTCTTAAATCCACGTGACGCTAAACCAATCATGCCTAATGCGAAAATAGTTAGTGTTCCTGGTTCTGGTACATTAGTCATCGGTGGTTCCATTCCAAATGTGGATGAGTCATCATGGATTCGGATAAAATTCACAGAACCAGAAAATGACTCGCCTAGGCTGTTTTGATTATCATCATCTATAAAGAAATTCAAAATATTTAAGGACGATACTCCTTCTCCATTCACGTCCAAAAAGCTGTAGACAGATACTCCATCTAGAAATAGTTCGACTGTTCCACCGGAGCGTGCCAGACCGACAATGAAATCGGTATTGAGCAGGTAGGTTCCTGCGGTTGTATCATCGGGGTAGAAATCTAAAGTGTTTTCATACAAATATAGACCTGACTCTGATGTTAAATCCTGAAAGTCAATAAGTTTTTTATAGCCGATAAGGTCATCATTATTTTGTATATTAATTTCAATGGCGTAATCGCTAGTGCTTGTTAAAGCGGAAGTAAGGCGCAAGCCTTGATTGTCAGCAAAGCTATAGCTTCCACCCCCTATGGTTCCACCAAAGGAGGTTAAGTCGTTACCATTTCCTAGCGTATCACTGAAATCGACATTGAAATCGTAGCTATTAATTAGTCCCGCATTAGCAACATTAATGAAGCAACTCGCAGACAAAATCAATCCTGCTAGAACTGCATTTATATATTTAAATTTCATTTTTATTCCTTTTTAATCCAATTCAAATGGAATGAATTATCGTATATTAAAATCAATATTCTAGTGGTTAAGCATAAAACGCACCACAGTATAAAACCATATGTTTTTTAATCTTTTATGATTATTGCAATTATCCGATATTTGGAATGTGTAAAAATTTCTGACACTTTTAGAACTGTATTTTAATGATTTTATTAGGGAATAAATATCGAAGCCTTGTAAATGATGTGTTTAATACAAAACTTGTAATTAAGTTTTGACGGTTTAGCTATATTGGTTCAAATCTGATCTTGTATTTTTTCTCCTAGGAAATCCCTATTGCAGCTCTTTATTCTAGCGGAGTCTAAAAATATTAATTATTACTTTGTGACAATTTAGAGTGGTTGAAATATTTACATCAGACTAGAAGATTGGGGTTTTTGTTCAAGGGTCATTCCCTGGAAGTATAAAAATTATTTTTGACTAAAACTTGCTTTTTATATCTATGTGATATCATAATGATATCAAGTTAAGTCATTTAATAGATTTGTTGTGGTTAACAACACTTTTAAGGAGAAAGGTATGTTTACAGAAATAGAAATAAAAGCACCAAACGGTATTGCTATTATTGGTATATTATTTATAGCTCAGTTGCTTGCGGTGGGGTCTATATTTGTTTTATCTTATTATATTGCACCTGTTGCCGGAATTATCGGACTTCTTTTATCCATCATTGTAGGCGCCTGCTGGTTTGGGTTTTTTATGGTTAACCCA
>JABSOI010000022.1 GCA_013216015.1 Alteromonadaceae bacterium | reverse complement strand
AACGCAGTAAATATGTTTTTTAAACGAATCAAAACCTGCATTTTGAATGGTGATGGGTATATACCCAAGCTACTTGGCAATGCAGGTTCAGAGCAGGCAAGACGAGAAATAGCTATCTCCTGCGTTATTGAATTTTCAAAGTGAATAACCATTTACAAAATTCAATGCCTTGGATATAGCCGTTTCTCGACTTGCTGAATCCTGCATTTCCAAGTAGTTTGGGTATATACTCTTACTCTTTGCTATTATTATCTAAGACTTACCAAAATAAAAAATAAAACAATTCGTTATTTCTAAAAAACAGGTGGATATACAAATGGCAAACAACATGGAAGAACCATTGGACAAAACACAAATAAAACCCGCACAAAATACAGACACCAAACTATTAAACCAGTCCAATACTGATTTGCCAGAAACAGAAACAAAATTAATACAAATACCTCCACATACCCCTTCAACTAACAGCTTAGATAGCAAAACCGAAAACAACTCAGCAGATAGCGCAACAATAATAAAAGGTGCCTCTCCTGCATATAAATCAAGCTCAGTTTCATCACCTTCATTAGGAGAAGGCTCAGTTGTTAATAATCGTTTTATTCTTGAAGAGGTTTTAGGTGCTGGAGGAATGGGGGTTGTCTATAGGGCTGTTGATAAACGAAAGTTAGAAGCTAACGACGAAAATCCCTATATTGCCATTAAAATATTGGGGGATGATTTCAAGCTTTACCCGCAGGCTTTTGTGTCACTGCAACGTGAAACCAAAAAATCTCAAAGCTTGGCTCACCCCAATATAATTACTGTTTATGACTTTGACCGGGACGGGGACGAAGTTTATATGACCATGGAAGAGTTAAAGGGTGATGACTTAGCGAACTATATTAAAAAGCATCCATTTGGAGTACCGATTGAAAAGGCTAAAAAAATTATCCACGCTATTAGCCAAGGGCTAATTTATACCCATTCGAAACAAATTATTCATTCTGACTTAAAACCTGCGAATATCTTTATTACCTCAGATGAAACGGTAAAAATTCTTGATTTTGGTATAGCCAGGGTAGTAAATGAATTAAAAGGGATGAAAGACAATTCAACTGATGAAGACACTATTAACGCGTTAACTCCCAGTTATGCCAGTAATGAAATGTTAGAAGGTAAGGATCCCAGTATAAAGGATGATTTATATGCACTAGGCTTGATTTGCTATATGTTATTATCAGGTGAACATCCGTTCCAACTTCAACCAGCGAGTCATGCGCTAGAAAAGGGTCTTAAACCCAAACGGATTAAAAAACTCAAAAAATTCCAATGGTCTGCTATTGAAAATCTTTTAGCTTTAAAAGAACAAGACAGAACACCTGATGTTAAACAGTTCTTAAACACTTTCGAAGGAATACATAGGACCCGCAACAAGTTAATTGCAACTTTCACAATGATGACTTTGATTTTTATCAGTGTGATAATTTTCCGTCCACCGAGTCACGAACCCGATATTCCATTTGAAAAGCTACCAGTGGATTTGCAAAATAAAATAACCTTAACTCTGAAAAATGGCGAAGAAGCTTTGAAGTTCAATGATCATAGTGCAGCCCTGTTTCATTTCGGTAAAGCTTATGAACTACATCCCAAAAATCAAAATGCAGAAGAGGGACTTGAAACCGTTGTAGAACAAGTCGTGAATAATATTACAAAAATGCCTTTAGCTGACTTGTCTATAAATGAACAAAATCAAATTAATATCTTATTAAACTATGATGCACTCATCGAAAATAAAGAGTTATTGAAAATGCAACTTTACCTGAAAAACAATATGCCTGGCCCAAGCTCTAAATAAAATTGCCAGTAATGAATGATATTGCACTGTTTTTTTGAATAAATGTTTTTTGATTAAATGTTTTTTGATTAAATGTTTCGTGAATAAATGCTTTGTGAATAAATGACTTACCTTTACAAAGCATTTTCTATTGTATTGGAAATTTTAGCGGATATTTTTGACCAATTATCTACCCAACAGCAAAGATGCCCGTAATTAGGGTAACGCCACACTATGCCCCCATGCTTTTTTACAAACGATAAAGTAACATCATTTGGCACTATTGTATCGAGTTCTCCAATTAGATGAACTGTAACTAACTTTTTATTTATTAATGTCATTTTTCTTGGATTTAAAGATTCATTCAAAGGTAAAAAACCTTTTATTCTTGTCCACATATCAGAATCAAGATTTGCAGCAACCGTTACTAAAGCAACAGCGTTAGGAAACCGTTCAACAAGCAATGTTGCAATAGCTCCCCCCCCACTATACCCAACAAAAACGAGTTTGGTATTTGTTAAATGAGCGATAGCTTTATTTAAAGCCTCTTCCATACTATCTAAAACAATTTGTGAATAACGGCCATTGGTCCAAAGATCTGAAGTGCATTGTTGCTGATAAACCATGCCAAAGTAACAAGGCCGACCTATAAAAATAGCGGGATGATCATTTTTGCTCATTAACCTTAAGGTTAAATTATTTCGAGGCGTAGGATCCTTTGCTATTTTATTCCCTCCGATCCAGGGAGTGCCATCCCCTCCAAAATACACAAAAAGCGTTTTTGTTACTGGTTTATTATTCGACACTAATACATGGAAAAATTGAGAGGATTGAATAACACTTTTTTGGAAACCAAATTCTTCAACTGCAATATGTAAAGGGCGGTTAGTTACTGAACAACTATTAACTCCCAATAATAAAAATATATAAAAAACAATGGACATAACTTGCAATATATCACCTCTATATGTTAATAATTAGGTTTTATTTATAAATTTTAAAAAAGGGAAAATAAATGGAGTATATTTTTAAAAATTTACGTGAACAAAATATAGCCGACACCAGATTCAATAACAATATAATGATAATTTTTCTTCTGTTATTTCTCTTATCTGCTTGTGTCAGTACTTCGGATCCTTCTGCGCCTCAACTTTCACCCAAAAATCTTATTATTGCAGATTTACAAATTGTTGATTGTTTATTGCCAGGTCAAGTAAGAAATTTAGGCAATAGTATATATGTTACCCCTCGAAGACCGTTAATGACGACAGCTGCAGATTGTAAAATAAGAGGTGGTGAATTTGTCGCTTACGATCGAGCCGACTACAAATCAGCCCTTAATGTTTGGTTAGCGTCTGCTGAAGCTGGTGATTTAGCCGCACAAACTAATGTGGGTGAAATATTTGAAAAAGGAACAGCAGGACAACCCAATTATGACGCTGCAATAATTTGGTATACGAAAGCAGCTAATGCTGGTTATTCAAGGGCACAATTTAATTTAGCAACACTTTATGAACAAGGTTTAGGGGTAGAAAAAAACACGTTAACCGCCTTAAACTGGTATAGAAAATCGTGGGGGCTGCCTGAAAATAATTTAATTTATCAGTCTGCCGCTTATAAAGAACAAAAAAAGATCAGAGGCCAACTGCAAAACGAAATTGAAAGTAAAGCGGGCCAAATAAAATTACTTAACAAACAAATTCAGCAGCTAAAGAGCCTGAGTAAAAACAAAAGTAAAGATGAAAATAAAGTTGGAAATATTAACGGCTTAAATCATTACCAAACAGATATTCAACAACTAAGTGCTTTAGTAAAAAGTCTAAAATCAGAAAAGAATGCAAGCGAACAAAAACATTTAAACTTACCCATATTTAGAGAGCCTAAATCTCTCAACACTACTGAAGACACAAGTAGGAATAGTTTAATAAATTCGGATACTGATCTACAGTTTGGAAAATATTATGCGCTGATTATTGCGAATCAAAATTACCAGACTATTGGAAATTTAAATACGCCTCATAATGATGCCTTACAACTTTCAAAGATATTACAGAATAAATATGGTTTTGCAGTTCAAACCCTCTTAGATGCAAATAATATACAGGTGATGCAAGCCATCAATGATCTCAATTCCATTCTGACTGAGAAAGACAACTTACTTATTTTCTATGCGGGTCATGGCACGCGATTAAACACTGGCGATAGTGAAAATGGCTATTGGCTGCCTATTAATGCAGATCCACCGCCAACAGATACTTATTGGGTGTCGAATGAATTTATTACCCGACATTTAGCCAGGTTAAAAGCCAAACGAGTATTGATCGTTGCTGATTCCTGTTATGCCGGTTTACTTTCAAATCAAGGAAATAACCTTCTTATGGGAAGTAAGCCCAAATATACCCAGGAATATCTCCGTTATAAACTGGCCAAAAAAGCTCGTTTTGTACTGTCTTCCGGTGGTGATAAACCTGTACTCGATAGTGGCAGTAATGGGAATTCGATATTTGCAACGGCCTTTCTTGATCAGCTTGATAAAAACGAGGGTATTATGGCCAGTTCTGATTTATTTTTAACAATTTCTGCTCAAGTAAGTAAAAAAGCAGAAGCTGTTGGTGTTACACAAATTCCACAGTTAAATGCCATTAAAGGCTCGAATCATGAAGCGGGTGATTTTTTCTTTATTCCCACAAGCTTTTATCAAACTAATTAACACTTACCAATTAACACTTACCAATTAACATAAAACAAAAATAAAAGTGAGCAACAAATGAACACTGTTCAATCTTCAATTAAATATAAATTATCAGGCAGTGTTTTAACAAAAACTTTGCTGGCATTACTACTTTGTGGTGCAGGTAATGCCAGAGCTGATCTTTCAACTTTCGAAGGCGCTTTTTCGAACGAATTGGAAGAGGCATCAGCAAAAGCCAATCAATCAACTTACAACGCCTTATTATTACAGGGATGCAGTGACCAGCAATTTGAGGAAAGTGCCGATTGTTCAGGTACAACTTTTGGTGTTTTTTCAAATGTAAGAGAACTTGTTCATACCGCAAATGAACTTTCCGGCAAAGGACCAAGACAGTTCAGTTTAGGAACAGATATTGAAGGATTGGGTTTTGCTTTACGTTGGACCGCAGGTGAAGAGTTTGCCGGACAAGCGTCTATCACTAAAGATTTCGCTAATGGTCAGTTATCTGGTTTAGCCTCCAGATTAACCGCTTTACGATTTGGCGCAACAGGTTTTAATTTAACTGTCGATAATAGAGATTTCGATACAACCGTAGCGTCAACTGAACAATCTTACTCCCTTGGTGGTGGTGCCAGTGCTGATAATAGTACTGATAACATAGGTGGGTTTAGTCGATGGGGCGGATTCCTAAATGGCTCATATGGAACGGGAGATAGACAAGCAACTTCTTTGGAAGACGCATTTGGATTTGATGGTTATCAGATAAATGCGGGTCTTGACTATCGTTTTAATAACCACTACGTAGCTGGTGCTATATTAGCGTTTAACGATCAGGAAATAATTTTCGACCCAAGTCAAAGCATTGTTGATGGAGGCATAAAATCAGATGGTTTTAGCATTATGCCTTTTGTTTTATATCAGGCTGAGCAAATTTACTGGAGCTTTTCCCTCGGCTATCAGAAAATGAATATAACCACAGATCGAGCAATAAGATACCCTTCTATCAACCCCGATATAAATAGTATTAATACCCGAGCTTTAGGGGCTACCGATTCAACCACAATTTCGCTGTTTAGCAATTTAGGCTACAGTTTTCGCTTTAATGCTTTTGCGATTGAACCCTACTTATCTTTTGATTATTTAGATATATCAATTGATAGCTTTAAAGAAAGAGATATCAATGATAATAATTTTAATCTTAGCGTTGCAGATCAAAATATAAAATCAAATGAAATCGCTTTAGGATTAAATATTCTCTATACATTCACCCCTGATTTTGGCGTGATTACTCCCTCTATTAATGTTCAATTACGTAATCAAATGGAAGATAGCAGTCGAAATATTTCAGCTTCTTATTCAGGCAGTAATGTCTCTGAAAATTTCAATCTAGCCACCAACAAACTCGACAATAAGTATTATGTCATCTCTATAAGTCTATCCAGCGTTTTATGGGGAGGTTCTCAAACTACAATAGATGGTGATTCTAGCGGTGGCCTGCAAGCCTTTCTTAATTATAAATTCGTTGAAGATTTAGATTACTTCTCCCAAGAAGTTTTCACAGCAGGCATCCGTTATGAATTCTAGGTAAATTCGGCAATTAGTTTAAAAAAATTGGATATAAAAATAAAAATTAAAAGGATCTGCTTGTGAACACTAAAACCACGCAATTAATGAAATCAATTATTAACCCAGCTTTATTATTTTCTGTTGCTTTGATTCTTTTAGCTTGTGGCAATGATAATTCCGATAACAGTTCTGCTGATTCCCCCCCTGTGGCCAACGCAATAGTAATAGGCACACCCTTAATAAATAATGTCTACACTGTACTGGCAGGCACTGATGTGCTGATTTCAGGCAAAGACAGTGAGGGTATTGACGATCCTATCCTTCAGTTTAATTGGTCAGCATCTCACACTTCTGATAATTCATTGTCTCTTAACCAAATTACAGACTCATTATATGAGCGAACTAATACCACTAAATTATTTAAAGTTCCTGCCGTATTGCAAGAAACTCAAGTTACTTTTGAACTAACGGTGGTTGATGCCGATGACGTTGAAGCTAAAGATAGCATTATTATCAATATTATTCCGTTCGCAAAGACCCGTGCTTTTTTAAATGCTAGCGCCGTCACAAACAGTAAAAGCAACCAGTATGAATTAGTTGTTGCCTTAGCGCTTGAGCCTAACGAGGTAACAGCTTCTGAATTTGAAATATTGATAGAAACTATTGCACAATGGGATCCTAGAACAAGCCATGACAGCTGTACATTCGGTCCTGCACAAAATCAATGTCAGCTTGTTATCGAAGAACAAACAGTTATCGGCGATTGGCCACCGGGACTAAGCTATGATGATGCAATATTTGAAAATAGTGCAACCGCGTATTTTAATCCTCATTTTCTCATCGACATTCCATCTCTGGATATCGATCTTATTAACCGTAATTTTGAGACAAGCGATAGAAATAAACGTCTTGAATTACATCAAACAAAAAACGCTTTTCTAACACAAAGATTTTCATTCGTTTTTTCTGATAACACTGCCCGCATTATTATTTTAAATAGTGTTAAAACAGCTGAATCTGATTTAATTAACCATTCTAGTAACTCAACCACACCATCAAGCGTTGAAGCGGACCAGTTAAGAGATAATCAAGGCATAGAGAGCCAAACTTCTGCCACCGCTTATTATCAGTTGATAGATCCAAATTCCGATGTAGATACTTTAGAAAAATGGTTAAACCTGCGTGGTTTTTACGACTCAGAAAATAATATCAGCAGTATTGACCATGCTATTTACACTAATAACTACGACCTCGGTTTTGGCCGGGATATGTTCATGCGAACAGATAAATGTGGCAATGTTTACTCCTATGTTGATAATTATCCAACATTAGAAAATGCCATTCAAAAACGAAATAATTTTGCTACCGTTATAATGGAATACAGTAGTTTACAGCCCCAAACTGGCGATAGCTGTAACGAAGGTGATAAATTTGTTAAATTTTATGCCTATGCGCCTGATGAAACCACCGGAGAAATAGTACGGACAACCAGCATGAACTTTGATGGTCGTGGTGAGAAATTTTTACCCGGTGTTTGTACTTCTTGTCATCGTGGTTCGCCAGATACTATCACACAATTTATATCTGGCTTAGCGCCAGATGCCGATGTATCCACCGAATTAAATAATCTTATCGATGAACAAAGACTAGCCTTAGCTGACTTAAACGCTACATTCATGCCTTTTGACCTCGATGCCTTTTTATATACAGATGCCAGTGATGAATATTTAATCGACCCGGTGGTCTATAATGACACGCTAACTAGCGAACAAATTACCCAATACGCCAGAGAAACCCAAGAAAGCAATTTTGATAACTTTAACAAAGCCGTATTACATACCTATTTGCATAAACAAAATAGTTTAGAGGGCAATGCATCTGATCAAGAAAGATGGCAGGCCCCCATAGATTTAATAAACACTTGGTATGATAGTGAAATAGCAACATTAGCGGATATAAATGAATTTGGTCAAAATAATTTTAATGGCCAAAATGTACTGCCTCAATGGCAAGATGAAGAAAATCTCTATCATGATGTTTTCGCTAAATATTGTCGGGCGTGTCATATTCAAGCACCTAATTTAACCCTTAATTTTGATAGCAGCAGTAAATTTATTGCTGCAGCAAGTAAAATTGCAAAGCAAGTCTATACCAATTACAACATGCCCATGGCTCGCTTAACTTCTGATCGATTTTGGTTAGATTTTAACGGCGATGATCCTGGGGCAACTATTTTGCAAACATTTTTAGAAAATCACGACCAGACTATTGAGCCCTTTACCGGATCACCAAAAGCTAACTTCACTATAACCGATACAGTCAGCAATGCCATTATCAGTGAAATCGATGAGATCAATCAGTTAATTACATTTGATGCCAGCGACAGTGTTTATGCAGAAGATTACCAATGGTCTTTAACCAATGATTGTGCCAGTAATTCATTTTTAATTGGCAGCACTAGCTCACAAGCCAGTCTAATTAACGATATTTCACCCTGTATTTATAGTATTCAACTCGATGTTAGTAATTTTTTCGGTCAGGATAGTTTGATAAAAACATTAGTGGTTGATCGTAGTCCGCAAGCAGTACCCGTCAATATTCTAATTAATAATACCAATTCAGATCTTCCCCCTATTGCTAATATTGGTGCTGATACTTACACTCCGGGAGACAGCACCTTAGACATAGATATTGATTCAAAAATAATAGACCGTGGAGACAATGATGGCGATAACCTGACGATTCCACTGCAATTAATTATCTTAGAGGTGTCAAATGATAATTTATTCGTTGACAATAATAACGACGGTACCTTAACGATTACTTTTCCACCTTTATCTGGCATTAACAGCATTATTAAATATCAAGTTGCAGACTTTAATAACAGCATGTCTGACGAAAATGAAAAAGGTATTATAAGCTTGGATATAAAAGCTATTATTCCGACATTGACTCAACAAGACATTACCTCAAATAGTGTATCTCTTAGCTGGACAGTACCTGATAATTTCGAAGCCCAAAGCTATACCTTATACCGTTCGAGTGCCTGTGATAGCTGTACAGAAACAATTATCGAACTAGATGGACAAACTACATCCTATACCGATAGCGATCTTAATTCCTCCACTAACTATCAATATGAAGTTGAGGCTATGATTTTTGATGATACAACAAGATCTGATGTGCTGGAAATCACAACCAGCTCTGGAAAACCTTCAGGACTCGTAGTATCTCAAAGTATCAACGCACTATCACTCTCCTGGAATATGGAAAGCCAAGCGGACCCAACAGAATTTAACATTTACCGCAGCACAGGTAATGACACTTCTCCTTTGCTATTACTCGATACACTAGATGGTTCAGCACGTAGCTTCGATGATGAAGGGCTTACTGCGAACAGTTATTACAATTATCAGGTTCAAGCCGTTTTTTCTAACGCTGATACTGCAGATTCCGCCATAGTAACCAGTTATACCTTAATGGCTGCACCAAGCAGTCTTTCAGTAAGTAATATCACTGAAAATTCTGTATTGCTTTCCTGGGCTGATAATAATGGTGATGAAGATCTTTGTTTTATTATTAATAATACCCAAGAGCAATGCATTACTGATGTGGCCAGCTATCAATATCAATTAAATAGTTTAACCTCGAATACGCCGTATACCTTCACTGTTAAAGCAAAAGGCATAAACGGTCAAGGATCGACTACGACATCATCCAGCCAAAGAACGACGAAAGTTTCATATGTTAATGATGTTTATCCATTGGTTCTTACAAGTCTTGACGGCGCTGTATGTACTGGATGCCATAAAAGTGGTGTCGCAGAAGCCGCGTTTTCGCCTTATGATGGCAATAACCTCAAGAATTCTAATGCTTTATTAACAGAATTATTAAGAACATCATTCAATGGTCCGCAGAAAAAATATAAAACAATAATTGGTTGTATTACCAACGGTTGTGACGATGCTAGCACCATGTCAGATAGCATGGGAGCGCAAACATCTCCTTTCAATAACACACAGAAAGCACTTTATGAAAAATGGGTAGCAGAGAACCCAAGTTTGTAGGATTGGAAAGACGGGTAATTTATTTAAAATTACCCGTTGTAGCATGGGTTAGCCTTCGGCTAACCCATGCTACACGCTGAAATATTAACTTCAACTACCAGAACTTATGGTAGTACTACTAAGGTATCACTTCTTTTTCAACATTTTTTTATTAGAGTTAACGTTGTTCGTTTAATAAACACAACAGCGTTTAAAAAATACTAACCATAATAAAAAAGAGAAGGTTACCTATGAAAAATATAATATTGACAACATACAAAAACATACTGTTCCCGTTAACTTTATTAATGCTCACCCTAACAACACAAGCGGCTTGCGTTGACAACGTAGTACTTGTTCATGGCAATACAGGCACACCGTCTGATTGGGATAATACCTTTGATTTATTAATACGCAATGGCTATAGCACTTCACAAATATATCGACCGTCTTGGGGCAGTAGCAGTGCCAGCAATAATAATCATAGTGGTTCAGAAGAAACGCCAGTAAGGAATGATATTAACTCAGCGTTGAGTACATCGTGCACGGGGAAAATAGATGTGATTGGTCATTCTATGGGAGTAACGTTAGCGGCTCAACAAATAATCAAATTAAATAAAAGCGCTCAAGTGGACGCTTTTGTTGGTGTTGCTGGCGCATATCGAGGTTTATGGACTTGTGGGTCTTACCCATGGAACGTAATAACACCAACGTGTGCCAGCAATGGCTTATCGGTATCAAGCCCATTTCTTGATTGGTTATATGGCAAAAAAATAGCTGATCGCGTTTACTCAATTAAAAGCTGGAGTGATCAAATAGTGTGCGGTATTGGTATTTGTACCGTTGGAGGAATACATTCAAGCCAGATTAAAAATGAAAATGCCAGCTATACTTATGTGTTAGGACATTTTGGTTTACAAACTTATACCGCAAGTAAGCAATACGATTTAATTAAGTAACATTTACAAGATACAAATGTATTGCCTATGTATTGGTTCGAACTAGGCTTGACGATTTCTACAAAAGGTATCCGTATAGCCGTGCAGTCTGAAAAGTTCTTATAAATTATATTTTATGTTGTTTTCAATATTTTTAAATTATGATATGTTAATTAAAGGCTCTGTTCCATTACACTGTTGTCACTACGGTAATTCATTGATTTACATATTTTTAGTACATTTTGAAAAACCATCTAAAAATCGCTGGAGAGCTTGTTCTATAAGCCTTTAGAAAAATCAAAATAAGTGACAACAACGTTATGGAACAGAGCCTAATTAAATATAAAGGGTTTAATTTTAAGCTGGACCGCATTAACCAGACCCCAATTTATTCATAAGGGTCGGCGCAATGCGGCCCGAGAGCTTAAGTGTTATACCAATTGTATTAAGTTAGTGGTCAAGGTTCGATGAGGATAAATTTTCAAGAGCACAGTTTTTTTGTTCCAGACAAAAACTAAGTACCTACATCCATTTAGGCAAGGCGCTTGATTGAGCAATAGCTGGCTATTGGGATTGAAAGCAACGCAGCTATTGGAAATTTAGACCATCGAGGGTGACCACTTACTTAGTACAATTGGTATTAGCATACAAACAAAAGGAATTTAAAAATTGAAATATTTAATACTTGTATCTATTTTATTCGTTAGTGCATGTAGCTCTACACCAAAAGTTACATCAAATTCTAATATATCTAGTATCATGAATATAATCGCTTTGAGCGAAGAAAAAGCACCCAATGGGGTGAAAGGTACTTTTCAGCTACCAATAAAAGCTTCCGGCATTCAACGTAATACTGTTTACCTGAATACTGAAACAGATTATCGCGACAGAAGGAACATTACTGTCGCACTTCATCCCAAATTAACAGGTGCTTTCACTAAAAAATACGGCTCTTCTCCTGACATCTACTTTATCAATAAAACTATTGAAGTAACTGGTGAAGCCAAGCGTTTGAAAATTTACTTATTTACAAACGGTAAAGTTACAAAAAAATATTATTTTCAAACTCATATTAGAGTTACGTCATTAAATCAAATTAAAGTATTGACCTAAGTAACCTGAATTCGGGATAAGCAGCACTTGCTCAATACTTCCTTTTTTCCGATTCTCTGCGTTAAAACAAGGATAAATAGCCAGCTATTAATAATTGTTTTGCCTTGATAATAGAAAAAAATGAAGCATTGATTGAGTATATAAAGTCTGAATTGTATCGACTATCTTATTTTGAACTATTAACTTGATGATTTTACTAAACTATCAAGTACTCATTATCCCGAACTCAGGTTAAGTAGTATTAAGCTAAGTATGCCTAAGGCAATTAAAAGTCGGACACGCAACAGCTGGCTGGGTTCACTCAGTTGTAGGATTAACCAACGTCGTAACCCATCATTTTATAGCACACAACCATATGATAATATTACTAAATAATAGTATCTTGATAGGTTACGCCTTCGGCTAACCCATCCTACCTGTAACATCAATTACCTGCGACATAGCCTATGCAATTAGTCAGTGGCACTCAAATTAAGGAGAGTTATCGCTTGACCGGAGTGAATGGCATAGGCATTAAAATAAATGTCTATGGCCTTCACTCATTCCTTCACTCATTCCTTCACTAACACCATCAACAGAAATATATTCGAAACTTGCCTGCAGGTGAATATTATCAAGTGAGGTTCCTAATAAAACCTCAAATTCTCCGGACTCTGCCAACCAATCATTGCTATTAACGTCCCAAAACGACAGGTCACGTTTGTTCAGAAAAATACTCACTTGCCTGCTTTGCCGAGGTTGTAAATATACTTTGGCAAAACCTTTCAGCTCTTTAACCGGACGTTCAACACTGGCTTCTTTGTCATGCAGGTATAACTGCACAACCTCAGCGCCCGCAACCTGCCCCGTATTTTTAACCGTTACTGTCACGGTTAATTCTTCATCACCACTAAGACGGTTAGCGGATAAACCAATGTCGCTAAGTTCAAAACTGCTGTACGACAAACCATGACCAAAAGCAAAGGTCGGCTTTATTTTTTGTTGTTCAAACCAGCGGTAACCAATAAAAACACCCTCCGGGTATAAAGTTTCCCGGGCATTGTAATCGTTCAGTTTGATGGGGGCGGTATCAGCCAATTTAGCTGGTAAGGTAATTGGCATTTTCCCCGCAGGATTAACGTCACCAAATAATACTTGTGCAAAAGCATTACCTGCTTCCATGCCGCCATACCAACCCCAAACTATGGCATTTGCCTGTTCTGCCCAAGGCATTTCAACGGCCGAGCCTGCCACCATAAAAATAACCGTATCAGGATTTGCCACTAATAACTTAGTAATAATTTCATCCTGAGCATTGGGTAATTTCATATCAGGTCTATCAATGGCTTCCCTGTCATCACCATGACTTAAACCACCAAAATAGATAACAGCATCAGCTTTTTCAGCCGCTTCAAGATAAATATTTTCTGGGGTAAATAAATTTCCGGGTGCATCCCAGCCTAAAGTAAAATGTTCACTACCGTCATAATTAATCGCAAACTTATAGGTTTCATTGGCTTTAAGTTCTATTTCATGATCAATAACATTGTCATTCATACCTTGATGACTTAACACTAATTCACCATTGATTTTAAGCTCAAATTGGCCAATGGCGGCAACTTTTAAGGTATGTGTGCCCGTTTTCAATGGTTTGATGTCCGCTTTCATCGTGACATGTTCTACGATATTTTCAGCCGGTGAAGTGAATTGCGCATCAACTATCCAGGATTCACTTTTAAGGTCTTTTCTTGCTTTATCTTCAAAAAAAGAAATATTCCAGGCAGGCGTACCTGTCCAATGACGACTAGCCACGTAATCACTGGCAATAGGCGTTAATACACTTGAACGTGCACGCATAACGGTAATTTCAACCTCATCACCCAACTTATTGATCAATCCTTGTAATGGCGTTATTTCATAGGCAGATTTAACTTCTGAAGACCCACCACCTCGACCATGTTTTTTATCCGCATTGGGGCCTATGACCAAAATGTTTTTTAACTTTGATTGGTTGAAAGGTAAAACCTGATGACCGTTTTTCAACTGACCGTTTTTCAACAACACCACACCTTGTGCTGCAATGGTTCGCGCCATCATCCGATGTTTTTCACTGTTGCGCTCTCCTGGCAACCGGTTTTTATCCATTAAACCAACTCTTAATTGCAGTCTTAAGATCCGCCTTACTTTATCATCAAGCACTGATTCTGGAATTTTTCCCGCTATAATCTGCGCTAATAATGGCTTAGCTAAAAAGTAATCGTCGAAACTTTCTACATTGGTGCCCATTTCTAAATCAAGACCATTCATTGCAGCATCATAGGTATTAATATCAACGTGCCAGTCAGTAAGCAGTACACCATCAAAGCCCCACTCACCTTTTAAAATATCCATCACCAAATGTTTACTTTGATTAGCGTTAGTACCGTAGTACTTGTTGTAAGACCCCATCAGGCTGTATACCTTCCCTTCTTTTACCGCAGCTTCGAACACAGGCAAATAAACTTCACGTAACGTACGTTCATCTGGTTTGGCATCAACGCCAATTCGATTTAATTCCTGGGTATTTAAGGCAAAATGTTTAACGTTGGCAGCTACATCATTTTGTTGAATGGCTATAACTTCCGGCACGACTAATTTTGACGCCAGAAAAGGATCTTCCCCCATGTATTCAAAATTTCGGCCATATAAAGGCAAGCGGGCTAAGTTAACTCCGGGCCCTAAAATAATATCTTTGCCACGGTGCCGCGCTTCACTTCCCAGCACACTACCATGCAAAGTTGCCATTTCTTTATCCCAGCTAGCAGCAACAGAAGTTAAATGAGGTAAATAGGTGGAGTCGTCATCGGTCCAACCAGCAGAGGCCCAGGTATAACGGTCTATTTGATGCCTGACACCATGCGGCCCATCAGATAACCACAACTCTGGAATACCCAGTCTTTCAATGGCATCAACATGAAATTTTCCACTGGCGTGAACTAAGGATACTTTTTCTTCCAGCGTAAGTTGTGCAAGCAAGGATTCAACCTTGGCTTCTACATTTTCCATACGATGGGTTTTATTATCAGCAATGACTTTGTCTTTGCTTATGTTCGCGCTTGTGTTTACGCTTTTGTTTTCAGGAAAGTTTTCGTTGCTACACCCGACCAAAATTAACAATACAGATGTCGAGCATATCGAAGTTAACAACAAAAACAGTCTATTGATGAGGTTAAATGGGGTTTTCATTTTACTACCTTTAAAAATTTGATTTACAGTACTTTTCAATAAAGTCTTTGTGCATTGGCATGGTGTCTGCCGACTTACTGATCACTGAATGAATATGTGTCAACCGACGCTCTATTTCTGCATCAACCATCACATCAACTAATGGGTTGTATCCCTTGGGTTTTAACCCTTGCCCGTGCATAACCGCCAACCACGAAGTTTCGTTGAATAGTTCTGCGTCTTGACGATAAATACGTCCATTTGCATTATAAAGATCCATTTTCGCTTGCAAGCGAGGTGAAATTTCCATATTTTGACAATGACGCCAGAAAGGCGAATCGTCTCTATCGGTTGCTTTGTAATGCAACACAATAAAATCTCTAATATATTCAAATTCGGTGCTGGTTTGATTGTTATAGGTATCAATATCAATTTGATCAAAACCATTATGTGGAAATAATCCCATCAATTTAGCAATACCCGATTGAATTAAGTGCAATCCAGTAGACTCCAACGGTTCAACAAAACCAGCAGAAAGACCGATGGCAACACAGTTTTTATTCCAACTTTTTTTACGCATACCCGTTTTCCAACGTAAAAAATTTGGCTCACCAACAGGCTCTCCTTCCAGTTGATCTTTTAAGATAGCTACAGCATCGTCATCATTAATAAACTTGCTTGAATAAACATAACCATTGCCAACACGATGTTGCAGTGGAATTCTCCATATCCAACCAGTTTTTTGTGCTTTCGCTTGAGTGAACGGATAAATTATTGCCGGATCTTTTGCCTTACATGGAATGGCAACAGCCGTATCACAGGGAAGTACATCACTCCAATCAATAAAACCTGTTTTCATCGCGCCTTCAATCAGTAAAGCTTTAAAACCTGAGCAATCTACAAACAAATCAGCTTCAACTCGTTCGCCACTTTCCAACATAACAGAATCAAGAAACCCATCACTGCTGCGTAAACAAACATCAACCACTTTACCTTCACTGCGGTTAACTCCCCGTTCCACGGCAAAGTTGCGCAGATACTGAGCATAAAGTGTGGCATCAAAATGAAAGGCATAGTTAATATTAGATAATGGTGAATTACCCATATTCTGTGAACGCATAAACTTACCCTGACGAGCAGCTACAGCAGCTAAAGAGTAATCTTCCAGATCTGCAACCTTGCCCTGCTGATTCATTTTTAACCAAAAATGATGAAACTGAATAGCATCCATATTAGTGCCATGATCACCAAAAGGATGCATATAACCACCACCTTTTTTGGTCCAATCAATAAACTCAATACCTAATTTAAAAGTACCTTTGGTTTTTTTAACGAAATCATTTTCATCAATGCCAAGCAATTTATTAAAGAGTGATATTTGTGGAATGGTCGCTTCACCCACAGATACCGTGCTAATGGCATCAGACTCAATCAGCTGTATCTCGCAGTAGTTTTTACCCAGTACTTTTGCCAACGCAGCTGCGGTCATCCAGCCAGCAGTGCCACCACCAACTATCACTATTTTTTTGATGTTATTTACCTTTGATGACATCACAAGTTTTCCTTTAACATTTACCGCAATAACGCATTAAAGCAATAAAAAAGCCGATAGTACACCCTATAAAATAGAGTTCATACTAACTATCGGCAATAAAAAGACGAAAGGACCGAATATTCCAAACGCCTACCAGCAAAATACTTATTGCTATCTTGTACGGGTCACGGTTGACAACCTTCACAACATAACTTGCGTAACAAAGCCTTTAAAACAAAACCTTCACAACAACATCAACCTAAAATATTGCTCTGACAACTAAGCTATAACGACGATCATTGGTAAACCATGAACGGGTTTTCCTGTCACCGTCCTGATTAACTTGCATGGTTGTTTCGGTGATATTATTGTTCAGATTAGTGCCTTGAAGACCTATCTTCCAATTGTCATCAATATCCCAAAATAATGACGCATCAAGTTGACCATTAGCTTCATTAAATATTGGCAATTTGGTGATAACGTCTCGCGTGGTCAGTAAGTAATCTGATCGCCAGTTATAGGCAATACGGGCAGAAATTCCAAATTTTTCATAAATTAACGCTGCATTCGCATTCTTTTCAGACAAACCTTCCAACGGTAAACCTTCAAAAGCAAATTCATCGCTGTCGGAACTGCTGCCTGAATCACTTAAACCAGAATTAGGCGAGCCATGTTCGTTAATATAGGTGTAGTTCAGTTGTATACCTAAACCACTGAAAGCGCCAGGCAAACTATCAAAGAACTGTTGATAGGCTACTTCAATACCTTTGATAGTACCTTCATCACCATTAGTCGCGCCCTGAACTTGTACTTGTTGAGTTACCCCATTATTAGTGTAATCACGCAGAGACACACCATTAATAAAATAGTTAGTCAGGTCTTTATAAAACAATGTTGACGTTAACGAACCTGCCTCAGCAAAATACCACTCCAGTGATAAATCATAATTATAAGATTCCATCGGTTTAAGATAAGGGTTGCCAGATTCAGCCGTATACCTTTCATATTCAGAATAAATTGGCAATGGTTGTTCACCATCAGGAATATTGAGATCATAATCAGTTTGCAGCTCTTTTCCCCCAATGCTTACATAGTTACGTAAATTACCTAAAGAAGGTAAAGCAATAGCTTCAGAGAAACCAAAACGTAATAACAATTCTTCCGTTATGTTTAACTTGAAATTTACACTGGGCAATACATTGCTATAGTCACTTGAAGCAACAAGCTGTTCAGATGCCTTATTACCGAAAGCGAATTGATCTGCGACCAGATAATTTTTGTCTTCATAAGGATCATCTGGATTATTTGGAACATCATCAGGATAGACGATAAAACCATGAGTATCATTCTCAAGTTTAACATAGCGCACACCTATATTGGCGCTATATTCCATGCCACCTATTTCACCTTCAAAGTTGAACTTCAGGTATGCCGCTGTAGAAGTTTCTTCTGTCTTGTTAATTTCTTCATCAATGAAATTACCCGTTGCCCCCCCTCTTGCAGATAAAGGTGTCCAAGCCCAGTCAACAGCTCTTACAGAGTCTACCGCATCAGGCAAACCCGCATAATTTTGCACCATAGACAATGAAGGAAATAAGAAACTGTTACCACCTTCCAACCTTAAAATGCCACCTCTGGCAAAACCATCAAAACTGACTTCGTCATAAGGTACTGATACATCCGAATACCATATATTATGATCAGCCCAGGCTTCAGAAAGTACCGTCCAGTTCCAATTAGACTGTTTAGTTGTTTGTTCTCTGTTTGAATACCTGACACCAAATTCAACTGACTTAATAACGCCATCATCAAAAGTATATTCACTGTCTAACCGGGTTGAAAATTCATCACCCTGGTTATCTTGTACATGGTCCATAACACTTCGCCAGAAGTTAGTACCCGTATCAGTGAAAGGGTTTGAAGGCGTATAATCAGCTTGTCCGTCATAACCCGGATGATAAAGCGTGATATCCGCCACACCACTGCCAGTTAAATCCATACCGACAACAGCACGCGTGCCGCCCATTACCGAAACATCTTCAATTTCCTTGGTTGAATCAATGTATTGAAGGTCAAATTGAAATGCCCAGGAATCATTTGGGGTATATAACACGTTGAAACTGTAATCGTTGACAACAGATTTTTCTTCATGAACACGCGTTTGCATATTATGCTGCATACCGTATCTTTGTGGTGATCCGTCTCCACGCCAACCCGCTTCAGAAGTAATAACACCACTTTCAAAATAACCATTTTCGTCAAATTCAAATTCGGTGCCTGCCACCGGCTTCATATCCTCTTTAGAATCTCCGTCATCCATTTCCATCACACTTTCATTCCATGCAAGTGTTGCTTCTGAACGAATAAACTCCCCGGTTATCAAAATTGTTTTATCCACACTTTGCCATTGCAAAGATGTCGCAAAACCTTCACGTTCACGGTTATCCAACTTTTTACTTAAACGGGATCCCTGAGGCACAAAAATGTCTTGTCCGTTTATCTGACGATTTTGTTTCTCATAAATTCCCACCTGCACACCATCAGCTTCAACTTCTATTTTGGCTTTTGAGTAATTAATTAAAAATCCCCAGCGACCAGAATCTGTTTGCCAGATGTCGCTGTACAAACCAGAGAATGACGGAGCTATTTCTTCACGTAAATCGGTATAAGTTGCATCTGTTGAGAAAGCGAACACTCGCCCGTCAGAGTCAAATGCTTTACGTGTATTAAGGTTCACCGTGCCGGCAATACCACCTTCAATCATATCTGCGGTTTGATTTTTATATAGCTGTACAGAGCCCATTAATTCGGGTGATACATCTTCAAAACTAAGACCACGACCTGAATCAGCCGAAAAACTGTCTCGACCATTAAATTCAGTGCGAACATGTGTTAAACCTCGCACAACCACACCGCCACCTTCAACACCAAAGTGGTCAGGATCGTCTGCTGCAGCGAACCTTTCAATGGCAACCCCCGGCAGTCGGGATATTGCTTCAAGCACACTTCGATCAGGCAAGGACCCCATATCAGCTGATGATAAAGCATCCATGATCGTATCGGCATTCATTTTCATATTTTGTGCAGATATCAAGTTTCCCCGTATACCTTTAACTTCAATGACTTCTACTTCTTCTTCTTTTAATTTTTTCTCAGAGTCATCTGCTGCGTTTGCCGATACAGATGACAAACCCATAATCGCTGATGCAATTATCGAATATTTAAATAATTTATTTTTAGCATTATTCAATTTTACTAGTTGGTGATTCATGTAACCTTCCCCTAAAATATTTCATCCAAAGTTTTAGTTTTACAAAAAATTGGTATTAGCTTTTTTAGCCATCTTGAAATGTATCAATAACACTCAAAAGTTTCGTCTTTTGTTCTAATATTGCCCAAAGTTGAACGTTCAACTTTCTACATACCTGTATTTAAACTGATAGGTTCTCAATTTTTTTACATAAATCGATGATAATTCATCCTAACTTTTTGTTATCATTAACCCGTTTAATGTCAGTAGAGCCGATGAAATGTTCACGTTCTGTACTGCCATTGTTATCATAATATAAGAACATATACCCAAACTATCAGGGGTTTGGGTATATAGAGCGAATAAAAAAAGTGAGTAAAATATGGTCCACCATCTAATACATATTGATCATTCTCTTGACGAAAGCTTACAAAGCCAAATTCGTCGTAATATGGTTGAAGGCATTTTAGTGGGTTCATTTTTACCAGGCACCAAATTACCTTCCTCACGCAAACTAGCAAAACAATTAGAGGTTTCCAGAAATACCGTTGTATTGGTTTTTCAAAACTTAATTGATGAAGGTTATATTATTTCCAAAGAGCGCAGCGGCATTTATGTGAATGAAAATATTCATCAGGGACGGGTTACAAGAGTCAATTCACCTTTCCATGAAGCACCATTGATCGAGTCTACAAATAATAACCATCGCTTTAAAGGCGCTTTATCAACCACTAACAGTACCTCGTGCCCGCCAAATTGGCGACAATATACCTACCCCTTTATGGATGGTAAATTTGATTCATCTCTTTATCCGATAAAAGAATGGCGTGATGCTAACAACCGCGCGAATGCCACTTGTGAAATTTATCAATGGTCTGATTTACAAGGGGAGCAGGATGATCCCATGTTATTGGATGAAATCAGAACTAAAATTTTACCCCGCAGAGGCATTCAAGCCCGTCGTGATGAAATACTCATTACCGTAGGCTCTCAGCAGGCTTTGCACTTAATCACTCAGCTTTTTGTTGATGACACAGTAACCGTTGCTGTTGAAGAACCCGGTTATCCTGAAATGCGAGAGTTACTGCAACAGCAAAAAGCGAAACTCATTTATCAAGAAATTGATAATGAGGGTATTGTCGTTAATGAGCAACTTGATCATTGCGACATACTCTATACAACACCCAGTCATCAAACACCCACAAGTATCACAATGTCTATGGCACGTAGGGATGAGCTTTTAAATAAAGCCACCCAGCAAGATTTACTTATTATTGAAGATGATTTTGAATTTGAAAGTAATTTTCTGGGGCAACCCCACCCTGCTTTAAGAAGTTTAAATAATGACAACCGTGTTATCTATGTTTCATGTTTGTCAAAAGTACTGGCTGCCGGAGTACAAATAGGCTTTGTGGTGGCAGATTCCAAAGTGATCAGTGAACTTAAGAAATTACGAAAAATAATCATGCGTAATCCCCCTTTAAGTAATCAAAGAGCTGTTGCTTATTTTTTATCGCTAGGTTACTACGATGCTTTTATGATGCATTTACATAAAGTGTTTTTTGAACGTTGGCTTGAACTGCGTGAAGCACTCAACATTTATTTGCCAAATTGTATTGATACCGGTCCTATTCAAGGGGGTACAGCTTATTGGATCACAGGTCCTGAAATGTTAGATGGTGAGTATTTACGCAAAAAAGCGGCAGAGCTAGGCATAATAATTGAACCGGTAAAACGTTACTTTGCCAGTTCAAAGCATCCCGAAAACTGCTTTCGTATGGGGATAACGAGTATTCCAACAGACAAAATCCGTATGGGTGTATTTAAACTGGCAGAGCTAATTCACCAATTAACTGCAGAATTTGAAGAAAAACTTTCTAACGCTAAAGGCAATTTACTTCATAAGGATGCTTTAAATAAACTGTTAACTGGCGCTGTGCTTGAATGTCAGATGGTTTACGGTGTTCCCTGCACTATCGAACTGCTTAAAGATGGCACTATGCTGGGTCGAACAGGGGGTAAAAACAGCGAAGCAGACACTGGCCGTTGGTGGATAGAAAATAACATGTATTTCAGACAATGGAATTTGTGGGGCTACGGTGAAATTAAAGGCTTTCACGTTATTATGGATGATGATGAAATGAAATGGTTTGATCATCATTATTGTTTTGTCAGAAAGCTTGAATTAAAAGGATATAAAAAATAATTTTCTTTTCCAAAAACTCAAATGAAGACGACTGAAAAAGTACTTTTTTTACACTGAAATCATTCAATAATATCTTGTGGACCTATAGTTTTACCAAAACTGGCTCTACCTTTGATGAGCTAACTTGTTTATTTTTTGATCTGAAAAAATCGTTTTCTACGGACGAAAATGACCTTTTTATAAGGGAATAACAAGTATATTTGGAACACAAGAATGATGATTAAAAAATCTAAAATGAATTCCTTAGCTCTAATGCTCTCGCTGATTTCTCCGATTGCTTTAGCCGATATAACAGAAGACTTTGAAGATGGAGATTTTGCAGGCTGGACAACCACTGGTAACGTTAATATCAATACATCTAAAACAATTGGCGCTTACTCAATGCGTTTAAAAGGCGGCGCTACAGCACAAACCAGTTTTGCCGCTGACGGCGATGTAACAGTTAGTATTGCTGCCACCAGTTTAGAAAATAACAACTACTGCGATGTGTATATTTCCGAAGACGGGGTAAATTGGGGAAGCGCTTTAATCCACCTTCAGAATGGCCAGGATACTGGCATGTATTCTAGTGCGGCTACAACCACTAACGGCGGCACAACATATATTCGTTACGTACAAACAGGATCAGCTGCCGATTACTGTTATGCTGACGGTATCAGCATTGTAGGAGCTGGCGAACCAGTTCCTTCGATCAGTGTATCGGGTAATGGCTCTTTAGGTAGTGTTTTAGTGGGTGAAAGTGCCTCTACTACAATCACTGTATCAAACAGTGGCAATGCAGCCTTGACTATCAGCAGCATAACGGGCGTTTCTGCTCCGTTCAGCTTAAGCAATGACAGCTGTTCAAATACATCTGTTGCAGCGGGTGGCGATTGTACCCTTAATGTTAACTTCACTCCAACTACTGCAGTAAGCGCCAATGCAACACTGACAATTAACAGTAACGACACAAATAAAACGGTTGCGTTAAGTGGTACAGGAACCGATACACCCGTTGAACCACCAGCCCCATCAGGTGACCTGCATGTATTTACCGGTGACGGTAATGTTTCTCGTAGCGCATTGACACTGAGCCAGTTAAACGGTTCAAGCTTAAGCATGATGGACTACAGCAGTTACAGTCATGGTGAAGCTGAAATTAATGCTGATGCGTCAAAAGCACAAGAGCCTACCAATACTTTTCAAGGGCGTCTGGTCCTTAATGGTGGTGCGAATACTTCAATGAGTTTCGATGAAACCACTTCAGGAAAATCACAGGCAGGTAACTATAACGATCCGTCAACATTGCCGGGATTTGATTTTGAATTTGTTCAAACGGGCTCACACATTATTCCTAAAACACGTGGTTTAGTGGTAACGGGTCATGGCGATTGGAATTACATTTTAGAACCGGGTCGGGTATGGAATGAAAATAACGACTCTGGTTACAGCCGTGTTGCTATTCCATTTTCTTTACAAGAAGTTCAGGCAAACTGTACACATAACGGCATGTTAACTTTTGCCTTTAAAGAAGACGGTTCAATAACAAATGCTGCAGTACAAATTGGTGGCGAAACTTGTTTATACTTCCAATACGACATGTGGGGACTAGTCTCAGCTGATTATCAAGCAGGTACAGTTTCAGGGGCAGCTAATTTAATTACTGCTTATGAAGATGAAGTATTAAGCAGATTACCGTCAAAACCATTAGCAGAAATGTCTAATGACTATCCAAGTATAGTTACGGCTAATTTTGCAACAGAGCAATCGTCAGCACCAACTACGCACGGTGTTTATTACAACGGCATTCATTATGCTGCACCCTGTAGTACCCGAAATGGTGATTATCCATATTGTGAAGTAATGGGTTTACCTTCATATTCTACCGCTAAAACAGCTGTGGCAAACTTTGCTCATGCCTTGTTAACTCAACAAGACAGCAGTGCCCGTAACATTTCTATCTCTGCAAATATTCCTGAGTGTCAAGACGGAATTAATGGTACCTCTTCTGTCTGGAGTGATGTAACCGTTGAAAACGCATTAGATATGGCAACAGGTAACTATCGTTTATCATCTTATGAAGGTGATGAAGGTGGAACAAACGTAGTGAATAACTTTTTTCTGGTCTATACACATGATCAAAAAATCCAGCATGCCTGTGAACGTTATATTCGAAAAGCAACACCTGATACACACTTTTCTTACCACTCATCAGACACTTACATTGCTGGTGTAGCAATGGATAACTATTACAACGGTGACTTGTTTGATAAGTTAGTCAATGAAGTTTACAAACCGTTGAAGCTAAGCCCGGCAACTTATACTACCGTTCGTACTCAAGATGCTACTGCTGATCCTTTCTGGAGTCACGGTATGACTTGGCATACAGATGATATGGTTAAGATAGGTCAATTAATTAATGACCGTGGTGTTATCAACGGACAGCAAGTGCTTGATGAGGCCGTTATGGACGATATGCTGATAAAAGGTGGGGATTTAGGCCTTGAAACTTACGGTTCAGAATCAAGATATCTTAACGGTGTATGGACGTATGATATGGGACAGCGTGCTACCCCTCTTTGTCCTACGGGTTCATGGGTCAGTTACATGTCAGGTTACGGCGGTATAGGTGTTGTTATGTTTCCTAACGGCGCTGTTTATTACTACGTAAGTGACAGTGCAGCCTACGCATTCGGTAGTGCTGAAATTGAAATTAATAAATTGAGCTCTGTTTGCGGTAGCTAAATTTATTTAACTACATCATTTATTTAACTACATCATTTATTTAACTACATCATTTTCTTAACAACGTCATCTGTTTAATATAAACAGATGACGCTTTTGGTTCAAATGCCCTATTCCTGGTTGAATACTGCTAAAAATATGACGAAGTAGATACCAACCGTTGGCAGGTAGAAAATAACAAGTATTTCAGACAATGAATTTATGAAGATTCAGTAAAATAAGAGCCATAGGAAATAATCCGCTTATCAACCCCTTATAATACTACGACTGAAAACAGCCTGATTTTCACCATAAAATATGAGGTAAGCTACGTATTTGGCCTTTCAAATAACCCAAACAACTTCTATCCTTCAGCAAGTATATTGTTTGCTTTACTTCTGACTATAATCGTATTCTGCGCAGGAAGATGAATTTTTATAGGATTAACAAGTAGGAATACAACAATGAACACTAAAAAATTCAACATTAATTCGTTAGCTCTGATGCTCTCGATAATTGCGCCGATTACTTTAGCTGATGTAGTAGAAGACTTTGAAGATGGAAATTTTTCCAGCGTGACAACTACTGATACCAAGGTTGAACCACCAGTAGCAGGTGATTTATTACATATATTCACAGGTGACGGTAATGTTTCGCGTAGTGCATTATCATTAAGTCAATTAAAAGGGTCAAGCTTAAGCATGATGGACTACAGCAGTTACAGTCATGGTGTAGCTGAAATTAATGCTGATGCTTCAAAAGCAAAAGAACCGACCAATACTTTTCAAGGTCGTCTGATCCTTAACGGTGGTGAGAATACTTCGATGAGTTTCAGTGAATCCACTTCAGGAAAAGCGCAGGCAGGTAACTATAAAAATCCAACAACATTGCCGGCATTTGATTTTGAATTTGTTCAAACCGGCTCACACATTATCCCTAAAACACGTGGTTTAGTGGTAACTGGTCATGGCGATTGGAATTACATTTTAGAACCAGGGCGCGTATGGAATGAAAATAAAGACTCTGGTTACAGTCGAGTTGCTATCCCATTTGCTTTACAAGAAGTTCAGGCAAACTGTACACATAACGGTATTTTAACATTTGCTTTTAAAAACGACGGTTCAATAACGAATGCAGCCGTACAAATTGGTGGTGAAACCTGTTTATATTTCCAATACAACATGTGGGGATTAATCTCAGCTGATTATCAGGCAGGCACAGTTTCAGGAGCAGCTAATTTAATTACGGCATATAAGGATGAAGTATTAAGCAGATTACCATCAAAACCCTTATCAGAAATTTCTAAAGACTATCCAGGTGTAGTCTCGGCTAATTTTGCCACTGAGCAATCATCAGCACCAACTACGCACGGCGTTTATTACAACGGCATTCATTATGCTGCACCTTGCAGTACCCGAAATGGTGATTATCCATATTGTGAAGTTATGGGATTACCGTCATATTCTACGGCTAAAACGGCAGTGGCAAACTTCGCCCATGCCTTGTTAACGAAGCAAAACAGCAGTGCCCGTAACCTTTCTATCTCTGCAAATGTTCCTGAATGCCAAAACAGCATTAACGGTACATCTTCTATCTGGAGCGATGTAACGGTTGAAAACGCTTTAGACATGGCAACAGGTAACTATCGTTCAGCATCTTTTGAAGGCGATGAAGATAGCAGCAACGTAGCGTCTAACTTCTTTTTGGTCTATACACATGATCAAAAAATTCAGCATGCCTGTGAGCGTTATATTCGCAAAACAGCACCAGACACTCACTTTTCTTATCACTCATCAGATACCTATATTGCTGGTGTAGCGATGGATAATTATTACAGTGGAGACTTGTTTGACAAGTTAGTGAACGAAGTTTACAAACCGTTAAAACTAAGTCCTGCAACTTATACTACGGTTCGAACCCAAGATACTAAGGCTGATCCTTTCTGGAGTCACGGTATGACCTGGCATACAGACGACATGGTTAAGTTAGGTCAATTGATTAATGACCGTGGTGTTATCAACACACAACAAGTGCTTGATGGATCCATTATGGACGATATGCTTATAAAAGGTAGTGATTCAGGGCTTAAAACTTACGGTTCAGAATCCAGATATATTAACGGTATATGGACCTATGACATAGGACAGCGCGCTGCTCCTCTTTGCCCCTGCGGCACTTGGGTAAGCTACATGTCAGGTTATGGTGGTATAGGCGTCGTTATGTTTCCTAACGGCGCTGTTTATTACTACGTAAGCGACAGTAATGCCTTTGCATTCGGTAGTGCTGAAATTGAGATTAATAAACTGAGCTCTGTCTGCGGTAATTAGTTGAACCGTTTTATTAGCAACGTCATCTGTTTAGCAGATGACAAGTGACGCTTTTACATTAATGGCAATTGGTATAACACCACATAAATCTGGACCAGTTGTATAAGTAAATCTGGTACTACACCATATTAATTAAAACTTTATATTAATAAACTACAAATCTTTAATTTCCATACTATACCCGTTACCTTTCAAAATGCGGGAATTTGAGGTGAATTAAAAAGCATAGTTACAAGACGCTGATTCGCCGGATAAGTTATTCTTATTTAAGATTCAGCAACGCAGTAAATATGTTTTTTAAACGAATCAAAACCTGCATTTTGAATGGTGATGGGTATATTATTAGGGGGCATAATTAATGGACCATTTTTCTATTGCTGGTATGCAACTGGCGCTACCATGCGGTGACAATCTTGAAACTATTAAGGCTGAAATAGTAAAAACCAAACAACGTTTTCCCTGGCTTGATATGATCGTACTAAGTGAATTAAGTACTTACGGCCCAGAAAAAAAATACGCAGAAACACTTCCCGGTCATGCTGAAGATTATTATTGCAAAATTGCAAAAGAAAATGATATTTGGTTAATCCCCGGATCATTATTTGAAAAAGTCGATGACAAAATTTTTAATACCGCCTCTGTTATAAATAATAAAGGTGAAGTTGTTACCCGCTACCGCAAAATATTCCCATTCTACCCATATGAATCAGGCGTCACCCAAGGTGATGAATTTGTTGTATTTGATGTGCCACAAGGCAGGATCGGTGTTGCAATATGTTATGACTTATGGTTTCCGGAAGTCGCCCGAACACTGTCATGCATGGGGGCTGAAGTACTTATTTACCCTACCCTGACAGGCACAATCGACAGACCAATTGAACTGATTATGGCCCAGGCAACCGCTGCTACCAATCAATGCTATGTCATGACAATAAACAGTGCGGGTAAATTAGGTGTTGGTCAATCCATTGTTGTCGCGCCGGAAGGCGACGTAATTTATCAAGCCTCTATTGGCGATGAGGTGATCCCGGTTGAAATTGATTTCAAACGTGTCAGAAGAAATCGTGAACGAGGCCTGCATAATTTAGGACAACCAGTAAAAAGTTTCCGGGATAATACAGCAAACTTCTCTATTTACACAGAAAATAAACTAGAAAATAAGGAGTTAAAAAAACTTGGCCCTTTGACTATTCCAACTAAAAATACAAATTAAAACTAAATTAAAACTAAATTAAAACAATGACAGGCAAGGTTATTAAATAATAGTAACTGGACCTAAACATCAGATAAAACTGGTACTACGAATTAATCACGAGCCAATTTAGACTCAAATCATACCCATATTTGAACAATACAATCATAAAAATATAAATGATCGGGAGTAAAACATGAATACTACTATCTTTAAAAAAACATCTTTATCAATGGCGGTAAGTACTGCACTTATGATGTCATCAGCATCATTCCATACAGCAGCAGAAGAAGTAAGCTCAGATAAAAAGGGTCAAATTGAACGAATCATGGTAACTGCGACCCACAGAACTACGTTACAAGAAGAATTACCCTTTAATATTTCATCTGTGTTAGGTAGTGATATCGAAGAACAAAATATTACCGACAGTTCAGATTTACTTCGTACTGTTGCGGGTATTACTATTATAGATAGAGGGCACCGTAACGGTGGAACATCTAATAGCATGGTTATCCGTGGTGTTAACGTGGAAAGTGGTATTTCAGGTGCCAATGTTGGACAATCAACGGTACCTACCGTATCAACATATGTAGATAACACACCGATTTTTGCAAACTTTTTATTAAAAGATATAGAGCGTGTTGAAGTACTTAGAGGGCCACAAGGCACTTTATATGGTTCAGGGGCGCTTGGTGGAACCGTGCGTTATGTTATGAACAGACCTGATGCCGAGTTAACTGAAGCTAGTTTTAAAACAGATTTTAGCAAAACGTCGGGCTCAGGCGGTCAAAATATGACGTTTGACGGTATGTTCAATATGCCACTTAGTGATACTTCAGCTATCAGATTTGTTGTCGCTAAACAAAAAGACGATGGTATTATTGATCAAACAAATTTATATCAACTTGATAATAATGGTATTCCCTTAGTTGAAGCTAACGACGGTCAATGTAGATCTGTTGGCGACAGCTCATTAACACCATTAGAAATTGTTGATAACGGCTCTTGTTACCATAGCAAAAAAGATGTTGATTCTGTTGATATTACCTACTTTAAAGCTGCGCTGGGCATGGAATTAACCGATAATGTAGACCTACTCTTGACTCACCATAATCAAAGTGACGAAATTGGTGGCCGTCGTGCTGTTACCAATGGGTCTGATTATGATGGAAATAGTTACGGCGAATATGAAAATGGTTCAACACTATTAGAACCGTCAGAGCGTGATGTATCACTGACAAGTTTAGAAATAAATGCTGATTTAGGTTTTGCCACATTAACGTCAAGCACCTCTTTATATGATCAAGACGGTAATGGCTGGCGTGATAATACTGGTTTGTGGGTATCAGGTGGACGCGATTGGTATAATGCCTGGTATAACGGTAATCCAAGACCTGCTTCTCATGTTGAATCAGGCTTTGAAGATAAAGCATTAGTGCAGGAATTCAGATTAATATCCAATTCCACTGACGAAGATAAATTTGATTGGATTATTGGTGCATATTATATGGATCAAGAACGTCAAACTAATAACTTCAGTCACCTGCGGGGAATTGAAGAATATGGTGTTGCCTGTACTCAATTAGCAGTAGAGTCTGACTGCTGGTCTTGGTGGGTAGGCGCTCCATCTGATAAAGATTTCACTTATATCCGTGATGAATCCTTTAAAGATAAAGCATTATTTGGTGAGTTTAGCTATCAAGTTACTGATGACTTAAAAGTGACGGCAGGCGCACGTTGGTTTGATAATACGTTAAAAAATAATACCGCGATTAATGCGGCTTACGGACAACCAACAACAATTGAGTCGATTGCATATCCGACGCAAAGTGAAAGTGACACATTATTTAAATTCAACCTTGCCTATGATGTAAATGAATCTACCATGGCATATGCAACATACTCTGAAGGCTTTAGACGAGGTGGCTCTAATGCTATTCCAACAGACGGTCCGTTTGCAGAGCCTAACCCTGAAACTGTTGAAACATTTGGTAAAGATACCGTTAGAAACTATGAGTTAGGTATAAAAGGTTATTCAGACAATATCACCTATTCTGCTGATATCTATATGGTGAAGTGGGATGACCCACAGTTGAATACAGGCACAGCATGGTGGGCCTTTTTCATGGCACAAAATGGCAAGGCGGCTGAAACATCTGGATTTGAAGTTGAAGCAAGTGTGTCATTAACCGACGCTCTTCAAATGAGAATGGGCTATGCCTACACAAAAGCTGAATTATCAGAAGATTTAGTAGCACCTCAATACGAAAATGTAATTTCGGAATCTGGCGCACGCCTACCGGGTGTAGCTGAACATGTACTTTCTGTTAATTTTAGCCACTATGCTGAATTAACTGACAGTATTGAAATGAATTCCAGATTGTCTGGTTATTACCAGTCTGATTCTGTGAACTCTGTACAACCCACCAGTCAGGTTTATGATGAGTTTGGCGGATTTTCAATTTGGAATGCTTCAACTCAGTTTGTGCAGGACAATTGGGCATTAACGGTTTATATTAAAAACTTAACTAATGAAGAAGGTGTTACCGGAAGTTACCCTTCAACGTACTTATCTACAGATACTGGTGCGTTTGAAAACTATTATGGTAATAACCAGAAGGATTATATTGCCCGTCCTCGTACAATAGGAATGTCTATCTCTTATCAATTTGACTAAAATGATAATTGCGTGATCAATTTAATAAGCCATATGATATGTGTATGGCTTATGTTCTACTTGAGCGCTTTCATGATCCCCGGATCAGTCTTTTTGCACGAGAGTAAATGCGAAAGTAGACGCCAGAGTAGACGCGATAGTAGAATAACTTGATCAATTATTACCATTAGCTAAAAATAAAGAAGTAAGAGCATTATGATTCAGCGTAATTTACTGTCGTCAGCCAATTCATTACTTAAACAGGGTTGGCATGACTTAAATAACCAAAAGATCAATGATGCCATAAAGTTAAGTCAACAACTCAATAAACAATACCCAAATAATGGTGAAGCCTGGTATTTTACCGGACAAATAGCCTTAGCTATCGGTAATTTGGCTGCAGCCAGACAAAGTTTAAAAAACGCATGTAAGTTAATCCCCCAAAATCCGGCATGGCAAATTTCGCTGGCCACTGTCTATCTTAAATCTCATGAAGCAACACAAGTAAAAAATACCATCATAGCGTTAAAAAACGCCAAGTTAACCGCATTAGAGCATAATCAAGTCGGAATGCTGTTTTCACAAATCAACATGTTGCCAGACGCTGTTGAGCATTATCAACAGGCAATAAATTTAGATCCCTCTAATAACGAACATTATTACAGTTTAGCCGCTGTTCAACGCCATATGGGAGGGTTGGAGCAGGCAGAAGATAATTTAACCAGAGCGATCGCACTAAATACTTTAGATATTGATGCGCACACATTAAGAGTTGATCTAAAAAAACAAACTCGTGAAAATAATTTTGTTGAACCACTGGAAGCATTACTGAATAAACAACTTTCCCCCAAAAAAGAAGTGCAAGTTAGATTCGCCTTAGCTAAATCTCATGAAGATATGGCTGAATATTCCAGATCTTTTGAATATTTGCAACAAGCGAGTCTGTTACGCCGCAAACATATAGATTACGATGTAGCGCATGATATAGAAACGATGACACAAATCAGTCAAAGTTTTAATCTGAACTGGTGGCAAAAACCATCGACTGAAATTCAACAAAAAGCTGAAGCTGACACAGAAACAGAAACGGATCTTACCCCTATTTTTATTTTGGGGATGCCACGCACAGGCTCAACGTTAACTGACAGGATTATATCAGCAGGAAAAAATGTACATTCCGCCGGAGAGTTAAATGATTTTGCCCGATTATTTACCGCGCAGGTGGAAAAGACTTTCGGCACAAAAATGAAGTCCAGACAACAATTTATTGAAGCATCCAGTCAAATTGATTTTGTTAAATTAGGACAGGATTACCTGCATTCAGTTAAAGATCAACTTAGCCATATTGACTTCGGTAAAAATAAAAACCAATTTTTTACTGATAAATTACCTTTTAACTTTTTATATATTGGACTTATTCAAAAAGCCCTACCCAATGCCAAAATTATTCATGTAAAACGAAATACAATGGATACCTGTTACGCCATTTTTAAAACTCTGTTTCATCAGGCATATCCGTTTTCTTATGATCAGAAAGAACTGGCCGAATATTATATTGCTTATCAAAAGTTAATTAAGCACTGGGAACAATTTCCAAATTTGAATATTCATACGGTTAACTATGAAAGTCTTGTAAGTAATACCATGGATTGCGCTAAAGATATGGTCCAATTTTGTGGGCTGCAATGGCAAGATGAATTCGTCAATGTGCAAAATAATACTTCAGCTGTAAATACCGCAAGTGCCAGCCAGATACGCCAGGCTATTCACAAAAAATCAGTAAACAAGTGGCGTAATTTCGAAAAGCAACTGAACCCGATGATAACCAGTTTGGAACAGGCGGGAATATATTGTGATTAAGTAACGTTACCAACCACCCCTTTGTTGCAGGGTGTTTATACCAATTGTATCGGCTATGTTCCAGTTAAGTGTGACTGCGACCATAAGTAATTGTTTTATTGTGATTTATCTGTAAAGTCGAGATTTCAGCGCGTAGGATGGGTTAGCTGAAGGCGTAACCCATCAAAACACCTGTTTTTATTTATATTATTAGATAGTTGCGTGCTACAAAGTGATAGGTTACGCCGTTGGCTAACCCATCCTACAACTATCATAGCCACACTTAATGGGTACACTTAATGGATACATAGCCAATTGTATTAAATAAGTGTTCTATTTAAAGAATAAACACATGCTAATTTGTTAAGTTTTAAATGTTAAGACCAAGTTTCAGGAAGTAAGTATCAGGAACAAATATTAGGAATAAGTATATGAGTGAATTTAATAAAGAAAACGAAGAAAACAATGTTGTACAACAATCGGCTTCTGCCATCACGAAAGTTAACCCTAACGGTATTGTTGCCAGAGTTATCCTGGCTTTTTTAACTACCGCAGGTATATTTTATATTAATATAATGCCGGCAATTATTAATGGGCTAAAAGAAGGCCTGAACTTTTCCAATCAACAAGCTGGTTTTGTCAGCTCTGCTAATTTATATGGCGCAGCAATAGGTGCATTAACAGCGGTATTTTTAATTAAAAAAATCAACTGGCGATCATGGTCGTATGTGCTTCTGGTTACTTTAATTATTATTGATGTATGCTGTATTTTTATCGAAAAACCATTATCAATGGTCATCATCAGAGCTATTCATGGTTTAACGGGTGGTTTACTCGTTGGCATAGGCTTTGCCATTATTTCCAGAACCCTTCAGGCAGATAAAACCTTTGGCTATTTATTATTTATACAATGGGGACTTGGTGGACTAGGCATTATGTATTTACCGGGACTAGTGCCTGAATATGGCACCACAGCACTTTTTGTTTCTATGATAACCTTCACTGCAATTACCCTGCTAATGGTACCTTTTTTACCCGATTACAACATAAAACAAAAATCAAAAACAGCGCAGGAAAAAGCATCAGAAACAGCAGTAAAAAAAGGTTCAAATATAGGCTCATTCATACGTTCTCCACTAATGCAGAATTTACTGGCCATATTTTTGTTTCAGGCAGCCAATATGGGGCTATTTGCCTACATGATAAGCCTTGGAAAATCTGAAGGACTTACTATTGAATTTATGAGTCAATCATTAGCGATTGCAAGTTGGATCGCCTTAATAGGCGCATTTTTAGTCATCATGATCGGAACTAAATATGGTCGTGCCCTGCCACTCACCTTTGGTATTGTATTAACCGCTTTGTGCAGTTGGTTACTTCACTTCAGTATGAATGAACAAGTGTATTTAATCGCTAATATCATCATTGGCATAACCTGGGCTTTCGTTCTACCTTATTTATTCGGTATCTGCTCTGAATTAGATCGTGAAGGGCAAATGGCAGCATTAGGTGGTTTTGCCTCTAAAATGGGTCTGGCTTCCGGTCCCATGGTTGCGGCGTTAATATTTGGTAGCGATACTTTGGGTGAAGATAATTATGGGCTAATTATCAATATTGCCGTTGTTGGTTTAATTATTTCTGCTGTGGTGGTTTTTAAACCAGCCAGTTTACTGGATAATAAAAAATGATTAACTAGGACTGTTGACTGTTGACTGTTCTGATTTTAACAAAGACGAGTAACAGATTTTGGCACTAAGATAAAGCAAACTAAACCAAGCTAAACCAAGCTAAACAAGATCTTAGAGGTTAATACCCTTAACCTCTTTGGTTATTTGAACCATTCTGCTTTCACACAACATAAACTTGTAGGTTTAAATATTGGTGATCAACAATCAACAGACAATGGGTTATGCCAACGGAGTAGTCCATCACACATGGTGACTTCCTAACCATTTAAGTATTTGATAAAATTATATTTTGATGGGTTACGCCTACGGCTAACCCATTCTGCGCAAAAAAATTTGACTTTAAAAAGTTGAAACTTTTCGTAACTAATAAACATCGTAAAAACAGTTTTTATTATCCCATACACAATTAACTGCAACATAGCCAATACCATGTGCATTAATGAGTTATTAATTTCAGAAGCCGATAGTTTTCTAATTTAACACTACATTAAATGCTTGAGCAAATGAGGTTTTGAGTAAATCAACTTTATTCTGTTCCCGAGGCGATTTTTTATACACCATAGACAATTTGAATTGATAAGTGAATGAATCGGGCTTGATGATCCGTATCTCTCCTTTATTCAATTCCTGCTGAATATAACTTTGTGGTAAGAACCCTAAATAACATCCTGATAAAATCATCGTTTTTCTGGTATCAAATTGATAAGCCTTAGCCGACAAATTTAATTGTTTTAGTTGTTCCCTACCGGCCGGATCAATGTGAATACCGGGATGAATTGCAGGTATTGTAGAGAGTGCTTCATGGGTTATTTTACTGTCGACCAGATCAAAAAACGGATGTGTTTTGCTACAGCATAGATAAATCGCCTCATTAAATAGTGCTTGATAAATCAAGCCATCTACTTCTCTATACGCAGGGTATACGCCAATATGGGCTTTATCATTAAGTATTGATTTTTCAATATTAGCGACTGTATCACCGTCTAATGCCAAATGTAAATTTGGCGCATTTTGATGAATACTTTTAATCACTTGTGCCAATTTCTGTTGTTTGTTCTGATTGAGTGAATCAGAGCAGAGAATAACAATTTCACCACTTAATTCTGAGCCTAAGGAACTCGCCAGCAAGGAAAAATCATCCAATGAATCAAATAATTGAATCACGGCATGATAAATAACCTGCCCATCCTGCGTTAAAGAAAACCCACCGCGTCCCCGTAAACAAAGCCTTAATTTCAAACGAGTTTCTAAATTGGACATATGAACACTGATTGTTGACCGGGTTATGCCCAGCTCAAATTCAGCCGCTGAAAACCCACCATTTTCGACAACCACCCTAAAAATTCGCAATAAACGTAAATCGTACTCTGTGATAGGTTTAGGAATTATCGAAGATTTATTCATATGTTTTACCTACACCAAACTATCTGTTGAATGTTTTGTATTTAATCTTAATACAAATTGTATTTCAATAGCAATTACTAACAATGTAAAGCGCAGATTTGCGCAGCAAGTAGAGGTAATTAATGCAACAACTAAATGACAAACAACTAATCAAACGTTTCTCATATATCAATGGTAGTTGGCATAGCAGTGCCACTGAAATACCCGTGCATAATCCGGCCAATGGTGAGCTTATCACCAATGTCAGTAACGCTGGTCCCGAAGAAGCCATACTTGCTGTTAAGGCTGCAAAAAAGGCCTTTCCAGCCTGGTCGGCAAAATCTGCCAACGAACGAGCTGTTATCTTACGTAATTGGTTTAATTTATTGATGACACATCAAGAAGATCTGGGCAGAATTTTAACCTTGGAACAAGGTAAGCCGTTAGCAGAAGCAAAAGGTGAAATTGGATACGGCGCTGCATTTATTGAATGGTTTGCTGAGGAAGGTAAACGTGTTTATGGCGACACCATTCCAGCTCCTTCCGCTGACAAGCGTATAGTGGTTATTAAACAACCTGTTGGCGTTGTTGCGGCAATAACTCCGTGGAATTTTCCCAATGCAATGATTGCACGCAAGGCTGCAGCGGCCCTTTCTGCTGGATGTACGTTTGTTGTGCGTCCTGCAACCCAGACACCATTGTCGGCTTTGGCTATGGCAGAATTAGCTGAAAGAGCGGGTATTCCGGCGGGTGTCTTCAACGTTGTTGTTGGTGAAGACGCCCATGGTATTGGCAAAGTTCTTACTGAGCACGTGGATGTAGCCAAGTTTACTTTCACTGGCTCTACAGCAGTTGGTCAGGCACTGATCAGCCAATGTGCATCTACCGTTAAAAAAGTGTCGATGGAGCTGGGTGGCAATGCACCATTTATTGTCTTTGATGATGCTGATGTCGATGCGGCGGTTGCCGGTGCCATAGTGTCTAAATATAGAAATGCGGGTCAAACTTGCGTATGTACTAACCGAATTTTTGTCCAGTCTGGTATTAAGGAAGCATTCACTGAGAAGTTTATCACCGCAGTTAATAAACTTGTCATCGGCAATGGTTTAGACGATGGCGTCACTATTGGGCCAATGATTAACGCTCAAGCGACAAAAGATGTCAGCGATTTGATCCAACGTTCGATCAGCGCCGGAGCTACCCTTGTGCTAGGTGGGGGGAATTCTCCATTAGGAGATACCTTCATGATGCCAACAGTTTTAACTGATGTTACCAATAACATGCCTATCGCCAATACTGAAATATTTGGTCCTGTGTCACCAATTATTTGCTTTGAAGACGAAGAGGAAGTTATAGCAATGGCCAATGACACAGAATTTGGTTTAGCCTCCTATTTTTACTCACGTGATATTGGTCGTATATGGCGTGTTGCTGAAGGTTTGGAATACGGCATGGTTGGCATCAATGAAGGCATAATTTCTAATGCAGCAGCTCCTTTTGGTGGAATGAAACAATCGGGTAATGGTCGTGAAGGGTCAAAATATGGCCTGGATGATTATTTAGAAATTAAATACCTATGTTTTGGTGGTTTGACTAAATAAGTTTTATTACCAATTTAATTAAGTTTCTTCCCGCTCTGCGAGTTTAAAAGACTTAGGCAGGCTATGGTTATGGTTATGGTTATGGTTATGGTTATTTCATTATCAAAATTGATAACGCTGCATATAAGATTTTTATGCTTGCCCATTGGAAAATTGCCATAGGTTCAATAATCGCACGAAATTTATTTGATTTACGACTACAGGGACACAGGAGGCAGGTCAACGCAGGAGACGAAGTCAGGAGCGACTAAATCTAAAATAATTAGGTTTTTATCAACTACTTGGCAAGTTTTAGTTGCAACAAACTTAATGAGTTTGGTGTAAGTAATCAAATATATTTTAGTTTAGGAATTAAAAATGAATAATTCAGATTTACAAGCACGCAAAGTTAATGTTATTGCCCGGGGTCAGGGCAATGTTTATTCTGTGTATATAGATCATGCAAAAAATGCGGAAATGTGGGATGTAGAAGGCAATAGATATATTGATTTCGGTACCGGTATTGCCGTTTGTAATACGGGCCACAGTCACCCAAAAGTCGTGGCAGCGGTCAAAGCTCAGTTAGATAAATTCAGTCATACCTGTGTCATGGTAAATCCATATGAAGTAGCTGTTGAACTTGCTGAGAAGCTAACAAAACTTGCACCGGGCAATAGCGATAAAAAAGCGATATTTGTATCAACGGGTGCCGAAGCTGTTGAAAATTGTGTAAAAATTGCCAGAGCTCATACAGGGCGTCGAGGCATAATTGCTTTTAACGGTGGATTTCACGGTCGTACCAACTTGACCATGGCGTTAACAGGTAAAATTGCACCTTATAAAAAATCATTCGGCCCGTTTCCGGGTGATATCTTTCATGCACCTTTCCCTATAGAACAATACGGTATTTCAATAAATGAATCACTTAAGGCACTTGATAACCTCTTTAAAGTGGATATTGAACCTTGTGATGTTGCCGCAATTATCATTGAACCCGTCCAAGGGGAAGGAGGCTTTTATGCCGCTCCTGCAGAATTTTTACAAGCATTGAGATCATTATGTGACCAGCATGGCATTATGTTGATTGCCGATGAAATACAAACTGGTTTTGCACGTACAGGCGCAATGTTCAGCTTTGAACATTCTAATGTTGAAGCCGACTTAATGACCATGGCAAAAGGTATTGCAGGTGGTTTTCCAATAGCCGCAGTGGTTGGTAAATCTGAAATTATGGATGCTCCATTACCTGGAGGTCTAGGCGGTACTTATGGTGGTTCTCCTGTAGCGTGTGCAGCTGCTCTTGCAGTATTGGACATTATTGAAGAAGAAAATTTAATTGATCGTGCAAATCAAATTGGTGCTTTGTTTAACGATCGTTTATCTAAATTACAAAGCCAGCACCCTGATTTAATCGGTGATGTTCGTAATCAAGGTGCAATGATCGCCATAGAATTAGTTCAAAATGGTGATATTAATCAACCAAACAGTGAGCTAACTCAAGCAGTAATAGCTAATGCAGCAAAACATGGCCTGATACTGTTAGCCTGTGGTTTTTACAGTAATGTCATTCGATTTTTACCCGCATTGACCATTACAGACGAGTTAGCTAATGAAGGATTGGATAGTTTTGAACAGTTATTTAACAAGCTTGCAAATACATAAACTGTTTTTATTTAATTAATACCTAAAACTATTTTATTTCCCAGGATGGGTTAGCCGCAGGCGTAACCCATCAAAAAACAAGCTTATCAGGTAGTTAACGGCAAATGGTCATCAAACTGAATTTATGGAACAGCAAGTACCGCACAATTACACAGGTCGTCACTTTCGAAAACAGTCTGCTCTCCAGCACTTAAACCTGGCACTGGAAATACACGTACCGTTAAAGGTTTGTTCAAACGAAATGCCATTGTGCCCGTGTCTCTCATAAGTGCTGAAATTTTTTCTATGGATGTATTTCCTGGAATTGGTACTGTATCCAGGTCGATACCGCAAACTGAGCTGTATGTTAATAATGATCGGATATCAAAGTTTCCATTTGTTGTACCTTCGGCAAGGCCAGTGTCTTCTGTTAACGCAAGCATCAGTCCAGAAAACCCTACTAGATCAACATTTTTTATCGATTTGAAAACCCTGGTCAATAAAGATGATGCTTCAACAGTGCCTGATGCGCCAAAATATTCAACTCCCATCTGTTTATATACCCGTGGTCATTCAAGATGCGGGAATTTGAGGTGAATTTGAAAGTTTATCTAAAAGGCGCTTGATTGAGCAATAGCGGGCTATTGGGATTGAAAGCAACGTAGTAGATAATCTTTTAAAACGCTTCAAAACCTGCATTTTGAATGATTACGGGTATAGACATCAACCATGCTTGAACAATTTTTAGAAGGTGCTGCTGAACTATCAAATCCAGAAAATAAAAATCTTTCATCAATAGGAGCTTGTTTTACTATTTTTTGAATATTTAAAATATGATACTGAAGTGCATTGCTCATCACCTCATAATAACCTTTGAACAGATCATTATGATTTTGAGAGTTTTCTTTATTGTTATATTCTTTAAGCACATCAACAAGTAAATCTGGCGTTTCAAGACCGATAACAAATCTTTTACCCAGTTCTTTTCTATGATACCCCGCTGGAAAGTATGGGATTAATGGATCACAGTTAAAATTTACAGTGAAATTGAAGTTTCCTTCTCCCCGCTCTGTGATTTTACTTATTTTCACCACAGCTTCAGCCGAGTCTCTAATCAACTCATTATTCAATACACCAAAGTCGTCAAGATTGACGTTTACACATACATTACATAAATCACCGAATTCTTTTATTAGCTCAGGTAATATTTCTATTTCATGCTTTGTTCTGGCTTCTCCAATAGCAAAGCGTATTCGAATTCCAGACATATCCGAAGAGGGAGTTCAGAAGATTACTGAGATAAGTTAAATCACTTATTGCAGTTTCATAACTTTGGGTATTTAAATACTCACCAAATGGGTTGGTAACAATTCTAACAGACTGAACAATATAGCCAGTTTCATGAAACTTCTTCGATAAATTTGAACAGAAATTGGAGGCATTATAAATTTCGTCCTTCCAAGTTTCTTTATCAGGGCTCAAGCTTAAAAATGTTGTGATTGTTCTTACTTTACAAAGTTCTTTATTTTTATAGCTCATTATTATACCCGTGGTCATTCAAGATGCGGGAATTTGAGGTGAATTTGAAAGTTTATCTAAAAGGCGCTTGATTGAGCAATAGCGGGCTATTGGGATTGAAAGCAACGTAGTAGATAATCTTTTAAAACGCTTCAAAACCTGCATTTTGAATGATTACGGGTATATACCAATTGTATTAAGTTAGTGGTCAGGGTTCGATGAAAATTTACCCTAACTTAATTCTGTCAACTTATTTAATCCAATTGGTATGAATCCAACCTTTGCTCTCGACCTTCTTCAAATACCAGATCAAAAAAACTGCCGACGCAACAGGCATCAGAGTCATCATAACGATTTCAAATGAAGCCTCAATTGTCGTACCAATCATGCCAAGGAATGAGAACAAATGCACAATCACACCAAACAACGAAGCGACGAACACATAGAAGGCTACCGATTTTCTCAGTAAAAGCAGAAGACAACCAAGCACACCACCAAACACAGCTATACCAAAAGCTCCAGTGGCCCATGCTGGTCGACTCATGATTATCGCACGGTGCGACTCAGGATATGTAGCGACCATATCCAGATCCATCTGTACAATAAAATTCATTACGCCCATAGCATTCCATATCAAGGCAACTACACCAATAATCCAAAAACTCCAGTGAACAACCTTAACTGTTTTGTCGTTCATCACATACTCCTATTGATTCTTTACATAAAATTGTATTAATAAATAATTTAATGACTTACCAGCTATTTATTCTTCTGGGAGCTCATACTTCAACAACCACTGATAAAGATCGTCTCCTGAATAAACCCTCGTCCAGGCATCGTGGCCTTTGTCTTCATGCACGGTAAACCGAACATTTTTATGACCTAACATTTCTAACTGATTTAAACCGGCATAAAAATATTTAATTTCTACCGCACTGTCTCTGCCTCCGCCAAAAACCCAGACAGGTAATTGTTGCTGCGCTATGGGAGCCATTAAATCAGGATGTCCCCAACCAACCACAGGAGCAATAGCAGCAAAACGTTCAGGATAACGACTTGCAAGATACCAGGTACCAAACCCACCGTAACTTAAACCAGACAAATAGGTTTTAGTTAAATCCACTCTATATTTCTGTTGAACGCTATCTAAAATATCAATTAAATCAACCTCAACCTTTTCCCAGCCTTGTGGCAGCAGTGGAGCGACTTCGCTCATATCGGTTAACGCTGGTTGCCTTTTTATTTCCCCTGCGGTGTTAAACGGAGCAGGACGTGGAGGTACGCCATTAGATAATCTTTTGGGAATATGCTCTTTTTTACGGTTATCAATGTAACTTATACCTTTTTTATCAAAGCCAAACATAGGTAATTGTGGCGCTATAATAATAAAAGGTATATTTTTTTTCTGAACCCAGCTTTCATAAAGCGGACCATGAGTTATCACAAAGTCCAATTCGTCTTTTCCATTGCCCCGTTCACCATTGCCATGTAAAAATAACATAACAGGCCACTTTTTTTGGGGGTTTGAAGCGTATCCCTGTGGCAAATAAACAAAGTAATCATGTTCTTTTTCATCAATTACACTGATATAACTATCTCTTAGCAATTGCTCTGTTGAATCCTCACTGATAGTTGCCTTGGTTTCCTTTACTTTGTTAACGCTACAAGCAGATAAAACCATGAGTACAAACGCTCCTAAAATTATCAAGATTTTATTTACAGAATTGATTTTCATTTTATTCCTTTATTAATTTTGCACTTTCACTAATTACACAAAAACCAAAAAGATATAAAGACCGCTAAGTGAAATGAGTTTTTTGCTCCAGGATTTATTTTTCCTGTTACTAATGTTTATAACATAAAACGATAAGCTACTTAATTAAAATCAATTGTTGAAAAACATCAGCGGTAATATAGCCCAAATTTTTGTTACCGTTAACCGCTTTAATATCAGTTGAACCAATAAAATGTTCACGTTCTTTACTGCCATCGTTATCACAATATGCGAGCATAAAACCCAGTACCTTACCAAGGGATAATATGACTGGCTTTTGCATTTTAGCCGACTGGCTTTGGGTACTATTACTTCTGCCACTTTCTGTCTTTATACTGTCAGACGTATATTGAAGAGCTAAAGCATCTTGAAAAACAAAAGTATCATCATAAACACGTACCGCCACTTCCCAGATTATCTTATTAGGTGAGTGTTTACTACGCCGCCATGAACTGGTTACATGTTCATTAAGTAAAACAAAATTATCAGAACCATCTGCGTGCTTTTCGCCTATATCAACCACTTGATTATCAATCGCTACATGGTAGGAAAAAGCGTTGTAGTTAAACTGATGATTTCCCCCCGAAGCATCTTCATCAATAAAAATTTCCAAACAGTCATCATCCCAATAAAAATGTAATGGATTAGCATGCTGATCAAAAATAACATCATCAATAATTTCAACCATCAAATACAACTGTTGCTCATCCCAAATTATTTTGAATTGACCACTGAAATCTTCTGCCGTTGGCATTGTGCCAAGGATCAACTTATCAAGGGGATACCAGGTAGCTGACTGCCAACTCGCTTCGTTGGCAATACCGTCAATAACAATATCGTCTTTGGCTTTCTTTGCCTTTAGCGCATTAGGTTGAAGGGCATTAGATTGAAGCGCATTAGGTAAAAGTACATCAGGTGAATCAGACACTTCAAATGCAGAAACATTTAAGCCAATTAAAACCATATAAAGATAAAAAAGTATGCTGAGTTTTTTCATTACTTATCCTTTGCCAGTTCTTGATGAACAACTTTAATAATATTTTGATAGATTTCAGACAGAGAGCCATTAACATCAATAGTGGTGATATCTTTTTCATGGCCCTGAGCAGGTTCCATTGCCGAAAATTGGCTGTCCAGTAAATCGGGTGAAAAGAAATGTAATTTACGCTTAACTAACCGGGAAAGAATGAGTTTTTTATCACCCGACAAATAGAAATAATGACAATTAAAGTTAAGCGCTCTGAAACTATTTCTGTGTTGAGTTTTCAATCCAGAATATGCAAGCACCACACTTGTACCTTGTTCATTAAGCAAGCTAAGTTTCTTGATTATTGCCGCTATCCAGGGTTTTCTCATTTCATCACTAAGCGGTTTATTATTAGCCATATAATTTTTAGCTTGTTCAGAATGAAAATTATCCGCTTCTACAAATTCGAAGCTTAATTCACGGGCTAACCGACTTGCTATGCTCGATTTGCCAGAACCACTCACCCCCATCACTATAAATAGCCGAGGTTTCACTTGCTTAGCTTTACCTTGCTTAGCTTTACCTTGCTTAGCTTTACCTTGCTTAGCTTTAACTTGCTGAGCTTTAACTTGCTTAGCTTTAACTTGCTGAGCTTTAACTTGCTGAGCTTTAACTGGTAGGAAGTTATTCGGCTGACTTGCTTCCTTTGGCTGATTAATCATTCAGTGGTACCTGGATCTCAAGTTGATATTCTTGATCTGAAACTAAAGCCTCAAGCCGATTATTTTCAATGTATTCTTTATTCAAGTATGTTTCGATGCACGATACCGCAGCCGTTTTTTCAATAGTAAAATTGATAATTGCGCCCCTGAACAGACGTTGACCTGATATTTTACTCATATGATCAGGTAATTTAGGGTCAATAATCAGCGCACCATTACCACCCTTTAAGCCACAAAGCTCTTCAACCAAACAACGGTAAAGCCAGGGAATGGTACCCGTATTAAATAAATGACTCGAACGCCCCGCTTGTTTTGGAAATTGATGATAGGCACCACGATAATAATTAGGCACATATAACGGAAGCTGGCCTGTTTTCTCGCAATGTTCAATTGACGGCAGCATCTTCTTAATAACTTCAAATGCTAAATTGTTATGTCCTGTCTGAAACAAGCTATAGGCATAAAAAATAGCGGCATGATTATAAACTGAACCATTTTCGGAAACTCCCGGATGTTTTTGAGTGACCCGGCCAATATCTTCAACCATTTTTGTGTAACTTGGCGCTAACATCATCACACCGTAAGGTGTCATTAACTGCTCAGTTATTGCTTCAATCATGGTTAATTGTTGCGATTCACTTGCCGCTCCGCTGAGCATTGCCCAACTCTGAGGGTTAAGAAATATTTTCCCTTCCGCGTCTTTTTCAGTACCAAAAACACGATTATCATCGGTAATACCACGAGCATACCACTTGCCTTCAAAAAGAAAACTATTAACTGAACCGTTAATAGCTTCTGCAGCACTGCGGTATTCCTTTACTTTAGGCTTTGACACATTCAGCTGATATTGTTCACAGAGATCACACCATGAATTAATTGCATATGCGGTGGCAAGAGAAAGCCATGCCGAAACCCCATATCCTTTGTGACCGACCATATTCATCGGATCACACCAATCTCCTTGTTCAATAAAACTTAAACCCCGATCATCAGTTGCTTTTAATAACCAGTCTAATGCCAATTCAATATGTTGCAAAAATTTCATGGTGGTTGTTGAATCAGCAAAAGCAATATTTTCTTGCAATAACTCAACATCGCCCGTTTCATTTAAATATGCCACTAAACATATCGGTAACCAAACACCATGATCAGCATGGGGAACCTGATTAATATATTTAAGCTCTGCGTCAACATGCAACAATACGCCATCAGGCATCGCGCCGTTTTCCTGCTGCTGAGATAAAGCTAAAATAAAAGCTTCGCGAGCAATATCTGGCTTGATATAGCACATGCCCATATTGTCTTGAATATAATTACGCGTTTGGGGATCGGTACTTAATCGGTTAACGTCACCATGGTAAAACATCTGTCTGGGCAACCAATGATTAACGAAATCGTCGAAGGCCGGATCATCCGTTTTAATGGTTAAGCAACCTTTACCCTGTGCAATATAATCGTTATATTGCTGCTGCGTCTGTTCAGCTTTTCCGGCACCTAAATATCGTTCACTTAAAGTAGCTATTTCAGCATCATCTTTAGCGGGACCAAACAGAAATTGGTAATTAAGGCGTTCCTTGAGGTTAAGCTTTTCCCGATATTGCAGCACAGCAACAGGGGTTTCATAACGTGCTTCTGTATTTTCTAATTGTGAAGATAATAAAGCATCAGGATCATGTAAGCCCCCTTCCCCTTCAAAGTCTTTTTGACAGGCATTCCAGGCAAACGGTGTTTTATCGGCAATGAAAAATGTTTTATCTTTTAATTCTTTGTTTTTAAAGTATTCATCAACTTTTTGATAAGGCGTTACTGAAGTTGCAACAATACCGTTTAACCTATAGTCAAAAGCAGCAGATTGAGACATCCACGACATATAACCAATAGAAAAATAAGGATATATACTGATATTCCTAGCGCGGCCAGACAAGTTTTTAACCGATAATGACCAACGTTCAACCGTGTCTTCTTTGGCTAAACTCACCACAATTTTTATCTCAAGATCAAGATGTTCTATCAACCAGGAAATTTCGCTACTGCCGGCAGTAAAACAAAATTTATCCAATTTTCGACGCATAGGTTCATAAGGCGCTGAAAATATCTGGTTTGAATCTTCATCTTTAATATAAAAAAATCGTCCTGGATGATGACTATAATAACTATGTTCAGGCTGAATAAATGTTTTTGCCTCAATATTCGGCCCGTGGGAATATTTACCCGGCTCAGGTTGCATAAACTGCGAGCTGGCATAACCTCGACAATTCATTTGAAAAACCATCTTTGAATTCCATAAAAACCCACAGGCGTTTGGCAAACTAAGTGGACTATTTAATGAAACTTTCGAGCCAAAACCACCTGCGTTATCAATAGAATAAATGGGCAATCTGCCTTTGTTTTTTGTTTCAAACGAAGCGACAGATTTTACATTAGACATTGACTGTACCTGCTTGTTCACTGCCTTGAACATTACCTTGATTTACTGTTGAGGTTGAAGCTGAGGCTTGCTCAATATCATTGGCTTTTCTTTTCTCCAGATCATCTTGAACAATTTTTAATTTTTCATCATTTAAAGAATAAAACCAAATAAGCGGCACAGCTACTGCGGCAAATACAGCAGGTATCAAGGTCATTAATAAAACAATGCCATGCTCAGAAGCGCCCGTTTGAGCTTGATTTGCCACATAACCTAATGAGGCAAGTAGCCAGCCGATCATAGCACCAGCCAATGCTCCACCTAATTTTTGAGCAAAAGCTGCAGCGGAAAATATCATCGCGGTTGCCCGTCTACCATTACGCCATTCAGAATAGTCGGCGGTATCAGCATACATAGAAAATACCAGAGGAGATTTAGGACCAAGTGCCAGACCAATCATAATCTGCAAGATAAACATCAAAGTAATATTATCGCCCGGGACAAAATAAAACAACACAGATAAAACGGCGACAATCGACATTAATATCATCAATAAATTTCGTTTATCAAAAAACCGGGTTAATAATGGGGTAGATGCCGCGCCAATGGCCAGAGCAATCATATAAGCCATGGCAAAGGTGCCAATAAGATCCGGACGTTCGGCATAATATTTAAAATAAAATGACCCAGTGCTGCCACGTAACGAAATAGTCATCATTATAATTAGCGCCAGAACAAACAATACCACCCAGGGCTTATTTTGCGTCAGATCTTTTATATCTTGTAAAATAGGTGTTTTTTGATGAGCTGGTGGTGAAATTCTCTCTTTAGTTGACAAGAAAGTAAGTACAAATAACCCCCCGGCAATAACACCATACACAGCCATGGTATATTGCCACCCTAATGCTTCATTACCCTGACCTAAATAGTTAACCAATTCAGGGGTAAGATATGCCACCAGACTACCGCCAGAAAAAGCACCTATGAATCTGAAGCTTGTTAATGTGGTGCGTTGTTGCGTATCACTGGTCACCACACCAAGTAATGCGCCATAAGGCACATTAATAAAAGTATATGCAAGCATCATAAAAATATAAGTGCCGTAGGCCCAAAGAAGTTTATTGCTGTCACTGACATCAGGCACGGTAAAAGTTAATACTCCGGCCGCAGCTATGGGCAATATCCCCCATAACAAGTAAGGCCTGAATTTACCCATTTTAGTTTTTGTTCTGTCGGCGAGTGCCCCCATTAAAGGATCTGAAAATGCATCAATTAACCGGGTAACCAACATCATGGTGCCTACAGCCGCAGCCGATAAACCAAAAACATCGGTATAGAATATAAACAGAAAAACATCGAAAACGCGCCAGTAGAAATTTGAGGCAACATCACCACAAGCATAACCAACTTTTTCTTTCAAACGAAGAATTTGCTCAGTGTTGTTTTTCATCAGTCTAACCTTCCTTTTTGTATTATTATTTTAAACACTCTTCTAGTTCACATTCCTGCGACAGTTCAAACCTGTAAAACATCCAATATTACATACAGTTCTATTAATTTAAACTACAAAACCAAGTATTTGGAGTTTATCAGTTAACAACTTATAAAGAACATGAAAGCGCTTACATTTATAGCATAGATAAATCACATTAGTAAAATATAAAAAATATAAATTAATATTTGGATAAGTTGAACAAACCTCTTTAGAATCCACTTTTGAAAGCACTTTCATTATTGTTTTTGCACGAAATCAATGATTGGAATTGATTGCAAATATCAATTTTATGTTGACGTAGATTAAAATATAAATTAGCTTAATGAAAGCGCTTACATTATAAATGTGTATGCCTCCAATAATTTAATTAACTATGCTAGCGCTTAAAACATACAAATAACTATTATAAATAAAGTTTCAGAATCAGGGGAAAAAAATGAGTCAAACAAGCTTCAGAAAAACAAAAATAGCAACTAGCTTATCAGTGATATTAGGGGTTAGCGCCGTAGCACCTAGTTTTGCCGCAGAAGTTAAAGCAGACGAAAAATCAATAGAAGTCATCCAGGTAACTGGTATGCGCTCTAGTATTAAAGAATCAACCCGCATGAAACGCGACGCTTCTGGTGTTGTTGATGCAATTTCAGCAGAAGATATCGGTAAATTCCCCGATACCAACCTGGCTGAATCTTTACAACGTATTACCGGTGTTTCTATCGACCGTTCAAACGGCGAAGGTAGTCGTGTAACGGTACGTGGATTTGGTCCGCAATTTAATATGGTAACGCTAAATGGCCGTGTTATGCCAGCATCATCATTACCAGAAGGTGGTAATGCTTCTAATAACCGTGCCTATGATTTCCAAAATCTTGCTTCTGACGCAGTAACATCAGTTGAAGTTTACAAAACAGGTAAAGCATCTATTGCTACTGGTGGCATTGGTGCTTCTATCAATATCAACACAGCAAAACCATTTGATAACCCTGGTGTACACGCAAATTTTGGTGCTAAAGCTATGGCTGATACCTCAGTTCGTGACGGCGTAAGAGATTACAATGATGCTATCACCCCTGAGTTTTCTGGTTTATTCAGTTGGACAGACGAACAGGAAGTATTCGGTGCATCTTTCAGTGCCAGTGTTTCTGAACGTCATAGTAGTTCGACCGGTGCAAACATTAATAATTGGGAAAACCGTGTTTATAACGGTTCTCTTCGACGTGAAGTTACTGCACCATATACTGAAGACGGCGTTACCTTTCCTACATCTGTAATATCTAACGGTCCTACAGGTACTGAAAATTACCAATTACCGTCAAATATCGCTTATATGCTTGAGGATACTCAACGCAAGCGTACCAATGCCCAGTTAACTCTGCAATATCGTCCGGCTGATAACATTACCGCAACTTTAGATTACACATACACTAATCTTAATTCACAAGCTCATCAAACAGAATTATCTGGTTGGTATGACAGCTTTTTAGGTACAGCAAATTTTACTGAAGGCCTGAACCCTACATCTGAACTTTACATTGAAAATCGTAACCAAAACGCACCGCGTGATGTTGCGACAAAGCAGATGCATGAAAACTACGAAACCCAAGATAAATCACTAGGTTTAAATATTAGCTGGGATGTGAACGATAACTTCAACCTTACGCTTGATGTACATGACTCTACTTCAGACAGTGATCCTACTGAAAAATATGGTAATAGTTTAGTGGTTGGTCTTGGCTCCAATGTTCATAAAAGCATTGGTGCTGTATACGGCAGCAGTGGTCTTCCGTCAATGCAAGTTATTTTTGATGATTGTGATCCGAGAATTGCCACTCAAAATGGCGTAGGTGGTTATAATTGTAACGGTGTGTTAGATGTATCAGATATTGGTACCACCATGATGCAAACCCGTTTTTCTAATAACTCAAATGACATCAGCCAAATTCGCTTAGACGGTTCTTATGAATTTGACGAAGGCAGCATTGATTTTGGTATTGAATCTCGTACCATGGAAAATACTACCATACAGTCTAATACGGGTAACCAGGCTATGGGTGGCTGGAGTGCTGCAAATGCAGGTGAATTAGACGGACTTGGTTTCCTTGATGCTATTGATTTCAACGATTCGTTAAGTGATCTTAAAATCGGTAATGGTGGTTGGACTACAGGTTACAGAGGAGATGCTAAAGAAATTGGTCAATGGGCAGCAAATCAATATCCAGACACAGTTAACTTTGGCCGTAATCCAAATGAGGCAAACCATCGTACCATTTCAGAAGACATTTTCACTGCGTACTTTCAAGTTAATCTAGATGGTGAATTAGATAACATGCCTTGGCACTTTACTGCCGGTTTGCGTTATGAAAGCACAGATTCAAAATCATCAGCATTATCAGCAGTACCTAGTGCAGTTCGTTGGGACAGTAATAACGATTTCAATGTAATACAGGGTGACTTCTCTACCGCTGAAGCTTATAGCGTTTCTAACAGCTATGATCACTTGTTGCCAAGTTTCGATTTTGATATCGAAGTAGTTAAAGATGTTATTGCACGTTTTTCTTACAGCAAAACAATGGCTCGTCCCAGCTATGGTAACTTAGATGCGCAATCTTCTATTAATGGTGGTCCAAATACACCAACTATACTTGATAGTCAGGCATATGGTAACGCAAGCTCTAATAACCCTAGTTTAGTTCCAATGGAATCAGACAACCTTGATATTTCAGCAGAATGGTATTTTGATGATACCAGCTATGTTTCAGTGGGTTATTTTGAAAAACGTGTTAACAAATTTGTTGGTACTGAACCAGTAATCGACACTTTCTTCGATTTAAGAGATCCAACTAGTGGTCCTCGTGCTGAACAAGCCATGGCTGATCTTGCGGCGATGGGTATAGCAAGTCCTGACGACACTCAATTATTTTCAATGGTAGCAGCCAATGAAATGGGCGTTGCGTATGACTCTATGACACCACTTGAGTTTGAAAATGCTATTGATATTACTGCCGATGCCAGTGACCCATTAATGGAGTTCAGATATAATTCTCCGGTTAATAACAAAGAAGCTAAAATTCACGGTTTTGAATTTGCCGTACAGCATTTCTTAGCCGATACTGGTTTTGGTTTTCAGGCCAACTATACCATCGTTAGAGGAGATGTCGCTTTTGATACTGCATCTACTGACGTGCAATTTGCTTTACAAGGTTTAAGTGATAGTGCCAACTTGGTATTGATGTATGAAAAAGACAAAGTATCAGTTCGTATCGCTTATAACTGGCGTGATGAATTCCTTAATCTAGCTAACCGCGGTAGTGGTGAGCCGGAATTTACTGAAGATTTCGCACAGATTGATATGAGTGCAAGTTATCAAGTCAACGATGACTTAGCGGTATCATTTTCAGGTATTAACCTGACAGGTGAAGATATTCGTCGTTATGGTCGTAACAGAAACCAATTTATCTTTGGTGAAGAATCAGAGCCTCGTTATGAAATTGGCGCTCGTTATACCTTCTAAGCGTTAAGTTAATAATTTAAAAGCCGCCGATTATTGTGCGGCTTTTATTTTAAGGATTAAAAAACTATGGCAAATCACGTACTGTTAAATAATAAAACGTTAGCTCACCTGAAAGTGATCACAAAAAGTGGTGTCAAATTTGGTGATAATATTAGCAATACCCTTACATTCCCGACAGAATTTACTCAAATTCAAAAAGAATACCCTATTTTATTCAGTAAAAATCCAGAAACAGGCGAATTTCAATCTGTGGTTTTGTTTGGTCTGAAAAAAGACGAAAATTTATATTTAAAAAGAGGCAAATGGCAAGCCAGTTACATTCCTGCTGTTATCACTAAAGGGCCTTTTTTAATAGGGCATGAAGACAAAGAAGTTAATGGAAAAGTAATCAGCAACGCCATTATTTATGTCAATATGGATCACCCTAGAATAAGCGAAACCGATGGTGAGCCAGTGTTTCTGGAAAATGGTGAAAATAGCCCCTATTTAAATAAAATAACCCAAAGTTTAGCAACAATTGATGACGGTGCTAATATCAGTAAAGCAATGTTTGCTGCATTCAATGAGTACAATTTAATAGAACCTATCACCCTGGACATTGAATTTAACAATGGTGAACAAATTAGCTTAACGGGTAATTATACGATCCATAGAGAAAAACTCGCCCAGCTTGATGGTGATGCCCTGGCGAAGTTAAATCGCGCTGGCTTTCTACAAATGGCTTTTTCAGTTGTATCTTCATTAGAAAACGTGCAAAAATTGGTTGATCTTAAAAACGCCACCTTGTAAACAGCAATTTTAAATAGGATTAATTAATATTAGATGACTACATTAAAAGATTTTATCAAATGGAACGAAGATAAGTGGGAAACCAAAAATAAAGAAATGTATACCCAGAGCGATAACGAAAATACATGGCCCTGGTTTAGTAAAGAATTAGATTCTGATGTGATAGATTTTATCGGAACCGATAAAATCACCTCTACAAAAATCCTTGACCTAGGTACCTGCAGTGGTACGCAGGCAATAGCATTAGCTAAAATGGGCTATGATGTTGTCGGCACTGATGTGTCAACTACAGCATTAAACCAGGCAATAGAACTGGCAAAAGACCTGCCCGCTGAAACTAAGCTTGAGTTTTTAATCGACGATATACTTGACACAAAGCTTAATGATGAACAATTTGATTTAATCATAGACCGTGGCTGTTTTCATTCTATCTGCTGTATCAGCACAAAAAAATATATTGCCTGTTTAAAAAGACTACTCAAACCCGGTGGCAAAATAATACTCAAAACAATGAGTTTAAAAGAACAACGATTTGTTGGCTATGATACTTTCGCGGGTCAACAAATTCCTATGCCCTATCGTTTTGACGAAGAAATTTTGAGAAATATTTTCTCTGCCCACTTTACCATTGAAAAAATTGAAGACAGTTTCTTTTATAGTTCAGTTGTCAATCCACCCGCACAGGCTATATTAACGATTTTATCAAATAAAATATCGCTTTAGTCGATAAACCAGCTTTAAAAACTTAACCAGCTTTAGTTACTAAACCAATATAGACAAGCAAATATAAACAAGCAAAAAAAGCACTGAACAGCCAAATTTGGTATTAATGATGAAGGAGTGCCAAAAATGAGCACAAATAAAATTAAAAAAATTGTCATTGCTGGTGGCGGCACTGCCGGTTGGATGGCGGCAGCCTCATTATCTAAACTACTGGGCAAAGATTTCGATATAACATTAATAGAATCAGACCAGATTGGCACCGTAGGTGTCGGCGAAGCTGCGATCCCCACACTGGTCACCTTTCACCGTTTACTTGGTATTAATGAACAGGAATTTATGCGGGAAACCAACGCAACGTTCAAGCTTGCCATTGGTTTCGAAAACTGGAAACAACAGGCGGAAAAGTATTTTCACGGTTTTGGTCTGGTAGGAAAAGGCTGTTGGGCCGGAGATTTCCAACATTTCTGGTTACATAGTTTAAAAAAAGGCTATAACGCAGAATACGATGAATATTGTCCTGAAACACAAGCAGCAAAGGCCGGTAAATTTGCAAAATCTTCTCAAGGTGGCCTTAATTATTCCTACCATCTCGATGCCACTTTATATGCAAAATTTTTAAGAAAATTCAGTGAAAATTTTGGCGTAAAGCGCATTGAAGGAAAAATTATTGATGTGCTTAAAAATGATAAAACAGGCAATATCAAGTCATTAACCTTAGACTCAGGACAATCAATTGAAGGGCAGTTATTTATAGATTGCACAGGATTTATCGGCCTGTTAATCGAAAAAGCTCTGCATACAGGCTATGAAGACTGGTCACATTGGTTACCTTGTGACAGCGCAATTGCCGTGCAAACAGAGTCACTTGGACCTGCCATCCCCTATACCCGCTCCATCGCTTTTGAAAGCGGCTGGCAATGGCGTATTCCACTGCAAAACCGTGTAGGAAATGGTTTAGTTTATTGCAGCCGGTATATTAGTGATGAACAAGCAAAAGAAACCTTACTCAGCAAGGTGGAAGGAAAAACCATCACAGAGCCGCGTGTGATCAAATATCGCACAGGCCGGCGCAGAAAAGCCTGGAATAAAAACTGTATTGCCGTCGGTTTATCCAGTGGTTTTGTAGAACCGTTAGAATCCACCAGTATTCACCTGATAATGAATGGCATCCTGCGACTTATACGGTTATTTCCTTTTGAGGGTATAGAAGAATCAGCCGTTGTCGAATATAACAATCAGTTTATCGACGAACTGGAGCATATTCGCGATTTTATCATTCTTCATTATCATGTTACAGAAAGAGATGACAGCCCGTTCTGGCACTACTGTAAAGGAATGGAAGTTCCTGAATCGTTACAACAACGCATTAATTTATTTAAAAAAACAGCCCGTATTTTTTCACCCACAGATGAACTTTTCAGAATAGATTCTTGGGCACAGGTAATGTTCGGCCAGGGCCTCATGCCAGAGCAATATCATCAAATTGCCAACGTTATGGGAGACAAAGAATTTACCGGCTTCCTAAATAGCATCAAGGAGCCTATTAAAAAGATGGTAGATCAATTACCCAGTCATCAAGAGTTTATTGAACACTATTGCAAATTTGAGCCAATGTAATTTTAGTTGGGTTAAATAGTTGAGCAACTTTATTTAAAAATAAACAATGAGTTGAAATCATCAAATTCTGATGATTTCAACTTTAACTACAGCATCACGAACAGAAATAACAATTCAGAAACGTTACCATTGTGTTCGTTAATGCTCCTGTTGAAATCTATAAACAGAGCCTAAATTTAATATTTGCGTCAACTCGTCCAGCGCGGTTCTTGATTCAATCAGTAATTGTGGATCTTGTAAGTCATCACCGCTCAATCTATCTCTGTAATGACTGTCAACCCAAGTATTTAACCTGTTAAACAATGTATCAGACATAATACATGAAGGATTAACAGCGGCTAATTCCGAAGCATTCAGTGCGACACGTAATCTTAAGCAAGCTGGGCCGCCACCATTTTTCATGCTTTCATTCACATCAAAATATTTAACCTGTTTAATAGGCGTATTACAGCTGTTCAAAGTATCAAAATAGGGTTTGAAATGCTAAACGCACTTTTCAGCGACGCCACGTTTCCTTCAGATAACCCGGCATAGTTATGTGTCGGCCCTACTAACCCATCAAAATTTGCTTTAAACTTTTCATTAAACATAACCTTTTATTAATTTGAAAATGTAATACTTATACCAATTGTATTAATGGTAGGAAGAATAACGCTATTTTTTCTAAAGTCCATTATTTAAAGCGTTTTATATATTTGTTATGAAACAAAAAATGTGAACGATTGGATATTTAACAGTGAAAAAACAGCTAGATGGATACGAACAATCTAGCGTACTAAACATTTTTTTTCGCAATCCTTTAAAGAAAAATAGCAAATATACCTGACTGTAAATACTGATATCTCACCATATTACCACTAGGGTAAATGATATCTTTTACTCCACCAAGCTTATGATACGTAAAATCTATACGGTAGCTTTTTCCTTTGATTTTGGTCTGTTGGCTGATTATTTCTCCGTAATCATTATAAGAATAACGATTATACCCATGATTATTTTCAACCTTGGTTAAACGTCCTTTTCCATTAACACCAACATCATACTGAAAAGGTTTAAGTCATTTTACATACAATTTTAAAATTTATTTTTCCGAAACGGAACCAATTAAATCAAGGGCCTGTGACCAAAACTGGCTTGATATTTTGTTGATGACATTAGATTCAGCATTGATGAGCACTGCAAAACCAATATCTAAATCTGGCGAGTAGCCAATATCAGCACGAAAGCCTGACACCCATCCTGAATGATAGATGATTGGGTGATCTTTAAATTGATAAATACGCCAACCGTAGCCATAGTGGGCGTCAGTTAAATGTTCCCTCCAAAATTTTCGGCGTAAATCTTTTTTAGTTTTTATCCGTGGAGTGGTTAACTCATTCAGTAGTGCAGGGGACAATATTTCAGGTTTATGGCCTAAATTAGCGATTAACCATTTTGCCAGGTCGGTAATACTGGCATTGATGCCCGCTGCGGGAGCAACTTTATAAAAATCAGGTTCTACTTTAACGGTATTCCAAATGTATTGCTTAACTTCATTACCTTGCTTGTCCTTTTTACCTGTTTTGATGCGTTTTCTAAGAACATGAGGTTTCGCTGTATTTTGTTGTTCCAGAAATACATCAATACCGACCGACGCATCCATCATATTAAGTGGCGAGAAGACTCTCTCCTGAAGCAAGGTTGAATAGCTTTTAGGTTGGCTCGCTTCTATGGCTGGTTGCAAAAAGGCATAGGCGATATTCTGGTATCCATAACACTGCGCAGGTTTACAAATAGGTTCGACGCGATCAAAGCGACGAATGATTTTATCCAGACTCCAGTTTTCATGTAACAGGTTGTCATAAGCGTTCGGCATCAGCCCACTTGAATGACTTAACAAATGTTTAAGTTGAATTTTCTCAGCGGCGCCCTCTTTCGCCAAAGAAAAATGAGGAACATATTTGGTGATAGGATCTGACAAGTTCAGCTGCCGCTCTTGCGCCAGCATAGTAGTAATAGTTGCTGCAAAGGTTTTAGACACTGATGCCAGACGAAATACCGTATTCCCATTTACTTTTTGAGAATTAGCTTTTTGAGAATTAGCTTTTTGAGAGTTAGCTTTTTCGATGTGACCAAAAGTTTCCAGAGCAACAATATTATTACTTTGCACTATGGCATATGCCGCTCCTGGAATACTGTATTTCTCCAGTTCGTTAGAAACATTAGCTAAAAATTTTTTATTGAAATCAATAAGATTACTGCCATATGAAAATGGTATGACTAAAAGTGCAAAATAAATAAAACCAACTCGATAAAACATTATTGCTACTGACTCCGTTTATAAAAATAACTAATTTTAGCTATTCGAAAGACAAATAAATAGTAGAAATGATTGTTATTTCAATTAGCGTAAATAATCATGATGGCGATAGCTCAAAGCGTAACCCATAGTTCAAGCTTTGTAATTTTCAAACAAATTTATATTGATTATACCCGTTCAAGATTTTAACGGTATCTTATTAAAATAATTATTAACTGATAAATTGATGGGCTACGCCTGTTTTTAACTCGCTAACGCCCCTTTACTTGGGTAATCAAATTTTAATTTGTTGAATGAGCTTTTTGAGAGGTTTTTTATCATGTTTTACAAAAGATTTAATGAAGAAAATATCCGCTTTCAAGTTCCATTTTAGTAATAAAAAACTAAACGGCTTTTTGGTAATAAAATAATAAGGGAGCTATGCTTTGATAAACAGGGAAGTCTTCATAGAGTTTCCTTGCCACTGTAAATTTTTCAACAGATAAGGAAATAACATGACAAACGTTGCAAAGACCGCAAAAATATTAATCACCAATTACGTCAATGATGTACCTCTGGGCGATTATGCTGCTCAACTGGAATTGGGTCCAGAAAAAAATATCGCCATGTGATTCTGGATACCGGCAGCAGCACTTTAGCCGTGTGGCATGACAAATTCGGTTCAACACCAGTGACCAAAACAAACAACATTCAATTTGTTGGATATGGCACCGGGCATTGGACTGGTCCGGTATTAAAGGCTCAAATAGGGCTAGGCACCGGTGAACATTATATAGACATACCAGATGCCAATATTTCTCAAATTCAGTCGGGTATTTACCGGGGACAGCGACAGTTTTATCCGACGGATGGCATTCTAGGCCTTGCTTATCAGTCATTAAATAATGCAGCCGACGCAGGTACAGCCGATTTCCCCATAAGCAATTATGATTCTCAATACAAATGGCTCGAATTGACTTCGCCACAGTATACTGCCAATCCATTGCCTACTGTACATTTGACACCATTTTTTACTGAACTGGAAAAAGCAGAACTGACCCCAAACAAATTTGCCTTTATGACCCGACGTTCTATCACGCACTACAGCACTGATCTGGCGACCGACCCGTTAAATAAAGGCTGGTTTATTTTAGGTGAAGGCGAGCAACATACTGAATTGTATACTGGTGATTTTCTGGTGGTTACTGAGGTAGCAGAACCCAATGGTCAGGGCCGCTATTACAATACCAATATGACAGCTATTCAGGTGGGTGATTTTCTACCACAAGTTGTAGAGCCACCATCTTCGTCTTATTTGCTTTCAAATTCTATTATTGACAGTGGTACCAATACGCTTTCTCTAGCCTCAAATATTTATGATTATGTACTGCAACATGCCGAACTTTTAGCACAGAGACTGGGGGTACCTCAAACCGAGGAGGATTTAGCTAAGTGGCCAGCCATATATGTAACATTGGACGGTGAAGATGATTCACCAGTTAAACTAGAAATTAAACCTGAGACTTATTGGCAATTAAACTCTGTAACTGCCAGTGGCCGGAAAACGCAGTTTAATATCAGCAAGGGGTAACAACAAAGCATTCTTGGCTTACCGTTAATGAATAATTATTATGTAGTATTTGACCGCTCGATTGGTAAGACGGGAGTTATCAAGTTTGCCAAACCTAACTTTGATGGCGCACCAAAATAACGCCTTGTATTAAAATATATCAATTATGGAGTGAATTCAAACCACGCATAATGTTCACACTTTTATTTCGATTAAGTATAAATGTTAATTTTAAGTGTTAAGTTTAAAAAACATAACGGGCTTTTGTTTTCTTACCTGACGTAAATAAAACATAAGCCCGTATTTTAAACCTTATACCAATTGTATTAAGTTAGTGGTCAGGGTTCGATGAGGATAAATTTTCAAGAGCACAGGTTTTTTGCTCCAGGCAAAACCTAAGTACCTACATCCATGTAGGCAAGGCGCTTGATTGAGCAATAGCTGGCTATTGGGATTGAAAGCACAGGTTTTTTGTTCCAGACAAAACCTAAGTACCGACATCCATGTCGGCAACGCAGCTATTGGAAATTTAGACCATCGAGGGTGACCACTTACTTAGTACAATTGGTATTATATCGTCATTCAGTTGAAATAGCAGTCAAACACTATACCTTTTGCATTCCAAATTCTTTGATTTTATCAATCAACTCTCTATTGCCTGGCAACGCAGCAAGGTACTTTTTGGTCATTTGAATATTTTCCTGAAAGTACATCTGTGCTATCTGTTCATCAACTGAGCGTCTTTGAGTTGAACTGGTTTGCGTCTCAAAATTCATACCGTAAAGCACATACTGCCAACTTGCGGAAGGAAATACTTCTTCAACTTGAGAAAAATCATCAGGGCTTGGAGAATGATGACGCCAAAGGGTCATCAGTTCCAAAAGGCTGTCGGGAATAGTTTCTTCACGACAATTATCCAGCCAATAATCAGAATCAGTACGTTGTGTAAGAATATAGTGCAACTTAAGGAAGTCTATAATACGATCCCAGCGATATAAAAACTGCTCATTGTATCGCTTGGCAACAATATCCATTACTTCTCTGGTTGCCGGTAATTCTCTGCTAATTTTCGCAGCTGCCAATTCAACTAAAACCAGAGCCGAAGCCTCTAAAGGTTCCAGGAATCCTGCAGCCATTCCTACAGCGACACAGTTTTTATGCCAGAATATTTCTCTGTGACCGGGATCAAACGATATTTTTCTCAGCGTCAAAGCATCTGCCTTTTCCTTGCCCAGTGACTCTGTGATATATTGACGCAGTTCAATTTCAGCCTGCTGGTCTGAAATATGCGCACTTGAATAAACATGACCTACGCCTCGGCGTGACGGTAATCCTATGTCCCAAATCCAACCCGAACTTTGTGCCGTTGAAATGGTATGTGAAGCAATAGGACTATCCTCATTTTCATAGGGAACCTGTACTGCTAATGCGGTATCGTTAAACAAGATATGCTTTTTACTGATAAATGGCACTTTAAAGTGTTGGCCAAGCAGTAATGAAGCCCCTCCTGAGCAGTCAATAAACAGATCACCTGCAATCTCACCACCTGCTTTAGTTGAAACTGTGGCGATATCACCATTCTCAGCAGCATTTACCTGAGTCACATGGTCAACAACATGTTTTACACCTAACTTTTCAATACAATGCTTTCGTAAAAACAAGCCTAACTTTGTCGCGTTGAGATGATAAGCGTAATTCGCCACAGCAGCGTATTCAGGGGTAGATATTTGTTTTGGAGCGCATCCTTTTTCACATAATTTCCCTTGAAAGCTTACTGCGTCAGCGAAAGAAACTTCATCCCGATGAGGTTGCCAGGGAACAACGAGATTTGTTTGAGTATACCCATGGGGGATAACAAACGGATGGTAATAGAAATCATCTTCACCGCCCGTAACCCATTTCGAAAATTTTGCCCCCTGTTTGAACGAAGCTTCACACTCCCTGAACAACTCAGTTTCAGATATTCCAATTTTATGCAGCGTTTCTCGCATGGTTGGCCAGGTACCTTCACCTACGCCGATTGTACTTACATCAGGAGACTCTATTAACGTTAGCTCAATACCCGATGCACAATTAGCTTTATGCTCCGCAGCAATAACACCAGCGGTTAGCCAGCCAGCAGTACCACCACCAACGATAACAACTTTTTTAATAACTTTACTCATAAATCTCCCAGCTTAAAAATCAACACGACTGCTTTTTTATCAATACTTTGTTTACTTGTTCTGGCAACTATAAGTCGCCTGTTGTGCACTATCAGGTATTATTTTCACATCTGAATATTTTATCGTGATCGCACTTTTGGTTTTAATCACAAAGGGAGCAAATATTTTATCCATTGTTGCCCCTTTGTTGGCAAAACAAGCTAAATCTACACTTATTTGTTGCCATGTCCCAACTTCAAGACTGGACAGCGTAGATGAAATATCGATATCTGCAAAGCAATTTTTTTCACAACGCATGCTTAAGTAAACTGATTGACTAACTGCTTGAGTCACTTCTGGAATTAGTGCTTTGTCTATTTGCACCACCATTGAAATTGAAGAATTAGCCTGATAATAGCCACGCAGGTCAAATGGAAAGTTGTCGTTAATTTCAACATGTCCCAACCCTTTACCATTAAAACTGACCAAACGTGCATCTTCCTGCACTACCCTGTCTATTGTTCGATAACTGACAAATTCACTCGCTTGACTATTACTGGTAATTAATTCTTCTCTGGCATTAACATAAAATGAGGAACGCCAAGGTGCTTTTAACAAGTCGACAACAGGTAACTGAGTTAAGGATGTTTCATACTCTTGTGGTAAATCGTCACCTAAAGTATCTTTATCTTCATATCGTAAGCCAAAGCCGTAAGGGAACAAAGGCTGATAATTATCATCGTGTCTATTAACGTTGGTTTGATTTGAGGTTGCAGGCCATGAATACGATAACCTTCCAACAAAATCATGATCAATTTCACCATTTTCCTGACGAATAAGTACATCAGCAATACCTTTACCTTCAGAGCCTGGCAACCATGCAGCGACAAAGGCATCAGAAGCATTTAATTCAGCGTTTACCCACATCGGACGCCCACTGATAAATACGGAAACTATCGCAATACCTTGAGCTTTTAATTGTTTAATAAGCGCAAGATCTTTTTTATTCCCCCGTTGATATTCAAGGTTATCAATATCACCATTGCCTTCGGCATAAGGTTCTTCTCCAAAAACCACAATAGCAACGTCAGGTTTTTGTGTAAAACTACCATCTGCACTTAGTTCAAGTAAACCATCGGCATTTTTCAGTTTATCCTTTATACCATCATAGATTGATGTTCCACCGGGGAAATCAGCATTATTATTACCTGTCCCTTGCCAGGTAATGGTCCAACCACCTGATTGCTTACCTAGATTATGAGCACCATCTCCTGTCACTAAAATATTCTGATGAGGCATTAACGGTAGCAGGTTGTTCTTATTTTTAAGCAACACCAATGATTCACGTACCGCTTGTCTCGCTACACTTCTGTGTTCTTTGGCACCAATAAGTTCAGTTCTGCCAGACAAAGTTCGCTGTGCAGGACTCGGTTTATCAAAAATCCCTGCCCTTAATTTAACTCTGAGAATTCGTTTTACCGCATCATCAATTCGAGCCTGACTTATTTCGCCGTTTTTTACTTGTGATATTGTATTTTCATATAACGGCTTCCACGCATCGGTCGGTACCATAAAAATATCTAAACCTGCATTGATTGCCTGCGGACAGCTTTCATTAGTACAACCTTTCACTTGTCCGTGACCATTCCAGTCACCTACAACAAAACCGTCAAATCCCATACGATCTTTCAATACATCGGTTAACAGATATTTATTGCCATGAAGTTTCCTGCCATGCCAGCTATTAAATGAAGCCATGACTGATTGCGCGCCAGCGGTTAACCCCCCAACATAACCTTGTGCATGTATATCGAATAATTCTTGTTCTGAAGATAAATTATTACCCTGGTCGTCACCCGCTTCAGTGCCACCGTCACCTAAAAAATGTTTTACTGTGCTGATAACCCGTTGATCGCCAAGAAAGTCTTCATCTACACTTCCTTGAAGACCTTTGACAATTGATGCTGCATAAACACGAACAATTTCAGGATCTTCTGAATAACCTTCATAGGTTCGCCCCCACCTGTCGTCTCTAACAACAGCAACTGTCGGTGCAAAAACCCAATCTATACCCGTAACCATCACTTCTCTGGCGGTAATACTGGCTATTTTCTCAATCAATTCAGGGTTATTCATCGCCCCTAAACCAATATTATGAGGAAACAATGTCGCACCTATAACGTTATTATGTCCATGAACAGCATCAGTCCCCCACATGGTAGGAATAACTGAGCCATCCTGGCTGTCGTCAATTGATGCCTGATACATATCTTCAGCAAGCTTTATCCAGTCTGCAGGAGTTGCATGTTTATCATTATTTGGAAATGCACCACCACCATTAAGATACGAACCAAAACCGTATTTGCGCATATCTTCAACGGTAATATCACGAATTTCCGGTTGGATCATTTGTGCAACTTTCTGCTTAAGTGTCATAGCCGACAGTATTTCAGCTACCCTGGCTTCATCCTCAGCATTTTGCTTAACGTCTATTTTCAGCTGCGGCCATATTTTATCAATATTACTTTGTGCTGATATTTTTTCCGGATTTGTTTCATTACTTACTAATTTTTCTTTTTCTACTTTATTGCATCCAGAAGTTATTACCACAAAGGTAGAAAGCAATACCAAGCCAATATTCTTAATTTGAGAAATAGGGGCCCTAATTTTTATTCGTGTAGTCATATAATTTGATCTTACTTGTTCATTTACATTAATGAATTAATTTGCATTAATTTTTTATGGTTTGCTTCCAAAGCAATATTCACACTTTGTCGATAACTGATAACTGATAACTTCTTTATTTATGGTCGAATTTGAAACCGTAGTTATATTTCCTAATATTAAATAAAATTTATTACCATCCTCAAATACTTAACAATAATAAAAACATTATAATTAACAAACTGAACTTCAGTAATTACATTAAGTTTACGGTGTTGCATAAACAAAAATAAAGAGGTTGACCTTTATGAAATAAAACACTAACCTTAAATGAAAGCGCTTACATTTATCAATAAAAAACTAACATTACCTGATTTTCATTTAGTTTGTAAGCGCTTTTAATAATTAATTCAAACTATGAGTTTATCAATATAGACTAGTTGAAATAGGTAACCATTAAAATTATGAGTAAATTTTTACTTCCCGAAAATTCCGTGATGTTGTCAAGTGACTTTATCTACGGCGTGGCAACCGCATCTTTTCAAATAGAAGGTGGTGCAAATAATCGTTTACCATGTATTTGGGACACTTTTTGTGATACACCAAATAAAATTGCAGATGGCTCAAATGGAAAAATAGCCTGTGACCATTATACACTTTGGCAACAAGACATAGAATTAATTGAATCTTTTGGTGTTGATGCCTATCGTTTGTCTATCTCCTGGCCCAGAGTTATAAACAAATCAGGCGAATTAAACCAAGAAGGTGTAAACTTTTACCTTGGTATTCTTGATAAATTAAAAGCTAAAAACATCAAAGCTTTTGTCACTCTATATCATTGGGATTTACCACAACATTTAGAAGATAACGGTGGTTGGCTCAATAGAGAAACGGCCTATCGATTCCAGGAATATGCTGATCTTATTTCACAAGCTTTTGGCGATCGTGTTTATTCTTATGTCACGTTAAACGAACCCTTTTGCAGTGCTTATTTAGGTTACGAAGCAGGTATTCACGCCCCCGGGATTGTTGGTAAAGAGTATGGTAAAAAAGCTGCTCATCACCTGTTACTTGCCCATGGTTTAGCAATGCAGGTTTTGACTAAAAACAGCCCTGACACCCTTAATGGTATAGTACTGAATTTCACCCCCTGCTATCCTGCGTCTAACAAATCAGAAGACAAATTTGCGGCTGAATTTGCCGATGATTATTTTAATCAGTGGTATATAAAACCTGTATTCGATGGCCAATATCCTGAAATACTTTCACAATTACCAAAAGAACATCAACCCGATATTCTTGAAGGTGATTTAGCAATAATATCTCACCCAACTGATTTTTTAGGCGTTAACTTTTATACACGGGCAATTTACCGTGCAGATGAGCAGGAGATTTTTTTCCAGATAGATCCGCCTGAGCCTAGAACAGATATTGGTTGGGAAATTTACCCGCAAGCATTTACAGAATTATTAACCTCGTTAAATGAAACGTACACACTACCGCCTATTTATATCACAGAAAATGGTGCAGCGATGGACGATAAAATAATTGATGGTGCCGTTAACGATTTAGATCGGATAGATTATTACAATAAGCATCTGAATGCTGTTCACAACGCCATCGAACAAGGTGTAAATATCAAGGGTTACTTCGCATGGAGTCTAATGGATAATTTTGAATGGGCTGAAGGATACTTAAAAAGATTTGGAATAGTTTATGTTGATTACGAAACCCAGGTTAGAACGATTAAAGCCAGTGGTTACGCATATAAAAACTTAATCAGCCAAAGATAATATTTAGCACAATAACTTTAGAATTTAAATTTAGGGAAAACGTATGACTAAACTACCATTATACGAAAAAGTAGGATATGCCATGGGGGATGCAGCTGCCAATTTAGTTTGGCGCGGTGCGTTGGCATATTTAGCGGTATTTTACACTGATACCTTTGGTTTAACTGCCGCTGCTGCTGCAATGTTATTTTTAGTGGTACGTTTATCTGATGGTGTTACCGACATTGTTATGGGCATGGTTGCCGATCGCACCAACACCCGATGGGGCAAGTTTCGTCCCTGGATTTTATGGTCAACACCATTTTTAGCTTTATTTATGGTGTTATGTTTCACTACACCTGATTTTAGTTATGATGGCAAACTGATTTATGCTTATGTCACCTATATAGGTTTAACACTTGCGTACACATTCAATAATGTGCCATATTCTGCATTAATGGGTGTAATGACACCTAGTGATACCGAACGTACCAGTTTATCGGGTTTCAGGTTTGCCGGTGCATTCACCGGTGGTTTGCTGGTGATGGGGTTTTTACCTGATCTGGTTGCTTACTTTGGTAACGGTGACAGCGCTATAGGCTATCAATATTCAATGTATCTTTTTGCCGCGTTATTAATTGCACTTATGGTGATAACTTTTGCCACCACTAAAGAACGTGTTCATGTGGCAGTAGATGAAACAGTTAGTTTAAAATCAGAACTGGGTGACTTAACTAAAAACTTACCTTTTATCATCTTACCATTACTCGCGATGACACTATTTTTCTATTACCGTAATATTTACAGCGGCCTATTTTTCTTTGCCGTTATGGGAACAATGTGGGTTGTTATTAAACGACTAATTAATAACACTTCCGACGATATGAGTGGTGCCAAGCGTGATATGGTCAACTTATTAACCAATAAACCCTGGTTAATATTATTAGGCATGGGGTTTTTAACCATGATGTTTAATGGCATAAAATATGGCGTGATTGCTTATTATTTCAAGTACCATGTGGGTGATGAATTAATGGCGGGTAAATACTTTATTGCTCTATTACTTGTTTCAATCTTAGGCGCCTTATGTACCAGCACGCTATCCAAGAAATTTGGAAAACGTAACTTATTTATCCTTTCACTTGTTATCAGCGGATTATTTACAATCGCCTTTTACTGGGTGCCAAAGGGAAATATCACCGCTATTTTCACTTTAGGTTGTGCAGCTGAATTTTTCGCCGCGATGATGCCAACATTATTTTTTACCATGCTGGGTGATTCAGCTGACTATTCTGAGTGGAAAAATGGCCGTAGAGCCACAGGATTAATTTATTCTGCCGGCACCTTTGTACAAAAAACAGGTGGTGGTTTTGCAGGCGCATTGGTTTTAGTTGTTCTAGGCAGTTATGGTTATAACGGTATGGATCCATCCACCGTTGAAGCATCACTGCCTGGTATGCAAATACTCATGAGTTGGATACCCGCTGCCTTTGCCTTTGCCGGGGCTGCATTAATGATGTTCTATCCATTAACCAGCGAACAAAACAGACAAATTAGTGATGAACTAATTCAACGCCATGCATCTGTAACAGCAAGCTGATTAAGTATTGAATCATAAAGTTTGAACATAACTGTATTTATTTAACGCCTCAGGTTTATCATGTTCCTGAGGCGATAAGAACATATATCAACCAACGGAAAAATTAGACATATTCAAGATAAACCCAATGATCCTAACGGTTAAACGAAAGTGTAAATATGGTTTAACAAAAGGATATATATGTTAATATTTTAAGGTATGACAACCCTAAATTAATCAAACAAAAGCGCGTACAAGAAAGAATATGGCCACTATATATGACGTCTCAAAACTTGCTGGCGTTTCGCTAGCGACAGTTTCCAGGGTAACAAGTAAAAATGCCCGGGTTAGCGATAAAACTCGCCAAAAAGTTTTAGATGCAATGGAGGATCTTGGCTACCGTCCTAATTCAATAGCACAATCACTTGCATCAAATCGCACTAATAGTGTAGGCATAATGGTTTCTGAGTTACATGGCCCATTTTTTGGTCTAATGATGGCTGGAATAGAAAAAGAACTACGCGCTGCCGGAAAACACGTTATTATCACAACAGGACACAGTGATGAAAATAAAGAAAAAGATGGTATTGATTTTTTAATAAGCCGGAATTGCGATGCAATTATTCTACATGTTGAAGCGGTAACCGATGAGTATTTAATTGAGTTATGTAAAGGAAAAACTCCAGTCTACTTAATGAGCCGCTATGTCGATGGATTAGATGAAAATTGTATCAGCTTGGACAATGAATTGGGTGGCTATCTCGCTACTACAGCTTTAATTGATAAAGGTCATACAGACATTGCCTATATTACAGGCCCTCAATTCAAAGGTGATGCGAGAGACCGTCTAACTGGTCATAAGCGAGCACTGGCAGAACATGATATTCTTTTTAATAACGATTTATATTATATCGGTGATTTTAGAGAAACTGGCGGTATCGAAGGTATTAAATATTTAATAAATAATAAAAAAAGTTTTACCGCTCTCATTTGTGCAAATGATGAAATGGCCGCGGGTGCAATGATTCACGCACGTGAGCTTGGAATTACTGTTCCTGATGATTTATCAATAATTGGTTTCGATAACATTATATTCTCCCGTTATGTCTTTCCTAAATTAACAACGATCAATAATCCGATTGATGAAATGGGACATATGGCGGCTAAATTGGTGTTGAAGAATGTCTATCAACACCCGGATTTATTAATAAAACACTCATTCGAACCCTCTTTGATAACACGAGATTCAGTGTTTAATTTAAAATAATCAACTCAGACAATGGGTTTATCAGTATTTAAAACTTATAAATAACTGTTCACTCTGTTTGAATGAATTACTTTAGCAGATGAGGTGAAAAACCAAGTTTAATCGCTGTAATTTCTGCATTTCCATTAATGATATACCAATTGAACTAAGTAAGTGATCACCCTTGATGGTCACTTTATTAATGGATTTGATAATTACTCATTTTAACATTAGCTATAAACATCCTTCGGGAAAATTGTCTGAGAAGGACATTGAGTTATTGAAAAAATTAATCCGCAGTTAATGAAAACACTCTTATCAAAAAACTCACATTTGACGGCTATGTTACTTTTCTTACACACATAACCGGGGCCACCTATTTACCAATGTTGATTAATAGGCAGCCCCATTATTGGAACTATTTAGTTTAAGGCCGTTAACAAAATTTAGCCCAACCATATATTCCTGCATTTTAGCTATTAATACTTGAAGTTGAAGTACCTTTATATTGAACTACCAGCTGGTCAAGATTTTCCACTAAATAATTTAAATTAGCGATTTCTTTTGAAATAGCCTCCACATTTTTCATATTACTCTCTGTGGTAACAATGATATCTGACATATTATTATTAATATCACGAAGGGTCATCGCCTGCTCTTCTGTTGCTGTTGCAACTAAATGATTTGAATCTGTTATTTTATTAGTTAACTCAATATTTACGCTGAGAATCTCTTCAGCTTGTGCAATTGAGGTGCTGGTTGATTTAGATTGTTCAATAATAAGTTGCATCTCCTGTGTAGCTTCCCTGGAAGTCATTTTAAGCTCCTCCATAATCCCTTGTATTTCTGTAGTAGAGTCTGCTGTTTTACTTGCCAGAGTTCTAACTTCTTCAGCAACAACTGAGAATCCCCTGCCATGTTCACCTGCACGAGCAGCTTCAATTGCTGCATTTAAGGCTAAAAGGTTCGTTTGGTCTGATATAGATTGAATTACACTAAGCGCATTTGCAATCGTTTCAGTATTAGCGGTTAAGGTATTAATAACATTGGAAACATCATTGATTTTATTTCCTAAACCTAATATTTCTTCTTTCGTTATATTAATTACACTATTAACTTCAGCGCCATTTCCTTGAATATCCCGGGACATATCCGATGCTTCAATGGCATTTTGAGCAATATCGGAGACAGTTTCACTAATTTGGTTCAATGCAGTTGATATATGATGAATATTTTCATCATTCGCGTGTGAACTATCTATAGTATCTTGAGCTTTAACACTTAACACATTAGAGGTATCACGCAATGTGTGGGTTGTGCTGGCCACGTTAATAAATGTTGACTCTAATTTATCAATAAATTGATTATAACCGTGTGCCAGCCTGATTAATTCCTGCTGACCTTTCTCAGGTAACCGATAAGAAATGTCGGCTTTACCTTGTCCGAGCTGTATAAATAGTTCAGCTAACACATCAATAGGTTGAGTAATTGAACGAGCAATTAATAAAGCGACCGTAAAAGCTACAGCAATGACCAGGAGTACCCATAAAATCATTTCTTTGCTTGCATCATCAATAGAGATGAACACTTCCGAATGCGGGACTTGAGCTACAAAATACCATTGAGCACTAGGTATAAAACTAGACACAACGAAAAGTTCTTTGCCTTTAACCATTGAGGTTGAAAGATTAAAATCTTTTGCATTTAAAAGCTCACGGGAAGACACATCACCGTAAATAGAACTGATTGGTTTTCCAATTAACTTCTTATCTTTATGTAACTGTATCAACCCCTTACTATCAACAAGGTAGACGAAACCTGTTTTTTCTAATTTAAACGAATTTAATAAATTGACGACATCTTCAAAAGATTTTGCAATGCCGGAAAGACCATTACCGTCAAGTTGTTGATAATTTAAAATAAATCAATTTTATTGCTATTTGGATAAGCGTAAATACTCACTAAATCTTCGTTTCCGCTATCTTTATAGGTATTAAACCAAGCGTCTTTACTGTCATTTTTTAGTTGTCGTAAATAGCCATCTTGATTCCAATAATGTCCTGATTTTCTGTCTACAAATGAAGCTGTACTAAATCCATAAGCATCTATACCCGTGGTCATTCAAGATGCGGGAATTTGAGGTGAATTTGAAAGTTTATCTAAAAGGCGCTTGATTGAGCAATAGCGGGCTATTGGGATTGAAAGCAACGCAGTAGATAATCTTTTAAAACGCTTCAAAACCTGCATTTTGAATGATTACGGGTATATAATACTATTTAGTTTATTGAGTAATCTTTTTTCGCCAATTTCATCATGTCCCTGCGCAAACCAATCAAGTAAAAAAGTATCTGTAGCAATTTGTTTTGCTATAGCACTCATGATAGAGATTTCTTTATCAATTTTTGCATTGATTTGCATTATTGTATTAGGGAGTTCTTGATTTAACATTCTATTTTCAATAATTCCCCTTGCGCTCCATTGGCTAAATACGCCAACTAAGCATGCGGTTAATAGTACAAAACTAATGAGGGCAAGCGTGACTTTTTTCTTAATTGAAATATTTCTCATAGAATATGAACCTGATATTGAGTATGGACAGATTAGTGACGATATAAATATGGCGCGTATTCTAAGAGAAATGTAAAACAATTAAAAGTGATACATTCGATGGTTTCACTGTATATTGAACTTATCCAAAACTTATCCAGACACCTACTTTAAAGACCATACAAAGATTCGAACATTAACCTTATGCTAACCAACTAAAAGTACATATGAATTATCAGATAGCCCCCAACACTTAACCTGTGAGAAAAAATAAACCCCACTTAAAAAGTGAGGTTTCTCATAAAACTATAAATTATTGCTTTTATTCTGGGGTACCTGGTACAAAGACACAACCAAGTCAATCACCAAATTATTTTTTAACCCACTTCCCTGCACTATTTTTAATAAAATTGCCGCCGGATGTTTTAGCTATAAATTTAGCTCCCGCTAATTCAGCGACTTGAGCAACAGATAATCCATTTTTTACCGCTATCTTTTTAAAATGTACAAGTCGTTTTTGGTTAACCATAGCCATTATGCTTTTTGCCTCGTCATTAGCTGTAACTAGACCAATATAACCATTGGGTAGTTCACCAAGAAAGCCTGCTTTTTTCGCCTCTTGTAAAGTTAAGGCATTTGCAGAAAAAGACAGTAACAAAGCAAATAGTGTGGTTATTAATGTAAGTTTCATTTTAACTCCCTAGAATATGTCGTTGTCATTTGTTATTTCATCCAGCTCTTTATCAATTTTCACCCTGATTTCATGCTCAATTTTCACATTCAGGTTAATAGTGATAGGTTTATCTGGCGCTACTACTTTTATTGTAGGAGCACAGCCAGGTAACAAGGCTAAAATTATCAACGTTAACATCGCCGATAAACTCAATTTCATCTCAAACTCCTTATTTGTATAACTAAAAAGGTATGACTAAAAAAGTATAACTAAAAAAATTATTTTTTCCTGATTGACTTTTCAATCCGTTCATTCAGCACATTACCAATTTGCAGGCTTCTAAACAACTGTATCAGGTTTTCATCATGTAAATAATTAAAGTGTATTGGTCTCTCTATATTAGGATTAGTTCCTACTATTTTAATTTTTATTTGAGTCGATCCATCAGGCGACATATCAACATCACATTTCAACACATTAAAATGTAACTCTTTTAGCGCATCTAAGGCATATTTCAACTCAGGCTGACTCAGTTTTAATTGTTCAATAGCCGGATTACCATCTATTTGAATTAGCCCGTTGTTTTGATTAAATAATATGCCATGATGAATAGTCAGACCATTTCTGTCGTATTCAAATGGTAGTGTGCCGTTAATAAATCCCTTTACCGCTATGCCTTTTTGCTGTTGCAACTTTACAATTTCAGCGAGTGAAAAATGTTTTAATTCTACGGTTCCTGCAAATGATAACTCAGGAGTAACCTTAAAATTACCCGTTGAAAATGTCCCTTCAAACAATTCTCCCTTAAATTGTTCAACGTTTAACACCCACTGATTATTTTGCCAGGAAAATTGGCTCTGAATAAATAATTTACTGATATCTACTCCACTGTCCACCAAATCAATCGTCATATTATTATCAGTACAATTTAACTCTAATGAACGCCACTGACACTGCCAGTTAGCATTAACGCCACTAAACAATAGTTCACCAAAACTCCCTGTTCCCTGATTAATTTCACCATGGAATTGGGCTGACAACTGCATGTCTGCTAATTTCATCTGATAGGAAACTTGATTCGAGAATTCACCGGTAAAAACGAATGTTTCAGGTAAAGTCAACCACGATGAAAAGTCGTCAACTGAGCTGTTTACAACAGCTATTTCCCCGGTCAAATAACCATTCATTAATTCGTGATGAGAGGTTAATTCCAGCAAATTATTTATTGTCCACTGGCTATCAGATTTAACAGATGCTAAAACTTGCTCGACTTTATGAGTGCCATGAAAAGTTTCAATTAGATTGTTTTCAAAAACCAATTGATTGACCAAAGAGTTAAACATCAATGGCTTCATAAGTTTAACCGTATTATTGTGCCAAGTTAATTCTGCTGGTTTTAATAATGTAAAAGTCATATTTTGCGCTGAAACTGATGGTTGTTTTACGTTTAGTGCTGAGTTCGGTTTTGGACTTTGTTTCGAATTAGGCTTTGGGCTTTTATTCGAGCTTAACTTAAAATTCGGCTTTAAGATTTCAAGCTTACTCTTATCTCTAATCGTAATCATAACGCCTTCAGGAGACTGTTTGAAATAACCTTCAGTCGTTAGTTTTACTTTTGAAAATGGTTCAATTGGTTGTTGTTGTTCAACATTCAATTGCCAGGAAAATTCACTTTGTTGACTGCTTACACTTATTTCAGCCACTGATAAATCCACGCTTGAGCTATCAGTGTAACTTTTAAGGTTCAAATCTCCGGTTAAAATTTTATCTGTCAAATCAAATACGACAGGCTTGATTACTTTAATATGAACCGCTTGTTTCAGCTGAGCTAATAAAAGTGAAGTTGAGTGTTCAGAGAGCTCATTTTTATAAAGTTCATTTAGCTGTTCATTTAACTTTTCACTTAGCTGTTCATTTAGCAAAGAATCAATTGTCGATGTAGTTAAAGAGACGTTTATTTCATCACTTTTCGGTGTGGTAAACGTCAATGCTGTTCCGGAATCAGACTGAGAAAAATTAACGTTAAAATTACCTTCAACATTCACTCCCCATCGAACACCATTTAACTCATTATTTAGACCACCATCAGTAATAGTATTTGCCGTATTTATTTGCCAATGTTGATCTGTTAGTCCTATATCAAAAGTATTAGACAACTGGCCTTTAGTTTGTTTTGACAAAAAGTTTATTGGCAAGAAGTTTATTGGCAAAAAGTGAGGCCGCAATTCAATAAAAGTTTGAGTTAATTGAGCCACGCCAGCTAAATCTAACTTTAGTTTGCCATTAATATGTTCGTTGACTTCCAGCATTTGCAGTGATAATAAATGTTTATCTGCCAGTTTAAGGTGCATCTCTACTTTGATCTGTTGACCAAATTCTATATTTGAATCGTCTAACGATAAACGAAGAGTGTTATTCGCAGTTAAGTTGCTTGAAGTTGAGTTGCTTAATGTAAAGTTATCCGATATTGGGCTACCAGAGATAAAATGCTGGGAATAAACATCCAGTATTAATGAGTTAATTTTTATATCGGGCAAACTTTTTAAAAACATAAAGTCTATTGCTGGTCTTACTGCATTTTTTACTAGTGGTTGACCCGCAGAGTGTTCAGCAGAGTTATCAACTAAGCTTTCATCTAAATTAACATCAAAGCTCACCTTCAAGTTAAGAAGCTCATCTAAAGAAGTAGCAGCAGTACCCGATGACAGTTCAATTGTTTTAATAAAATATGGCGATTGATAATCTAGAATGAACTTGATATCTGATAAGGATAAAAATGACAATGCTAAAAATTGATTTCTGTTTGTACTATTTTCTTTTGTTCCCTTTCTTTTAACGCGCTTTATTTTTTGGAACCGCAACTGAGAAACTTGAATAAAATCCCGTTTCTGATCATCCAAAAAATAATCAATGAAAAAAAGATGTTTAAATGAATAACCGTCAAAAGACAATTCGCTGATTTCAACATCAAAACTATCTAACCATTGATTTGCTGACCAGCGTAATAACCGCGCACCAGTTAAATTTAACAAGGTAAAAATTAATACTAATAATAGTGATATCTGCAAGGCGATACGCCATTTAGAAATATACTCTTTCACTATGTTGATGAATTTCTCCTTTTATTTCCAAAATAGCTAAATACCAATTCAAGTTAAGTATTGCATATTTTAACAAAACATTTGTAAAACCAGTACCAATAAAAAACGCGCAGCTGTTAAAGTCAGTGCGCGTTTAATAAAAAAAGTCCATATCTTAATTTTTTATAGCATTCCTCTCTATATCTCTATTTGCACTAATTTGACGTTCATTACGCACTTTTTTTGCTTTAAGTTTAAGCTTCTTCTTTTGCAAAGCTGAAATATCTTTAGGCATAGGTTTACGTGGCATACGCTCATCGGCCATTGCAGCTTCATATAAGAAACCAGCAAGAATAACAGATGCTTGTTTTAAATCACTTTCAACAACATGATCAATTGAATCAATATGGGTGTGATGTAAACGAGAACCATAATCTAATTCATCTTGAATAAACTGAAATCCCGGTAAACCAACATCATCAAAAGATTCATGATCAGTACCACCGGTACTTTTGTTGGTAATTGTTCCTGTACTTAAATCTGAATATGGACCAAACCACTGGCTGAACACTGATTTAGCAGCAACATTTCCTTCAGTATAAATTCCCCGAAAGCGTCCGCTACCATTATCCATATTAAAATAAACAGAAAATTTGTCATGTGCTGGTTTTACTTCAATCGGCCAACCTTGATCTTTCCAAAGATAACTTGGTAAAGCCTGTTCATTTTTATCTGCAGGTTTTGGTCGTGTCGCAAAATGTTCTTCAACATAAGCCGAAGAACCAAACAAGCCTTGCTCTTCACCCGACCATAAGGCAATTCTGATAGTTCGCTTAGGTTTAATGCCAAGCTGAGATAAAATACGCACCGCTTCCATCGCAACCGCAACACCTGCACCATTATCTACAGCGCCGTCACTTCCATGCCAGGAATCTAAATGACCACCGACCATAACAACTTCAGCATCTTTATCACTGCCTGGAATTTCAGCAATGGTGTTATAGGCATTACGATCTTCGTCATGAAAACGTGCATCTATGTTTAACGAAATTTTTAGCTTTTTATCATTATCAATCATACGGGATAATAAATTATAGTGCTCTGCTTCAATAATAATTGCCGGTACCGGAAAAGTGTTACCAACACGGTGATCAAGACCAAAAACGTTAATTAAACCTCCTTGTCGCAAACTACGGTAAATTACACCTGAAACTTTCTCTGCTTTTAAAAATTTATTTAATGATTTTCGAAAATTATAGCGCTGCATTGCACTGTCACGGCGATCTAAAGTCACCCAAGGCGAATGACTTGCAGAACGATTAACATTAAAGTCTTTTAATTTTGATAACTCACCCGAATCGTAACGATTAAAAACACTGTTCTCAGGTTCTTCAATATTTTTACCTAAGCCCATCATAATTATCTTGCCTGCTAATTTTCCTTTATATTTAGCTAAATCAGCTTCTGATGACGCGTCAAAAATAATGACATCACCAGTAATTGTACCTTTTGTGCCGGGAGTCCACGCAACAGGAATACCGTGAAGGGAAACATCTCTTGGACTAATTAGCTTAATACTTGCTGAGTCGTGTGACCAACCCCGACCAAAATCAAAGGGATCTAAATAAGCATTTTGCAAACCCCATTCTTCCAGCTTTTTTAATGTCCAGTTATTGGCTTTTTTCATTTGAGGCGAGCCAGACAAGCGAGGACCAATATCATCGGTCAATCTTTCTAAAGTATACATAACCTCTGAGTTATAAAATCCTTCCGACCTAATTTTATTTGCCATATCTAAATCACTTCCAGCGAAAGCTGACGTGGATAAGCACAATAATGACATTGCCAATTTTTTCATTGATATTCCCTTGTTATTTTAAATTCTTAAAATCACTTTATTACAATATATTGAAAACAAAAAGACCAATACGATAAAAGTCACATTTATTTCGTTAATTAACATTAATTATGTTAATTGGTAATGTAAAACAAACTGAAATATTGAAAACGAATTTAAACCAATACCTGTGGACTAGTATTGGCTGAAGTAAAGTCAATAAAAGATTCAATGTAGAAATTAATGCGATAACATAGGCTTTTTAAATTTCAAAACAAAACGATCAGTTTTACCACGAACTGTTGGCTCAAACACAATTTTACTATAGTCATCATCAACATTTCTTAAAAAATCTGCTTCTGCATCTAAATTAAAACCCGTTTCTATTAACTCATCTTTTATACTTTGATGATGAACCCTATGCAATTTAGGATCATGTTCTTTAGTACCAGATTCCATATCGATAATCCCTACACACCACCAGGTTTCAATGCCGTTTTTATTTGTGACAGTATGTTAAAACGTTTTCCTTTCGGTATGTTTGAGTAGAAGTCGTGTTAGTTCAGGACGATAGTAACTATATCTAGTTCTTCCTTCAAATCAAATTCACCAACTTCTCTCACGTAATGTTCAACATTCACTAATCTGTTATCAATTATTCGTTTGTTAAATTCTTTACCAAAACACCCATCAAATACCTCTAACATAAACTTACTTGTTTTGAGCAAAAACTTTGCCATTCTCACCAACGCGATGAGATAACACTTCTGTGCTATATCCATCGCTGGCTATTATCTCAAGCACCGTCATACCCGGTTCAACTCAAAAAACTTCATCACTTTTTGTGGTTTTTAACCCGCATCCCTACCCTTGTCTGCTTCACTGCGTTGCGCTGACTGCAGATCTTTGGTAAATATATTTTCGTTAGCCTGATAATAATACCAAGTGTATTAAGTATTTTTCACGGTACTAGCCTTTGAATGAGTTTTTGCATAAGCCGTTGAAATACCACCAGCCTATAACGCAACGACACCCAGAGTTACCAATACCTTTTTAATATGCTTTATCTTATTTATATTCATAATGTTCCTCGCTTTTAAGTAAATTCACTTATGCTTCTGAAAAATCATTTCTCTGTTCACTTTTAGCACTTTTAGCACTTTTAGAATTTATCTTTTTGAAAAGATAAAAAAGATATAGGCCAGCACCGAAATGTCCTAACATTAACCCTTGGAAAAAACCGACTTCATTTTCCATAACCCCCCCCCAAAATGACAATGGCAGCAATAAAACAATTCTATGCATTACGGCTACAACAGTCGCATTGGCTACTTTCCCTTTGGCATTTAAACAAGACTGATAAACTATTGCGCAACCAGCCCCAAAATATCCAAATGGAACCCAGTTAAGATAATTTTTAATGTGATCAGCTACTGCTCCCTGAGGACATACAAGCGCTGACAAAAAGTCACTGAAATAAAATAAAATTATCGCGATAATGAATTGAGTGATAATTATCGTACTGAAAATAAAATAATAAGCTTTATTAACCCGCTCATAGTGCCCAGACCAATAATTAGTGCCAATAATGGCTGGCATAGAAGTAGTTAACACCATTGGCAATATTAAAAAAATCGCTTCCATTCTGAATAACAAAGCAAATGCAGCTACATATGAGTAGTCAATACTTGCAGCAATAGCTGTTAATACAGCCATACTCAATGGTGTAATTAATTGTTGGAATACAACCAGACAAACATCAAGTTTTGGTTTAGCAAACACCGTGGTTATATCGAATAAAGAGGGGAATTGAATGTCTATTTTTCGCTTCAACATATAAATTGAAACAAAGGCGAATAGCACATCACTAATACCATGGGTAAAAGCAACACCGAGTAAACCTTCTTGATAAAAGAAACTTTCAGGTGTTAGGAATATAATGATTAAAACACTTTTCACAGCAAGCCATGACAGCATTAAAATACCAGCTAAACGAATGAAACCAAGCGCCCTGAATACCGCATTAATTTGCCAGATCAATGCCAGAAAAAACCAACCCAGATACCTAACCGTTAAATAGGTAGATTGCTGTTCAATAACAATTCTTTTGTGATCCGATAAACCTGTAGACTGCCAATTATTATATCCAAGTAATTCTAAAATATTTTGCCCGAATGCTAAGGCTAACAAAGTAAAAAACAAAATAACAATTGATGAAATAATCAGAGAAGTGGTAATAGTTCTATTTAATTTATTTTTATCAAGACAAGCTGTTTTTACCGCTTTATTATTACAGCTAATACTGGTTCCCACTGCTAAAGCTGTCATTGCAGTAGTTATTGGTAAAGTAAAACCTAACGCAGCTAAGGTGTCTGTACTACTTAACGCTAATAAACTTGATTCTAATAAATCGTATGCAAACAAGGCTAATACAGCCCCAATAATTGGGTAGGTGCAAACGCCATATAACAACAGCAATATTATCCTGGATAAATTTATTATTTCTTTTAGTCATCAACTCAATTAGTACTCTATTTCACATTCACAGCTCTCAGAGTAGAAAGTGAATATACCCAAGCTACTTGGAAATGCAGGTTCAGAGCTAAGCTAGGACATCAGAGCAAGGCGCAACACGCATATAATGGTTGTTCCCTTGTAAAGTGTTGCAACGCAGCACTGGTGTTCTAGCTTAGCTCCCTTCGGGCAAGGCGATAAACGGCTATCTCCTGCGTTATTAAATCTCAAAAGGGAAAAACCATTTATAAAATTTAATGCCTTGAATATAGCCGTTTATCGACTTGCTGAATCCTGCATTTCCAAGTAGTTTGGGTATATAACAATTAAATTTCAAAGATGAATGTAACGGGTTATGTCGGTTTTATTGTAAATTTAGTTTATGTTCAGTTATAAGCTTTCAATTGAACGTTTTTTCAGCAGTGGCAATCTCCCCTTACGCTATATGGGCTTAGCTAAACTATCAGACCATTACACACAGAGTTATCCACATAATGTGTGGAAACTTCCAGTAAACTATCGTTCAAATAATGTACTTATTTTAGGTGTCTAATTAGTATTAACGATTAATCAAGGTTAAACGAGATTGAAATAATTGTGTGGAACATCTTCAACAGAAAATAGCTTCCAGCATCTCCAATACCTTATATTTTAGGGAATTACAACGTTTGTCAGTAATACAATTATCGGTGAATATTTTTACACATTACTGCTCGGCCAGAAGATTGACAGGTCATTATTTTGAAGATAATTTAGTTTTTTAGAAATATATTAGCGAACGGCTGAATAAATAAACTGGATGAGATATCAACAATTTTAGATAGTCTATGGAAAATTATTGTGTAAAACTTTTGTATATCAGATGAGTATATGGATGGGTTACACCTACGGGTAACCCATCCTTTTGTGGCAAGGTAAAGAAAAGGGAACTAAATAGAACTAAATTATTTAGCTGAAATTTTGGCCCAGGTATCACGTAATCCTACGGTGCGATTAAAAACTAATTTTCCGTTTTTAGCCTCTGTACTATCAATACGATTGTCTAAGCAGAAGTAGCCTTGACGTTCAAATTGATAAGCAAACTCAGGTTTAGCGGTTGCCAGAGAAGGCTCTACTTTTGCGTTGTTAATGACCACAAGCGAATCAGGATTAATGACTGAATGAAAATCACTTTCTGCAGCAGGGTTTGCCACAGTAAATAAACGGTCATATAAACGAATTTCTGCATCAAGGGATTCATTGGCACTGACCCAATGAATAACACCTTTAGGTTTTGTACCATCAGTCGGGTTTTTACCTAAAGTTTCTGCGTCATAATTACAATATACTGTAGTAACATTACCGTCAGCGTCTTTATCGCAACGTGTGGCAGTAACTACATAAGCGCCACGTAAACGTACCGCTTTACCGATAACCAAACGTTTATATTTCTTGTTCGCTTCTTCACGAAAATCTTCAGCTTCAATATAAAGTTCACGGCTAAAAGGTACAATACGTGTACCTTGAGACTCATCACTTGGATGATTTTTTACCGTTAATTGCTCACCATCTGATCCCGGATAATTTTCAATCACCAATTTAATAGGGTCAAGTACAGCCATCGCACGCGGAGCATTATCATTTAAATCTTCCCGTATACAAGCTTCTAACACGCCCATTTCAACGATATTATCCATTTTAGTTACGCCGATGCGTTTAGTAAACTCACGTATTGAACCCGGAGTATAACCACGACGACGGAATGCTGAAATTGTCGGCATACGTGGATCATCCCAACCATTCACTAAATTGTCTTCAACTAAAGTCAGTAAATTCCTTTTACTCAGTATGGTATATTCAAGATTCAAACGAGAAAACTCATATTGATGTGGTTCAGACTCAATAGAAACGTTGTTAATCACCCAATCATACAAACGGCGGTTGTCTTGAAACTCCAACGTACAAAGTGAATGGGTTATACCTTCAATCGCATCAGACAAACAATGAGTAAAATCATACATCGGGTAGATGCACCATTTATCACCCGTCTGATGATGGTCAACAAACTTAATACGATAAATGATCGGATCGCGCATGCACATGAAGCTTGAGCTCATATCTATTTTTGCACGTAACGAACATTCACCCTCTTTGTACTCGCCATTTTTCATTTTAGTAAAATGATTAAGGTTTTCTTCAACAGAAGTATCACGGTAAGGACTATTTTTACCCGGTTGCTTTAACGTACCTCGATATTCTCTAGTTTCTTCCCCATTTAAGAAACAAACGTAAGCCAGGCCTTTTTCAATAAGCTCGACCGCAAAGCCGTGCAGCTTCTCAAAATAGTCAGAAGAATAACGAATATCTCCTGACCAATCAAAACCTAACCATTTAACATCTGCTTGAATTGAATTAACGTAATCAATATCTTCTTTTTCAGGATTGGTATCGTCAAAACGTAAGTTACACAAACCATTGTAATCTTGCGCCAAAACAAAATTTAAACAAATAGACTTTGCATGACCAATATGTAAATAACCATTTGGCTCGGGGGGAAAGCGAGTTTGCACACTGTTGTGTTTACCACTGGCTAAATCAGCATCGATAATTTGACGAATAAAATTAGTTGGACGGTTTTCTGCTTCCGACATCCAAGGAACCTCTAAAAAAAAATTAAAATACAATTGTCTGGCATTATAACAACACTTATATCCAGCGATACCCAATTTTAGTAAAAAGTACTAATTTATTCAAAAATGGTAGAAAACCCCTTACTTGCAGTAAGAAGCCGGTATTTTTCGCCACCAATAGTTATTGATGATCATTTGATTATTGGATTATTGGATTATTGGATTATTGGATTATTGGATTATTGGATTATTGGATTATTGGATTATTGGACAAATATGATATTTGGTAAATCCAGATAGATAAGTGATAATTCCAATAATTAATCATTCAAACACAATGCATAAATTAATTTGATGTTTATTGCTTTATTCCAGCATAATATCCCATTAACAAAATTTATACGGACGTTATATTTTCATGATAAAAAAACACCTAGGTTTTTCACTTAACATTATTGCTTTATTACTTTTTATCCCGGGCATTATACTGCCAATGTTTTCATTGACGATGGAGATGACAGCAAATATCAGTGGTTCTAATTTATCGTCTAATTTAATTAATAAAGAACTGTCTTTATTAGCAACAATACGTGAGTTATGGCAAGACGACCGAATATTAGTAGCCACACTTATTCTTATATTTTCAATTTGCATTCCAATATTAAAAACATGCTTAGTAAGCTGGGCCTATTATAAAAAAAATACTGACATTGAGCGTAAGATTATAAATTTCGTCGCTAAAATTGGTAAATGGTCAATGGCTGATGTATTTGTTGTAGCCGTATTTTTAGCTGTTTTTTCCACTAATCATGCCGAAACCGTAAATAGCAAACAAGTGTCGATATTTAACTTTAAGCTAAATTTACTGATCAGCAGTGAAACCCTTTCTGTTGTCGGAGTTGGCTTTTATTGTTTTACTGCTTATTGTCTGTTGTCATTATTGGGGACTCAAATTAGTCAAAGTGGATTGACATCTAAATAACTTGATTACTTACATAAAATTGAAAGAAATTTTCAACTTATTTACTTGGCTATGTCCCGGCTGAGTATTACTGGAACAGTAATCGATTGTTTTTTATGTGTTTATTTACTAGTTTAAGATTTAGCGCGTAGGATGGGTTAGCCGAAGGCGTAACCCATCAAAATGTAATTTTTTAGTACTATTATTAGATGGTTTCGTGCTTTAAATGATGGGTTACGCCGGTGGCTAACCCATCCTACAACTTATATAGCCACACTTAACTGGTACATACCTATTTACTTAGTTTGCTTATTTTACTTGTTTTTGCTTAGCTTGCTTAAGTGAATTTATAGTTATCTTTATTAAATAATTTTTGAAGAAACAGTGTTAAACTGCCCGCAATTAATCCCCACAACACTGAACTTATACCCCATATCGCCAGGTTTGAAGCTGTAACAAGAAAAGTAATCATCGCAGCTTCCGACAATTTGCTGTCAGACAAAGCTTGTTGAATACTGTTGTTAATTGTTGTGAATAAGGCAATACCTGCCAACGAGTAAATTAATGCTTCAGGCAATATAGCAAAAAAACTCATTAAATAACCCGCAAAAATTGCCATTAAAATATAAAACCCACCTCCGGCAACAGCGGCCCAATATCGTTGTTTGGGATTTTCATCTACTTCGTCAGTCATACAAATTGCCGCGGTTATTGCCGCTAAATTTATCGCAAATCCGCCAAAAGGGGCAGCAAGTAAATTGGCAAAACCCGTTACACTAAGTATTGAAGAGACAGGTGTTTTATATTTGTGAGCCTTCAATACAGCAATTCCCGGAAGATTTTGCGCAGCCATTGTGATAACAAATAATGGAATACCAATACTGATTATTGCTCCAACATTAAACTCAGGAGAAATGTACTTAAATTCGCCTACTTGCCATGAAAACTCATTAACCGTGATTAAATTGAGTTGCCAAGCCATGACAATACTGATGACCAGAACAAACAACATGGTAAATTTAGGCATCAAATTTTTACATATCAAATAACTGGAAAACATAGTTAAAACAAGTAAAGGCTTATTATTCATTTGGTTGAACACATCGATGCCAAAATTAACTAAAACGCCTGCCAGCATTGCTGAAGCAATTTGAAATGGAATCTTGTTGATTAATTTTTCAAACCACCCGGTAATACCACTCAGGAAAATCAATAATGCCGAAAATACAAATCCCCCTATTGCTTCATTAATAGTAAAACCTTGAGTACCGGAAATAAGAAAAGCTGCACCAGGTGTTGACCAGGCGATTAATATCGGCACACGAAAATAAAGCGATAAAATAATCGACGTTATACCAATTGTTAAACCTAAGGTTAATAACCAACTTGCAGCAAGACCCGCATCACCGCCTAAATTGATGACCGTTTGATAAATCAATGCTATCGAGCTTGCAAAACCGATAATAACAGCAACCAGTCCTGCAACAGTCGGATTTATAATACGATTGACTAACATGTCGAATATCTCCATAATTAAGTTTGACTGTGCGCTTTAACGCACAACTTATCATTGTATGTTATAACGCACAAGAGTATCATGAAAAAAAATATAAATAATGCAGTCGGGATCCAGCTGAAAAATGCAAGAACAAAAATGGGATGGAGTTTAGATACCACTTGCAAAAACACGGGTGTCTCAAAAGCCATGCTAGGTCAAATTGAGCGCGGAGAGTCAAGCCCTACGGTTGCAAAGTTGTGGCAAATTGCCAGTGGTTTTCATTTACCACTAAGCTATTTTTTGGGCACAATCGTTGATAATACCCTGACACAAAAAATATTAAATACCGAAGAAGGCATTACGGTTACCACATTATTTCCTTTTGACGATAAAACAAAAAGCGAAGTCCTTTCTTTAACCTTAGCCCCAATGCATCAACAAATGTCATTACCTCATAATACAGGTGTAATAGAGCATATAATGGTAATCGAAGGAGAAATGGAATATTTTCTGGAACAACAATGGCACCTTTTAAAACAAGGTGAAGTTGCAAAATTCCATGCCGATGTAGAGCATGGCTACCGCAATATGTCAGGTGAACAGACGGTATTTCATAGTATTATTTGTTATACAGGTGAAGATAAACAATAATTCTGAGCCAGATTCCGGATAAAGATTTTAACGGTTTAAACCAAAAAAAGGTCGCTAATGCGACCTTTTTAAAGAATAACAATTTACTAAGCTAAGTGCTTACCAACCTGTCTTCTCTTTAAGAGCAATGCCAATATCTGCAAGTGAACGAACAGTTTTTACACCAGCCGCTTCCAACGCTGCAAATTTCTCATCAGCTGTACCTTTACCGCCAGCGATAATTGCGCCAGCATGACCCATACGTTTACCAGCAGGTGCTGTAACACCGGCAATGTAAGATACTACAGGTTTAGTTACATTAGCTTTAATATATTCAGCTGCTTCTTCTTCAGCTGTACCACCAATTTCACCAATCATAACAATTGCTTCTGTTTGCGGATCGTTTTGGAACATTTCCAATACGTCAATAAAGCTTGTACCCGGAATAGGATCGCCACCAATACCAACACAAGTAGACTGGCCAAAACCAGCATCAGTTGTTTGCTTAACAGCTTCATAAGTTAAAGTACCTGAACGAGATACAATACCTACTTTACCCGGTAAATGGATGTGACCCGGCATAATACCAATCTTAGTTTCGCCCGGAGTGATAACACCTGGACAGTTAGGACCGATCATACGAACGCCAGTTTGATCAAGCTTAGCTTTCACATCAACCATATCCAACGTAGGGATACCTTCAGTGATAGTTACAATGATTTCGATACCAGCATCGATTGCTTCTAAAATTGCATCTTTACAAAAAGGTGCAGGAACATAAATAACTGTTGCTGTTGCGCCAGTTGCTGCTAACGCTTCACGTACTGTATTGAATACTGGTAAACCAAGGTGCGTTTGACCGCCTTTACCCGGGCTTACGCCACCAACCATTTGTGTACCATAATCAATTGCTTGTTCTGAATGGAAAGTACCTTGTCCACCAGTGAAACCTTGACAGATAACTTTAGTATCTTTATTAATTAAGACAGACATTATTTGCCCTCCGCAGCTGCAACAACTTTAAGTGCTGCATCAGTTAATGATTCAGCAGCAATGATGTCTACATCAGAGTTAGCTAATACTTCACGACCCGCTTCAGCGTTAGTACCTTCTAAACGTACAACTACAGGTACAGTTACACCAACTTCTTTAACAGCACCGATAATACCTTCAGCGATCATGTCACAACGAACAATACCACCAAAAATGTTAACTAAAACAGCTTTTACATTTTCATCAGAAAGGATAATTTTGAATGCTTCAGCAACACGTTCTTTAGTTGCTCCGCCGCCAACATCAAGGAAGTTAGCCGGTTTGCCACCGTGCAAGTTAACGATATCCATAGTACCCATAGCAAGACCGGCACCATTAACCATACAACCAACGTTACCGTCTAAAGCAACATAGTTAAGTTCCCACTGTGCTGCGTGTGCTTCACGCTCATCTTCTTGAGATGGATCGTGCATTTCGCGGATTTTAGGCTGACGGTATAAAGCATTACCATCAATACCAATTTTACCGTCTAAACAGTGAAGGTTACCTTCATCTGTAATTACTAACGGGTTAATTTCCAATAAAGCAAAGTCATAATCATTGAACATTTTTGCAAGACCCATAAAGATCTTAACAAATTGCTTCATTTGTACAGGGTTTAAACCCAATTTGAAACCAAGCTCACGTGCTTGATAAGCTTGAGGACCAACTAATGGATCGATTTCAGCTTTGTGAATTAACTCAGGCGTTTCTTCAGCAACTGTTTCAATTTCAACACCACCTTCAGTAGATGCCATAAACACTACACGTTGAGTACCACGGTCAACAACAGCGCCAAGGTATAATTCATTCGCAATATCCGTACAGCTTTCCACTAAAATTTTAGAAACTGGCTGTCCTTTTTCATCTGTCTGGTATGTAACTAAGTTTTTGCCTAACCAATGCTGAGCAAATTCTCTGATCTCTTCTTTGGTTTTAACTAGCTTAACACCGCCAGCTTTACCGCGACCACCCGCGTGGACTTGAGTTTTAACAACCCACATATCGCCGCCAATTTTACTGGCAGCTTCGGCAGCTTCTTGAGGGGTATCGCAAGCGAATCCTTCAGAAACTGGTAAACCATATTCAGCGAACAATTGTTTCGCTTGGTACTCATGCAAATTCATGGTGTTTTATCCATTTATCTGTAAATTATAGTGAAAGCTTTAATAGCTAAATGCTTACAAAATTGCTCTCACCGAAAAAGTCGACAGATTATAGTACAAAAGCTCTAAAGACGGTAGTCTAAAGAGCTAATACAATCGTCTAAGTTCGACGTTATTTAATCCAATGTAATAATGTCCATCAAGAAACGGATGTCTACTGCGGACGTCCCACTGACACGAACTGTGCACCACAAGATAGTGTTATTTAGAATGACTAAACGCCTATATATTGTAAAGCGCATTTCCGTGTAATTGGCTCGCCCTCGCTAAGATCCTGTTTCTAGACGGATACTAATTAGATATCTAAAAGCAAACGTGTTGGATCTTCTAACAGTTCTTTAATTGTCACTAGGAAACCAACAGATTCTTTACCATCAATTAAGCGATGATCGTAAGATAATGCTAAATACATCATAGGTAAAATTTCAACTTTACCATTTACTGCCATAGGACGATCCTGGATTTTATGCATACCCAAAATAGCCGCTTGTGGTAAATTAAGAATAGGTGTTGATAACAATGAACCAAATACGCCACCGTTAGTGATGGTAAAGTTACCCCCCGTCATATCTGCAATTGAAAGTTTGCCGTCGCGACCTTTAATTGCTAATTCACGAATGCCATTTTCAATAGCCGCCATACCTAATTGATCAGTATCACGTAATACAGGAGTAACCAAACCACGAGGTGTAGATACAGCTATACTGATATCAAAAAAGTTATGATAGACAATATCATCACCATCAATAGAAGCATTGACTCCTGGAAAACGTTTTAACGCTTCAGTTACTGCTTTTACGTAAAAAGACATGAAACCAAGGCGGGTATCATGAGTCTTTTCAAATAAGTCTTTATATTGTTTACGCAAATCCATAATTGGCTTCATGTTAACTTCATTAAATGTTGTTAACATTGCCGTTGAATTTTTAGCTTCCAATAAACGTTTGGCAATAGTTTTACGTAAACGTGTCATTGGTACACGTTTTTGACTACGTTCACCTGAGCCTTGTGCCACAGGTACAGGAGTGGCTAATGCTGCTGGTGCACTCTGTTTATTAGCAGCATTAGCTAATGCCGCTTCAACATCTTCTTTAGAAATTCGTCCGCCTTTACCTGAACCTTTAACATCACCGGCAGTCATGCCATTTTCAGTCATCAAACGACGCACTGAAGGGCTTGCCAGCTCATCAGAGCTATTAGCTTCTTCTTGTGCTGCTGGAGCGCCAGCAGTTGCACCGGCATTTAGTTCACCAATTTTTTGAGCGCCCAACACAGTATCTCCTTCACCGTGAATGATTTTACCAATCACACCATTTTCTTGCGCTACAACTTCCAAGACAACTTTATCTGTTTCAATATCAACCAGGTTTTGATCTACTGATACGGTATCACCTTGTGCAACATGCCATGAAGCAATAGTTGCATCCGCTACTGACTCTGGTAATACAGGTACTACGATATCAATAATTTTAGCAGCACCCGCAGATGCAGCAGCAACAGGAGCAGGAGCACTTGCTTGAGGCGCAGAAGCTGCAGTACCTTCAGAAAGGATGGCAATAACTTGATCACCTAATACCGTTGCGCCTTCATCTTGACTGATTTCAGTAATTACACCATCGGCAGTCGCAACCACTTCCAGCACGACTTTATCTGTTTCAATATCAACAAGATTTTGGTCGCGGCTAACTTTATCACCAACTTGTACATGCCAAGTCGCAATTGTTGCATCTGCAACTGACTCGGGTAGAACAGGAACCTTTATTTCGGTTGTCATTTACTTATTCCTTAATTACACACTTAACCACACTCTCAGTTCTAATATTAAGCTAAAAGTGCATTTAATAAACTTCGTTAATCAACATTCAGCGCTTCATTAACTAACGCTTGTTGTTCTTTAACATGAACTGACATATAACCAACAGCAGGAGCTGCAGATGCTTTACGACCCGCATATGTCAAATAATTACCTTTAGGGATAGCCGCTCTAAAATGATGCTGAGAACAATACCAGGCACCTTGGTTTTGAGGCTCTTCCTGACACCAGACAAATTGATCCACATGCTTATATTCTTTCAACGCATCTTGAAGCTCTTTTTCCGGGAATGGATATAATTGTTCAATTCGAATGATGGCAACATCGGTTTGCTCATGCTTACGACGTTGCTCAAGTAGTTCGTAGTAAACTTTACCACTGCAAAATACAACCCGCTTAACCCCTTTTGAATCAAGCTCATCAATCTCACCAATAACATTATGGAATACACCCGTAGACAGATCTTCAAGGGAAGAAACCGCCAAAGGATGACGCAATAACGATTTAGGCGACATAACAACCAATGGACGACGCATAGGGCGAACCACTTGTCTGCGCAACATATTAAATACTTGCGCAGGGGTTGTCGGAACACAAACCTGCATATTATGATCAGCACATAATTGCAAAAAGCGCTCTAATCTCGCAGAAGAATGTTCTGGTCCCTGACCTTCATAACCATGTGGTAACAACATTGTAAGACCACATAAACGGCCCCATTTTTGTTCGCCCGAGCTAATAAATTGATCAAAGACGACTTGAGCACAGTTGGCAAAGTCACCAAACTGAGCTTCCCAAATAGTTAAACCGGCAGGCTCTGCTGTCGTATAACCATATTCAAATGCCAATACCGATACTTCTGAAAGTACAGAATCCCAAATATCAAATGGACCTTGATTCTCACTGACATGGTTCAAGGGTAAATAAGTACTGCCGTCATTTTGATTATGCAACACCGCATGACGATGGAAAAAAGTACCGCGCCCTGAATCTTGTCCGGTAATACGAACACGTTTGCCTAAATCAACAATCGATGCGTAAGCTAAATTTTCAGCCATACCCCAATCGAGAAGTTTTTCTCCTTTGGCCATTTTTACGCGATCATCATAAATTTTCTTAACACGCCCTTGTACAGGATGTGTTTCAGGATAACTGGCAATACCTGTCGCTAACTGCTTTAATTTATCTAACGATATTTCTTTATCGTAATCATCATCCCAGTCATGGCCGATATACGGTGACCAGTCAACGGAATGTTCAGTCATTGGACGCCATTGTTCAACCGTACACTGACCTTCATCAAGTAGTTTACGGTAATAAGCAGTCATCTCATCAGCTTTTGCCTGAGTTAAATTACCTTGTGCAATTAACTTATCAGCATATAACTGACGAGGCGTTGGATGGTTTTTAATTTTTTGATACATAATAGGCTGAGTGGCATTAGGCTCATCAGCTTCATTATGACCGTGACGTCGATAACAAACTAAATCGATAACTACGTCACGTTTAAATTTATTACGGAAATCAAGAGCGATTTGTGTAACTAAAATAACCGCTTCCGGATCATCTCCATTTACATGAAGAATAGGTGCCTGCACCATTTTAGCAATATCGGTACAATATTCACCTGAACGGGTATCTTCAGCTTGAGAAGTAGTAAAACCCACTTGGTTATTGATTACTACCCGAATAGTGCCACCTACTTTAAATGCCCGGGCTTGCGACATATTAAAGGTTTCCTGCACAACGCCTTGCCCTGCAATTGCTGAATCGCCATGAATAGTGATAGGCAGGACTAAATCACCCTGGCTACAATTTCGACGGTCTAAACGTGCACGTACCGAACCGATAACCACTGGATTAACAATTTCAAGGTGTGAAGGATTAAACGCAAGGGCCAAATGGACATTACCACCAGGAGTAACAAAATCAGACGAATAACCTTGATGATACTTAACATCACCAGAGCTGGAAATTTCAGCATGCTTGCCAGCAAATTCATCAAATAGTTTTGACGGATTCTTACCCATAACATTAACAAGTAAATTGAGGCGACCACGGTGAGCCATACCAATAACAACTTCTTTCGTGCCATGAATACCTGCGCGGGTAATTAACTCCTTAAGCATAGGTACCATTGCGTCTCCCCCCTCTAAGGAAAAACGTTTTGCTCCAGGAAATTTAGCACCTAAGTATTTTTCTAAACCATCAGCTGCAATCAAACCATTGAGCAGATCTATTTTTTCATCAATGGATAAAGCCGCTTGCGATTGAACCGACTCTAAACGTTGTTGCAACCAGCGTTTTTCCTCGGTATCGGTGATATGCATATATTCCGCACCGATTGAACTACAATATGTCGTTTTAAGTGCTTTATAAATAGAACCTAAGTTCATCGACTCTTGCCCTACGGCAAACGAACCCACATTGTACTCTTTATCAAAATCGTTTTCTGCTAACTCATGATGAGATAATTGAAGATCACGAATTTTATCTCGTTGCCATAATCCTAACGGATCTAAATTGGCATTTTGATGACCGCGAAAACGAAAGGCATTAATGAGCTGCAATACTTTAACTTGCTTCGCATCACCACCACCTGCAGCAACTACATGTCGATAAGGCTGTTTTGCAAGCTCTTTAAATTCGTCACGAATAGCCGAATGATGGTACTCAATTGTAGTACCTTCAATTTTTGGCAGTTGTTGAAATAGTTCTCGCCATTCTGTTGACACAGAATGCGCATTATCTAGATAAGATTCATACAATTGTTCAATATAAACGATATTAGCACCGTTTAAATGGGAAGACTCTATCCAAGCCTTCATTACACCGTCTGGCATTGCCCTGTTCCTTTGCTGGGTAAAGCAAAAAAAATAAATGTGTTCTAACAACATGCAATTAAGTCATTATTGCTGTTATCGACACCCAATAAAAAAAATAATATTTAGCCTACTAAACTACTACAACCTTCGTAAACAAATCAAGAGCGAAATTATAATAATTCTGCTCTTGATAGTATAGCCAATTTTAAAATTAAACTGCTCTTGTTAACAACATCGACTTAATATGGCCAATGGCTTTCGTTGGATTTAATCCCTTAGGACAAACATCAACACAGTTCATGATGCCCTTACAACGAAATACGCTGTATGCATCTTGTAAATCATCTAAACGTTCTTCTGTAGCAGTATCACGACTATCAATCAAGAACCGATAAGCGTGTAACAAACCTGCCGGACCGATAAATTTGTCAGGATTCCACCAAAAAGACGGACAAGAAGTCGAACAACAAGCACATAAAATACACTCGTATAATCCATCTAAATGTTCACGTTCTTCAATTGATTGTAAATGTTCACGTGCTGGCTGGTCTTTGCCATCGTTAATCAAATACGGTTTAACTTTTTCGTATTGATTATAAAATTGTGTCAGATCAATAATTAAATCACGCACTACCGGTAAACCGGGTAATGGACGTAAAGCAATTTTATTGGTTTTTAAATCAGACAATGGCGTTATACAAGCTAAGCCATTTTTCCCATTCATATTTAAACCATCGCTGCCACAAACACCTTCACGACATGAACGACGGAATGATAAAGTTGCATCTTGCTCTTTTAATAAGATCAAGGCATCCAATACCATCATATCTGAACCTTCAGGTATTTCTAACTCATAGTCCTTCATGTAAGGTTTATCGTCTACATCAGGGTTATAACGGTAAATCGAAAATAACTGTTTCATCAATATATTCCTTAGTAAACACGAGCTTTAGGTGGAAAAGCTTCACGGTGAACAGGGCTCATATTTACTGAGCGCTTCGTCATTTCTTCAGTTTGAGGTGAATAAATTGAATGGCATAACCAATTCTCATCATCACGTTCAGTGAAATCTTGACGGGCATGAGCACCACGACTTTCTGTACGGAAGTTTGCCGCTTTTGCAGAGCAGTATGCTGTTTCCATTAAGTTATCTAATTCTAAACACTCGATACGTTGAGTATTAAATTCTGATGACTTGTCATCTAAACGAGCTTCTTTTAAACGTTCACGGATCTCTGTCAACTCTTTCATACCTTCAGCCATTGCTTTTCCTTCACGGAATACCGAGAAGTTCATTTGCATACATTGCTGTAAGTCTTTACGAATTTGAACAGGATCTTCACCTTTCGTTGAAGATTCCCAACGGTTAGTACGAGCCAGACTTGCTTCTAAATCAGATTCAGACGCTTCAAGGCCAAAATCAGTATCCTTTAAGTATCCACCCAGGAATTTACCAGCTGCACGACCGAAAACAACTAAATCCAGCAATGAGTTGCCACCTAAACGGTTAGCGCCATGAACAGATACACAAGCGATTTCACCAACAGCAAACAAGCCTTCAACAATAGTTACTTTGCCATCACTGCCAATGGTAAGTGCCTGACCATTAACGTTAGTTGGCACACCACCCATTTGATAGTGACAAGTTGGAATAACAGGAATTGGTTCAAGGGCAGGATCAACATGAGCAAATGTTTTGGATAACTCACAAACACCCGGTAAACGTTTTTCTAAAGTTTCACGACCTAAATGATCAAGTTTCAACTTAATATGTGGACCCCAGGGACCGTCACAACCACGACCTTCGCGAATTTCAGTCATCATTGAACGGGCAACAACGTCACGACCCGCTAAATCTTTAGCATTTGGAGCATAACGCTCCATGAAGCGTTCGCCATCTTTATTAAGTAGATAACCACCTTCGCCACGACAACCTTCAGTAACTAGTACACCAGCACCTGCGATACCTGTCGGGTGGAACTGCCACATTTCCATGTCCTGCATTTGAACACCGGCACGAAGTGACATACCAACACCGTCCCCCGTATTAATATGTGCATTGGTGGTTGAAGCAAAAATACGCCCTGCACCACCCGTAGCTAAAACGGTTGCACGAGCTTTAAAATAAACTACTTCGCCCGTTTCAATACAAATAGCAGTAGTACCGACAATAACTCCGGCACTATTTTTAACTAAATCCAAGGCATACCATTCACTGTAAACGTTAGTTTTATTTTTAACGTTTTGCTGATATAAACAATGAAGTAAAGCGTGACCGGTACGATCAGCTGCAGCAGCCGTACGTGCAGCCTGTTCACCACCAAAGTTTTTAGATTGTCCACCGAAGGGACGTTGGTAAATTTTACCATTTTCAAAACGGGAGAAAGGTAAACCCATTTTATCTAGTTCAATAATTGATTCAGGACCAACTTTACACATGTATTCGATCGCGTCTTGGTCACCAATATAATCAGAGCCTTTTACGGTATCGTACATGTGTTGTTCCCAATGATCTTCATGGGCATTACCTAGAGCAACGGTAATACCACCTTGAGCAGATACAGTATGAGAACGGGTTGGAAATACTTTTGAAATCAAGGCACAAGACTGACCTGACTCCGAAATTGCTAATGCAGCGCGCATACCTGCACCGCCTGCGCCAATAACTATGGCATCAAATTCACGAATTGGAACGCTCACTTATACACCCCACACAATAATAAAGCCTGCTGCAAGGTAGGCTAATAAAGTAACAGAAAAGATAAACTGTAATGAACCGCGTAAAAATGCAGGTTTAACATAATCAGTAAGTACTTGCCAAACACCAATCCAAGCGTGCACAACAAGTGATATAATCGCTAGTAAAGTAGCAATTTTAACACTCATTTGTGCAAAGAAACCATGCCATGTTTCGAATGTTACTTCAGGGGTTACAATAAAAAAACCAGCAATTATTACTGTATATAACGTGAGAATAACTGCGCTGGATCTCAATAAAATAAAATCATGCACGCCATTACGGCCTACTGTTGCAATACTGTCTACCATAACCAAACTCCTACAACTACGGTAAGTGCGAGCCAAAGTACCATTATAAATTTGGCACTGGTATTACTGGAATCTAATTCTTCAAAATGGCCTAAGTCCATAAACAGGTGGCGAATTCCACCCAGCAAATGGTAAATAAGTGCAGAAATAATACCTAAAATGATTATTTTGAAAAATATGCCATCAAGCCATGCTTGAATTTGAGCAAATCCTTCCGCAGAAGATAGAGATAATGAAAGTGCCCACAATAAAATACCAATAGCAAATACCATAATTACACCAGAAATACGGTGTAAAATAGATGCATGTGCTGCAGGATGCATTTTAATTGTAGTGAAATCTATATATACAGGACGTTGTTTTTTCACGATTACTGCCTAAAGAGCTCTTAGAGCCTTCAACTTTTTTTTATTGTTACTCATGAAGTAAGTATTCTACCAATATGCAGTTTACTTAATAATTTCTTGAGTAACCCCCGAGATATTCTATTGCTGTTAAATTACAAGACTACAGACCGTTTAAGATAATTAACCACTAATAATACGCAGACAAAATAATTCAATAACATCACTGATGCCGATGAAATATTTTCATATCAGTATAAACAATTTGCGTAGGCTTACAAAAACAGCCTCAGAACGTGTGGATTATATAATTGATAGCCATCAATTACAATTTTCTTGCAATTTTAAAGGCCTACGCTTACATTTTAATCAGAACTGATTTTCTGTTCATTTTTTAAGCTGTATTTAATTGAAAATTAATATAGATCTTTTTGGCAACACAATTGCATTGACTTTTAGGGGGTGTTTTGAAGTAGAATACCCGCAGTTTAATATTCATAGAAACTGACTGATTTTTCCATGGGGTCAGTAAACAAATTGATAGGGGATAAAGCATATGGCTGAAACAAAAGCCACTCTTAGTATCGACGGTAAAGTAATTGCGGACTTACCTATTCATTCAGGCAGCGCAGGTTTAGATGTAATAGACATCAGAACTTTAGGTAGTCATGGCTATTTTACTTATGATCCAGGCTTTTTAGCAACGGCTTCATGTGAATCTGCTATTACGTATATAGATGGCGATAAAGGTATATTACAACACCGTGGCTATGCTATTGATGACTTGGCAAAAAAAGCAGATTATTTAGAAGTTTGTTATATTTTATTAAACGGTCAAGCACCTACTCTAGAACAATATGATGAATTCAAAGCCACCATCAACAATCATACGATGGTACATGAAAAATTAGTTCACTTTTTCCACGGTTTCTTACCTGATGCCCATCCAATGGCAATGGTTTGTGCTGTTGTTGGTGCGTTATCGTCTTTTTATCACAGCGATTTAGATATAGATGATCCAAAGCAGCGCATGCGAAGTGCTCATCGTTTAATAGCAAAAATGCCAACTATTGCGGCAATGTCGTACAAATACAGTATTGGTCAACCATTCGTTTATCCGCGTAATGATTTAAGCTATGCTGAAAACTTCTTACACATGATGTTTTCTGTTCCTGCAGAAAAATATATTGTAAATCCAACTATTGCTAAAGCAATGGATAGAATATTTACTTTGCATGCAGATCACGAACAAAACGCTTCTACTTCAACAGTACGTTTAGCTGGCTCTTCCGGTGCTAACCCGTACGCATGTATTGCTGCTGGTGTAGCATCTTTGTGGGGCCCTGCACATGGTGGCGCTAACGAAGCTTGTTTAACTATGCTTGAAGAAATTGGCACGGTTGATCGTATTGCCGAATTTGTTGCCAAAGCAAAAGACAAAAATGATCCGTTCCGCCTAATGGGATTTGGTCACAGGGTTTATAAAAACTTTGACCCACGTGCTACAGTAATGCGTGAAACGTGTCATGATGTTTTAAAAGAATTAAATATTCAAGATCCATTACTTGATATAGCAATGGAACTGGAGCGTATTGCACTTGAAGATGAATATTTTGTTTCTAAGAAACTATACCCTAACGTTGATTTTTATTCAGGTATCATCTTAAAAGCTATTGGCATTCCCAGCAGTATGTTCACTGTTATCTTTGCGATGTCCCGTACAGTAGGTTGGATTTCTCACTGGGATGAAATGTTAAGCCAACCAGGTCAAAAAATTGGTCGTCCACGTCAAAAATATACTGGCGAAATTGATCGTGAGTTTGTGCCTTTAAAAGTTAAATAAAGAATAGATAACCTTCGGTTTTATCGATAATATCTGTTACAAATAAATTAATCAGGCAGCATAAGCTGCCTTTTTACTCTCGATTTTTAACACCAAATAGTATCAATCATTAATACAAATAATACCAATTCCATTAATAAAGTGATCAATATTCAATGATTAGTGCATGGGTGCACGTAAGTAGGATAACGCAGGAGCAGTTATCGAGGATAAATTGCCAATAGCACAGGTTTTTAGTTCCAGACAAA